>CAIXBB010000007.1 GCA_903917565.1 uncultured cyanobacterium | reverse complement strand
CACAGGATGGAGTACAACACCTACAGACCGCATTCGGCTCTCCAGGGGCGTACGCCCCTGGAAGTCCTCCAGCAATGGAAAGCGGCCTGATCACCCCACCAGCTCTCATAGGAACTGGACCACTGATGGGGGTCACGTCACTTGCTCAGGGGCGGTGTCCAGGCTCACGGGTTAACGATGGGACCTGTCTAGAAAACCTAGACCACCTCACAAGCGGCACTGGCAACCTTGTCGCCCAGGGTATCCATCACTAATGCCGAGTTGCCCACTCGCTCAGCCGTTGGCAAGAGTCTCCCTGGGACGGCTGTCAGCCGCAACAACCTGGAGTCACCCCTCCCTCCCCCCCCGCGCACAGGCACCGGCGGCTGGGCAGACTCCAGCCACCTGCCTTCGCTTTCGCCCATGCCCGTTTCCAGCCAGCTCGCTTTGCAGCGCTGGCGACGCCGGGATCCGGAGCTGATCCGGCAGCTGATGCCCTTCTGGGGCTGGCTGCACCGTCATTACTTCCGCGTCGTCAGCGACGGCTGGCAGCAGATCCCCGCCAGTGGCCGCCTGCTGTTCGTCGGCACCCACAACGGCGGCCTGGCGGCGCCGGACATGCACATGTTCATGTACGACTGGTTCCGCCGTTACGGCCTGGAGCGCCGCGTGTCGGGGCTGGCCCATCCGAAGGTCTGGATGGGCTACCCGCCGTTGGCCGATCTGGCGTCGCGCACCGGTGCGATCCCGTATCACCCCCGCCTCGCCCTGGCGGCCCTGGAGCAGGGCGACAGCCTGCTGGTGTATCCCGGCGGCGGCCAGGACACCTTTCGTCCCCACCGGGATCGGGGCCGCATCCATTTCGCCGGCCGCACCGGCTTCCTGCGGCTGGCGATCTGGCATGACCTGCCGATCGTGCCCCTGATCTCCTGGGGGGCCCACGACACCCTGGTGGTGATCGAGGATCTCTACCCCCAGTTCCGAACCCTGCACGAGCGGGGGATGCCCTGGTTGTTCGGCATCGACCCCGAGGTGATGCCCCTCTACCTGGGCCTGCCCTGGGGCCTGGCCCTGGGCCCGCTGCTCAACCTGCCCCTGCCCGTGCAGATCCATACCCGGGTCTGCGCGCCGATCCGGTTCGAGCGCTCCGGCCATGGGGCCAGCCGCGACCGGGCCTATGTGGAGGGCTGTTACCGGCAGGTGGTGGACGCCATGCAGGCCTCCCTGGAGCAGCTCAGAACCGAGGTGGAGGGTCGCTGACCTTCGCTGCCGGCGCCTCAGCGGTAGCGCGACGGCGCCACATAGGACTGGGAGGGGATCCTCATCGGCGATGGTGCGTCGCTCAACTGCTGGGGCAGGGCATCACCGTTGCGGCGCAGTTCGTTGACGGGACGCACCTTGCCCATCGCCAGCCCCGTGAACATGGGCAGTTCCATCTTCAGCTGATTGGCTGGTTTCGGATTCACGAACCGAAAGCTCAGGGTGGTTTTCTTGCCGTAGCTGTCGTAGCCGATCACGGTGAAGTAAAGGTCGGCCGTCTTGCCGGCCTTGGAGCCGGCGAAGGCCCCTCCCACCATGCCCCCCACCAGCCCGATCGGGCCGAGCAGCAGGCCGCCGGCGATGGCCCCGGCCGTGCCACCGCCGAGGGCGCCCGCGGTGCCGTTGGTGGCGTCGTAGCTCTCCTGACCACCGGTGAACCCCTGGGCGATCCTGCCGATGGGGATGAAGCCGTTCATGCCGCCGATGCCGTTGGCGTCGAGGTTGATGGTGCAGGGATTGTTGCCGCAGAGGGCCTGGTAGGTGGAGGCTGCCGCCGGAGCGGGGAGCAGCAGGCCCAGCAGCACCGGCGAGGCCAGAACCGCCCGGGACCAGGGGCGTGCCGATCGAGGGGTCATGGATCAGGCAGGGAAGGGAGCCTAGTCAATCGGCGAGCAACAACGACGCAATGGGCCGCGCCCGCCCAGGTGATGACCGGATGTGACCGGAACCCTGGGGCCTGGCGATCGGGCCGCGTCGTCAGCTGAGCTGGCTGCGGAAGCGCGACACGCTGAAGGCCATCAGCGCCACGGCCATCACCACCAGGGCCAGGGCATGGGGCCAGAGCGCCTCCAGACCCACCCCCTTGAGCAGCATCCCCCGCACGATGGCGATGTAATGCCGCAGGGGGTTGAGCAGGGAGACCGCCTGGAAGAAGGCCGGCATGCTGTCGATCGGTGCGATGGCACCGGAGGTCTGCACCATCGGCACGTTGATGAAGAAGGCCGTGAGCAGCACCTGCTGCTGGGAGCGGCACACGGTGGCGAGCAGGGTACCGATGCCGATGCCCACGAACAGGTACAGACCCGAGAGCAGCAGGAACAGGAGCAGATTGCCGCGGAAGGGCAGGCCGAACACGGTGCGGCCCAGCAGCAGCGCCAGCACCACGTCCCCCTGAAGCAGCACGAACAGGGGCAGGATCTTGGCCAGCAGGATCTCCCAGGCGCTGGCCGGGGTCATCAGCAGTTGCTCCAGGGTGCCCGTGTCCTTCTCCCGCACCAGGGCCACGGCGGACACCAGCGAGGCGATCAGGGTCAGCACCAGTCCCATCACCCCCGGCACGAAGAACCAGCTGCTGCGCAGGCCCGGGTTGTAGAGGAAGCTGACCGCCGCCGTCACCGGGGGCGGCCTGGCGGCGGTGCCGGCCCCCGTGGGCCGGAAGCGGCGCAGCATCTGCTGGATGTAGCCGTTGGCGATGCCGGCGCTGTTGGCGTCCACCCCGTCGATGAACACCTGCACATCGGCGGGTCGCCCCTCGGCGATGCGGCGGCGGAAGTCGGGGGGGATCACCAGTCCGGCGGTCAGCTCGCCCCGTTCCACCTGCCGGGCCAGGTCCTGCTCCGAGCGCGGATGGGAGACCGCCAGGAAAACCCGGTTCTCGGTGAGGGCCGACACCAGCTCCCGGCTGCTGGACACCTGGGCGTAATCGACGATCCCGAGCCGCAGAAAATGCACGTCCGGATTGAGCGCGAACCCGTAGATCAGCAGCTGGATGGTGGGGGGGATGATCAGCAGCTTGAGCAGTTGCCGGTCGCGCAGGATCTGCTGGATCTCCTTGCGCAGCAGGGCCATGAAGCGGCTGGCCCGCAGCCGGCGGCCCCAGCCCCTCATCGCCGCCAGGGGTCTCATGGGCCGTCACCGTTGCCCAGCTGCATGGCACCAAGGGAGCGGCGGGCGGCCTCGAACAGCACCAGGCTGGCCAGGAGGATCACCAGCACGTCGAATCCCACCCCCGGCCAGCCGGTGCCCCGCACGTAGGCATCCCGGCTGATCACGACGAAGTAGCGCGCCGGAACGATCGCCGACACCAGCGACAGCGGAAACGGGATGTTGCTGACCGGGTAGATGAAGCCCGACAGCAGCAGGGCGCTGAGGAAGCCGATCAGCGACACCCCCTGCACGGCGGCGTTCTGGGAGGCGCTGCGCACCCCCAGCAGCAGGCCGAACAGCACGGCCGCGGCCAGATAGAGGCTGGTACCCACCAGCAGCGGCGTAGGGTCGCCGGCGAAGCCGATGCGGAAGATGAGGCTGCCCAGGCCCATCACCACCAACGCCATGCTGCCCCCCACCAGCAGGTAGGCAAGGCCCTTGCCGAGCAGCAGCTCACCGGCGCTGATGCCGGAGGCGTACACCTGCAGGATCGTCTGCTTCTCCTTCTCCCGCACCATGGCGATCGCCGCCAGCAGGGAGGGGAAGATCCACAGCACCACGGCATAGACCCCGGGCACGATGTAGAGGGATTCCTTCCGGCCAGGGTTGAACCACAGCCGTGTAATCGCCCGCACCGGCTGGGCGTCTTCGATCAGGCCCTGATCCAGCAGGAAGAAGCGGGTGGTGGCCTGGATGCTGTTGCGGATCACGCGGGCGTTGTTGGCATCGGTGCCATCCACCAGCACCTGCACGGTCACCGGCTTGCCGGCCTTGATGCGACGGCTGAAGTCCGGCGGGATGATCACCGCGGCCTTGGCGGTGCCCTGATCGAGGGCCCCTTGCACCGGATCGGTGCCGCGCCAGCGGCTGGGGTGGAACTGGTCGGTGGCGAACAGCCGGTCGCTGTAGGCGTAACTGAGGTGACTGCGGTCGAGGTCCTGCACCACGATCGGGATGTGCTTCGTTTCCAGCCGGATCGCGAAGCCGAGGATCAGCAGGCTCAGCAGGGGCAGCAGGAAGGCCAGCCCCAGGGTCAGCCGGTCGCGGCGGAACTGCAGCAGTTCCTTGACGCACTGGGCCCGGATGCGTGCCCTCACGGCGATGGATCCGTTGCCTGGGCCCGCTGCACGGTGCCGATGAAGGCATCCTCGAGGGAATAGGGAATCGATCGCAGCGAGCGGATCTCGATCGCTGCAGCGGCGAGGGCCGTGCGCATCATGGCCAGCTCCGGCTCCGGTGCGTCCACCACCAGATGCAGCCGGTCGGCGAAGATGCCCACCCGCCAGGGATCAAAGTGGCGCTTGAGCAGGTCAGCGGCCTGCTGGGTCTGGCCGGGCGGCACCATCAGCTCGAACAGGCGACCCGGCTGGGCGGCCTTCACCTGGGTGGGGGTGCCTTCGATCACGCTCTGGCCGGCCACCAGGAAGCAGAGCCGGTTGCACTGCTCCGCCTCCTCCAGGTAATGGGTGGTCACCAGGATGGCGGTGCCGGCCTGGGCGAAGTCGTTGATCATCCCCCAGAACTGTCGCCGAGCCATCGGATCCACGCCGGAGGTGGGCTCATCGAGAAACAGCACCTCCGGATCGTGGAGCACCGCCGCACCGAAGGCCACCCGCTGCTTCCAGCCCCCCGGCAACAGGCCGGTGGCCATCGCCCCCTGGCCCTCCAGGCCGCAGCTGGCCAGCACCCAGTCGATCCGCTGGCGGCGCAGGACCTGGGGAATCTCGTAGAACCCTGCGTAGAACTCCAGGTTCTGGCGGATCGAGAGATCGTCGTAGAGGGTGAACTTCTGGCTCATGTAGCCGATGCGGCGCAGCAGCTGGCGGCTGCGCAGCTGGCAGGTCTCCCCCACCAGGGACACCTCGCCGGCGCTGGGCTCCAGCAGGCCGCAGAGCATCTTGATCGTGGTGGTCTTGCCGGCGCCGTTGGCCCCCAGCAGGCCGAAGATCTCGCCGTAGCGCACCTCCAGATCCACCTGGCGCACGGCCTCGAAGCTGCCGAAGCGGCGGGACAGCTGCCGGGCGGCAATGGCCGGGTCGGCGCGCGCTGGCCGCTCACCGCTGCGGGGGAAGGCCAGCGGCAGCGGTTGGGCCCCTTCCTGCCGCAGCCGGGTCACGAAGACGTTCTCCAGGGTGGGGGCACTGATCTGCAGATCCTCCAGGGGCAGGTCCTGACGACGGAACAACGCCTCCACCTCGCTCACCCCCCGGCTGGCATCGCTCACCAGCACGTCGAGCCGGTCGCCGAAGCTCTGCACGTCCACGATGCTGCCGCCGTGGGTGCCCGTCGTGGTGCCCTGGCTGGTGGCGGCCTCCACCAGCAGATGCTCTGCCCGTTGCCGCTGCGGACAGCGCAGCTCGAGGCGGCTGAGGCCGAGGCCCTGTTTCAGTTCGGTGGGGGTACCGAGGCGCTGGATCCGCCCCTGATGGAACAGGGCGATGCGGTGACAGCGTTCCGCTTCGTCGAGATAGGGGGTGGCGACGACGATGGTCACCTGCTGGGAGGCGAGCTGGGCGAGCACATCCCAGAATTCACGCCGGGACACCGGATCCACCCCCGTGGTCGGTTCATCCAGCAGCAGCACCTCGGGCCGGTCGATCAGGGAGCAGCAAAGGGCCAGTTTCTGTTTCATGCCACCGGAGAGCTGGCCCGCCAGCCGATCCCGGAAGGGGGCGAGCCCCATCAGAGGCAGCAACTGCTCACGGCGCTCCCGGAAGTCGCCGTCGGCGACCTGCCGCAACCCCGCCACGTAGCGGAGGTTCTCCACCACGCTCAGATCGGGGTAGAGGGAGAAGGTCTGGGTGAGGTAACCGACCCGGGAGCAGGCCTGGCGGGGAGGTTGCCCAAGCACCCGCACCGTGCCGGAGCTGGCGTTCAGCAGCCCGGCCAGGATGTGGAACGTGGTGGTCTTGCCGGCGCCGTCGGCGCCGATCAGGCCGAAAATTTCGCCGGCCTGCACCCGGAAGTCGATGCCCCGCACGGCTTCCAGGGGCCCATAGCTCTTGTGGAGCCCCTCCACCTGCAGCACGACGTCCTGAAGCGCGGTGTCGCCGCCCCTGGCCACCGGCTCCAGGCCGGGTTTAGCGGGTGAGGATCTCGGCATCGGCGGGCATCCCGGGTTTGGCGTAGCCGGCCGGATCGGTGATGGCCAGCTTCACGCCGAACGCCTGCCGCACCCGGTCCTTCTGGAAATAGATGTTTTCGGGGGTGAAGGAGGCCTGGGCATCGATCTGGGCCACCCTTGCCGCCAGGGGCCGTTCGGGGTCGGAATCCAGAAACACTCTGGCGGCCTGGCCGGCGCGCACATGGCCGATGTCCCCCTCGGGAATGAAGCCCCGCAGGTATACCGTGCCGGGGTCGAGCAGGGTGAGCAGGGTGCGGCCGTTGATCACCACCGCCCCCGGTTCGATGCTGCGGGCGATCACCACGCCCCCGATCGGGGATCGGATGCTGAGGTAGGCCATCTGGGCCCGGATCTGCTGCTCGGCCGCCAGGGCGACGCGCACCTCGGCGGCGCTGGCCTGCAGCTGGGCCCTGCTCTGGAGCAGCTGCTGCCGGAGGGCCGACAGCTGGGCGCCCCGGATGGCGGGGTTGTAGGTGCTGGTCCGGGCCAGGGTCAGGGCACCGCGGACCGCTTCCACCTCCTTGGCCAGGGCATGGACGCTGGCCACTGCGCTCTCGTAGGCACTGCGGTCCTGGTCGAGGCTCTGGCGGGAGGTGGCCCCCAGCTTCGTGAGCTGTTCGGTGCGGGCCAGGGTGACCCGGGCCAGCCGCAGCCGCGCCTGACCTTCCTGAAGCCGCGCCTCCGCGGTGGCCAGATTGGCCTGGGCCTGATAAAGCCGGCCCCGGTTGTCCTGTTCCGCCTGGGACCGGTTGAGCTGGGATTCCTGGATGCGGCTCTCGGCTACCTGGATCTGGACCCGGGCGTCCCGCTCCTGCTGGAGCGCGGCCGCCACGCGGGCCCGGGCGCCCCGCAGCTGAGCCTGGATCTCGTCGTCATCGAGTCGCACCAGCAGCTGACCGGGCACAACGGCGTTACCCTCGCGCACCGTCACCTGGGCCACACGGCCACCGATCCTGGCCCCCACATCCGTCTCGTAACCCTCGATCCGGCCGCTCAGCCTGAGGGCTTCGGGGCCGGAACGGCCCACCCAGATCCAGGCCGCCAGGCCGATGACCACCAGCCCGACACTACCTCCGAGCCACCGCCGCTGCCGGGTTGAAAGCCTGGCCAGAAGCAAGGCCACCTTGGGCTTGGGGCGCTGGGAGACGATCGGCGACACGGCGATGGATCAATCCTGATGCCTGGAGTGGAACCGGGGCAAAGGCGCCCCCCCGCCTCTGATGATGGTCACCGATTGCCCGGTGTTCCCGGGGCCGCCATGTCCCTGATCAATACGGCCGTCGGTCTGCTGGCGATCAGTTCGCCGATCGGTCTGCTGCCGGTGGTGGTGGAGGCCGGGCGGGGCAATCCCGTCCGTATCCGCCGGATCAGCCGCCTGGCTGTGCTCACCTTTCTCTGTGCCCTGATCGCCGCCTGTTGGTGGGGCCAGGCCCTGCTCGACCTGTTCGGCATCACGCTGGACGCGTTCCGGGTGGCCGGGGGGCTGATCCTGCTGCCGATCGGTCTGCGCTTGATCGATGGGCGGGAAGTGAGCCATGGTTCCCTGGACGGCACTGAAGACAGCGCCGGTGTGGTGCCGATCGGCCTGCCCTTGCTGGCGGGCCCCGGGGCCATCTCCCTGGTGGTGGCCGCTGCCCCTTCGGCCTGGCAGGGGAGGGTGGCCCTGAGTGTGGTGATCGGCCTGCTGGCGATCGTCATCTATCTCCTGCTCATCGCTTCGATGCCCCTGCGCCAGGCCCTCGGGGAGCTGCAGGAGAAGGTGATCAGCCGCCTGATGGGCCTGCTGCTGAGTGCCATCGCCGTGCAGATGCTCGTCAGTGGCCTGCGGGGCTGCTTTCCGGTGCTGGGCTGACGGCTGCGGGTGACGGCTGCGGGCCCTCCCGCAGGATCAGAGGCAAGCGAGTCTTGGGGGTGTCGGCGGCCCCTCGAAGGGATCGATCGCCAGTTCCCGATCCAGGAGTGTGAAAATATCCTGAATCACGGCAGGTCGGGTGGCCACCCAAGGAAAGCCCTCGAGTGGAGCCGCCAGAAGGGGGTCCCACAGGCAGTACTGGGGATACTGCCTGAACATGCGCGTGGCCAGTGGCACCAGGAAGCGGGTCTTCGGGAAGTGCTCTTCGCCGTGGTCGAAGGTGATGACGATGGCGAACTCCAGCTCGCCCCTGGGCGTGTACCGGTCGATCCGCGTCTCCCCTTCCGAGCCTGGAAAGGGAGAAAGCCGATAGTCGACGTAGCGGCGGTGGAAGGGATTCTTCTGCTCCTTCCAGGATTTCGCCTCCACACCCAGCTCCGTCGCCAGCTCGTTGAGCAGGAGATAGGAGTTGTTGCGGAGTGTTTCCTGGAGTTCGTCGGACCTGTTGCTCTGAATTCGCCACCGTTCCGCCAGGGCGTCGTAGCGGTTCATCTGGAGGGGGTCATCTGGGGCCGCTCATCCAAGCTCTCCTCACATTCTCAGTTTATCTGTGGTCTGCGGGTTGGGAAGGAGGTCCCTTCGGCGGCGTACCGGGACCTGGTGGGGGAGATCGTGAACCCCCCAAAGGCCTGTCAGTGTTTGATTCCTGACCTTTCTTGCCGATCACGCCCCTGCCTGGGGCACCGCCGTAGCGGTTCCCATAGCCATGAGCGATAACTTGGTGTACTCTTAAGGACCAGTGAAGCCTCGGCCATGGATCCCGTAAGCCCCGTAGCTCAGCTAGCGGTCGCCGCGATCAGCGGAGCCGCTTTTCTCGTTTCGATGCTGGTGATTCCCTTCCCCGAGTCCAAGGCGGACTCTTCGCCGGCCATCACAGCGCCCTCCCAGGTCACCACCACCGTCTCTCCATTCGCTGGCACACTCTCCCTTCTGCAGAAGTAAGTCTCCTCAGGCCGCACTGTTGCTCATATTGTTCACCTGATCGAGTCAGCCTGGAGCCCCTGAAGGTGGCCCCCCTGACATCCCACCCGCAGGCGGTGTCCAGGCACCAGCCATGCTTCCAAACAGTTTTCTTGCCGTAGACCCTTGCGAGTAAGGGTCGTGACAGTGTCGTCACCTTCCTTAGCTGTGCCGCACGTCACCGCGATGTCTTCAGGCGGCGATCCTTCTGCTCGGCCCCCTCTGGTGCTGGTTCATGGGCTGTTCGACACTCCCCGGGTGTTCGAACGACTGGAGAGGGTCCTGGCCGGCAGACGCCAGCCCCTGTTGCAGCCTGCGCTGCCCCTGCGCTTCGGCATCGCGCCGATCCAGATCTCGGCCCAGCGGCTCGCCGGTCACATCGAGGCGGCGTTCGGCGTGAGTGAGCCGATCGACATCCTCGGGTTTTCGATGGGCGGCGTCATCGCCCGCACCTGGATCCAGTTGCTGGGCGGCCATGCCCGCACCCGCCGCTTCCTCAGCCTCGGCAGCCCCCAGCAGGGCACCCTGACGGCCCAGCCCTGGCCCCGCCTGCCGTTGGCCGGCATCGCCGATCTCAAGCTGGGCAGCGCGCTGCTGCGCCAGCTCAACGCCGATCTCACCCCTCTGCAGGGCATCGACTGCTGCAGCTATGGCACCGCCTTCGATCTGATGGTGGTGCCGGGCTGGCGTGGGGTGCTGCCGGTGGGGCCGCGGCGGATGCTGCCGGTCTTGACCCACCAGCAACTGCTGCGCCACCCGGCGGCTCTCGAACCCCTGGTGGAGGACTTGCTGCGCCCCTGACGGCCATTCCGGCCAAGGATGGAGGTGGATGCCGATCTGGGTAGTCACCAAGCCGAACACCCTGCCCGAACCCATGCCCGAGGCGGCCCTGGTTTGACTGGCGTTCAGCCTGAGCCCCTGCCTGCCATGGGGCCTTCCCAGGCAGGGCCGATTAGAAACAAGGTTGATGCACTCCGCCCGGCCCATGGCCCTGCCGTCGTTGTTCCGTTATCTGAGGGCTTACGGCCTCGCTGGACTGGTGGCTCTGGCGGTGTTTGGGGCCGGCGTGCGGCCGGCGCTGGCGGCCTACGTGCTGCCCCCATTGCCCTACCCGGTCGAGGCCCTGGCACCGTCGATCGATGCCACCACGATGACGATCCACCACGACCGCCACCACGGCGCCTACGTGGCCAACCTCAACGCCCGGATCGTGGACCACCCCGAGCTTGAACGGCTGCCGCTGGAGGACCTGCAGGGCAGGATCTCCCAGTACCCGGCTGCCGTTCGCAACAACGGTGGCGGCCATTACAACCACTCCCTCTTCTGGCAGGTGATGGCACCGCCCGGCCAGGGCGGAACCCCGTCGCCGGAGCTGGAGACAGCGATCACGGCGGCCTTCGGTTCGTCCGAGGCCCTGCAGCAGCGCTTCGCCCAGGCCGCGGCCGCCCGCTTCGGTTCGGGCTGGGCCTGGCTGATCCGCCGGCCTGATGGGGTCCTGGCGATCACCAGCACCGCCAACCAGGACAACCCGCTGATGGACCTGCAGGGGATCGAGCGGGGAATCCCCCTGCTGGGTCTGGACGTGTGGGAGCACGCTTACTACCTCAACTACCAGAACCGGCGACCTGACTACATCGCTGCCTGGTGGTCGCTGGTGAACTGGAACGAGGTGAACCGGCGCTTCGCCGAAGGCACTGGTGCAGGCAGCGCGAGTAAATCCTCACAGCACCACTTGTCGGTAGCCCATACGACGATCTCCCAGGAAAGCGGTCGCGAAACTTAATCCTATTGCTGCGAGCGCCATGGCTCTCTCCCGCATCGTCGAACTCCTGCCCATGGAGCGCTCACTGCATGGGGAGGCAGTCTTCTCCGCACCCCGCGCCAGCGATGAAACCCTGATCGCCGAGATTGCCAGCGGCGACTCCTTTGAGCTCTTCTGCCACCGCTTCCAGACCGATCAGCTGCTCCTGTTGCGGGGATCGATCGATCTGGTGGTGCTGCAGAACCGTCAGCTGCGCCGCATCCCGCTGCGGGAGGACGAGGGCCTCTGGGTCCGCATCCCCCCCGGGGTGCCCCACGGCGCCATCAACCGTGGCCGGATCCCCGCCCTGATGGTCAATGCCGTGCTGCGCCACGGCCCCAGTGATCCCCGGGACTACCGGCCCCTGCCGGTGCCGCACCAGCTCCGCAGCCAGTGGCGACGTCTGGCGATGGCCTAGCCATCCCGCCTCAGTTGTATTCCCCGGGGATGTCCTGCTTGGTCACCGTGACCCGACCCACCTTCTTCCCTGACAGCCGCAGCAGCTCATCACCCGAGAAATCGAAGCCCCGGCCCGCGGCGATCTGGGCCACATCGTCGGCCGTGGCGGCGGCCAGCACCTCGCCCCGCAGGGCCTCGTCGTCCGACATCCTGGCCAGGAAGGAGCGCGCCTGATCGAGGCTCATGCGCCGGCGGGGGTGGGGTGATCGCCCAGCATGGCGCAGGCCGGGGCAGGGGGGCGTCCAAGGCCTTCCACAATGGGGGTCGTCGCAGCCGAGACGATGGCCCTGGCCAACGAAGCCTGTCTTCCCTGCCGGGAGGGTGCCCCCACCCTCAGCGTCCAGGAGCTTGCCTCCCTGATGGGGGAGCTGCCGGGCTGGGAGGTCATCGATCACCACCACCTGCGCAAGGGCTGGCGGTTCGCTGATTTCCGCGCCGCCCTCGACTGGGTGAACAGGGCCGGGGCGATCTGCGAGGAACAGGGCCACCACGCCGAGTTCCGTCTCGGCTGGGGCCATGCCGAAGCGTTGATCCATACCCACAAGGTGGATGGACTCACCCGCGCCGATGCCGTGCTGGCCGCCCGCTTCGAGGCTATGGAGCCCCGGCGTCCCTACGCCTCCTTCGTCACCGACCGCTGAACCGGCGTCGCCGCGCCAGGGGCGAGCCACTTCTCCAGCTCCAGGTAGGCCACGAACGCCACGCTCACCCCTCCGCAGGCCGTCAGATCGACGGCGGACAGGGCGGTGACCCCGAAGAAGCGGGCCATCGGCGTCACGTACAGGAGTGTCAGCTGCAGGGCGGTGGTGGCCAGCACCGCGCCCAGCAGCCAGGGGTTCGCCAGGGGAGGGGTGCGCCACAGGGGCCTGTCGCTGCCGGCCGAGAGGGCGTGGCCCAGCTGGGCCAGGGCGAGGGTGGTGAAGGCCATCGTCTGCCAGGGCCTACCCAGGCGGGCGGCCACCAGCATCAGCGCCACCACCAGGGCCCCGAACACCAGCCCGATGCGCAGGATGGCGCTGCCCAGCCCGCGGGCGAAGATCGACTCGCCGGGTTCGATCGGCGGCTGATGCATCAGATCCTCCCCGGGTGGACCCAGGGCCAGGGCCAGGGCCGGCAGGCCGTCGGTCACCAGGTTGATCCAGAGGATCTGCAGGGGCGTCAGGGCCAGACCCAGCAGCGGCGCCGAGCCGATAGTGATCAGTTCCCCCAGGTTGCAGCCGAGGATGAAGCGCACGAAGCGGCGGATGTTCGCGTACACCTGCCGTCCTTCCTCCACGGCGTTGACGATCGAGGCGAAGTTGTCGTCGAGGAGCACCACGTCGGCCGCCTCCCGGCTCACGTCAGAGCCGCTGATCCCCATGGCCACACCGACGTGCGCCTGGCGCAGGGCCGGGGCGTCGTTGACCCCGTCACCGGTCATGGCCACCACCGCGCCCGTGGCCTGCAGCGCCCGCACGATGCGGAGCTTCTGCTCCGGCACCACCCGGGCGAAGAGGCTTGTGCGTCGCACCACCGCTTCGAGAGCCTCCTCGTTGAGGCCCTCCAGCTCCGGACCCTGCACGATCGGGCTGCCGGGTTCCGCCAGGCCGATGGCCTCGCTGATCGCGCGCGCCGTGAGGGGGTGGTCGCCGGTGACCATCACCGGCCGGATGCCGGCCCCATGGCAACGGGCCACGGCGCCTGGCACCTCCGGCCGGGGCGGATCGCGCTGCGCCATCAGGCCGAGCAGGTCCAGGGCCTCCAACGGGCTTTCTGGGCCCTGATGCTGCGGGCCGCAGGCGAAGGCCAGCACCCGCAGGCCAGAGGAGGCCAGCCCGCGTGCTTCCGCCAGCCACCAGTCCCGTTGGGCCGTTGAGAGGGTCCGCGCCCCCGTGCCATCCATCCAGCGATCGCAGTCGTGCAGGATCGCCTCCGGAGCTCCCTTGACGATCAACAGCTGGGACACTTCTGCAGCGGAGGAGCCGAAGGGGGTTTCGCCCAGGGGAGCCGCCAGGCTGCCACCTGGGTCGCTCACCCACACCGCCATCCTCTGGCGCTCGGCGCGGAAGGGGATCTCCGCCGTACGCGGGTGCTTCGCACGCAGACTGGCTTCCTCCAGGCCCGCCCGGGCGGCGGCCTCCATCAGGGCAACCTCGGTGGGATCCCCCATCCCCCCCTGCTGCTGTGGTTCGGAATCGTTGCAGAGCACGCCGGCCTGCAGCAGCAGGTCCACGTTCCCAGGACTGATCCCGGCCTCTGCCCCCGGTGGAGGCGCCAGCTCCCTGACCCTGAAGCCGTTCTCGTCGAGGGGCAGGGCCTGGGTGCCGCAGCGGAGCTCCACCACCACCTGCCGGTTCTGGGTGAGGGTGCCGGTCTTGTCGGTGCAGATGACGGTGATCGCGCCCAGGGCCTCCACCGCCGGCAGGTGGCGGATCAGGGCAGCTCGCCGCACCATCCGCTGGGTGCCGATCGCCAGGCTCACGGTGATCACCGCCGGCAGCCCCTCCGGCACGATCGCCACGGCGGTCGAGAGGGCCAGCTCCAGCAGGCCCAGGGGGGAGCCGCCCAGCAGCCACCCCCCGAGCACCACCGCCGCCACCAGGACCAGGGCCCAGGCCACCAGCTGTCCTGAGAGATTCGCCAGGCGTTTCTGCAGGGGCGTTGGCTCCGGGCGGGCGCCATGGATCAGTGCGGCGATGCCTCCCAGCACGGTGGCCATGCCCGTGGCTGTCACCACGGCCAGCCCCCGCCCCCGCCCCACCGCGGTGCCGAGAAACAGGCAGTTGCGCCGCTCCACCACGGGCGTGTCAGGGGCCAGCGGCGGTTCGGGGCGTTTGCTCACCAGCTCGGCCTCGCCGGTGAGGGCCGCCTCCTGCAGCCCCAGGTCGTTGCCCTCCAGCAGCCGTGCATCAGCGGGCACACGATCGCCGCTTTCCAGGCGGATCAGGTCCCCCGGCACCAGCCGGTCACTGGGGAGGCGCTGCCAGAGTCCGCCCCTGCGGACTCTGGCCTGGGGCTGGGCGAGGTTCAGGAGACTGCGCAGGGCCAGCAGCGCCTGGCTTTCCTGCAGGTAGCCCAGCAGGGCGGTGAGGGCCACGATCAGCAGGATGGCGATCGCGTCCTTGGGGAAGGCGTGATCCAGCACCGCCAGTCCGGCGGACACGGCCGCCACCGCCAGCAGCAGGACCAGCATCACGTTGCTGAACTGATCCAGCAGGATCCGCCAGCGGCCCGGGCCCGGCGGCAAGGACAGCCGGTTGGGACCTTCGCGGGCCAGGCGTTCGGCCGCGACGGCCTCGCTCAGGCCCGCCTCGCCGACCTCGAGACGCCGAAGGCATTCCTGCCCCGAGAGGGTCTGCCAGGCCGTGGCCTCGGGAGGGAACATGGCCAGCCACCCGGTGGCTACCGAAGCCTAGGAGGCTTTCGCCGGCCCACCTTCACCATCGCTATCCAGGTCGCTGTGGCCCTGGCGCGCACCTCCTTGAGGCTGCAGCGGCGCGGTCGCGCGTCGTTCTCGCACACGGTCTGGAGGCAGCTGGCCGGATGGCGCTCTTCAGGGCACGTCCTGGAAGTCCCACTGGGGGAAGAGGTCCAGGTAGTCACTGCTGTGGTCTTTTCTGTGACCGACCAGCAGCACCCGATCCTCCTCATCCGTGACGGCGAGCACCTTCTCATGCACCTCCGCCAGCCGGAGATTGTCGGAGTACAGATGGTCGCGGATCGGGATCACCACCAGCCGGCGTTGCCAATCGGCAGGCAGGGCGTCGCGGATCATTCGCTCCCGCTCCTCACTGCTTCATGGGTTGCGGGTATCTGGGGCGCAGCGATGGCTGCCCAACAGGAGCAGCAGCCGATCGGCCCTGTCGAGAGCCGACGCGACCAATGACACATGCCCTTCATGAACGGGCTGAAAGCGTCCGATCAGGACAGCGACGTCGAGATTCGTGGTGAACCTCAGAATCCCTGAGATGGCGCCCGTCTCAGCGGCAGGCTTTGTATGTTCAGCACAAAATCTGCCGCTGTCCGTCGTTTGCCGTCACGTCAGCGGAGGCTCCGGTGGTCCAGCCTGCAGAAGGGGGCCACATTGAGGAACTGGGTGGTGATTGTGAAGTTATTTCTCTCGATCTGGAACGATCTGAAGCCCATCAAGGCTTGAGAAGGATAGGGTAAGGATAGCTGTGGGATTGGATGTTGAATGGGACCATTTCCTTCGGATGAGACTTCTTCTCTCATCAGGAATCTCAGTATATTCAAGGGTTCGGTGGTGTCTCTGTCTGGTGCTTTCCAGGCCTGGAGCTCTGTGAGAATCACCCATTCTCTGGAGGAGGCCAAACGCACACAGGCCTTCTCAAAACAGATCCTGGATCAGATGGATAACCTCACAGGTGACAATGAAACCAAGGGCAAGATGAACTTTGCCAACATCGCTGCAGAGCGGCAAGAGCAACCTCAGGGATGTCGCAGCCTTTCTGCTCAGGCAGGAATGCAAGGAACTGCCTGAGTTGTCGACCTGCAAGAATGCCCTGGGCATGCTGGCGCGAACAGAGGATGTGAGCGTTCAGCGTCAGATCCGCAAGCAAGTCAAGCTGATCGGCGAATCAAGGGGGGCTCTCCAACAGGGAACAGTGGAGACTATTCAGGTTCAGCCTTCGCCCGTTGCCATGGCTCTGGAGGAGATCACGACGGCCAGGATCGCCGCCACCGACCTTCAGGGTTGGATCTACATCGGCAAGGCGGATGCCTCCGGCACTCTCCGGGACGATCGCACCATCAACGTCCCGAAAAAGCCGGCCCCCAATTTCGATGTCACCACCTCGACATCCGTGTACCTGAGGTCCCAGGGCACGATCCGCTCGGGCTCGTCCCTGGGCATCATCCCCAGGGGGCAGGTCCTGCGGATCGATGCGCTCAGCTCGAGGCCGCTGGCGGGCGGCATGGAGGCCGTCTGGGCAAAGGTGAAGCCGCAGAAGGGTTCCGTGCAGAGTTTGCCTTGAAGGGCCGACGGGCCGCCCATCCCCCCCACTGCCATGGCGCCCCGACCTCCCCTCTGGACCAGTCGCCACCAGGCGGGGCGGGCCCTGGCCGCTGTCTTCGCCGACCGCCAGGGCCAGCGCCGCGACACCACCCTGGTGGCCCTGCCCAGGGGCGGGGTGCCGGTGGGCGCCGCGATGGCCTCGCGGCTGGGGCTGCCCCTGGCGACCTGGTCGGTGCGCAAGGTCGCTGATCCTGGATCGCCGGAGGTGGCGATCGGGGCCGTTGCCTCCGGTGGGGTGGTGGTCTGGCGGAACGGGCAGGGCGCCATCCGACGGGCCACCACGGCAACGACGCACGGCTGGCTGCGGGCCCAGCAGGAGGAATTGCGGCGCCGGCAGGATCTCTTCGGGGACCCGCCAGGCGATCGGCTCCGTGGCCGTCACCTGATCGTGGTGGATGACGGCATCGCCACCGGCATGACGGTGAAGGCGGCACTGGTCTCGCTGCGCAAGCTCGAACCGGCTTCCCTTTCTCTGGCGGTGCCGGTGGTCGATCGCGCGGTCGCCACCGAGCTTGCTCGGCTGGTGGAGAGAATGGAGGCCCTGGCCGTCGTCGACGATCTTCAGGCGGTGGGGATGTGGTTCGGGCACTTCGAGCAGCTCAGTGACGAGGAGGTGCTTGCCCTTCTGCAGGGGTGTCGGCAACAGCTGGGGCCGTGATCGTTGCCATGGGGGCATGCGATCATCCGCAGCGTCTGCGCCGGTGCACCCATCCATGACCCTGGGGAATCCATTCGGCGACCTGGCCTCCATCGCTGCGGTGTTTGACCTTCCCGGCCGGATCTGCAGCCTTGAACCCCTGGGCAACGGCAATGTCAACGACAGCTACCTGGTCGTCTGCGAAGGTCCCCCCTTGCGGCGGTTCGTGCTGCAGCGGTTGAACCGGACGGTGTTTTTAAGGCCCGAGCTGGTGATGGCCAACATGGTCGCCATTGGAGAGCATGTCGAGGCGCGATTGAACCAGGGTTGTGCCCTGCTGGGTGAACGGCGCTGGGAGCACCCCCGGGTGATGCTGAGCCGTGCTGATCAACGTCCCTGGGTGGAGCGGGATGGTGGTTTCTGGCGCCTGATCACCTTCATCGAATCCTCCCGGAGCTTCGATGTGGTGGCCAGTGCCGAACAGGCCAGGGAGGTGGGCTTCGGTCTGGGCGTTTTCCACCATCTGATCAGTGATCTCCCCCCTGCCGGGCTGGCCGACACCCTGGAGGGTTTTCATGTCACGCCCCGGTATCTGGAGCACTATGACGCGGTGCTGGCCAGCGCGCCGGCCAGCATGGGCAGCGATGTTCTGTACTGCCGGGCCTTCGTGGAGGAGCGCCGAAGCTTTGTTCCGGTGCTGGAGAGGGCCAGGGCCAGCGGCCAGCTGCGACTTCGGCCCATCCACGGGGATCCCAAGGTCAACAACGTGATGATGGAAGCCTGCTCCGGCCGGGCCTGTGCCCTAGTGGATCTCGATACGGTGAAGCCCGGCCTGATTCACTACGACATCGGCGATTGCCTGCGGTCCTGTTGCAATCCCATTGGGGAGGAAGCGGCTGATCTGGAGGCTGTCTGCTTCGATGTCGACCTCTGCCGCGAGGTGCTCAGCGGCTATCTGGCCGCCGCCTCAGGGTTTCTCACCGTTGCTGATTATGACCACCTTTATGTGGCGATTCGCCTGATCAGCTTCGAGCTCGGCCTGCGTTTCTTCACCGATCATCTGGCCGGCAACGTCTATTTCCGGACGGACCATCCGGACCACAATCTGCAGCGCGCCCTGGTGCAGTTCCGGCTCACCGAAAGCATCGAGGCCCAGGAGGCTCGGATCCTGGAACTGATCGATGATCTCAGGGCCGAGTTCGCCCCGGCTGTTGATGGCTGAGCCCGTTTCCCATCCTTTCGACCTGTGTCCCTTCGATGGCGGCACCACGTCGCCGGCCCTCCAGCTGGGGGGAGAGATCAGCCGGGTGGAGACGCGTCTCCTGCTCAGCTTTCGGCTGGGGGGAGCGATCGAGGCGGTGCGACTGTCGTCGCCGGTCGCGTCACCCTCGCGCCAGGACGGCCTCTGGTCCACGACCTGCTTCGAGTGCTTCTGGGGCGTCGAGGGGGAGCTGCCCTATTGGGAGCTGAATCTTTCCCCTGCCGGCCACTGGAACCTGTACCGGTTGGAGGCGTACCGCGATGGCCTGCGGCCGGAGCCCGGCTACGACCTGCCGCCGCATCGCCTCGTCCGCGACGCCGGTGGGCTGTCGCTGCACCTGGATCTGCCGCTGCCGCCGTCAATTCCAACGGATGTCCCGCTGCAGGTGGCGATCACCAGCGTGATCGAGGATCGCAACGGGCGCCTGAGTTACTGGGCCCTGGCCCATCCGGGGGCCGAACCCGATTTCCATCGAAGAGACGGGTTCCTGCTGCGGCTCTGAGAGCTTCAGCCAGGGCGTTGCGCTTCCTCCACGGCGGCGTGGTAGCTGCTGCGCACTAGGGGACCGCTGCGAACCTGGGCAAAACCCATTTCGCGGGCAATGGCGCCCAGCTGCTCGAATTCCTCCGGTCTCCAGTAGCGGGCCACGGGGATGTGGGCCAGGGAGGGGCGCAGGTACTGGCCCAGGGTGAGCCGCTGGCAGCCGGCGGCCCGCAGGTGCTCCAGGGTGGCCACCACCTCCGCGACCGTTTCGCCGAGCCCCAGCATCAGCCCCGACTTGGTGGGAATCCCCGGCGCCAGTTCCCTGGCCATGGTCAGCAGTTCCAGGGAGCGGCCGTAGGTGGCGCCGCGACGCACCTCCCCCTGCAGGCGCTCCACCGTCTCCAGGTTGTGGTTGAAGCACACCGGTGCCGCCGCCAGCACCGCGGCCAGCCGTTGCCGCTGGGCCCGGCGGCCCTGGTCGGGGTCGGCATGGCCGCCCCAGAAATCGGGGGTGAGCACCTCGATCAGCACCTGCCCATCGCGGCGCCGGATCGCTGTGATGGTGGCGGTGAACAGGCTGGCGCCGTGGTCGGCCAGGTCGTCGCGGGCCACGGCGGTGAGCACCACATAGCGCAGGTTGAGCGCCTGCACCGCCTCCGCCACCCGCTCCGCTTCACCCCCATCGAGGGGCACCGGCGCCCTGCCCTTGTCCACCTGGCAGAAGGCGCAGCTGCGGGTGCAGATGGGCCCGCCCAGAAGGAAGGTGGCCGTGCCGGCGGCGTAGCACTCGCCCCGGTTGGGACAGCGGCCCTCCTCGCAGATGGTGTGCAGCCGCTGCTCCCGGATCACTCCCTGCACCCGTTCGGTGGCCGAGGCCGCACCGAGGGGGCGACGGATCCAGTCCGGCATCCGCTCGATGGGGGAGATGGCGTTGTAGCGGCTGGTGGCTGGCATCGCTGAGAAGACAACCGGCCGCTCAGTGCACCGGAGGGCACTCCAGGACGGGAGATCCAGACAATAGGGTGATCGCCTTGGCCATCGATCTCCAGCAGCAGCTCCGGGGGTCTGGGATGGCGTCCCGCCTCTGTTCAAGCTGCCGCTGCCGTCCCGGTTGAGTTCTTCAAAGAGGGTCTGAAGCCGCTGGCGCTGGGACGCCATCGCCGGGGGGAGCAGCGCCACCTGGCACTCCCCCGACAGGGCACGGTTGAGTTGGCGGCGAAAATCCGTCAGCAGTGATTTCGCTGCAACGCTGGCGGTGATCTTCGGGGGTGGGCACCGAATGCAGGGCGGCTGCCCCACAAGCGCCAGTGGTAGCCGCAGAAGGCCGCTGACCGGGTTGTGGATGAAGATGACCTGGCCAGGCTGCGCATTGCACTGGTCAGGGCCGTGCGGTAGGTGTGCTCTCCCCATCGCTGAGTGACGTGCGGCACGGTGGCTGCGGTCGGCAGCCATCACAGGCGCTCCGTTGCGCCCGTCGGGGTGTCGAGAGTGGTGGCCACAAGATCGAAGGCCTGGCTCTGGTGGCCGTCCTGAGAGCGAGTCATTCCATCCGGCGGCGACCTTCGAAGGCCCGCGCCAGGGTCACCTCGTCGGCGTACTCCAGCTCACCTCCCACCGGCAGTCCGTAGGCGATGCGGGTGACGCTCGTGAAGGGTTTGAGCAGCCGGGCCAGGTAGAGGCTGGTGGTGTCGCCCTCAACGCTGGGGGTCAGGGCAAGGATCACCTCGACTACACCCTCCCGGTCGACCCGCTCCACCAGCGGCTGGATCTGCAACAGCTCCGGACCGACCCCATCCATCGGCGAGATCAGTCCGCCCAGCACGTGATAGTGCCCATGGAATTCGCGGCTGCGTTCCATCGCCAGCAGGTCGCGGGAGTCGGCCACCACACAGATCTGGCCGTTGCGCCGCTCCTCGTTGCGGCAGATCTCGCAGAACTCCTCGGCTGAAAGATGGAAACAACGACGGCATTGCCCCACCTGGCTGCGGGCCGCCAGCAGGGCATCAGCGAAAGAGCGGATCTGCTCTTCCGGCTGGCGCAGCAGGTGCAGGGCCAGCCGCTGGGCCGTGCGGGGTCCGATGCCCGGCAGGCGTTCGAACTGGTCGATCAGCCTGGCCAGGGGTCGGGTGAAACCGCTCAGCGAACCAGCTGCAGGTAGGGCGAATCTAGGCGGCCTGCACGTTGGGGCGGGGTGCCGGGTGCGGATGGCTCCGGAGGGAACGGCGGTGGCACTCCGCCCGATCCCCTTATTCAGCGGTGCGCTCTCGATTTTCACACTTCTGCTTGACTGACAAGCCGTGTAGTCCGGAGCAGTCTTTGGCATTGCGGGAACTTCCTTTTGAGGCGCCCCCTTCCGTTCGTGATCAGATCGCCGCCATTGGCTGCGGCGAGGATCTCTGCTTCCGTTCCGATGGGCGCTGCCTGGCGCTGGCGGACTACACGGGTTGTGGTGTTGTCTTCTTCCAGATCAACCCGGTTGATCTGGAAGAAGGGCCCAGGATCGTGCTCAGCCAGGCCGTGCGGCTGACCTCACCGGAACTGACCGATCCCCATGGCCTCACCTTCCTCGACGATCACCATCTGGTCGTGGGCAACCGTTCGGGACATCTGGTCATCTACCGCCTGGGGGAGGATCACAACGGCCTGCCCCATTCCCTTGCGCCCCTGAAGATCATCCCTTCCGGTGAGGGATTGCTGCTGCATGGGCCGGGATCGCTTGACGCCCGTGTCCTGAGCCCTGACTGCTATGAACTGCTGGTCTGCAGCAACTGGAGCGATTCGGTCGGCCGGTTCCTGCTTGACATCACGGACGGCATTAGCGTTCTGGGAGAAGAACTCCTGCTCCGGCGCTGGATTGATCTGCCGGATGGCATCAACATCGCTCCGCAGGGACGTTGGCTGGCCACGAGTTCCCACTACACCCAGAGTGTGCATCTTCATGACGCTCACGAGAGGATCTCACCTCACACCGATCCTCAGGGAGTGTTGCGCGGACTCACCTATCCCCATGGCGTTCGCTTCAGCCACGACGGGAAGTTTATCCTTGTGGCCGATGCCGGAGCTCCCTACGTTCACATCTACCATCGGCCAGATGGGGACTGGAGAGGTATCCACGACCCGATCCTTTCCGCTCTCACGATGGAGGAATCCCTCTTCCGCCGCGGGCAGATCAATCCCCAGGAGGGCGGCCCGAAGGGTCTCGCGATCGATCCCTCCAGCAGGGTTCTGGTCACCTGCTGCAAGCTTCAGCCGCTGGCGTTCTTCGACCTGGGCGGATTCACGGCGTCCTTCGATCGCCCTCCCGTCCTTCGCGAGATCGCCTTCCCTGGCAGGGACCAGCCAGAGGTTGGCTCCCTCGCGGTTCGGTTGGAGCTGGAGCGCCAACAGCGGCTTGCTGCTTCCGCTCACCTGCTCAAAGAGAATCAGGAGCACCTTCACCGGAGCAACCGTTCCTGCGAGCTCCTCGCCAGACAGCTGGAAGGAATCCTGCGCAGCCGCTCCTGGGGGCTCACGGCCCCCCTCCGCTGGACGTCCCGCAGACTCGCACGCCTCCGTCGATAGGTCCACGGGCACGGGCCGCGCCCGATCCGATCGGGCAGGCGGGGCGTCCCTCGCCAGGGCGAGAATGTCGATACATCACCAGCCCCAAGCCCCCTTTCGGACCCTTCGTCATGGCCTCACCGCTGCACCGCGATTCCCGGATTGCCCTGGGGAGTGCCCCGAGCCTGCGGCTTAATCCCCAGGGGACATCACGCCTGGTGGGTTTTCTGCTGTCCCTGCTACTGGGCACCCTGATCACCAGCTGCAGCGCCGCCGCCGCGGGCCTGAATTCCTTCCAGAGCCCCGATGGCCGCTATGCCTTCCTCTACCCCACCGGCTGGACCCGGGTGCAGGTCAGCAATGGCCCCCAGGTGGTCTTCCACGACCTGATCAACAGCGACGAAACCCTCAGCCTGGTGGTGTCCGAGGTCACCCCCGACCGGGATCTCAGCCAGCTGGGCAGTGCCGTGGAGGTGGGCGAGACCCTGCGCCGCAGCGTCATCTCACCGGAAGGCAGCGGCCGGGACGCCGAACTGGTGGTAGCCCACGAGCGCGAGCAGGGCGGCCGCACCTACTACGACCTCGAGTACACGGTCCATCTGGCCGACCGGGACCGCCACGAGCTGGCCACCGTGGTGGTGGACCGCGGCCGGCTGTACACCTTCGCCGCCAGCACCAACGAAGCCCGCTGGAACAAGGTGAAGGATCTGTTCTCCGTGGTGATCGGGTCCTTCACCCTGCAGATCTAGGGGTGTCTGCCCCTGGCCGGCTGACCATCGTGGGGGGCGGCCTGTCTGGCAGCCTGCTGGCCCTGGAGCTGGTGGAGCGGGGCCTGCCGGTGACCCTCGTCGATGCGGCGGAGGCCAAGGCCACGGCGCTCAGTTACGGCGGGGTGGCCTGGTGGGCCGGAGCCCCCGGTCGCCTCGGCCCGTTGCTGCGCGAGGCCCCCGACCGCTGGCGACGGCTGCAGGGCCGCCATGGTCCCCTCGGCTGGCGGCGCTGCGGTCTGCGCCTCCATGGCGGCGGCTGGGGCACCACCCTGCTGCGACCCCCCTTCGCCCAGGTGGACAGCACCGTGCTGATGGCGTCCCTGCCCCGGGTGCTGGCGGCGGCCGGGGTCGAGCTGCGGCGGGCGCGGGTCCTGGCCCCGCCGCGGCCGGTGGCCGGTGGCTGGAAACTGGAGCTGGAGCCGGGAGGGCCCCTGCTGGCGGAGCAGGTGGTACTGGCGGCCGGGGCCGGATGTCGCTCCCTCGCCCCCGGTTTGCCGGAGCGTCACCGCGCCAGCTGGGCCGGGGTGCTGGTCCTGCCGGCGCGCCCGATCCTCCCCAAGCCCGCCGCTAGTCCCTGGTGGCGGCACGCCGTCCGGCGCCGCATCGTGCAGCCGCGCCACTGGCAGCGTCCGGCGCTGGAGGGGGCGGCGGCGGGGTTGCAGGAGGAGCGCTGGATCGTCGATGCCGGTTTCGCCCCCTGGGGCGAGGGGCTGCTGCTGGGACAGATCAGCCTGGTGCGGCCGGGCCTGGACACCGGCGAGCCGCCGCCGCCAGAGGCCATGGAAGGGCGCCTGCGCCGGGGGCTGGCCGGACTCGATCCGCTGCTGGCCGCCCTGCCGGCCCCCTATCGCCAGGTGCCGGTGGCCTTCTGCGCTGGCGGGCTTCCCCTGGTGGGGCCGCTGCCGGGGGAGGCGGGCCTGTGGGTGTTCAGCGGTTTCGGGGGCGCCTTCGCCCAGGTACCGGTGCTGGCTCCCCTGCTGGCTGATGTGATCACGGGTGTGGCCGACCCTTCGACCCTGGCCGGATTGGGCGTCCTGGCGGGCTGACAGGAGAGCTTCCATCCAGCATGCTGGCGGCGATGGCCACCTCCGCTCCCTCGACCGGTGCAGCGCCGCCTCGCCGGCCGGTCGCTGGCCTGCGCCGACGTTGGCGGGGCCTGGGTGATCGGGGTCAGGTGGGGGCGTGCCTGGGGGCCATGGGTGGGGCCCTGGGGATGTGGGTCCTGTTCTGGCCTGTGCCCACGGAGGTAATGGGGCAGGGGGTGCTGCTCTATCCCGAAACCGCCGGCCTGCTCGATGCCCGCGCCGGCGGTCAGGTGCGACGCCTGCGGGTGGCCGTCGGGGACGAGGTTCGCAAGGGGCAGGTGCTGATGCAGCTGTACCTGCCCGTGCTCGACCGCCAGCTGCAGCAGCAACGCGGCAACCTGGCCCAGCTGGAGCGCGACAACCGCGAGCTCGACCGCCGCGATGCCCTGCGGCTGGCCAGCGAGAAGCTCAGCGTCGACACCTCCCTGGCCAAGCTGGCCCAGGATCGACGCCGCTACCAGGAGCTGGCGGCCACATACAGAGAGAAGGTGCGCAGCCTGCGCTGGCTGAGCCAGCGGGAGGTGGTGGCCCCCCTGGCCTCCGAGGTGGTGGTGGCCGAGCAGGGTCTGACCAGCACCAGCGTCAGTCTCGACGCGGTCAGGATTCAGGAGAAGGATCTTCTGACCCGCTACGAGCAGATCCGACTCGACATCCAGACCCAGGCCTTGCGGCGCCGCTACCAGATCGACGACATGCGCCGTCAGATCCGGGTCACCGAGGCTCGCCTGGCCTATGACGGCCAGGTGCTGGCCGACCGGGACGGCACGGTGCTGGACCTGCAGGTGATCCAGGGCCAGACGGTCGCCACCGGACAGCGCCTGGGGACCCTGGGCCGGGCCGCCACCACCGGCGTGCGGGCGCCGCTGCTGCGGGCCGTGGCCTATTTCGCCCCTGCCGATGCCCGGCGGCTGCCGGCGGGCCTGCCGGTGGAGGTGGTGCCGCTGTGGGACCAGCGGGGCCGGTTCGGCGGAATCGTGGGCAGGGTGATTCAGGTGCTCACCCTGCCGGCCACGGAGGAGGACATCTCCACCACCATCGGCAACCCCCAGTTGGCCCGTGACCTGCTCAAGCGGGGTCCGGTGATGCGCGCGGAGATCGAGCTGGAGCGGGACCCCACCAGCCGGGACGGCTACCGCTGGACCCTTTCGGGGGGCAGCGGCGTGTTCCCCGTGCGGGAAGGCCTCACCATCGCCGCCCATGCCTATGTGGAATGGCGCACGCCGATCACCTATCTGCTCCCCGGGCTTCGCTCGCTCACCGGCGGCTACCGCTCGCTGCGCATCGATCGCCTCTGGGACCGCCCCTCCCTGCGCCAGAGCGGTCCGTTGCCATGAGCGATCGGCGATGGTGGCAGATCCGCAATCCCCTGCTGCGCCAGGAACTTCCCTGGTTGATCAGTGAGGTGGTGCTGCTGGTGGTGCTGTGCAATGCCAATCCACCGGAACTGTGGTTCTGGTTGGTGGTGCTGGTGGTGATCCTGGGCTACAGGATCGAGCGCTGGACGTCCTCACGTCCGGAGTGATCACCTACTGCCAGCACCTCCTCCGGCTGTTGTCGCCGGGAGATTCCACGACCCCATGGGCTGTTCAGCCAGTGGGCTCCTGGAATCTGTTGGCAAACCCTGACCCGGGGGAAACCGCTGCAGCCGACGGTGTTGCTGTGCCATTGCCGCAGTACTGATCCTCACACCGGAGCAGTTTGATCTCGTGCATCAGAGCATTCCCATCGGCGAGAAGTTCGGCGATCGTTTCATGTCTTTCGGGCTGATAGGAGGTGATTCCATAACTGAAATCAATGTCGTAGGTCTTGCCAGAAAGTCTGTTGTCATGCATCAGAGCTTCCTTGATCCGATGGATGGCCGCCTCAGACTGTTCGCGGGTTGAGTTGATCAGCAGCAAGACGAATTCATCACCGCCAAGCCTGGCAACGACATCGGAATCGCGACAGATATGCTTGATCCGATCGGCAAAGGTGATCAGTACCCGATCCCCTTCCCCATGGCCATGCAGGTCGTTGATGGTCTTGAAATGATCGAGGTCGAGATAGAGCAGAGAAACAGGGAACCCTTGGCGGGTGCAGAGCTGCAGGCTCTGTTGGGCAAGGGCCAGAAAACCGCGCCTGTTTTCGAGGCCGGTGAGCTCATCCTTGGTGGCCATCAGGGTAGCTGCCAGCTCCTGCTCCACCAGGCTGGCCAGATCCCTGAGAATGTCGATCTGCTCCTGATCCAGGGATCGGGGAGAGTGGTCGGCGATGCAGAGGGTGCCTAGCTTGCGCTGATCCAGGATCAGCGGACATCCGGCATAGAACCGGATGTGCGGATCATTCAGCACCATGGGGTTATCAAAGAAGCGCTCATCTTCGAGGGCATCTTCAACGATCAGCACATCTGTTCCGGTAATCGCATGCCCGCAGAAGGACATGCTTCTTGGCATTTCAGAGACCGTGAGACCAACACAGGATTTGAACCACTGCCGATCTTCGTCCACCAGGCTGATCACGCAGATCGGTGCCTGGAAGATGCGCCCGGTCAACCGGGTCAGGCGATCGAAACGGATGTCCTCGCCAGTATCCAGGAGGCGCAGTGAGCGAAGCTTGGCGAGGCGGAGCTTTTCGCCCTCAGGGATCTCGGGTGATTTCAATGCATCCCTCTTGGATTCATGGCTGGACAATGGGGAGAATCGGGAGGGGAAAAACCAGCTTGAGAAGGCCAGTTTAAGAGGCGAGCCTCGGGTGAGGCACTTTGTGCGGCCAGCCGCGATGGGCTTTGAGGGCTACCACTGAACTGTTGACTTGTTCGCCCGAAACAGTGGTCCTCAATATTAGCGTATTTTGCCCTCGCTCTCCTTGCGTTTGGTCTTTTAGCAGAGCTTTCAGCTATTCAGCCGCTTGCGGAAATGGTATAGCCCGAAGACTCAGTCTTCTTTCATCTATTCTGCAGGGTTGGCTCCGTGAGATTCAAGCCACCGTTCCAGCTGCACCTCGTTCCAGGTGTCGGCGCGCACCCAGCGACCGATCGGTGCCGCCAAGGCGGCCACCAGCAGCAGCAGGGGCACGAGGGCGACAGTACCGGCGATCTGGGCCACGAACAGGGCGCAGAACAGGGGGGTGCGGCAGGCGCCGCTGAACAGCGCAGTCGCTCCGGTCCACACCAGCAGTTGCCGTTCCAGTGGCGGCAGATCGCCGATCAGGGGTCCTGCCAACAGGGCTCCCAGGGACATGGCGTCGTGCATGACACCCCCGGGGGCGCCGATGGCGATGCTCAGTGCCGAGGCCAGCAGGCGCCAGGGCAGGACCTCAAGGCCCGGGCGATCCTCGCCGTAGGCCATGCGCAGGATCAGCAACTGGCCGTCATTGAGACTCCAGCCGTCGCTGGCGACTGCGGCCACGCTGATCACCAGCGCAGCCCCCAGCACCCAGACCAGGGGCCTGGGGATGGCCGATCCCCCCGGTCCGGCCGGCCTCGAGAGCCACTGGCTCCAGCGGCTGGCCATCCAGGCGGTGCTGGCCGTGAACACCCCGCCCAGCCACCCCGCCGCCAGCGTCAGCAGCAGGGCCGGCGCGATCAGGTGGCCGCCTCCTCCCACCAGCATGGAGACGCCGGTGTGGTGGGCGGGTGCCGCTTGGGCCGTGCTCTCCCAGAGGCCCGTGACGGCCCCCATCACCACGCCCAGTCCCGTGGTCAGCAGGGTGCCGTTGATGAGGGCGGCTGAGCGCCGTCTGCACAGCTCCTCGACGGCGTAGGTGACCCCCAGCAGGACGGAGTTGAAGGCGATGCCCAGGCCGGCTCCGGCACCGGTTGCCAGCAGCACCTCCAGGGGCAGACGCTTCAGCGGAGCCACCTTGTCCCGCAGCGCCAGAAGCAGGCTCGCCCCCAGGGAGGCGGAGGGGGATTCCAGGCCCACGGTGAGGCTGGCTCCATGGGTGAGCAGCAGCAGTGGCAGGCGGGCCAGCTGACGCCTCAGATTCAGGGAGGCGAGGGCCGCGGAGCGGGCCGGACCCTGCTGCACCCTCTCCAGCTGCAGGGCCAGCACCCCGGTGAGACCCCCTCCCCTGCCGCCCTGCAGGGGGCCGTTCGCCAGCAGGGTCAGCAGCGCCGTGCCCGCGAACACCAGCAGCAGGCTGCCTCCCGGGACGCCCCCTCCCCCTCCCAGGGGCCAGGCACGCTGGAGCCGGAAGCCCAGGGCTGAAAGCCATTGGTAGGGCTGCAGCAACAGCAGCAGCGGCAGGGCGGCCAGCAGCAGGGCGACCACCTGGCCCCGGCGCAGGCTCCAGTCACGCCTGGCGTCGGCGGCGTCGATCGCTTCGGGGGAAAGCGTCATGGGGTCCATTGCAGGCGTGGCTGAACCGGAGCGTCCGGATCCGTGGGCATCGGCAGCAGTTCGCGCAGCAGCTGGGCGTAGGTGACGTTCACGTTCACAGTGGCCTCGAGCCGCTGCACCAGGCTGCTGATCAGCCGCTCCTGGGTGTTGGAGAGATCCAGCTCGCTGCTCAGTCCCGCCTGGTAGCGGAGGCGGGCGTCACGGAACGCCTCCAGACTTGCCGCCACACCCCGCCTGGCGGCCACGAGCCGCGCCAGGCTGGCTTCGTGGCCGAAGAAGGCCTGCTCGATCCGCAGCCGGATGTCGTTGCGCTGGGTGGCGTACTGCTGGGCCAACGCGTCCCCCCGGCGGGCCAGGGCCCGTGCCTGCCCCCGGGTGCTCCCGGCATCGAAGAGCAGCCAGCTCACCGCCAGCCCCACCGACCAGTCGCTGCCGTAGGTGTTGAGCGAGGTGGCCACCGTGCTGCCGCAGCAGCCGCCGTCGGCGACCCGCACGTTCCAGCTGTTGGCGTTGTTGGCCCCGACGCCGGCGCTGGCGAACAGCGACAGCTTCGGCAGCAGTCCGGCGGCAACCGCATCCTTCTGGAGCAGCAGGGCTTCGCGGGTGGCCAGGAGGGCTTCCAGCTCCGGGTTGTCCCGGTAGGAGGCCACCAGGCTGGCCTCCAGATCCAGGGGCCAGCCTGGCTGGAGGCGGATCGGGTCGCCGGCGGCGGGGGTCAGCTGGGGCGGGAGATTGAGCACGGCCGCCAGGCGGCGGCGGGCGATCGCCTGCTCCGCCAGGGCGGCGATCAGCAGTTCCTGCCCGCCGGCTTCGATCGCCTGGCGCCGCAGCACATCCAGCCGGGGAACCAGCCCCGCCTGCTTGAGATCCAGGCTGTCCTGGAGGATCAGCAGGTCATTGCGCACCACGGCCTCGCGGATGCGCACGAGCTGGTCGGCCCGCTGCAGCAGGTAGTAGCTCTCGCTCAGGGACAATTGCAGCCGCCGCAGGGCATCGGCATAGGCCAGACGGGCGCTGCGCAGGCTTGCCAGAGCGGCCCGCGCCTTTGGCGTGCGGGCGAAATCCAGCAGCTCATAGCGCAGCTGCAGGCCGGCGGCGACCGCATTGGCGTTGGTGTTGAAGGAGGCCCTGCCGCCTGGGGGGATGAAGAAGGGATTGCTGGGAGCGAAGAGGGTCCCTGAACCGGTGGGGGAAAAGAAGCTGGTGCTCGCCTGGTCGGTGCCGGCGGCGGCGTAGGCCGAGATCCGGGGCCAGTAGGAGCCCATCTGGCTCTGCAGCTCGGCGAGGGCCGCCGCCACCTCCTCGCGGCGGCCCTGCAGGGCAGGGCTGTTGGCGAAGCCGATCGCCAGGGTCTGCCCCAGGCTGAGGGGCTGGGGCTGGCCTTCGCGCAGGCTGCTGGCCTGCGGCAGCGCCAGCGGCGGCAGGGGCGCTGTCCCCTGCGGCGGCGATGGCGGGCTGGCCAGTGCCCCATCGGCGAGGGGTTTCGCCTCTGCGGGCAGCAGCTCTTCAAGGACCCGGATCTGGCGATCCAGCTCGTTCCAGCGACGCTCGAGGCGCCGCCCATCGCCGCTGCTGGCCGCCGGCAGGGGCTGGCCCGCGAGGGGCCCCGATCCGAAAACGAGACCCAGCGCCAGCCCCGCGAGGATCCAGCTGGCCAGGGGCCGCCCCGTTCCCCTGCCCCCCATGGCCCACCGTCCCCCCGATCCGGCGCCCAGTTTGCTCGACATCGGCCTCCCCGGCTTCAAAAGCTGAAACCCAGCTGCAGACCCGCCGCGAAGACTCCAGGCACCCGGCCGGCACCGCCGGGGTTGACGATCCACTGCAGGCTGGGCTGCAGGTTGAACGACTGGTTGATCTGCACCTGATAGCCGAGTTCCACCACGCCTTCGTAGCTGAGACCGGGATTGGTGATCGGGCTGAAGCCCGTGCGGGCCACGCCGAGGATCAGCAGGTCGAGGGGGCGGCCGGGGAGGACACCCTGGCTCACCAGACCGCCGCCGAAATACCCGGGTGTGGGATTGACGGCGGTGTCGAGCCCCGCGGCCGCGGCGACCCAGAGCCGATGATCCAAACCCCAGGGCAGCGCCATCGGCACGGTGGCGCTGCCGTACAGACCCCGGTTCGGCCCGGTGCCGGCATAGGCCGCCAGTTGCAGCAGGCCTCCGGGCAGTTGCCGCTCCACCTGCACCGGTTGGGAGCAGGTCCGACCCAGCGCCCGGACGGCGGACCCGTCGCGGCAGGCGGCGATGGGGGTCGCCAGCTGGCGGTTGAGCCAGGGGGCGGCATAGCTCCACTGCAGTTGGTGGGTCCAGCCCCGTCCGGGGGGAAGGCCGCTGGCGGCCCCAAGGAGCCCTGCCACCGAGTCGGTGCCGGCCAGATCGAAGCTGGCCAGCCGCAGGGTGCTGGCCGGGGTCGGCCGCAGCACCAGCAGGGCACCCGGTGCGGCGACAGGAAAGACGGGAAAGTTGGGGATCGAGAACAGCACGGGCGCCCCGTTGAGGGCGTCATGCACGTAGAAGCCTTCGATCGGGGTGCTGAAAAGATCGGGGTTCATGCCCACCAACCCCGCTTCCAGGCTCCAGCGGTCGTCGGAGGAACGGCGCTGGAGACTGGCGCGGGTGAGCCAGAACCCCACCGGATTGGCCACCTCCTGCAGGGGCAGCACCGCCCCCACCCGCTGGGCGTAGGCGGGGTCGCCGTTGTAGCTGGCGACGGCCACATGCAACGCCCATCGGTCCCATACCCGTTCCGTTGAGCGGGCGGCGTCGCTGGGGACCCTCACGATCAGCGCGAGGGTGGCCTGCTGGATCCAGCTCGCTTCCCGGACCAGACCACCGGCGGGGTTGCCCATCGGTTCGGCCAGGACCTCCAGTTCCAGGTCGAGCCAGGCCGGCAGACCCAGCCTCTGCTGAAGGCTTCCCCAGCCGGACTCGAGCTTGATCAGGGGGACCGCTGGCGGAGGGCTGCCCACGGGTTCGGGCGGCTGGGCGGCGCCGGGTGCGGCACTGGCCAGCAGCAGGAACGCCAGGGGAGGGCAGAGCACGGAGGCCTTCGGCGGGGAGCAGCGAAGTCCGGCCATGGTTCAGGCAGGGGCCTCCCCCAGGGCCCGCCAGCGGTGCTCCGCCTGCTGGATGCTGCGCAGGGCCTGGCCGCAGAGCATCAGCCGGCTGGCATTGCGCTGCAGACGGAGCAGTTCGAGGGCATCCAGATCCGGATCGTGCAGCCAACGCTCCAGGCTCCCCCAGAGAGGTGGCGGTTCCAGGGGCGTGGTCGGTGGGGCTGGCCGGTGCCGATGGGGCACCTCCAGGCAGTGGTTCCACTGCCCCAGGCGATCGGCCACGGCTCGAAGCAGTTCCGCCTGGGCGCCATGGAGTCCCTCCAGCGGGCCGCGCTCCGCCGGCGTGTGCTCCAGGAGCCGCAACCCGTCGAAGACGCCGACCAGTTGGGAGCCGGCCCCATTCAGGAGCTGGAACAGGCGGAACGTGGCGTGGCTGGTGGGGTTGTTGCCCAACTCATCGGCCACAGCCGGCATGGCGTCGCGCAGCGCCACCAGCTGACGGCGCAACCGTTGGGCCGTCTGCAGCTCCAGCCGCTGGGCGGACGCCATGGCGCCCGGGGGTACAGGGGCGGCGGGGGCTTCGATGCGGCCGGCCTGGCTGACGAGGGCGGCGCCGAGGTCGGCCAGGAACCGGCGCAGCCGCTGCCGGTTGCTTTCCACGGCCAGGTCTGGCCAGAAGAGGCGCAGAGACAGCAGGGCCACGAGGATGCCGGCCACGGTCCAGAACAGCCGCACCGGGACCCAGATCCCCAGCTCGCCGTCATGGACCAGCCAGCCCATCACGATGATGTTGCTGCCCACCTTGTACCCCACTTCCAGGCCCAGGGCCGCCCCCAGCAGTCGCATGGCGACGAGAGCCAGGCTCAGCCCCAGGGGCAGGGGCAGGTGGCTGAGGCCGGTGAACGACACGACCAGCACCAGGGCTCCCGCCACCGACCCCAGCAGCCGCTGGCGGCCCAGGCCGATGGAGCCCCCGTAGGTGCCGGTGCAGACCACCAGCACGGCCATCGGGGCGTAGAAGCCGTAGGCCAGCGGGGCCAGGGCACCGAAGCCGTTCATCAGCCCGGCGGTCAGGGCCAGTCGCAGTTCGGAGCGGCGGATCAGCATCGGGCCACCAGGCTCAGGGTGCGCAGGCTCGCCATCAGCGGCTGCTGCTCCTGGGCCAGGGCCAGCAGCGGCAGCAGGGGCAGCGAGCGGCGCCGGGCCAGGTTCTGCCATGGCAGGGGGTCCGGGGCCGGGGGCGGCAGCGTGCCCCCCTCGAGCATGGCGCCGATGCGTGCCATGCCCGCTGCCAGCGGATCGTTGCCGCCATCGCCGCCGGGGGCCGCCCCTGGCCTGAGGCGGTCGGGAAGGCCAGCCAGCAGCCGCTCCCACTGCACCCAGTGGTGCTGGACCGCAGCCCACAGCTGCAGCCGCTGGGACCAGCGCTGTCCCTTCATGCGCTGACCGTGGGGGCCCCTGCGCTCCTGGGCCACCAGCTGTTCCATGGCCACCAGGTCATGGCTGAGTTGGGCCGGGGGCAGAGGCAGGGGGCGTTCCCCCCTGCCCTCGAGCCAGTCCCGCTGCCGCTCCAGCTGGGCGATGTATCCGTTGCGCAGGCCCAGCTCCAGTCGCATCAGCCGGTCGAAGCCTCGCTGGGGCCAGAACAGCAGGCCCACCAGAATGGCGATCACGCAGCCGATGGCCGTGTCCAGTGTGCGGTTGAACACGTAGTCCCAGTTCAGGGCCACGTGGCTCGGAATCATCAGGAACATCAGGCTGACCAGCGTCGCGGTCCCGGCCGCCGACTGCCAGCCCAGCCAGCGCAGCAGGGGCAACATCAGCAGCAGGGACACCAGCACCCCCTGCCAGCCGTCCAGCACGGTATGCACCAGGAAGGTCACCAGCCCACCGGTCATCGTGCCGAACACCCTCACCCTGGCGGCCTGGAGGCTGAGGTCATCACCGTCCTCCATGACCGTGATCACCGCCAGCATCGGGTACCACACGTAGGCGATCCGCTCGAACCAGAGCGACAGGGCGGCGGTGATGAAGGCGGCCACCCCAAGCCTCAGGCTGTTGCGAAGCAAGGCGGATCGCACGGACCTCAACGGCGCTGGGGAGGCAGGAGCCTATGGACGTTCATGGTCCCGGGCTGTTTGCTGATGCGCCAGGGCTGGTCGCCGATGCGCGATGGTTGGTGACCTCTTGCCGAGCAGCGGGCAGCCATGGTCCTCTCGTTGAGCCCGGATCTGGAAGCGCTGCTGCGGCTTGGCATGGCGGTGCTCTGTGGACTGGCCGTGGGGATCAACCGGGCGCACCACGGCAGCCGGGCCCATCCCAACCGGCTGCGGGTGCATGTGCTGGTGGGTATGAGTGCCTGTCTGATGATTCTGGCGGCCGGTCCCGATCCCCAGGCCCGCAGCCGGGTGATCCAGGGGGTGGCGACGGGCGTCGGCTTCCTGGGAGCCGGCGAGATCCTCGTGCCTCCAGTCCGTTCGAAGCACGGCATCCCGGAGGTGCGGGGTCTGAGCAGTGCCGCTTCGATCTGGTTCACGGCTGCTCTCGGTGTCACGGTGGCCGTTTCCAGTCCGGTGCCGGTGTTGATGGCCCTCGGCCTTGCCCTGATCACCCTCTCCGTCCGTGACGATGGCCGCTCCCCCATCAGTGGCGAGGAGACTCCTCCACCGCCCGAGGAGCTCAGAAAAGGAAGCGGTGGCGACCGTTCGTAGCGTTGGCCTGGCCGTCGCTTTCGGCTTCGATTGGCTCCCCCTCCGGGGTCGGCCAGACGGCGTCCCAGTAGCTGATGCCGCCCTTGTAGAAAGGCCGGCCATCCAGCCTGTGGGTGTCGAGCTGGGTGCTGCCCATGGCCGTGATCAGGCCGCCAAGCTCCATCGGTCCGAGGTCGGTCCTGATGTCCTTGCGGGCGGCCATCATCAACGCCGGCAGCCGAACCAGGTATTCGGGCCGTGTGAGTTTACGGAACAGGGACTTCAGGGCCAGTTGCTGACGATCCATGCGACCCAGGTCGCCGGTTTCGTCATGGCGAAAGCGCAGGAAGCCCTCCAGATCATTGCCCCGCAGGGTCTGCAGCCCGGGCTGCAGATCAATCGACAGCCCCTGGCTCCGGTCGACATAGAACATCCGTTTGGGCACATCCACCTCAATCCCCCCGAGGACGTCGGCCATCTGGCGGATGGAGGAGAGATTGACGACCAGGTGGTGCTGGATGGGACGGCCGAGACGCTGGGAGATCTCCCGCTTCACCGCTTCGATGCCGCCCAGGCTGTAGAGGGCGTTGATCTTGACCGGACCGAAACTCTCGGCCTCGATGTAGGTGTCGCGGGGGATCTGGGTGATGCTGGTGCGGTTCCCATCAATGCGCAGGGTGGCGATCACATCGGTGTTGCCGCCGCCCACGTCGGTGCCCAGGATCAGGACATCCTGACGGCCCATGCCGCCGCTCCAGGCGGCGAAGGGATTGGTGAGCGAGGCGCCGCCCCCGGCGCTCGACCTCGCTGAGATCAGCTGGGCCAGGGGTCCGGCCAGCAACAGGCCCGCTCCCAGCCCGCAGGCCACGGCGATCAGAACCGGGGCGCGTCGACGTGCCGACCTGGGCTGGGACATCTTCATTCAATCCAAACTAAGCCCCATGGGTTCAGTGCACGGCTTCCTCCGGCCTCAGCCCGGTCTGCACCCGCCAGAGCGCGGCATAGGCCCCATTCCTGGCCAGCAGGTCATCGTGCCCGCCGCTCTCGACGATTCTCCCCCGTTCCATCACCACGATCCGGTCGGCGTGGCGCACCGTGCTCAGCCGGTGAGCGATCACCAGGGTCGTGCGTGCCGCGGTGATGCGGTCGAGGGAGCGTTGGATCGCGGCTTCCGTTTCGTTGTCGACGGCGGCGGTGGCCTCATCCAGCACCAGGACCGGGGGATCCTTGAGGATGGCTCGGGCAAGGGCGATGCGCTGCCGCTGGCCGCCGGAGAGGCGCAGACCCCGCTCACCCACCACGGTGTCGTAACCCTGGGGCAGGTCGTTGATGAATCCGGCCGCCTCGGCGAGTCCGGCGGCCCTCTCGATGGCCCCACGGCAGGCGACGAAGCTGCCGTAGGCGATGTTCTCGGCCACGGTGCCGTGGAAGAGGAACACCTCCTGGCTCACCAGGCCGATGGCCCGGCGCAGGTCCTGCAACGTCAGCTCCTCGATCGCCACGCCATCCAGCAGGATCCGGCCCGCCTGGATCGCGTAGAGCCGCAGCAGCAGCTTGACGATCGTGCTCTTGCCGGAGCCGGTGGCCCCCACGATCCCCAGGGTGGCGCCGGCGGGCACCTCCAGATCGAAGCCCTCAAGAAGCCTGTCACGGCCGGTGTAGGCGAAGTCGACCCCCTCGAAACTGAGCTGACCACGGACGACGGCGATGGGCAGCGGACGGTCGCCGCTGGGGATGGCGATGGGGGTGTCCAGCAGGTCCATCACCCGGTGGGTGGAGGCCATGGCGCGCTGGTAGTCGTCGAGGGTGCGGCCCAGGGTGGTGAGGGGCCAGAGCAGCCGCTGGGTGATGAAAACGAGAAAGGAGTAGGTGCCGATGGCGATGGTGCCTTGCCAGGCCTGAAGGCCGCCGATCACCAGGATCGCCAGGAAGGCGAACAGGATCGCGAAACGGATCAGGGGGATGAAGGCCGCGGACAGGCGGATGGCCTGGCCGTTGCTGGCGCGGTAGGCCTGGCTCAGGGCGACCAGCCGTTGCTTCTCCCAGTCCTCGGCGGCGTAGCTCTTGATGGTGAGCATGCCGCCGAGGTTGTTGCTGAGGAGGCTGGCCAGGTCACCGGCCCGCTCGCGCACCTCCCGATAGCGGGGGGCCAGGCGCCGCTGAAAACGCAGCGACCCCCACAGGATCACCGGAATCGGCAGGAAGGAGACACCGGCCACAGTGGGGGACAGCACGAGCATCGTGCCGCCCACCGCCAGCACGGTGGTGACCAGTTGCAGGATCTCGTTGGCCCCCTGGTCGAGGAAGCGCTCCAGCTGGTTGATGTCGTCGTTGAGGACCGTGAGCAGCCGCCCGCTGCTGCCAGCCTCGAAGAAGCCCATCTCCAGGTGCTGCAGATGGTCGTAGGCCTCGATGCGCAGCTCGTGCTGCACGGTCTGGGCCAGGCGACGCCACAGCAGGGCGTAGAGGTACTCGAACAGGGATTCGGCGCTCCAGATCAGGAACGAGAGCACCGCCAGCACCCCCAGCTGGCCTGGAACGGAGCTGAAGCCCAGCCCGGCCAGCCAGGAAGTGCGCTCCTGGACCACCACATCGACCGCCAGGCCGATGAGCACGGGTGGAGCCAGGTCGAAGAGTTTGTTGAGGACCGAACAGGCCGATGCCAGCAAAACCAGCCTGCGGTGGGGCCGCAGGCTGGCCAGCAGACGCTGGAATCCTGGTGCGGGGGTGGTCGACGCCCTGACGCCATCAACGGCCATCGTGGCCGCTGGCGTCACCAGCGATTGCCGCCGCCACCGCCACCGCCATAGCCGCCGCCACCTGAGCGGCCGCCGCCGCCGCCACCACCAGCGCCGGGGCGACCGCCACCACCGCCGTAGCCGCCACCAGCGGAGCGGCCACCCCCACCGCCACTGCCTTCACGGGGTGTGGCCTTGTTGACCCGGATCATCCGCCCCATCCATTCGACGTCCTGAAGGTCATCGATGGCCTTCTGCTCGGAAGCATCGTCGGCCAGTTCGATGAAGGCGAAGCCGCGTTTGCGGCCCGTTTCCCGGTCGAGGGGAAGGCTGCACTGACGGACCTCTCCATACTGGCCGAAGAGATCGAGAAGGTCCTCGCGTTCGGCCTGAAACGAGAGGTTGCCGACGTAGATGGTCATTCAATGAAAAAGCTGGAACGGATTCCACCGGTGTCGGGAATCCCAGGGAAAGCAGGCGGTCGGCATGGAGATCAGAACGGATCCGGAGGGTCCGGTTCTGTTGGGCCTGAGCCGTCGTTGCGTGCCGAAGGGAGCCAGAGCGGCATGGAATTCCTTGAAGCCTACAACCGCAGCAAGAGGCTCCATGGAGAAGTTTGAAGCGGAAGCGAAGCAATTCCGAAAGTTTTCCCGCCCCCCGGAGGGATGTCCCATTGTCAGCAAACCCTGACTAGGTTGATCCCATGACAACCGCCCCTGTCCCCTGGAGCCTCAACTGGCGTGAGAATGGAGAGCTCCATTCTCAGGATCTGTTTGACATTCTGCAGGTCCTTGTGGCCAACGAAAGTCATGAGGTCCAAATGACTCTGATCGCCGCCGTGGAGCAGCTCACACTAGGCGAGCTCCAGGTGATGGCCTCTGAGGAGGTCACCAGGATGTGTGCCTGAGGACCTTCCCTTCGGCCGACGACTGACCGCGCACCCCGTTCAGATTGGGTAGCGCTTTGAGGCGGCGTCCTTGCAGCTGCTGCGGGCCGAAGCAATGCTGCTGCCGCCCGTGATGCGATCGGCCACACAGCTGCAGGCGTAGTTGGCCATCCCGTCGGGAGCCTTCTTGCCGGACTGGGCTAGTTCCGTCTCGAAGGCGGAAAGGCAGATGGAGCGCACCACCTCGAGGATGGGGCCTGACGCCGCTTCCGCCTGGCCCCCCACCGGCCCGAAAGCCGTCAGGGCCACCAGGCTGAAGCTCAGGCCGAGGGCACCCGGCAGAAAGCTGGGGCGGGACGATCGCCGATGGGGCCGATGCTGGGAAGGCATGGGAGGGCGGCGTGGTGAACGCCGGGAAGGGGAATCAGGAGCCCAGTCGGGAGATCTGAAGTTCCTTGTTCATCACCCGCAGGCGACGAAGGTCGGCGAAGACGTCGTCAGGCATGCCCTTGGGCAGGTCGACGGTGCTGTGGGCATCGAAGATGCGGATCTTTCCGATCGATCGTCCAGCGAGGCCGGATTCATTCGCGATGGCGCCCACAATGTTCCCGGGCTTGACCCGATCCCGCCAGCCCACCTCGATGCGGAACCGCTCCATGTTGTCTTCGGGGCCGTCCTCGCTGCGCTCCTGGTTGCGGTCATTGAAGGGACGGCGTTCCCCGCCCCGGTCTCTGTCACGGTCGCGCTCCCTGGTGGGGGCGCCGGGACGGGACTGGCCCCAGCGCTCCTCACCCTGGAGCAGCAGGGGCTTGCCGGCCAGCCCCAGCTCGAGGGCAGCGAGGGCCAGCTGATCGGGGCTGCAGGACTGCTCCTGGGCCACCCGTTGCAGGATCTCGCCCAACAGGGCCCGCTCCTCCGGGTTGCAGACCGGCTGCTGCAGGGTGGTGGTGAGTTTCTGGCGCAGGCGGTCGAGGCGGTGCTGGTTGATGCTGGCGTTGCCGGGCACCTCCATCGCATCGATCGGCTGGTTCACGGCGCGCTCCAGCCCCCCCAGGAAGCGCCGTTCCCGCGGGGTCAGGAAAAGGATCGCCTCGCCACTGCGGCCTGCCCGTCCGGTGCGGCCGATGCGGTGCACGTAGGCCTCCCCGTCGAAGGGGATGTCGTAGTTGATGACCAGGCCGATGCGGTCGACGTCGAGGCCCCGAGCGGCCACGTCGGTGGCCACCAGCACGTTGACGCGGCCATCCCGCAGACGCTCGATCGTGCGCTCCCGCTGGGTCTGGGGAACGTCGCCGTTGAGCACCGCCACGTCGTAGCCGTGCTGCTCCAGCGACTCGGCCACCGTGAGGGTGATGGCCTTGGTGCGGGCAAAGATGATGACCCCTTCGCTGCCCTCGGCCTCCAGCACCCGTTCGAGGGCCTCAAGCTTCTGGGGTCCGTTCACAACCAGGTGCCGCTGGCGGATGCGGCGGCCGTCGGCGGCCTTCTGACGGATGGTGACCTCGGCCGGGTCCTTGAGGTAGTTCTGGGAGATGCGGCGAATCTCCGTGGGCATGGTGGCGGAGAAGAGCACCACCTGACGCTCGGCAGGGAGCTGCTCGAGCACCCACTTGACGTCATCGATGAAGCCCATGCGGAGCATCTCATCGGCCTCGTCCAGCACCAGGCTGCGCAGTCCGGAGAGGTCGAGGGTGCCCTGGCGCATGTGATCCATCACCCGGCCAGGGGTGCCCACCACGATCTGCACGCCCCTGCGCAGGTGCTGAATCTGGTCGCGGAAGTCGGCGCCGCCATAGATCGGCAGCACCTTCACACCCTTCATGCAGGCCGCATAGCTGTTGAAGGCCTCCGCCACCTGCATGGCCAGTTCGCGGGTGGGGGTGAGCACCAGCACCTGGGGGGTGCGCTGGCCGGCATCGAGGCGCTCCAGCAGGGGCAGGCCGAAGGCCGCCGTCTTGCCGGTGCCGGTCTGGGCCTGGCCCACCAGGTCGCGGCCGAGCATCAGCTCGGGAATGGCGGCTTTCTGGATCGGGGAGGGTTCCTCAAAGCCGATGGCGGCCAGGCCCTCAAGCAGCTCACGGCGCAGGCCGAAGGCGGCGAAGGCGCTGACGGGGAGAGCGGTTTCCGCTTCGGATACGGCAATGGCCTGTTCTGCTTCCACGTCTGTGGAAACATCGGCTTCGGGGATGGCGACGCTGATGCCGCCGTCCTGGGGAGCCATGGCAGACGAGAGGACGTCCTCCTGGCAAGGCTGCTCGATGGCCGCCTGGGAATCGGCGGCACCTGTGAGGGTGCTGCCGTCAATACTCTGGGTCACGGGATGCTGGAGCCTGGTGAATCCTTCAACGCAGGCCGGCAGTGGACCGTGGGATTGGGTGCCCTGCACCCGGGCTGCCTTGCCCTTGCTCAAAGGTTGAAATGAGACTTTACCACCCGGCCGTAATCATCGTCGAATCGCTCGATGTCGTCCTCCCGCAGTTCCGTCCCCAGCTGCACCTCAATGATTTCCAGGCCCGAGGCCGCCGCCGCCGCCCGATGGACACCACCGCGGGGGACGAACAGGGTGGCGCCGGGTAAGGCGGCGATGCCATCGCCATCGCATTCCATCACTCCCGTCCCGGCCACCACCACCCAGTGCTCGCTGCGGTGCTGATGGCGCTGGAGGCTGATGCGCTGGTCCGCCGTGATCAGGATCCGCTTGACGAGATAGCCGGGGCCCGTCGCCAGGGTTTCGAACCATCCCCAGGGACGGTGGACGCGCGCAGTGCTGGACGCTGTCAACGGCCGCCCCATGGGTGGGTTGGAGAAAAGACTGACCGGAACCACCTGGGGCCAGGGGATCCATGGGGGTTGTCCCTGTCGACCTCGGGGCACCTGAGGATCGGCCCGGCCCCGCCGGGCCGATCCTTCATGACGATGCAGGAGGGCATTCCTCCAGCTGATCTGGAGGAATGGAGGGGCTCCCTGAAGGGGAGAAATCCCAGCGGTGGAGACTATTGGAGCAGGGGGTCCGGAGAGTTCGACCCGGGGTACCGCGCCGATGGACAAAGTATGGGTCCGTGGCCGATGTCCGCCTCAAACGGTTCACTTTTCGTAGACATCTGATGCTGTGTGGCAATGAATGAAGAACCCGCCTACGCCGGGTCCCGGTCGGTGGGTTCATTCTCCCCATCGGTGAGCAGCAGGGCCCCCTGTCTGGCCCGGGTCAGGGCGGTGTAGAGCAGACGCCCATCCCGGGACCCGCCGCTGGGCAGCAGCACGATCACCTCCTCGGCTTCGCTGCCCTGGGCCTTGTGCACCGTCAGAGCCAGGGCGGGTTCGGCCGCTCCCGCCAGCTGGCCGGGATGGATCCAGATCACCTTCCCGTTCCCGTCGCCGAACAGCAGCCGCGCCGATGCCCCTGGCCCGCCCACGAGCAGCCCCACATCCCCGTTGGCCAGGTCCAGTTCCGACAGGTTGCGGCGGCAGAGCACGGGGGTTCCCGCCGGCAGATCCTGCAGATCGCCATCCAGTCGTCCCCCCAGCAGGCTCCGATGGATGGCCTCCAGCCCCCAGCGGCCCAGGCGCTGGGGGGCCAGTACCAGCAGCCGGTCCCGCTCGGCGAGCAACTCACTGCAGCCCTGGGTTGATCCTGGCCGGCACCGCTCCGCCAGCCGTGCAAGAGCGGCCTGGTGGCGCCGCAGCCGCTCCAGAAGCTCCGCCGGCAGGGTCCGTGGGGAGCAGGGGCGCCAGCGCAGATTGTCGGTGGGCTCCAGGGCCTGCAGCAGCGGCCGGATTGTGGTGATCGGGTCGACATCGATGGCTCCGGGGGCTGTGGCTCCGGGGGCGGTGGCGAGCCCCTGGCGCAGGGCGCTGGCCACTGCGGCAATGGCTCCGGCGTTGCGGTAGCTGGTGGTCAGGGTGATGGCGGCGGCCCCGAGCTGACGCCGGCGGTCGGGCCGTTGCAGTTCCTGGAGCACGGCCCCTGGGGCGATCGGGGGCAGCTGGGCGGGGTCGCCCACCAGCACCAGCCGACAGGTGGCGGGCAGGGCCTCCAGCAGAGCGGCCATCAGGCCCAGGTCCACCATCGACACCTCATCCACCACCAGCAGGTCGAGGTCGAGGGGGCGTCCGCGATGGCGGCCGAAACGGTCGCCGCGGCTCTCCAGAAGCCGGTGCAGGGTCGTGCAGGGGAGGGTGCCTCCGGTGGCGGCCCGCAACCGGCCCGCCGCCTTGCCGGTGGGTGCCGCCAGATGCAGTCGTCCGCCGGGCACCTGGCCCCGGTGCGCCGCGATCATGCCCGCCACCGTGCTGGTTTTGCCGGTGCCGGGCCCCCCCTCCAGCAGCACCAGCCCGTGGCTCAGCACCGCGGCCACCGCCTGCCGCTGAAGGGTATTGAGGCCCGATGGACCTGGGACGTCCCTGGCCCCCTGAATCTCGATCAGGGCAGGCCTCTCCAGGGCGCCGGCACGGCCGATCAGCGCATCGATCACCTCCAGCCGCTGCCGCTGCCAGCGGCGCCACTGCAGCCGTCCCTCCTCCAGGGCCAGGGGCCCGTCCGGATCCCTGCAGAGCGGGCTCCGGAGCAGGGCCTGGCGGTGCTCCTCCGGCCAGCCGGCGTCACCCACCTCCACCGTTGGTGGCCCGTTCAGATCCAGCTCCAGTTCCCCCCGCCCCAGGGCCGCGGTGAGGGCGTTGATCAGTTCGACGATCAAGGGATCGCAGGGAGTGCCGTAGAGACGCGGCAGGGCCTCGGCCAGGCTGGGGCCGAGGGCCACCGCCCAGGGCTGGGGGGTGTGGAGGGGGTCCCTCACGGCGCCCCCTCCCTGATGCCGGCCGCGGCGTGGCCGCCCAGGGCCCCATCGAGGGCGAGCACCCTGGCCAGGGGTGGCCGTTCCACGAACATGCCCGGCACCGCCCCGGGCAAGGCCTGCGCCCCCGCTGCCCCTGGGGCGCCGCGCAGGAAGACATAGGCGTAACCGCCCAGGTGGCGCTCCGGCAAGTAGCCCGGCAGGCGCCAGCCCAGGTAGCGGTGCAGGGCCACCAGATAGAGGTGGGCCTGGAGGGGGTAGTGGCTGTGGGCCATCAGGGCGGCCATCGCCTCCTGGCCGTAGTGGCGGGGGCCGCAGGCCAGGGGCCTGCCCTCGCCGTCCCGACGGCCGATCCAGTTGCTTTTCCAGTCGGCCACCCACCAGCGTTCCTGTCCGTCGGCCCCGGTGGCGGTGAAGATCAGGTCGATCGAACCGGTGAGGAAGCCGCGGCTGGCCACCGGCAGTGCCGCCACGGTTTCGGCATAGGCGGCCCCGAAGGCGCCGCCGGGGTGCTCGACGAAGGCAGCAGCCAGGCCCGCGGCCCGCGCGAAGCCGAGGGTGAGATCGAAGTTCATCTCATTGAGCCGGCGCTCTGGGTCCAGGTCGGCCACGCGCAGGGACCCCAGCTCGGCGCCGAAGGGGGTCAGTCGCACCAGCTCCAGTCCCTGCAGCAGCGGCTCCAGGGGGTCCGTCTCCAGGCCGGCCCGGCGCAGCTCCCGCTCCACCAGCTCCCGGTTGGCTGACCCATCGGTGGGGACGCGGTAGTCCAGCTGCTCCAGCATCCGGTGCAGGCAGTCGCCGGCCGCCGCACCGCGGGCGAAGCCGGCCAGGGGGCCTTGCTCGGGCCACAGGTCGGCCCCGGTCTCCGGGGCCTCGTCGTTGGGGCTGGGATCGCTGGTGTCGCGACCCTCGTCGAGGGCCGCCACCGAAACTGCGGCGCCGTGGGCGGCGCGGGTCCAGGCGGTGTAGCTGCTGCGGCCCCAGTTGGTGTCCAGGTGGCGCAAGGGAACAGGGCCGCAGCGAAGGGCGGCGATCGCCTCCGGGGGCAGCGGTAGGCTCCGGTGGGCGGGCCGCTCTCCGTTGGGCTGGTGCAGATCGAGGTCCAGCGATCGCTGGGCGATCTGCCCCAGCAGCCGTGCCTGCCATTCCCGATCGCCAAGGGGAGCGACGGAGGCCTCGTCATCGGGATCGGGCAGGGGCTCGCCCGGAAACAGCCAGGGGAACAGGGGGTTGGCCTGCTGGCCCTTCGCCGGCGCCCAGGCGAGCACCAGCAGGTGCTGGGCACGGGTGACGGCCACGTAGGCCAGCCGTTCCCGCTCGGCCCGTTCGGCGTCCCGCTGCTGGCGGAGGGCCTGCCACCCCTGGCCCCAGGAGGGACGCCGGTGAAGGTCGAGGTGGGATTCCGCGCTGCCGGGCGGCTGCCAGCGGATCCCCACCCGGTGCCCGCGGGCCGAAGGGGTGCCGGCCGCCTGCCAGAGATAGGGGCAGACCACCACGGGAAACTCCAAGCCCTTGCTGCGATGCACCGTGATCACGGTCACCGCCTCGTCCATCTTGTCGCTGTGGGCTTGATGGGAGTCCGGGATGGTGCCCGTGGCCCGGCTCTGGTCCAGCCGCAGGCGCCGCAGCCAGTCGGCGGCGGCCACCAGCGCCAGCCGCTCCGCGTGCAGCCGTTCCTGCAGCAGTTCGGCCACCTGCTGCAGATCCGCCAGCAACCGGCCGCTGGCACTCAGCCTGGCCAGGCCTTCGCCGTCCACCAGCTGGGAGAGCACCCCAAGCGGTCCCTGGTGGGGCAGATCCCTGGCCAGGGCCTGAAGCCGCCCGGCCAGCTCGCTCCATTCGGCGGCGGCGGCGGCGGCGATCTGCCGGGCCGACCAGCCGAGCAGGGGGGAGGCGGCCAGCAGCCGCAGGCGGTTGGGATCGGCGGGATCGGCGAGGGCATCGAGCAGGCGCTGCAGGGCGGTCGCCGCCGGGCTGGCGAAGACGTCGGCCTTGCTCACCAGCCTGCTGGCGATGCCCCGCCGCTCCAGGGCGCTGCGCTGCTCCTCCGCCTGCTGGTGGTTGTGGACCAGCAGGGCGATGTCGCCGGCACAGAGGGGCCGGGGGGGCTGGCCGTCGTCCGCCAGCAGGGCGGGGGCCTCCTCCAGCAGCTCCTGGACGGCGGCGGCCACCAGGTCGGGCAGCGAGCTCTCCAGGGCACTCCTGCTCGGCAGGGGATCGTCGGGCGTCCGCTCGCTCCCCAGCCAGAGCAGTCGCACCGGGGCCAGGCCGTCGGGGCCGCGGCGCCTGGATCGGGCCTCCACCGCCGGCACCGGCAGGAACGAGCGGGGCAGGCCCGCCGGGGCCATCAGCTTGTTCAGGGTGTCGATCAGCGCCGGAGCGGAGCGCCGGTTCTCCTGCAGCGCCAGGACACGCGCCGCGCTCCGACGGGCCAGTCGGTAGGTGTCCAGGTCGCCGCCACGGAAGCGGTAGATGGCCTGCTTGGGGTCGCCCACCATCACCAGCAGGTGGGTACCGCCTGTGAAGGCCAGCTGCAGGATCCGCCACTGGACGGGGTCCGTGTCCTGGAATTCGTCGATCAGGGCGGCCCGGTAGCGCTCCCCCACCGCCCGCAGCAGGGGGGTGGGGGCCGTGGCGTCCTGGCCGGGGTCGAGCCCTTCGAGCAGCTGGGCGAAGCCGATGCTGCCGCTCCGCTCCCGACGCCGGGCCAGCTCGGCCCGTCCCCAGTGGCAGCCGTGCAGCAGCACAGCCTCCGCCGGACCCTCCCGCAGGGCAGCCACAGCCTCCAGGAGGTCCGGGCAGGGCAGCTGGATGTCCCGCTCCGGGCCTTCCACCTTCCTGGCCATCCGGCTGAACGGGTCCGGGTGGAAGTACCCCCCCAGCTCCTTCTCGGCACAGACGGCGGCGTAGCTGCCGGCTTCGCCCTGGCAGGCGAGCCAGGCCTCGACCAGCCCGCAGTGATCGGTTCTGGGCTTGGCGGCGTAGGGCGTGGTGCTGCTGGCGCCAGCGGCGCGCCACCCGCTTGCGGCGTCCCGGAAGTCCTGCTCCAGGGCCTGGCCCTGGGCCGCCCAGGCCTGCTTGAAGCGTCTCCAGGGCTCGTGCCACAGGGTCTCCAGCTGCTCCAGCAGCGGCCGTTCCAGGCTCAGGCCCTCCGGCAGGGGGTCGAGGACCAGGCCGGGGTCCCCATCGAGCAGTTGCAGCAGCCGCTCCAGGTCCTCCAGGCCGGGGCCCGTCGCCAGCCCTTCCACCAGATGCAGGGGAAGGGCCAGCACCTGCTGCTGCCAGTAGTCGTGGGCGACCTGGCGCACCAGTTCACCGGCGTCGGTCTCCACAGTCAGGTCCGGGGGCCGGGCAGCCTCCATGGCCTGGCGCCGCAGCGTCCGCTGGCAGAAGCCGTGGATGGTGGTGATGTCGGCGGCGTCGAGCTCTTCGAGGGCCAGCAGCAGCAGGCCCTGCACCGTGCCGCGGGCTCCGGCCTCGCGGGGCTGGCGCTCCAGCCATTGCTCCAGAACGGGGTCGGGTGCTCGCCAGTCGGCGGGAGGCTGGAGGCCGGTGAGGGCCTCCTGGAGCCGACGGCCGATGCGATCGCGCAGTTCCGCCGCGGCGGCGTTGGTGTAGGTCACCACCAGCAACTGCCGCAGCCCCAGCTGCCGCTCGGCCAGGAGCCGCAGCACCAGATGGGCCAGGGCAAAGGTCTTGCCGGTGCCCGCGCTGGCCTCCAGCAGCATCACGCCGTCGTCGAGACTGACGTCGTTGGGATCAAAGCTTTCTGGGGCGATGGGGCCGCTGACGGCGACGGTCATGGCACCACCTCCGCCGCCAGCAGGGGGGAGAACAGAGCGCCGGCCAGCTCCAGCACCTCCGGCGTCAGCAGGGCTTCCGCCGGCAGGCGGGCGCCGAAGCAGGCCTCCATCTCGGGCCGTTCCCGCTCACCGCTGTGGAAGCCGGAACCTTCCCAGGTGACGGCGGCCTTGAGCGGTCCCTGGCCCGGCCGCTTCCGCTCGGTCACCGCATAGCTCCAGCCCGTTTCCGGGGGCACCGGCCAGCCGCGGCTGCGCCAGTCCCGTTGCAGGCCGGCCAACCGTTCGAGTTCGTCCCGGGCCGCCTTGGGTGCCGGCGCCCTCAGCTCCAGGGCCGGAGCGAAGCCGTCGCCGTCGCGGGCGATCAGCACGCCCCGGCGCGGCTCTCCGCCCGCGGCGGAGGCGAGCAACAACTGCAGCCAGAGCTCCAGCCGGTGGCCGACGCGGGCCTGGGCCGTGTGCACCAGCACGACCGCCTCGCCACGCCAGGGGATCGGGGCCTGCCAGGGGCCCCAGTGGTGGGTGGGCTGCCGTGGTGGGCCGAGGCGCCCGAGGGCGCTCGCCAGGCTTGACCAGCACCGTTGCAGGAGGCCCGCTTCCAGGCCTCCGGCCGCTCTGGGGGGCAGCAGACCCTGCCCGCGGTGCCATTCGAGCCAGTCCTCAGCTATGCCGGGGCCCTCGCTGCCGGGATCGCCGTCGCTGCGCTGCAGCCTTCCCCGCAGCAGGGCGGAACGCTCCCGCTCCCCGAGGGCGAGGGCCTCGAGGTCGTCGATCCGCTTCTCCCACTCACCGGGACGCAGGCCCAGGGAGTTCAGCCAGTGCTTCTGGGGGGCCGCCAGCCAGTCGCGCAGATCGCTGAAAGCGTCGGTGTCGGAGAGCGTGTCGGCGGCGGTCTCCAGGGGACTCGGTCCGCCCAGCAGCGGCGTGGCTGGTGGCGGTGGATCGCCGCTCAGGCGACGCACCGCCTCCAGCAGCCGCCGGTCGCAGCTGGGGGCCTCCCGTCCGGCGGAGGGCAGGAAATTGCGCCGGTCGAGGGGGTTGGCGGGGTGCTCCACCAACAGGCGCGCCATGGCTTCGGGGTCCAGCTGGCCGGCCAGCCACTGCAGCCACTGGCCGACCGGCCCGGAGGGGGGCAGGGCGGCGCCGGTCCGGTCGTCGCGGCAGCTCCAGCTGAGCAGCAGGTGGTCCCGGGCGGAGAGCAAGGCCTCCATCAGGACGTAGCGATCCTGGTCGGAGGGATGGGGATCCCCGAGCTGGCGCTGGCTTTCCATCAGGTGGAAGGCGGGACGGTCGCCCGGACGGGGGAACAGGCCCGCCTCCAGCCCCATGAGCACGATCACCCGGTAGGGGATGGCCCTCATTGGTTCGAGGGCGCTGATCGTCAGGGCGCCGCTGCGATGGCCGAAGCGGCCGCTTTCGGCCCCAAGACGTTCCCGCAGCACGGCGGCCACCACCGGGGCTTCAAGGCCCAGCGGACAGCTGCCGGCGGCCGTTTGCCAGGCGTCGATCGCCCCCATCAGGTCCGGCAGTTCGCCGGCGGTCTCGCCCCCATCGCCGAAGAGGTCGTCGATCAGCCGCCGCAGCCGTTCCACCCAGACGGCCACATCGCCGCCGCGGCGCAGTTCCCCCAGCCAGTGGCGCAGCCGGGTGAGCAGATGCAACCAGCGGCCGGTCAGCTCCAGGGGCACCCCCGCCTCCCAGGGGGCCGTCTCCCCCGGCGCCAGGCCCGCGCCGGCGGGCAGCACCAGGCCGAGCAGCAGCCGGTCGATCGCCCAGGCCAGGCTGTGGCAGGCGGATTCCTTCTCCTGGGCGTCCAGGCCCCAGCGGAAGCCCACCTCCTGCAAGGCCTCCACCAGGCGGGCCGCCTCCCTGGCGTCGAGGCCGAAACGCCCCAGGAGGGGCCCGCCACCCAGCAGGGGCTCCAGGCCGGAGGCGGTGAGGCGGGTGCCGGCCAGCTCCAGGAGCAGCAGCAAGGTGCTGCCGATTCCGGCTCCCTCCTCCTGGCTGCGGTCGGTCAGTCGCCAGGGCAGGTCCACCCCCGTGGCATGGCTGTCGCCGAACACCGAGGCCACCAGGGGGGCGAAACCGTTGATGTCCGGCGTCATCACCAGGATGTCGCGTGGTTCGAGGCTGGGGTCGGCCGCCAGCAGTTGCAGCAGGCGGTCGCGCACGATCTGCACCTGGCGCAGCCGGCCTGGACAGGCATGGAACTCGAGGGAGCGATCCTCCGGATCGATTTCCAGTGCAGGAATCCGGCTCGCGTCGGCCAGCTGCTCCTGCAGCTGGGCCAGCAGGGGGGACGGCCTGGCGCTGCTGGCGGGGGCGAAGAAGAGGTCCAGCTCCTGCTCCTCCCCCAGCTGGGCCTCACCGGTGCCCTCCAGCAGCTGTTGAAACTCCCCTCCCAGACGGCCGAAGCGGGCTTCCAGACCCGGGGCCTCCAGCAGCCACGCGGCCTCGAGCGGTTGGCGCAGGGCCAGGGCATCACTGAGCTGGCGGCGGCGCTCGCCGCAGCGTTGCCAGAGATCGCGGCAGGGGGTGAGCAGGTAGAGGTCGACCGGCCGATGCAGGCTCAGGGCCTGAAGCAGCTGCACCTGGATCGGCGCCATGCTGCTGAGGCCGAAGAGGCGCAGGGGAGCGCCGCGGGCCTCGGCCGCGAGCTCGCCGCGGCGCAACCTCCCGACCAGCTCCTGCACCCGGCGTCCGAACGGTTCGCTGCCCAGCTCCCGGAGCAGGGAGCGGTAGAGCAGGGGCTGCCAGAGCTGGCTGTCCGGCAGGGGCCGGCCGCTGGCATCGATCGCCCGCCCCGCTTCCCAGGCGCCCAGCAGATCGGGCCTGTAGAGGGCGTAGTCGTCGAAGGCATCGGCGATGGCTCTGCCCAGCTGCCAGTGGCCCAGTTCCAGTTGGGCCACGCCGCCCCTTTCAGCGAGCCAGCGGCGCAGCGGGCCCCCTTCCGGTGCGGCGGCCACCGCCGGCAGCAGGCCGAGCAGGGGCCAGACCAGGTGGTCGGCGCGCCAGGGATCGGCAGATCCCCCACCGGGATTCGTTTCCGCCGTGGCCAGCAGTTGCTCCACCAGCTGACGCAGATGGCTGCCTGGGAAGGGAAAGCGCAGGTTGGCAGCGATGCCACCGAGGTGCTCGGCCAGTTGCTCTCCGAGCCAGCGGCTGGTGGGCCAGGTGTTGACCACCACCTGCACCTGTTCGAAGGGATCTGGGGGCTGCAACCGCAGCTGGGTGGCCAGCACCCGGGCCAGCAGCTCCGCACGGTTGCTGCGAAAAACTGTCAGCAAGGGGGCCGGTTCAGAGGGCGCAGCTCAGGGCTGGGCCGGACGCCAGGGCCTTCCAGGAGAAGTCCGCCGCAGGCAGACCGCTGACCCTTCGGGTCTGCTGGGTTTCGGGGCAGTAGGCGGTGAGGTCGCCGCCGTAGCAGGCACCGGTGTCGAGCAGGACGATCGATCCCAGCCGCCGCAGTCCTGGCCCGGGGGTGTGGCCGACGATCACCTCGCCGAAACGGTCGTCGTAGGCCTGCCAGAAGGCTATTCGCACGTTGAGATCGGGCTGCCAGGTGCGCGGATCGAAGCCGGCATGGGTGGCCACCCAGCCCTGACCCCAGTAGGCAAGGGGCAGCCGGTCGAGCCGGTCGCGCCAGAGGCGGCAGCGGGAGGCTCCGAGCTGGCGGTAGGTGTCGTTGCCGTTCAGTTCTGGGTGGCTGGTGGGCGCCAGGCCCAGGTCGAGCCGGGTGACGAGGTCCCGTTCATGGTTGCCCTTGAGCCACACCGCCCGGCCGCGGCACACCAGGTCCCAGACCCGCTCCATGGTGGCCTCGATGTGGGAACCGCGGTTGATCACGTCGCCGCAGAACACCAGCCGTTCGTCCGGGGGCAACGTTGCCACCAGCCTTCCAAGAGCTTCCGCGCAGCCATGGACATCCCCGATGACCCAGTGCTGCGGTGGACGTTGGTCCGGGAACGTCATCAAGAAGGAAGCTTCCCCCTAAGTGTTGCCTTTGAAGTGGGTTTCTGTCACCCCCGCCGGGGCTGGGGGTTCCAGCACTGATACGGTGCGCCCACGGAGGCAACGGGCGATGGACCTGAAGGATCTGCCGGTCGCGCAGCGCGTCAATGCCCTGGTGAAGGCCCTGGACGGGGCCAGACGCACCAATGAGGCCCTGGCCCGCTGCAGCGACGGCGAAGCCATGCTGGATGTGCTGCTGGACGCCTCGTCCCGGCTGGGTCTGGGTCTGACCCGGTGGGAGCTGGAGAACACCCCGCCGATCCGGGACTGGATCTGGTGGAAGAACAAGGAAGCGCCCCTGACCATCGGCGACAGCAAGCCCCGCTACCAACAGGACGGTGGCCAGGGCAAGCCCCGTCCTTCGGGCCCAACGGACGAGGAGCCGCCCAGGCGCCGCTTCCTGGGTCTGTTCTGAGCGGCTGCCCCTGTCAGGCCACGGTGGCCAGCGGCTCGGGGATCGCGCTGCTCGGGGCCTCAAAGCTCCCGAGGGCCACAAACTCCAGGCGCAGCTTCATGAAGGTGATGAACTTCTCGTCGGTGGAGATCACCGCCGCCGCGGGCCGCGGTACGGAGGCCACGGTGGCGGCCAGCTCCGGCGCCTCCAGGAACGCGGGACGTTCCAGAAGCCAGAAGTCGATGGCCTTGTCCTTCTCGGCGTAGTTGCGCACGCGTTCACGCAGCACCTCCTCCAGGGGTTCCTCCTCAAGCAGGAAGGCGCGACTGGCGGCGACGAAGTGGTACCGGGTCATGGCGGGTGGGGCCTCAGGGCTGGCGGTCGCCGAACAGCGGGTCGCGGCGAGGATTCTGCACCAGCGCCCGCATCTGGCCCACCGCCTCCTGCAGGCCGACGAGCAGGGCGCGGGCCACGATCGTGTGGCCGATGTTGAGCTCCTCCATGCCCTCGATCGCGGCGATCGGCTCGACATTGTGGTAGGTGAGGCCATGGCCGGCGTTCACCCGCAGGCTGAGGCCCCGGGCGATGGCCGTGGCTTCGGTGATCCGGGCCAGCTGGAACGGCTGCTGCTCCCAGGGGGCCTCGGCATAGGCGCCGGTGTGGAGTTCCACCCAGCGGGCCCCGCAGCTTCGGCAGGCCTCCAGCTGAGCGTCGTCGGGGTCGACGAACAGGCTGACGCCAATCCCCGCCTCCATCAGCCGGCCCACCAGGGGACCGAGGCTCTGCACCTGTCCGGCCACGTCCAGGCCCCCCTCGGTGGTCACCTCCTCGCGGCGTTCCGGCACCAGGGTCACCATGTCGGGGCGGATCCGCAGGGCGATGGCCTCCATCTCCGGGGTGGCGGCCATCTCCAGGTTCAGACGGGTGCGCACTGTGGCCCGCAGCAGCTCCACGTCCCTGTCCTGGATGTGGCGCCGGTCTTCCCGCAGGTGCACGGTGATGCCATCGGCGCCGCCCAGCTCAGCCAGCAGGGCGCAGCGCACCGGATCGGGCTCCACGGTGCGGCGGGCCTGCCGCACGTTGGCGATGTGATCGATGTTGACCCCGAGGCTGGCCATGGGCGGCAGGTTGTTGAAGCGATCCTGACCGAACCGTATCGGTCGCCGGGGGCGCGGCCGCAGGCCCAACTGCCCGCCTCGGCCCTGCGCTGGGGGATTCAGCCCCTAGTTTCAGTTTCGACGTTCTGCCGGATCAGAAGTGTTGGCGGCGCAGACGCCCCCCGACTCAGGCCTCTCTCCGGCGATCAGTTCCCGGGAAAGTCTGCTCTGCAACGGCATCAGCCCCTGGCTGTCTCCGGTGGCGATGGTGGTCACCATCGACCTGGTTTTGAAGGGCTACTTCGGCGAGCTGAAAGTGCTTGATCGGCAGAACCTGCCTCGGGATGGGGCCGTGCTGCTGGCCCCCACCCACCGGGCCCGCTGGGACGCTTTGATGCTGCCCTGGGCCGCCGGCCGCCGCATCAGCGGCCGGGATTGCCGCTTCATGGTGACGGCGGATGAAATGAAGGGACTGCAGGGGTGGTTTCTGCACCGTCTCGGCTGTTTCCCGGTCGATCAGGGCCGCCCCACCCTGGCCAGCCTGCGGTTCTCCGTGGAGTTGCTGGCCGCTGGCCAGCAACTGGTGGTGTTCCCCGAGGGCCGCATCCGGCGCGAGGACGGCCCCATCCGCCTGCACCAGGGTCTGGCTCGCCTGGCCCTGCTGGCCGCCAGCCTGGGTGTGGAGGTGCCGGTGGTGCCGGTGGGCATCGCCTACGGCCACGCTGATCCCCGCCCCGGCGATGAGGCCTCCCTGTGTTTCGGCCCCCCCCTGCGGGCGGCTGGCCAGGGTCGTCAGGCAGCCCTGGCCTTCAGCGCCGAGCTGGCCGCCGCGATGGAGTCGGCCGAGCAAGCGGCCCGCGCCGTGGTGGGCCGTCCGATGGGCTCCCCGTAAAGTTCGCCCGTTACCCGTCAGGCGTCGACGTGATCAGGCCTTCCGCCATCTTTCCCCTCCGATCCGCTCGGCCATCGGGCTTTGTCGGAGTCTGCGGAGGCGCCCTGGCCCTGCTCGCCCTGGCCCAGCCGCTGCTGCAGCCGCCGGCCCGGGCCCAGGCCCCAGCCCAGACGGTCCAGCCCGCCGGCACCGATCTCAACCTCTCTTCGGTGAAGAGCCTGCTTTCCAGGGGTGACGCGGCCGTGGCCAGCGGCAACCTGGCCGAAGGTCGGCGCCTCTACGACCTGGCCCGGGATGCCAGCCGTCGCCTGCTCGGCTTCTACCGCGATCTGAGCGGTTCCTTCCGCGGCCTTGACGCCCGCATCCCCCGGGAAATGGATGACAAGGGGCGGGAGGCCCTCACCCTGCTGGCCGAGGCCAACCTGCGGCTGGCGGCCGTGTTCCGTCGCCAGAACCAGCCGGAGGTGGCCATCCCCCTGCTGGTGGAGGTGGTCAAGATCATGACCCCCACCAATGAGGGTGGGCGCAAGGCTTACCAGCAACTGGTGGAGCTGGGTTTCGTGATCACTCCCTACACCGCGCCTGGATCGACCACTGGGGGGTGATCGTTCTTAGATTCCAGCTTCCCGTTATCCCCCCGATCCCCGACGCCATGGTGCAACCGGAGCAGGTCAAGGACGCCATCCGCCGCGCGCTTCCTGATGCCTCCGTGGAGGTGGAGGATCTCACCGGCGGTGGTGATCACCTGCAGGTCAAGGTGGTGTCCGGCGCCTTCGCCGGGCTGAACCGGGTGCGTCAGCACCAGCTCGTCTACGGCGCCCTGCGCAGCGAGTTGGCCAGCGAGGCCATCCACGCCCTGGCGGTGCAGACCTCCCTTCCCTCCTGATTCCTTTTCCCGACTTCGTCACCATCTTTCCCGACTTTGTCACCATGGACGCCCGCACCCGTCAACGCATCGACGACCTGATCACCACCAGTCCGGTCGTGGTTTTCATGAAGGGCAACAAACTGATGCCCCAGTGTGGGTTCTCGAACAACGTGGTCCAGATTCTGCAGTCTCTGGGTGTGCCTTTCGAGACGTTTGATGTGCTCTCCGACATGGAGATCCGCCAGGGGATCAAGGAATTCTCCGACTGGCCCACCATCCCCCAGATTTATGTCAAAGGGGAGTTTCTCGGCGGCTCCGACATCCTGATCGAGATGTACAACAGCGGAGAACTGCGTGAGAAACTCGAAGTGGCCCTGGCCTCCTAGGCCAGCGACTGGCCGGCACTGCCCCAAGGGCCCTCAGTAGCGGCTCGTTTCCATGAGCAGGCGGGGGTGGCCGTCGGGTCCGATGAAGCTGGAAGGGTCCTGGATCCAGCGGTCGATCAGTTCCTCCAGCCGCCGCTGGGAGTGGTGATCCAGCACCGCCGTGCGGCGCAGGGCATGGAGGTAGCCGTCCGCATAGAGCCGCAGTTCGGACGGTCCGTGATGGCGATCGGCAAGGTCCTGGCAGGCATCACACAGGGACTGGAAGTGGCGGATCGCGTCTGGGTGTTGGAGTGCTGTCATGGCTGGGGTCGGGCCCCTGGCATCTTTGTGGCGGCGATAGCCGGCAGATGGCCCCATCCTGCCGTGCCACGACCTCCTTGCGAGAGCGGACAGTTGACAAGGCATCGCCCGTCACCGGCGTCCACGCACATTTCCAGTTAGCGTTGTCACACTTAATCGGCTGCCGGCACTTCCGCTTCTGATTTCATCGTGATGGCGAGGAGATGCCCGTGGCCCTGGACAAGTTGACTGATCCCGGAAGTACCCCTCGGAGGGTTCTCGTGGTCGACCCCCATGCGACCCTCCGGACGGTTCTCGCCCAGCGCCTTCGCCAGGATGGCCATCTGGCTGCGGCAGTCGCCACCGCCCGTGAGGCCCTCGAAATCTGCCAGGAGCAGTCGCCCGATCTGCTGGTCAGCGCCGAGTTGCTTGAGGAAACCTCGGCGCTGCGGCTGGCGGCGCAGCTCCACTGCCAGGTAATGGTGCTCACGGCCCGTACCGGCTCCGAGCCCGTGGTGGCCCTGCTGGATGCCGGCGCTGATGACGTGTTGCGCAAACCCTTCGGTCTTGAGGAGTTGGCGGCCCGTTGCCGCACGTTGCTGCGCCGCAGTGGCAGCGGATTGCAGGAGCGGGTCTGCGTCGGCCCCCTGGAGGTGCACCTTTTGCTTCGCCAGGTCACCTTGCGTGACCAGCCGGTGGAGCTCAGCCCAAGGGAATTCGCCCTTCTCTGCGCCCTGCTGATGCCCCCGGGCGTGGTGCGCAGCCGCCAGGAACTGTTGCGCATGGCCTGGCCTCCTTTCAGTGGCGGGCCCCGTTCCGTCGACACCCAGGTGCTCACCCTGCGCCGCAAGCTGGAGCAGGCAGGCCTCGGCGAGGGGGGCGCCATCGAAACCATGCGGCAGCAGGGGTACCGCTTCAGCCTCGACACTCTGCCCGAACTCAGTGAGGAGCCCACTGGCGGAGCCGCTTCAGGGCTGCTGCTCACCTCACCCAGCAGCTCCTCCTGCATCAACTAGGGCGAAGGATCAGTGCCAACAGCTCGCCTCCGAGCAGCAGGGCCGAAAGCAGGGCCAGCAGTTGGTAGGTCCACGGGGGGCTGATCCGGCTGATGCCCTTGGTGGACAAGCCCGTGGCAGTCGAGAAGCGTTTCAGGAAGTCGTCGAAGCGGGCCACACGTTGCGGCAGTAACCAGGACTCCTCAGTGCGGCCATCCTCCGTGACGCCGCTGCGCACGTAGTAGACTTTGCTCCCCTGGTTGGTGGTCACCGGCGTCAGGGCCGTGACATGACTCCAGGGCAGCTGCCAGCCCCTCCGCCACAGCCAGGAGCACCAGGGGGGATGCCCCACCCTGATCCCCTGGGCATCCAGCTCCACCTCCTCACTGGTGAGGGCCAGCACCAGAGTCAGGCCGGCGATGGAGGCCAGCAGCAACGGGATCCGCAGGGGCTCCGGTGCCAGCAACGGCAGGGGGAGCACCAGGGCCAGGTAGAGGCCGAGCAGGGTGAAGCGGATCAGCGGCGCCATCGGATAGCGATGGCATGTCGGCTCGACGCTCATCGGTCGTCGGGGGATCCGGGCAGGGGTTCGATGATCTCGGAGGGCTGGTAGCGGCCTCCGAACACTTCCGCCTCCCGACCTTTCCAGAAGCTGCCGAGGCGCATCAGGTCGGCATGGGCTTCGCCCAGGCGCTCCACATACTCGTTGGGCTCCATCGTGTCCTTGGCCTCCTTGAGCTTGCTGAGGCGAAGCAGGTGCCATACCCAGGGCTTGCCCATCTCGCCGCGGGCCTCCAGGTAGCGGGCAAGGTCGAAGGAGCTGGGAATCGGAGCCGCCATGGACACGAAACAATTGTTTACAAATCGTACAGACGCCGGCGTGTGGCCGTGGTGGCCGCCACGGCCTGCCTGGGTGGTGCGGCGCCCTCAGTAGAGATCGGGCCGAAGGTCCTCGTGGTAGCGGGTGGCGGCGGGGTGGGTGGGCCCATACTCGCCGGGCCGGCAGTCGGCGATCAGCAGGGTCGGCTCGGGCCGGGCGGCCGCCAGCACATCGCCGTGGGGGCCGCAGATGACACTGTTGCCCAGGTAGGCCGCCATCACACGCCCGTTCACCGTTTCCTCGCCGCAGCGGTTGGCGTAGGCCACGAAACATCCGTTCTGGAAGGCATGGGCAGGAATGAGGGTGCGGGACACGTCCGGGTAGGGCCGGTCAGTGCGCTCGCCGGTGCTCAGCTCGGCCCAGGCATCGGCGGCCGTGGGAATCAGCACAAGCTTCGCCCCCTCCAGCGCCAGTCGGCGGGTGAGCTCGGGAAACTCGGCCTCATAGCAGTTGAGCAGACCCACGCCCACCCCGTTCACCGCCTGCACCGTGAAAGCTGCCCCCTCTTCGGGATGGCGGTAGCCGGCGCTCCAGCAGCGTTTCTCGTCCGGTCCCCAGAGGTGCGTCTTGCGGTAGTTGCGCAGCAGCCGGCCGTCCCGGTCGAACAGGGCGATGGCGTCATAGAAGCGCTCCTCCCCGGCGACGCTGGCCCGTTCGGCATAGGGACAGGCCACCGCCAGGCCATGGCGGCGTGCCGCAGCGGCCACCCGCCGCAGGCTGGGGCCGTCCACCGGCTCCGCCAGCTGCCGCACGATCGCGGGTGTGACGATGTAACCGGTGAGGTAGAGCTCCGGAAAGGCCAGCAGTTGCACCCCGTGGCCCGCCGCCTGGCCGCAGACCAGCTCCAGCCGCTCCAGGTTCTCGGCGATGGCCGCTGGGGTGCCGGCCGTGCCGCTGCCCTGCCAGATCCCCAGCCGCAGTCCTTCTCCGGCGGCCGGCGGTTCCGGCCGCACGACGCAGTGCAGGCGATGCTCTGGAACCATGGTGGGCGGGGAAGCGGAAGGATCGATCCTCGCCTGCGGGCTCAGGCCGGCAGGCTCCAGGGATTGAGGCCCAGGTCGGCGCCGATACGGTGGGCGCAGGCGAAGCCGCTGAAGGCCACCGCATTCAGCCCCTGGCCGGGGAAGCAGGAATCGCCGACGCAATAGAGATCCGGAATGGCGGTGCGGTTGAAGGGCATCGGCAGCAAGCCCGGCAGCCGCAGGGCCGGCACCGGTCCGTAGCTGCCGCCGTGGCGGCCCAGGAAGCGGCGGTGGCTGCGGGGGGTGCCGATCTCCCGGTGGGTGATGGCGCCAGCGAGGCCCGGCAGGATCGCCTCCAGCCGGCGGATCAGCCCGGTGGCGGCGGCTTCCTTGGCGGCCCTGTAGGCCCCCGGGGCCAGCCCCTGCCAGGTGGCCATGGCCGAAGGGGTGAAGGTGTGCACGATGTGGTGGCCGGCCGGGGCCAGGGAGGGATCGAGCAGGGTGGGGATCGAGACGAAGATCACCCCCTGCTCAGCCTCCATGTCCTCCCAGCGCTCCAGCAGCAGGTGGTGGACGTGGCTGCCGGGGGAGATCGCCTCCGCCCTCACCCCGAGGTGCAGGGAGAGGAATGAGGAGGAGGGCTTGTAGCGCCGCCGCCAGGTGAGCTCGGCCGCCGGGGTGTGGGCCTCATCCACCAGGGAGCCGAAGGTGTCCCAGCGGGTGGCGTTGCTGACCACCCGGCGGGCGCGGATCTCCTCGCCGCCGGCCAGTTTCACCCCCACGGCCCGGCCGTTCTCGAGCAGCACCTTCACCACCCGCGCCCGGTAGCGGATCGCGCCGCCGTGCTTGAGCAGGCCCGCCGCCAGCTTCTCGGCGATCACCCCGACGCCGCCCCTGGGATAGTTGATGCCGCCGGCGTGGCGATCGGAGAACACCATCCCGGCATTGATCATCGGGGTGCGATCGGCCGGCATCACCGACCAGCAGAAGCACTCCATGTCGATGAACTTCAGCAGGGCCGGATCGCTGATGTGCCGGCGGGCCACGTCGCCCACGTTCACCGGCAGCCAGCGGGCCAGCCCCAGGCAGGCCAGGGGCGCCCGGAAGAACACCTTGGCCAGGTAGGCGGGATCCTCGAGCGACAGCAGCGGCATCGCATCGAGGCAGCGGAACACCTGCCAGCAGGCGTCGTAGAAGGAGCGGATGCCCTTCGCCTCATGGGGGAACAGGGCGGTGAGATCGGCCAGGAAGCGCTCGTAGTCCCGATCCACCGCCACCTGGAGGCCCCCGGGCAGGTGATAGGCCAGCTGGGCGGGGTCGGGAATCGTTTCGCAGTGCTCGCCCACGTCCGCCAGGGCCCGGGTGAGCAGGTTGGTGTGGCCCGTCTCGCCGAAGCCGAAGATCATCGAGGCGCCGACGTCGAAGGTGTAGCCCTCTCGGCGGAAGCTGCCCCCCGATCCGCCGGGGATCAGATAGCGCTCCAGCACCAGCACCTTCGCCCCCTTGGCCGCCAGCTGGCTGGCGGTGACAAGCCCGCCGATGCCCGAGCCGATCACGACGGCGTCCCAGGGGCGGCCTTCGGCCGCGGCAAGGGGGGCGTCGGCGGACGAACGGGCCGTGACGGTCACCGGAACCAGGCAAACGGAAGCGGCCCGACCCTAGGAAGCGGCCCCCCTCAGCCGGCTGCGGGAACCGCGCAACGGCCCCCCACCTGACGCTCGTTCTCCCAGGCGGCCAGATCCCCCAGGGCCCGGTCGCGGTAGGTGCCATAGCGTTCGCGCTTGTCGCGGATCCGCCGGGGGAGTTCCGGCATCAGACCGAAGCTGGGGGGCATGGGCTGGAAGCCCCCCTTGCGGGCGCTGTGGCTGCGCTCGGCATCACTGATGAAGGCGAGCAGGGCGCCAGCCATGGTGGTGGGCGGCAGGCTCAGGGGTGCCAGCCCCCGTACCAGGCGGGCGGCGTTGGTGCCGGCCAGCCAGCCACCGGCCACCGCGGCTGCGTAGCCCTCGGTGCCGGTGATCTGGCCGGCGGCCAGCAGGCTGGGGCGCTGGCGAAACTGCAGGGTGCTGTGCAGCAGTTCGGGGGAGTCGAGGAAGGTATTGCGGTGCATCACCCCGAAGCGTACGAAGGAGGCGCTCTCCAGGCCGGGGATCATGCGCAGCACCCGCTGCTGTTCGCCCCACTTGAGGTTGGTCTGAAAACCGACGAGGTTCCATAGGCGGCCGTCTCGGTCTTCCTGGCGCAGCTGCACCACAGCATGGGCCCGCTTGGCGCGGCGCAAGTTGCGGTCGTGCAGGTCGCCCCAGCGCGGATCCCAGAGGCCGATCGGCTTGAGCGGGCCGTAGCGCATGGTGTCCTCGCCGCGGCGGGCCAGCTCCTCGATCGGCAGGCAGCCCTCGAAGAAGGTGGCGCTCTCCTGCTCGAAATCCTTCAGCTCCGCCTTCTCGGCCTCCAGCAGGGCCGTGCGGAAGGACTGGTACTGCGCCCGGTCCATGGGACAGTTGATGTAGTCGGCGTCGCCCTTGTCGTAGCGGCTGGCCCGGAAGGCCACCGACAGATCGATGCCTTCTCCCTCCACGATCGGGCTGGCGGCATCGAAGAAGTGGCAGGACTCCCTTCCGGTGAAGGCGCGCAACTGCTTCGCCAGGGGCTCGCTGGTGAGGGGGCCGGTGGCCAGCACGGCGATCTCCGAGGGCTCAGGCAGCCCCATCTGCTCGCGCCGCTCCACCGTCACCAGGGGATGGGCTTCCAGGGCGGCGGTGAGGGCGGCGCTGTAGCGCCCCCGGTCCACGGCCAGGGCGCCGCCGGCGGGCACCGCATGGACATCGGCGGTGCTGATCACCAGCGATCCCAGGCGCCTCAGTTCCTCCTGGAGCAGGCCTGCGGCCCGATCGGGGGAGAGGGCACCGAAACTGTTGCTGCAGACCAGTTCGGCGAAATCGCCGCTGTGGTGGGCAGGGGAGGGGCGCACGGGCCGCATCTCCACCAGCCGCACCGGAACCCCGGCCTCGGCGATCTGCCAGGCGGCTTCGGTGCCGGCCAGGCCGGCACCGATGACGACGACCATCAGGCGCGTGCGCGCTTGAGCATCAGTTGCAACTGACCCACGGCGGCGCGGCCGATGTTGAAGCCCGCCCAACCCACGGCCAGGAGGATCGGAGCAGCGACGAGCAGCAGCCGGAGGTCCATGGCGGGGGAGTGAAAAACGATTTTGGGATCCTAACGGAGTCCAGCGTGAACCTCCGCCAGGTCCCGGTACCGGCGGGCGTGCTGCCGCTGGGCCTCAATCGCGTTGGGATCGAGCTGGCGCTTCACCTGGGCAGGGGCCCCCATCACCACCGCGCCGGCGGGGACGTCACGGGTGACCACCGAGCCGGCCGCCACCAGGGCCCCGGCCCCCACGGTGACGCCATTGAGCACGATGGCGCCGATGCCGATCAGGCAGCCGTCCTCCAGGGTGGCGCCATGGATCACGGCCCGGTGGCCGATGGTCACATCAGCGCCGATGGCCACGGGCTGGCCGGGATCGCCGTGCAGCACGGCGCCGTCCTGGACGTTGCTGCCCTCCCCCACACGGATCGCGCAGACATCTCCCCGGGCCACGGCGGTGGGCCAGAGGCTGGCCCCGGCCGCCAGCCGCACATCGCCGATCACCACAGCCGTTGGGGCCACCCAGGCGGCGGCGTCGACGCGGGGGGCGTCCCAGCGGGTGGGCCAGGCCTCAGGGCTGGTCATGGCGCGTGGCATCAGATGATAGTTTCCCAAAGCGGGTCGCTAGCTCAGCGGTAGAGCAGTCGGCTCTTAACCGATCGGTCCTCGGTTCGAATCCGAGGCGGCCCACTTTCTCCACCTTTGCCCCCTTCGCCAGGGGGTCCTCCTCAAGCGTTGCGGCAGCGCAGGGGCGTCCTCCATCGGCCCGATGCCCCTGTGATACGTTCGATCGGTCCCTGTTCAGGGCACCTGCATCGGGTCGCTAGCTCAGCGGTAGAGCATTCGGCTTTTAACCGACTGGTCCTGAGTTCGAATCTCAGGCGACCCATCCCTTTTCCCGAACCGCCACTTGGGCAGCGCGCCGGTGCTGGTGACTCAGCCCAGCTGCACCATGCCGCAGCGGACGCCCTTGAGGACGGCCTGCAGGCGGTTGTTGACGCCGAGGGTCTGGAGCAGGCGCTTGGTGTAGGTGCGGGCCGTGGCGTCGCTCACCCCCAGCTTGCGGGCGATCTCCCGGTCACTGAGGCCACTGGCCAGCAGGTCCAGCACCTCGTATTCCCTCGGGGTGAGCCGTGGACAGCTCAGGTAGGGGAGCTTGCCGGAGCGCAGCGAGGGGCTGCGGTAGGAATGGTGCCCCATCACGGCGATCACGGCGGCCTGCAGGGGGCGCTGATCTTCGACGATGTCGGCTTCGGCCACCACGGCCTCCAGCCAGGGGGCGTGTTCGTATTCGGCCGGGATCACATCCCCGAGCGCCAGCATCACCACCTTGAGGTCGGGGTACAGCGCCTTGGCCTTGCGCGTGAGTTCGAAGCCGTTACCGCTCTCCAGGTGATCGGTGCAGAGCAGCCATTCGTAGGGTTCGCCCCTGAGGTACTCGAGGCAGCCCTCTTCTTCGGTGATCGCGCAACCGATCAAACTGCGGTCGCTGACGCTCTCGCAGAGGGCTCGCAACAGGAAGCGGCCCTTCATGGCGATGGCCACCTTTCCCTTCACCGCCACCGACAGCAGCACCGCTTCGAAGGTGTTCCCTTCCAGGTTCGGCAGGAACGGCGTGAGATCCATGGTGGCCGGGCCATCCAGGTTTCCTCATCATCGGTTCCCGGGGGCCGTCAGAAGCGGAACGTGATCTTCACCAATCCGCCCAGCTGGCGGAACGTGGTGCCGGGGGTGGTGTCCTGGCCGAGGGGCCGGCCCAGATAGAAGAGGGCGGGGGTGACGCTGATGCTGTCGGTGACCTGCAGCTTGTACCAACACTCCCAGGCGACATTGCTGTCCTGGGGGCTCTGACCATTCGCCAGAGCGGTGGCGAAAACGGGCTGACCCACCGCCATGCCGAGGGCGTTGCCCTTGATGAAGGCGTCGTCCCACTGCAGGCCCACCATCCAGGACTGGCTGGTCCGCAACGCTCCAGGGGCCTGGGGGGTGTCGTAGCTGGTGCCGTTGAGGCCCCAGCCGGCGCTGATGGATGGGATCCAGCCGGAGCGGGCCGGTTGCCAGTAGCCGCTGAGGCCAAAGGCATCGGTGCGGCTGTTGGGGTTGGCCTCGTAGGTGAAGCCGGTGAAGGGGGTGGTGCCGTGCACCTCCACGCCCGACTGGATGCGGGAGTAGATCGCCGCCAGGCCCCAATGGTGCTTGGCGTAGCCGATCTGGACCGTGCCGGTGCCCGCTGAGGCCTTGGTGCCGATGCCGCCGAAGTTGGGATCACCACCATCGCCGTTGGCGGCCACGTAGCTGGCGCTGACGCTCAGCCCCCCCTGCTGCCACCACAGGCCGGCACCGGGCCCGAGGTTCTTGTTGTACGCCGCCGGGGCGCCATTGAGGGTGAACTGGTTGAGGATCGTGTCGGAGGGATAGGCGCTCGGCCAGAGGGCGAGCATGTCCTCCTGGCCCACCCGGCCGCCGAAGGTGGCGGTGAACCCGCTGCCGATGGGGAACTGGTAGAAGAGCTTGTCGATCCCCACCACGTTGCCGCAATCCGCCGTGGGGCCACAGTCCTCCTGGAACGCTGCCTCAAGGGTGGAGAGGGAGCCGGTGGGACCGGCGCCACCGAAGGCGGAATCGGCGAAGTTGCCGGCCCTCAACACCGCGCGCAGCAGGTCCTTGCCGGTGAAACTGGTGTCGAAGCTCAGCTGGAGGTCGTAGTTGAAGGTGGTGGCCCCCACGGCGGCCCGGGCGGCGTCGACGGCCGAGGTGTCGCTGCCGGAAAAGGCATTGGCCCCGATCACGAAGGTGGCCTGGCCTGAGAGTTTGGTGGTGGTGGAGAAGCGGGTGGCCTCCAGCTCACCCACCTTGGCCTCCAGGCCATCCACCCGGCCGCGCAGCACGGCGAGTTCCTTCTCGAACTCGGCCATCAGGCGCTTGAGCTCGTCGGTCACCTCGGTGATCCGGTCGAGGCAGGCGTTCAGCAGTGCAGCCGCTTCATAGCGGGTCATGGCCTGGCCGCCCTTGAAGGTGCCGTTCGGGTAGCCGGCGACGCAGCCGTAGCGCTCGATCAGGTTCGAAAGCGCCTGGTAGGCCCAGTCGGTGGGCTTGACGTCGGAAAACTGGTTGATGGTGGTGACCTGCTCCTGGCTCCCCCCCGCCGCGGACCTGGCGTAGAGGTTGATGGCGTCGAGATCGAGCTCGGCGGCCGACGCGGCTCCGGGAATCAGTGCGGCGAGCATCAGGAAGGGTCGCGCTGGGCGACGCATGGCGGATCGCATCACAGCTGGCTGGCGAGAATGGTAACCGTTTTTGCTCCAATCACAGGCCTGGCCGGAGGCTTCACGCCGGGCCAGGCCTTGGCCAGGACGGCCAGACGCTGCTGGATCGGGACCAGAAGCGCCATGGCATCAGCCCTGGCCCCGGGGCCGAGGGAGGCCTTCAGCAGCACCTCGGCGTAGAGCACGAAACCTCGGGAATCCTGGTATTCGATCGTTTCCACGATGGCTCCGTCGGCGATCGAGGCGTCGTACTCACTGGCGGCCACCTTGACGATCTCTCGCACCACCGCCGCGGTGGTATTGGGATCACGGCGCACGTTCTCCGGTACCCCGAGCATCGCCGCGTCGATGGCCGCGATGGCCGATTGGTAGGCCTTCCGTGTTTCGGGCGACCCCGGTGCGGCCTGGATCAGTTCCAGCAGCGCCGTGAGGCTCTCCTTGAACGGTTTCACCCGGCGCCGCTCCAGTTCCGGTTCCACGGACCCGTACAGCTCCTCAACGGGATGGCCGATGTGTTTCTCCGCCTGGGCGACGTTGCCCTGCTGCATCAGTTCCTTCGCCACGATCAGGTGTCCCCGCATCTGGCCGAGCACGGCGAGATAGGCGGTGTCGGAGGAGGCGATCTGCTGGGCGCCTTCGCCGCCCTCTCCCCCTTCCCCGCCCTCCGATGCGGCGGGGGCGGGGGTGTGACCCCCATGGCCTCCGTGCTGGGCCACCAGCTGGGTTGTGGCGGCCAGGCGGGTGCCGGTGGGTGCCGTGGCGGCCCCAGCCGGCAGGGCGCAGAGCGTGGAGGTGGCCGCCCCCAGGGCGAGAAACAGCTCGATGCTGCGCAGGGATCTGGGCATCAGGGCACGGCGGAATCCGCTGATCCTGCTTGGGATTGCCGCCCTGCGCCGCCCAGGTACGACAGCCCCACGTCACCAATGGCACAGGCGCGGTTGATGCTCGCTCAGACCGCCAGCACATCGAACAGACCCATGCATCCTTTTTCGGCGATCTGGTCCTGGTGGGGGTGGAACATGTAGCGCCCCGGGAACGGATAGCGGAACTCGAGGATGTGGCGTTCCGCCACCCCCAGGGTGACCACGTCACCGCGTTCGCGGAACTCTCCGGCGGGGCCCTGACGCAGGATCTCGAAACTGTTGGCGTGGATGTGGAAGGTGAGCGGGGCCTCGAGCTCCACCATGTTGAGCAGATAGAGCCGTACCAACTGGTTCTGGCGGATCGCGATCGGGTGCTCCATGAAGTGGTGGGGGATGCCGTTGAAGGCGTAGAGATCGTTGTGGCCCGCGCCATGCAGGTCGTAGCCGCCCATCACCAGCACCAGCTCATCGGCGGCGGCTCGCGGCTGGAGCGGATCCACGATCAGCAGGCCGAACAGGCCCTTGCCCACATGGCGTGTCACCGGAGCCACATGGCAGTGGTAGGGATACAGGCCGGCGGCTCCCGCTTCGAAGTCGTAGATCTTCGTCTTGTTGAACAGCACCGGCTGGATCCCATCCATCGCGGCTGGGTGAATCCCATGGAAATGGAGGCTGTGGGAGGTGCTGTCCTCGTTGTGGAAGATCACCCGGATCCGTTCCCCCGCTCGGGCCCGCAGGTTCGGCCCTGGAATCGAGCCATCCAGGGTCCAGGCCTTGAAGCGGGTGGCGCGCCGCAGGGGCACGGTGAGGCTGCGGGCCTGCACCTCGAACACCCGGATGGGGACGCCGTTCTCCCGGATCACGGTGCCGTGGTTGAAAGATCGCAGGCCTGCGGTGGGGTCGAAGGGCAGGGGCATGCCGTCGACGTCGGTGCCTGAGCGGCCGCTGGCCAGGGCGCCACCCAGCGGACCGGCCAAGGCTCCGACGCCCAGCCCCGCGCCGGCCAGTCCCAGAAGCTGGCGACGGCTCCAGAGACTTGGATACTCACGATCGCTCAAGGGTTTCGGCGCCATGGCGCGATCGGCGCGGCTTCTGCGGCTGGAGGGGTTGTTTCCAGTGAGTCATGGCAGCGGCTCGCCGTCGGTTCATTGGTGACAGGGCGGCGTAGCCGATGGCACGACGTCAGCAGACGTCCTGATCACAGGGCGAACAGGCCATCAGCGCCCCACCGTGGTGTTCAAGCATGCCCTCGAGGAACGACGCCAGCCGGTTCTCCCGCGTGCGCGCGTCGTCCACCATCCGCATCCCATCGATCTGGGCCTGGTTCGTGCCGCCGTGTTCCTGGGCCAGGACCGGGGCTGCCACCGTCAGTTCGTCGATCGTATTGATCAAGGCAGTGGAGAAACTGCTGGGGCGCAGGGGGCCTCGGGCAGAAGCCTCACCGGATGGTCTCCACTCGGCTGAAGAGTTGAGCCTATCTGCGGCTTGGCCGACGTCATGGACCGCCATCACGACGAAGTCCTGGGCCACAATGGCGGCCTGCAATCAGCGCTCGCCTGCGCAAAGGATTTGCTCGTATCAGCTATGAAGAAGGGATCCTTGGGTGTCACGGCCTCTATGGGTGTTGCAGGGTCATGACAGCGCCGCAGATGCCCTGCACAGCCACCTGAATGTCCTTGTCAGGGGATGTCCGTTGGAGAGAATCTGCGGCGAGTCTCCGTTCGGCCCGGCCCTGTCAGCCCTGACCGTCGGCCAGTTTCGCGGCAGCATCACTGACCTTTTGGGCCACAGCTCTGGCGCCATCCTTCAGATCTTCTGCAGCGTTCATGGCAGAGGCCTGGACCTGTTTGGCCTTGCCCTTGATCTGGTGGCCAGTGTCACCACTCAGTTCACCCAGGGCAGCTTCAAGTTTGCCTTCGGCGTCTTTGGCTAAGGCGTCAGCTTTGTTTGACATGGTTCCTGTTAGCGATGGAGAATCAGCATGGCTCAGAACATGTGTGCCAACTTGATGCTGGCAATGAGGGGCAACGAGATCATGGGTGAATCCGAATGAACTCACAGCGTTCGCACCCGCTCTGAGGCTGCCCTTAAAGCCTAGTCAAGGTAGAGCGTCATGCGTGTGGAATCGGGATGCAATCGTCCCCTTGAAGCGCTCAGCAGAACGCCAGCCGAGTGGTGGCAAGGGCACCCAGGCCAGTGACGATGAATGGCGCTGCAGAGGCCTTCTGCATCAGCCTGCAGCGCCTTGGCAGCGTCTCTGCATCCGTCCTTGGCGTGATGCTCAAGGTTTCTGAATGGATGCTCTCACAGGGAATCCTTGTGAAAGAGTGGTTTCAGCAGGGTTGATCCATGGACAAGCCGCTGATCCATGCAGGTATGGGATCGATCCCCTCTGCTGATGGGGTGGTGTTCCGTGTCTGGGCGCCCCATGCCATACAGGTCTCCGTCATCGGTTCCTTCAACAACTGGGAGGCTGCCGCCCATCCGATGCATCCAGAGCAGCGCGGTTTCTGGTCGATCAACGTGGAAAGCGCCAGGATCGGCGACCAATACAAATACCTGCTCTGCACGCCGTGGGGAGTGTTCAAGCGCATTGATCCCTATGCCCGTGAGGTGACTAACTCGGTCGGTAATGCCATTATTCATGATCCTGACTTCTGCTGGGACGATGATGACTTCTCCATGATGAGCTGGAATGAGCTTGTCATTTACGAATTGCACGTCGGCACGTTCAATGATGATGATCTCAATCTGCCTGGACAATTCAACTCCATCACGGCTCGACTGCAGCACCTGAAGCGGCTTGGCATCAATGCCATTCAGATCATGCCTGTTGGTCAATTTGCCGGCCAGCGCTCCTGGGGCTACAACCCATCCCATATCTTTGCCGTCGATACAGACTATGGCGGCTCCTTGGGCTTCAAGCGATTCATCAAGCGCGCCCATCAAGTGGGCATTGCCGTGATTCTGGATGTTGTTTTTAATCATTTCGGCCCCAGTGACCTTGACCTCTGGAGATTCGATGGCTGGTCTGAGAATGGGAAGGGGGGAATCTATTTCTATAACGATGATCGTGCTTTGACGCCATGGGGGGAGACGCGGCCCGACTACGGTCGAGGGGAAGTTCGTCAATACATCCTTGATAACGTCAGCATGTGGCTTGATGACTATCATCTTGACGGCATCCGATTTGACAGTACTGGTTATATCCGCAACATCGGAGAAGCGGGAACCGCGGAGATCCCCGATGGCTGGAGTATGCTCCAGGCCATCAACGAATCCGTGGCACGGAATCACCCGGGTCGACTCACCATCGCTGAAGACCTGCGCAGCAATGACTGGTTGACCAAGGACGTCGGCGCCGGCGGTGCAGGGTTTGGATCCCAGTGGGATCCCCACTTCGTCCAACCGATCCGTCAGGCCGTGGTTGCCTCCCAGGATGAAGACCGTGCTCTGGGGGACATCCGAGACGCGATCCTCTATCGCTACAACGACGATGCCTTTGAGCGCGTGATCTACAGCGAATCCCATGACGATGTTGCCAATGGGCAGTCGCGGATTCCCCAGGATGTCAATCCGGCCGATCCCACCGGCTGGCATGCCCAGAAGCGTTCCACCCTGGCCGCCGCCATGGTGTTCACCGCGCCCGGGATTCCCATGCTGTTTCAGGGACAGGAGTTTCTTGAGGGTGGCTGGTTCCGCGATACGGTTCCCGTTGACTGGGACCAGCGTCAGGAGTTTCGCGGCATTGTGCGCCTGTATCGGGATCTGATCCGTCTCCGCCTTGATCGGGAGGGCGTTTCCCGTGGGCTCTGCGGTCAGTTCACCCAGGTTTTTCACCTCGATACCAAACGGAACGTGCTGGCCTTTCACCGCTGGGACAGGGGAGGGCCAGGGGATGATGTTGTGGTGATCGCCAATTTTTTTCACGAGCCCCAGGAGGACTACATCGTGGGCTTGCCGGCGGGCGATGGCTGGAAGCTCCGCTTCAACAGCGATTGGCACGGCTACAGTGAGATCTTTAACGGCTACCAAAGCGGTGATGTTGAAGCCGTTCCAGGGGAGTGGGATGGGTTTCCCTATCACGCCTCTTTCCGTATGGGTCCCTACAGCGTTCTGATCTATTCCCAATGACCTTCCCTCCCCTATCGAGGCGGAGCCGATGAGACGCTTCAACATCCTTCATCGCACCACATACACCTACAGCGCACCTGTTCAGCTCGGCACGCATACGCTGCGCCTTCGTCCACGGGAGGGCCACGATCTGCGTATCGAAACCTCCTCATTATCCATTCTCCCGGCCGCGATCCTGCGCTGGCACCGTGATGTTGAGAGCAATTGTCTTGCCATCGCCTCGTTCCGCGATGACGCTGACAGGTTGCTGATCGAAAGCAGCCTGATCATCCAGCAGTACGACCATGTTCCACTGGACTTTCTTGTGGATGATGACGCCGTTTCCTATCCCTTTCAGTATGCTGCCAAGGACCGTCCCGTGCTGGCGGCCTATCTGTCGGCGACGCCCGCAGAGCCTTGCCATCCATTGATGCAGTGGATGGCAACGGTCTGGCGGCCGGGTGAAGTCATCGAGAGCTATGCCTTGTTGAAACGTCTGAATCTTGCGGCCCATCAGCGTGTCTCCTATCGCAAACGCGACGAGCCTGGCGTCCAGACCACTGCCGAGACGCTCAACAGCGGCTGGGGCTCCTGTCGTGACATTGCTTTTCTGTTCATGGAAGCGGCCAGGGGATTCGGGTTCGCCGCCCGTTTCGTCAGCGGGTACAGCTTCACCGCGCTGCCACCGCAGGAAGCCGGCAGCATGCACGCCTGGGCGGAGGTCTTTCTGCCGGGAGCTGGCTGGAAGGGCTTTGATCCCACCCATGGCGTCATTGTCGGCGACACTCACATCCCTGTCGCGGTGGCCCGAAGGCTCGAGTCGGTTCCGCCCATCGCCGGCAGCTTCGGTGGAGCCTCGCTGCTGTCAATGGAAGTGGGCGTGTGGGTCACGGAGCTCCAGGGCTCCACGGCGAACGTCGAAACCTGAGCGTCCCCACGCCATGCTGGCCTGGTTGGCGGCTTCGAATCAGGGATTCAACGGTGCACCTAGAACCCCTTCTGGGGGCCGCTGACCCGGCCGTCTTCCGGATCGTCCGCCCCTCCGGGCGCTCGGCCGTGCTGCTCACGGCCGACCACGCCGGCCGCGCCATCCCCCGCCGTCTGGACGGCCTGGGCCTGGATGATCGGGTGCTCGACACCCATGTGGCCTTGGATCTGGGCGTGGACGGGATGGCCCTGAACCTCTCGGAGCGGCTCGACGCCTTTCTGATCCTGCACAACTACTCGCGGCTGGTGATCGACGCCAACCGGCCACCGGAAGCACCGGATTCGATCGTCAGCCACAGCGAGGCCGGCGCCATCGCCGCCAACGCCAACCTCCCCCCGGCCGAGCGGCAGCAGCGGCTCGAAGAGCTCTTCCACCCCTACCACCGCCGTATCGGGGCGGAGCTGGAGGCCCGACGCGTGCGCGGCCAGCCCAGCGTGCTGGTGACCCTGCACAGCTTCACGCCGGTGCTCGGGCCGGAGGTGCGCCCCTGGCATGTGGGGGTGCTCTATGGCCGTGATGCCCGCCTGGCCTGGCGGATGCGCCAGGAGCTGGAGCGTGAGCGGGGTCTGCGGGTGGGGAACAACGAGCCCTATGCGGTGAGCGATGCGAGCGATTACACGGTGGTGGTGCACGGGGAGCGTCGCCGTATTCCCCACGTGGAGCTGGAGATCCGCCAGGACCTGCTGGCCACCGAAGCCGGCCAGCAGGAATGGGCGGAGCGCCTCGCCGGTGTGCTGGAGGTTGCCCTGGCGGAGGAATTCCCGCCGCTCGAGAGTCGCCCACGTTCCTAGGGTGATGTATGGATCAACCCCAGAGCGCCACGCCGCTGCCGACGCAGCCCCTAGAAATCCGGGTGGGATTCGATGTGGCGCTGCGCTTCCCTGCGGCGACTCCCATGATCGTCACCCTGGGTGTGCATTCCAGTCGATCGGGGGATCTGCTGGAGCCCGACGTGCTTCGGGTGGAGCCGGAGGTGCCACTGAGCTTGTACGTGGATTCCTACGGCAACCAATGCAACCGGCTGGTGGCACCGGCCGGCGTGCTGCGACTGCGGGGCAGTGGGCTAGTGGCCGATTCCGGTCGGCCTGATCCGGTGTTGCCCTGGTTGCAGCAGCAGCCGGTGGAGGAGCTGCCGGAGGAGGCGCTGCTGTTCCTCCTGGCCAGCCGCTACTGCGAGTCCGACCTGCTCTCGCCCATGGCCTGGTCCCGCTTCGAGGGGGGGGCTGGCGGCTGGGAGCGGGTGCAGGCGATCTGCGATTTCGTCAACCAGCATGTGCGTTTCGATTACGGCCGCTCGAGCCCGACGAAATCGGCGCTCCAGACGCTTGACAGCCGGGAAGGGGTCTGCCGTGACTTCGCCCATCTGGCGATTGCCCTGTGCCGCTGCATGAACATCCCGGCGCGATACTGCACGGGTTACCTGAGCGACATCGAGGTGCCGCCGCCCCATACGGCCATGGACTTCCATGCCTGGTTCGAGGCCTACCTCGGTGATGGCTGGCACGTGTTCGACCCTCGCAACAACACACCCCGGATCGGCCGGATCCTGATCGCCCGGGGCCGCGATGCGGCGGATGTGGCGCTCACCACCACCTTCGGCCCGTCGGAGCTGGAATCGTTTCAGGTGTGGACGGCATGACCTACTGCGTGGCCGTATTGCTGGAGGGCGGGATGGTGTTCGCCTCGGATTCGCGCACCAATGCTGGCCTGGACGATTTCGCCAGCTTCTGCAAGATGACGGTGTTCGAGCGCAAGGGCGATCGGGTGCTCGTGCTGCTCAGCTCCGGCAGCCTGGCCGGCACCCAGGCGGTGATCGGTCTGCTGCGCCAACGGGCCGAAGCCGGCGATGGGGGTGCCTCCGTATGGACGGCGCAGAGCATGTTCGAGGTGATGGGCCTGGTGTCGGAGGCGGTGCGGGCGATCGAGGAGCGGGACGGCCCCTATCTCAAAGCGTCCGGCTCCAGTTTCAATGCCTCCTTCCTGGTGGGAGGGCAGATCAGGGGCGAAGCACCCAGGCTGTTCCGGATGTACGCCGAGGGCAATTTCATCGAAGCCGGCGAGGACACGCCGTTTCTGCAGACGGGCGAGGCGAAGTACGGAAAGCCGATCATCGACCGGGTGATCCATTCCGACACCACGCTGGCGGAAACGGCCAAGTGCGTGCTCGTGTCGTTCGATTCCACCATGCGCAGCAACCTGTCGGTGGGGATGCCGATCGACCTGCTGCTGTACGAGCGGGATCGCCTGGAGATCATCCACCGGCGCCGCTTCAGCGAGGGAGACGCCTATTTCAAGGAACTGAGCCGGGAGTGGAGCGTGGGCGTCCGGCAGGTGTTCCGGGAGCTGCCGGAGCTGGTCTGGTAGGCGACATCTCACGGAGTGACAGGTTGATGTCCACCCAGGATCGGCCTCACCCTTTCCCACCGCTGGTGCTGATCCACGGCATGTGGGACACACCCGGCGTTTTCGACCCGCTCAAGCGGCAGTTGGCAGGGCGCCGCGCCCCCCTGTTGATCCCGCACCTGCCCCATCGCTTCGGGCTGACGCCGATCGAGCTGCAGGCCGCCCTGCTCGGCACCCACATCGACGCGTCCTTCGGCCTGGAGCAACCCATCGATCTGCTGGGCTTTTCGATGGGCGGGGTGATTGCTCGCGCCTGGATTCAGTTGCTGGGCGGCGATCGGCGCACCCGGCGGCTGATCAGCGTGGGCAGCCCGCAGCAGGGCACCCTCACGGCCGGGCCCTGGCCCCGCTGGCCCCTGGCCGGCATCGCCGATCTGAAACCGGACAGCCCATTGCTGCATCGGCTCAATTCGAACCTCATCACTCTGCAGGACGTGGATTGCTGCAGCTTCTACTGCGAGCCTGATCTGATGGTGATGCCGGCCTGGCGTGCGGTGCTGCCGATCGGGCCAGGGAAGAACCTGCCGGTGCGATACCACCACCAGCTCATGAGCCACCCGGCCGCCCTGGAGGCCTTGGTCGACGAGCTGCTGCGTCCTTAGCCTGGATGCACGAGGAGCTGTGCCAACCGTGAATCTGCTGGCCATCTCCCTGCTGGTGCGCTGGCTGATCGGCTGGGCCCTCTGCCTGCGCATGCCGCGCCTCCCCGCGTCCAGGGTTCAGGGCCAACCCTCTGTTTCGGTGCTGATTCCGGCCCGCAACGAGGAACACACCCTCCCGAAACTGCTCTCCGCCCTGCATCTCCAGAGCTTCACCCCCTTGGAAGTGATCGTGATCGACGATCACTCCAGCGATCGCACCGCCGCCATCGCTGCTGAAGCCGGGGCCAGGGTGATGCAGCCACCGCCCCTGGAGGAGGGCTGGTGCGGCAAGACGTGGGCCCTGCACCATGGCGTTCGCGCCAGCGCAGGCGAGCTTCTGCTCTTCCTCGACGCCGACACCGAGCCCCACCCCGAGTTCCTGAAGCGCCTCGTGGCGGCGCAGCAGGAGCTGGGCGGGCTGGTTTCGGTCCAGCCTTTCCATCGCACCGAGAAGCCCTACGAGCAGCTCTCGGTGCTGTTCAACCTCGTGGGGCTGATGGCGGTGCCGATGGGAAAGGGCTGCGGGGTGGCCTTTGGTCCGGCCATGGCCACCAGCCGGGCCGATTACGACCACATCGGTGGCCATGCGGCGGTCGCCGGCAAGGTGGTGGAGGACTGGTTCCTGGGCCATCTCTACGAGAAGGCAGGCCTCCGGGTGAGCGCCTACATCGGCCAGGGCCTGCTCGAGTACCGCATGTATCCCGGCGGTTTTCAGGACATGGTGGTGGGCTTTGCCAAGAACTTCGCCACCGCCGCTGGGGAGGTGCGCTGGCTCTGGATGCTGGGTGTGGTGCTCTGGATCTCCGGTCTGTTCTGGTCGGCCTGGTGCCTGCCGGCCTCGCTGCTGGGCTGGCCGATGCAGGGGGATGCCTCCTTGCTGCCCAACTTGCTCCTCTACCTCGCCTTTGCCGCGCAACTGCTGGTGGTCACCCGGCGGATCGGCGACTTCGGCTGGATCTGCCTGATTTTCCCGATTCCCGTGCTGTTCTTTCTGGGGGTGTTCGCACTGGCGATCCTGAATCTTGAGCGTGGCACGATTGAATGGAAAGGCAGACGGTTTTCGACGCGCTAGCGGTCCTGGCCTGCGGCCTGGGCTGGCTGCTGTGGTCGCTGCTGATCGGCTGGCTGGCCCACCGACTGCCCCAGCCGGCCCTGGCGCGCGACACCTGGCTCACCGGTCGACGCCCCTGGCCGGAGACCAAGGAGGGCTTTGAGCAACGGCTCGGCATTCACCGCTGGAAATCCCTGCTGCCGGATGCCGGCACCGCTTTTCCAGGCGGTGTGGCCAAGAACAGCCTGGTGGGCCGGGATCGCGCCACCCTGCAGCGCCTGCTGGAGGAGACCCGCCGGGCCGAGCTGGTGCATCTGGCGCTCTGGCCCTTCTGGATCGTGACGGCCCTGTGGCTACCGCCGGTGGGGGTGCTGATCAACCTGATCTTCGCGACGCTGTTCAACCTGCCCTTCATCTGGCTGCAGCGCTACAACCACCTCCGGGTCCAGGGAACCCTGGCGCTCCTGGACAGTCGCGCCACGGTTCCCTGATCCCCAGTGCCCTGATCCCTCAGCGGCCCACCACCCCAGCCTCCAGCTCAAGGTCCACGCCGATCCCGTGCTCCTCGGCGTGGCGAGCCACCAGTAGCCGGTGAGGCCCCCCCTCCAGCACGAACGCGTCGCGGGATTCATCGAACCAGGCCAGGCGCCGCAGCGGGATCTGGATCGCCACCCGCTCGCTCTGGCCAGGCTGGAGGCTCAGCCGGCGGAAGCCCACCAGGCTGCGTCGCGGCCGTTCCACGGCCTGGCCGGGGGGCTCGGCGTAGATCTGCACCACTTCCGCAGCGCCCATCGTCCCCGTGTTCGCCACCGTCACCCTGAGCTCCAGCGCCCCGGGAAGCCGCTGGGCCACAGGGTCGCTGTGGCTGAAGCTGCTGTAGGACAACCCAAATCCGAAGGGAAAGGCCGCCGGGTGGTGGTGGCGTTCCAGCCGCCGGTAGCCGTGCCAGAGGTCGTAGGTGATCTGCCGGGCCCGGGGATCGAACGGCGGCAGGTGGCTGGGATCGGTGGGGATCGCATAGGGCATCCGCCCCGAGGGCGACACCCGTCCCAGGAGCACCTCGGCGAGGGCCTCCCCGCCCTGCTGGCCGGGGTACCAGAGCATCAGCAGCCCTGGCACCCGCTGGCGCCACCCTTCGCTCAGAATCGCCCCGCCCCCCATCAGCACCACCACCGTGCGCGGGTTGGCGGCGGCGACGGCCAGGATCAGGGCCTCCTGTTCAGCAGGAAGCTGGAGCATGGTGCGATCGCCAGAGGCGAAGGCGCCGCCGGCACGCGCCGACCCCACGCGTGTCACCTGGGCGATCGAGGCTGCCACCCGCGACCACAACGGCAGCACCCGGCGGCGACCGAACAGGCGCAGCAGCCCATCGGGTGGGGGGGCTTGGCCCAGGATCGGAGCGAGGTCGCCGGGGTGGATGTGCTCGCCCTCGTGGCGCCAGTCCAGACCCACCACCACCAGCGCCGCGTCGCTGCGGGCCGCCAGAGACGTGGCCATGGCCAGATCGGTGCCATCGGTGTGATGCAGGCTGATCTCCGGCGCCGCCGCCCGCAGGCCGGCCAGGGGCGTCACCACCGACCCCGGCGCTGGGCGGGTGTCGGAGGACCCGTGGTCCCCCAGGTTGACGGTGTCCGCCAGCGGGCCGATCACCGCCAGGGAGCCGACCCCGGTGAGGGGAAGCACGTCACCAGCGTTTCTGAGCAGCACGATCGAGCTGGTGGCGGCTTCCAGCGCCAGCGCCCGGTGTTCGCGGCAGCGCCTCAGGGTCACCGGATAGACGCTCCGGGGCACCGTTTCCTGGGCCAGCAGCAGCCGCAGCACGGCGTCACCGATCCGCGCCATCGGCACCCGTCCAGCGGCCACCGCCGCCGGAAGCGTGGCCTGGAAGATCATCCGAAACGGCATCTCCAGGTCCTGACCGGCCGCGATGGCGGCCTCTCCATCGCGGATTCCGAAGATGAAGTCGGTGAGAACGAAGCCGCGAAAGCCCCAGCGCTGCTTGAGGATCTCCCGCAGCAGATGGGGGTGCTGGCCGCACCAGGCCCCGTTGACACTGTTGTAGGCACTCATCACCGCCAGGGCCCCGGCCTCGATGCAGTCGCGGAACTGGGGCAGGTAAAGCTCCTGCAGAACCCGCTCGCTGGCGACCACATCAACCCGGAAGCGGGCGCTGTCAATCGAGTTGAGGGCGAAATGCTTGACGCAGGCGATGGCGTGGCGCTGCACGCCCCGGGTGGCGGCGGCCCCCATGGCGCCCACATGCAGCGGGTCCTCGCCGTAGGTCTCCTGGGCCCTGCCCCAGCCGGGGTGGCGCAGGAGATTCACGCAGATGCCGCCGAACAGGTTGGCTCCGAAGGACCTGGCCTCCTTGCCCATGGCCTCACCGATCCTTTCCTCCAGATCGACGTCCCAGCTGGCTCCGCGCCCGATGGGCGCCGGAAAGGTGGTGGCGCCGCCTTCAAGCACCACCCCGCGCGGGCCATCGACGAAGTGCAGCCCACCGATGCCCAGGCGGCTCACCACCCCGGCCGGCCAGGGGCGGCGGTGGGAGGCATCGTGCAGGGCGATCTCCGCCAGGCCGCCCCAGAACGGGGTGTCACCGTCGAGCAGGCCGAGTTTCTCGTCCAGGCTGAGCCGATCCAGCAGGGTCCGGGCTTGCTCCTCCAGATGGCTCCAGTCGTGTTGTGTGGGCACCCATGCAGCCTAGGTGCGGCGCTTCCTGTCGACCTTTCCGCCGCCAGGGGTGGATCGCGGCACAGCATCAGATTCGTACGGGGTTCACCCTGATCGGCCCGCATGCGCTGCGTCTGGCTGATCTGAAGGATGGGTCATCCGCCTGAAGACGGGATCAATCTGCTGCGGGTGATTGGCTGCCGGACGTTCTCCTCAGGGTGTGGAAAGGAACCAGGCCTCTGACCCTTACGGTTCAGGTGCAGAGTCGAAGTGGCCATCAAACTTTCGGGGTTCCCAGCTCCTCGATCCCCGCGTCATCGAGCCGTCCAAGGTCCTGGCCAGTCCTGGGAGCGAGAGCGGCTGGGGCTTCCACTGCCGCGCCGTGGCGCTGGAGACGGCCGGTGGGCTGTGCACCATCGTGCTCGAAAGGACCGCCACCCTCAGCATCGGCCAGCCCGAGGTGACCGTTTTCGACGCCTCCGCTTGGCCATCTGCCGGTCCAGAAGCTCCTGGCCCTGGTGCCGCTTAACTCTGGGGGTTTCTGGGCCGCCACGGCGCTGGTGAAGGCTGACCGGCGCCCTCCTCCGTTCCACTGCGGCATGAACATGGTGCGCGGCAGCCTTGCAGCGGAGTGAGGTGGCGACCATGAAGCACAGGCCCGGACTGGGCCGCCCTGGCAGGGGATCGCGAACGGCTTGTGATCAAAGCCATGGACATTTGTTCTGCTTTGATGCTGCAGATTGTCAGGGAAGTGAGAAGCCAAAGGCCTATCCTGGTATCCTGGATTCCAGTGATCAAGGCATGATGAAGAGTCTCTTCAACGGGTCGTTCAAGCGCACTCTTGCCCAGCCTCTTTCGAGGGCGTTCACGTGTGCGTCCGTTCTGTTCGTCGCCCTGCCCGTTGTTGCGATGTCCCCTGATGCTCTTGCCCAGGGCAACCCCTGGGGTGGCAGCGGTGGGGGATCCACGGGCCCCAGCTATGGTCGGCCCAACTACCCATCACTGTCCTTCCCCATGCAGGGGGTGGTCTGTGACAGCTCCGTGAGCGTCTGTTTCAATGCCAACGGTGCCGCCCTGGCCGAGACGGAGCGTGAATTCGGTCGTCGTGCGCGCCGCAATCTGGAAAACAATCTTGTTAACAATCCCATCGTTGACGTGACCTTCGCCGATGGGCGCTATTGCAACTTCAACATGCGCGGTTGCTGGACGAACAGCCAGCGCACCAGCTTCGATCCACGGCTGAACCCCTGGGTGTTCGGCTCCAATCCCGGAGGCGGCAACCAGGGCGGCCAGGGCACGGTGATCGGTGGGGCCGGATCCACCTGGGGTCAGGGCAGCGGCATGAACCCCGGACAGCAACCCAACTACAGCTTCCGTCCCCCGTTCACCCGCACCCGCCAGAACGGGACCTGCGCCTGGACCAATGCGGGGATCTCGATCTACAACGGCACCTGCCGCTACGAGATCGTCCAGAACAACGGCAATGGCTCCAAGACCCTGGCGTTCACCTTCGACAGGCTGCCGATCTCAAACCCGTTGCGTACCATTCGTTTCACGGCCCAGGGCAGCAACCCATGGAGCATCCAGTTGCCGAACGGCTCCACCGCCGCCGTTCAGTCCAACGTCAATGCCGACCAGTACCGCACCGACATCCAACTGGGCTGGAGCAACGTGTTCAACCTGAGCTTCAGGAGCTCCACCCAGGCCACCACGGCCCAGCTGAATCAGGCCCTGCAGCCGGTGGATGCCTATGGGCAGGTGGTGCAGGGCAGCGATTCCGAAGGGTTGGGGCAGGCCCTCGGCGGGCTGCTGCAGCAACTGTTCGGCGGCCAGTGACGGCCGTCAACCCGCCACGGTGTCCAGGCCACCGGAAGCCTTGCTGAAGAACCGACGCAGGTTCACGCCGGCTTCGTGGGCGGCCACGGTGACCTGGAGTTTCTGCTCCGCGTCGAGACCATCCCAGAAGGCATGGAACAGATCCAGGGAGGCCTTGGCACTGCCCACCACCCCCATCACAGCCATCGGTGCCGTCAGCCAGGGGAACACCAGCAGCAGCACCGAGAACACGGCACCCACGGCCACCCCGGTCTTGGCGGATTCAAGGCTCGTGCCCAGCACCAGCTGCACCTGGGTGATCCGGTTGATCTCGCCCCGTTGACGCAGGGCCTCGGTGCGCAGGGCGGTGAGCAGGGCCTGGTAGGTGGCATAAAGCACCACCCCACCCACGGTGGATTCCGAAACGAACTCCCCGCCACTGAAGGCACCACCGTTGTGGTTCAGATCCACGGAGGCCAGGCCCGCCAGAGGGGCGGCTTCCCAGCCGGCGCGGGGGATGCGGAAGGGGTCGTGCTCGCGGGTCATGGTGGTCAAAGGAGCCGTACATCAAGCCTGCCACAGGCGGGCCTGAGGATCTGGCCTCCCCGGTACATCGGGCATCGCTCAGCTGGCTTCGGCCACCAGGTCGTAGGAGGAGGCCGTGGCGCTGGTGCTCGGGGACTTCGTGGCAGGGTCGACGGAGTCGTCAAACATTCCGGCCACCATGCCGGCATCAAAGGAGTACCGGCCTGGGCCGACCAGGAGCAGGGCCAGGCTGCCGCCCAGATACAGCACCACGAGTTCGAGAACGTAGATGTTGAACCCGCTGGTGAGGATGTGGTTGTAGGCCGCCACGGTCATGGTGCCGGTAAGGGCCAGGGCCCCCAGAGGTGAGAGCAGACCGAGGATCAGCAGCCAGCTGCCCAGGATCTCGGAGTAACCCGCCACATAGGCGAAGAACAGCGGAAAGGGCAGATGCAGGGGCACCATGTAGTTGTCCGCGAAGGACTGTGGATCGGCCAGCTTGTCCTGGCCGTGGTGGATCATCATCGCCCCGATCGCCAGACGCAGGATCAGCAGGCCGGTGTTGGCCAGGCGCCCCTCCCGCAGGAAGTAGGTCTGCAGCTCCCGGCGCAGGTTGGCGGCGATGGAGGACCCGGAAGCCGTCGGGGCGGTGCCGGATTCCAGCGTGGCGGTGACGGCTGCTGTGGGCCGGTTGAGGGCGAGCATCCAGAGCGCGATGAAGGCGGTGAAAAAGCCCGCGAAGATCTCGAGCAGAAGCGTGGTGGTCATGGCGGCAGGAGAATTATGAAGATTCTGTCGCCTCAGGTAACGAAACGTGAAGCGTTCGCCACCTGCGCCGGCTCTAACCCCTGGCCATCGCCCAGGCCCAGATCCAGGCAGAGCTGGCCGTCGGCGATCCGCCGCCGCCGGGGGCCCCCGCCCTCGCCGGATGGGGGCAGTCCGGATCGCCTGGAGCCATGCCGTTCCTGGATCGCGTCCGCGGCAGCATCGAAACCGGGTTGGCGTCGCAGGCCCCAGAGCCGTTCCTGGGCCTCTCTGGCGGCGGCGGCCACTTCCACGATCGAGGCCGGATGGTCGAGGCCGATGCGGCAGCCGCTGGCCGCCTGGGTGGTGGGATCCATCCGCCAGGGCTCATGGCGCCAGACGGCTGGCACCGCCGCCAGTTCGGGGAGCCAGCGCCCCAGACACAGGCCGTCCGGATGGGGTTGATGCCCGAGGTGCCGCTCTGCATCTGACACTGGCTCTTAGTGGATGCCGGGCTCGTAGTCCACGAACTGGCAAGCCGGGTGAAGGCCGCTGTCGCGCCAGTCGATCCAGAGGTGATGGCTGGCGAAGGACAGCAGCATGGCCCGCATGCGGAAGTTGATCCAGCCGCTGTGGTGCAGGGCTCGCATGCAGGCATCCACGAACGGCACCCCGGTGCGCCCTTCGCTCCAGGCCGCCAGCCGTTCGGGAGCGGTGCGCCGCAGCCCCCGGGTGGCGGGATGGAGCTCCTGGATTTCGATCGAGGGCTGGCGTACCAGCTTCTGAATGAAGTGGCAGTGCCAGTGCAGGCGCGAGACGAAGGCGTCCAGGGCCCGGGACCATCCGGCGTTGGCGTTGGCCGGCAGCGTGGCCAGGGCCAGCCGTCTGGCCCGGGCCTCCTGCACCACCTCCCCCATCGACAGGGTGCCCCAGGCCAGGTGGGGCGAGAGGCGCGAGCAGGCCTCGAAGGCGGTCAGGGGACTGGAGAGCCTGCGGTGGTAGCCCCGTCCCCGTTGGCGCAGGAACCCCTCCAGCAGTTCCCGGCCGGCTTGGCGGCCGCCCGGCTGCCGCTGGGGGCAGGGGTCCGCCGCCAGGCCCAGCTCGCCGGCGCTGGGCAGAGCCGGGGGGGCGGCGATGCCGACCAGGGGGGGCAGGGCCGCGGGAGGGGCCAGCAGGGGTTCGGCCATGCGTTGCTCCCATGCCCGGGCCCAGCCGCGGCGATCCTTAAGGCCCCGGATCACTCCGAAGCTGGCGAAGTCCCGCCAGGGGATCCCCCGATCCCTGGCCCAGGCGGCCACCCGGCGGTCCCGGTCGTAGGTCCAGAGGTTGCCGGTCTCCTGGTGGCTCCAGAGTCCAGCAAGGCCATGGCGGCGATGGACGGCCTCAAGCACGGCCACCACATCACCGGTACGCACCACCAGGGGCTGCCCCAGGCCGGCCAGCGCGTCACGTAGCTCCTGCAGCGACTCCAGGCAGAAGTTCCACTGCCGCTCTGAGCAGTCCGGGCGCTGCCACAGCTCGGGTTCCACCACGTAGAGGGGCAGCACCGGACCGCAACGGACCGCCTCCACCAGCGGGCGGTGGTCATGGATGCGCAGATCGCGCTTGAACCAGACCACCTGAAGCGCCATTGCCGCAGGCTAGGGATCCCCTTCAGTGGTTCGACAGATCGCTGGGTCGCAGCACCGCCACGACCACCGCCCCGGCGCGCCAGAATCTTTACGTTCCGTTACATCAGCCATGACGGTCGGCGAGCTTTACCTCGAATCCCTGTCCACCGGGATCATCACCCCCACCGAACTCTCCTGGCTCACCCACGGGCAGGACCACTTTTCCCGTCTGGAGGAAGCCACCGCCCTGAGGCTCGGTCGCCTGCTCGATCAGGGCGACATCCAGCTGGGATGCCGACTGGTGTGTTCCGACACCCCTGTGTCCCAGGCGCCCGCCGCAGGTGTCCTGGATGAGGGGATCGAACCCCTGGGTCGTCAACGGCATCGCTGACGACAGTCACAACGCTTCATGATCGTTTACACTCCGATCAAGTTTCGCAAACAAACCCATCCCCATGACGAACTCCACCTCCGCTTCCACCTCCCGCTTCGGCTTCGTCGCCTTCGCTGAAACCTGGAACGGCCGCCTGGCCATGCTCGGTTTCGTGATCGGCCTCGGCACTGAGATCCTCACCGGCCAGGGAATCCTTGCCCAGATCGGCCTCGGCTGATCAGTCGGAACCTTTGCCCATATCGGCCCGGGTGGTTCTGCCATCCGGGCTTTGATGTGTGAAGCGTTCACCCCGTTCCGCCATGGCGCACGCTCTCGTTTTCGTACTGGCCCCCCAGGAATCTCTCCCGCTCGATGGCGCGGCCTGGGACGAGCTCCTGGCGGCCCAGCGTCTGGGGATCGGCAGCGGCATCGCCTTGCGAATGTTCAGGGTGGCTGCGCCGACCGAGCAGAATCTTGACGACCTGGTTGCCTGCGGACAGGCGACTGTCAGTGGCGCCGACCCGTTCGAGCCCCTCCGCACCGATCCCTGCCAGGACGATCCTTCCGCCCCCTCCACGGATGGGGGGTCAGGGCGCCGGCTGATCTGTGATGCCTTGGTGCCCCATCTGGAGCCCCGTTCTCTCTGGCTCGGGGCCTACGAACTCCGCGGTCCTGAGCTGCAGGGACGCACCGGCCATCCGGCTGATCGGCTTGGCATCGAAACGATTCGCTGTCTCGACCAGTTCTCCCTGAGGGACGCCGACAACGAAACCTGTTGGTTCTATCCCACCGAAAACGGCGACTATCTCTGTTGGGAGAACCAGCGAACGCTTGAGCTGTCCCCTGGGTATCCGGCCGATCCCTGCATTCAGGAGGCGGAGATCCGTTTCGAACGCAGCGATCTACGGCTGCTCTGGTCCCTGATGGCCGACGACCAGGCCCTGACCTGCGTCGGCCTCACCTATCAGAGGCGACGGATCGAATGGCCGGTGGCCGCCACTGACCCGGAACCCTTCGCCACCTGGACCTCGTTCCGGATCGACAGCATGGCGGATGACAACTACCGGGAAACTTCGAGCATCACGGTGTTTCCCGGCTGAGGGGCCCGCGTCAGCTGGCCTGCTCGTAGAGCTGCTCGAGCCGCTCGCGGCTGAGGTCCACATAGAGAACCTCTTCTCCCGGGGCCGGGGCTTCGGGGTGGGGTTGCCGCGGCGAAGGCGTGGTGGCGGCGCTGCGAAGGTTCTGGGTCATCAGGGCAAAGGCCCCGCCGGCGATCACCGCGAAGCTGATCATGTAAACGATGGGGAACAGGGCTTCCAGCATGGGTCTCTCGCTTTCACCCAAGCTAATGTAAAGATCTGTTAACCGTGGGCCCTGCGCCGGGTGCGGGGCTTCAGGGGTTGAGCCATTCCTCCTGCCAGCCCGTGTCGGCCCGCCAGCAACGGCGATGGTGCGGGTGACCCAGCAGCTCCAGCAGCTCCACCCGCTGCAGCTGCACCCGCAGCAGTTCGAAATGCTCCGGCCTCGGCACACCGTCTTCGAGTTCCTTGGGGAATGGCCCTTCCGGCTGAAGGGGTTCCCCCGGCGCCGGCCAGCCCCAGAGGGCGCGGCCCCTGGGGGTGAGGGCCTGCCAGTGGCGGTCCAGGGCCTGCAGCCCCTCGTCGCCGGCGAGCTGCAGTCGATGGCCCCGCAGGCGGAACTGACTGCGGGCCTTCGGGAGCACCCAGCAGAGTTCAAGAGGTGCCCCGCCTTTCATTTCGCCGCTCTTGGCGCTGCGGCTGTCGGTGAGCAGATCGAGCGCCGCCGCCCCGACCCAGCAGCGGAACACCAGGGTCCGCACCCGGGGGGTGCCGTCCCGGGCCAGGCTGGCCAGCTGCAGCCAGCGGGCCTGGGGGGAGCGTCCCTGCCGCTCCAGCGCACCGCGCAGCAGCGGGCGCCACGGGGGGAGCGACTCTGCAGCGGGTGGCATGGGGTTCGAAGGCGGCATGGCTACTTGCCTAAGGGATGGGCTTTTCGGCCACCACGGCGAAGAACGGGTCCCCCTGACCAGCCAGCCAGCCCAGGGGCCCCTCGGCCCGGGTCGACTCGGCGATCAGCTGCGGGGCTGGCCAGCCCTGGGCCTGCAGCACCCGGCTGATGTAGGCGAGGTGATCCCGGTCGCTGCCGTCGGTCCAGACCTGGGGCGCCTTCTGGAAGAACATCCGGTTGGAGAACGCCACGATCACCTGGCCGGCGGGGCGCACCACCCGCAGCAACTCGGCCGCCACCGGTTCGGGCCGCTGCAGGTACTGCCATCCCGCCACCATCAGCACCGCATCCACGCTGGCGTCCGCCAGGGGAAGGCGCTGGTCCTGGTTGAGGTTCTGCAGCCAGTGCCGATCCAGGCGGGGGTTGGCCGCGAGCTCGGCCCCGTTGAGGCCGTGGCCGATCACCTGCTCGTAGCGGATGTCCTCCGGCAGGTGGCTCACCCAGCTGCTCATCAGATCCAGCACCACCGCACAGGGGGGGATCCGCTCGCGGTAGAGCGCCGTGAGCCGGCGGCGGAAGGCGCCGTCGAGGTGCTGCACGAAGCGCGGCGCGGCATAGAAGAGGGCGTCGTCGGAGCCGTCGATCTTGCGCCGCTCCGCCTCGTTCAGCACCAACACCGCCATGGCTCTCGGAGATCCGTTCTGCTGCCATGGTGGCGAATCGCTGCGCCCGAGGCGGTGCTTTTTGCCATGACTCCTGCCGTTCAGCCCCCCTTCCTGGTGCTGGCCGCCGACGACCCCGAGCGGCTGGCCGTCTTCTACGGCGTCCTGCTCCAGACCACCCCACTGGTTGGGTCCAGTACCCGGCACTGGCGATTGCTGGGGCCGGGTGAGGGGCGGCTGGAGATCTACGCCCCGTCGCGCCGGCGTCCCCGTCCCCGTGGCGAGGGCCGGCTGGCCCTCTGCTTCTCCCGCCCGGCGGGGGAGGCCCCACCCCTGCAGGTGCTCCACGACTGGCAGGCTGCGGTGCTGGCCCTGGGGGCGGTGCCTGTGGAGCCGCCGCGGCAGGAACCCTTCGGCGCCGAGGCCTGGCTGGCCGATCCGGAGGACAACCGCTTGCTGTTGCTGGTCAGCGCCGCCTGAGGCCCGCCGATCAATGTCGTCCATCCACCCCCAGCTTCAGCTGGCTGGCGTAGGGGCCGCGGCCATCGAGGCAGGCCGCGCCGCAATGGGCGCCAAGGCTGATGGCCTGCCGCAGGCTCCAGCCGGCGGCCAGGCCCGTGGTGACCCCGGCAGCGAAACTGTCGCCGGCGCCGTAGGCATCCAGCACCGGCCCCTGGCGCGACACGGCGGCATAGCGCCCGCCGGGGACCAGCACCCCGCCCCTTTCAGCCTCGGTGCCGATGCGGAGCCGGGGCGCTGGATCCAGATCCCCCGGCTCATACGCCTCGCCGGGATCGGTGGCGCTGCCGATCAGGGCGTCCAGGCTGATGCCAGCCGCCTGCAGGGTGGGCAGACGCACCCGTGGCGTGGCGGCCAGCACCCGGGCCCGCCGCGCCAGGCGCAGGCCAGCGGCATCGGTGGCGGTGACGAACACGCCGTCGGATCGGCCCAGGCGCTCCCACGGCAGCCCATCGGCGCCGGTGGGCATCAGCCGCTCGCCGATCACCGTGATGGTCCGCTCGCCTTCGGCGTCGATGAAGGTGATCCCCCGCCGGGTCGGGGCCTCCCGCCAGGCGATGTGCAGCTCCAGCCCCAGGGCATCGAGTTCTTCGGCGGCCCGGCGCCCGGGCGCGTCCTGGCCCAGGGCGGTGAAAAACGGGAGGCGCTGCCCTGTGAGGCGGGCCATCTGCACCGCCACCACGGCGCCGCCCCCGGCGGGAAGCTCACTGAAATCGTCGGCGTGGAGGATCTCCCCGGCCAACGGCAGGTGCTCCACGCCGATGAAGCTGACCATCTCCACATGGCCCACCACCGCCAGGGCCAGGGGCGGCAGGGCCGGCAGGGATTCCAGGGGAAGGGGGGTGAGCGGCTCCATTCAGCTGGAGGCGGAGGTGTAGAAGCCCAGGGCGAATCTCCAGAACCAGCGGCTCACCACCAGGGAGCCAGCGGCGACCGTGCCCCCGGCCAGCAGCCAGGGGCCGGTGGCCCTCCCCAGGATCGCCTCGGCGGGCACGGTGGTGAGGAAGGCCACCGGGACGACGAAGGTGAAGAAGGCGCGCAACCCCGCCGGGAAGGCACTCACAGGAAACCGGCCCGCCACCAGCACGCTGCGCAGCACCTCGGTGGCGTTCCAAATCTTCACGAACCAGATGCTGCTGGCCGCCAGCACGAACCAGAGGCTGTACAGGATCAGCAGGCTGGCGATCAGCATCAGGGCCGCCGCCAACAGGGTGAGGGGCGCCGGACTGGCGCCGGCCTTCCAGGCGGCGTAGCCGATCAGGGCGGCCCCCAGGGCGATGCCGGGCAGGCCCCAAGGGGAGAAGGTGCGGGCCGACAGCCAGAACTGGCTGTCGATCGGCTTGAGCAGGACGAAGTCCAGGCTGCCGGTGCGCACGTGGGCCACGATCGTGCTGAGGTTGGGCTGCAGCAGGGTGCTGGTGACCCCCTCCAGCAGGGTGTAGACCCCCAGCACCACCAGGGCCCCTTCCCAGCTCCAGCCCCCCAGCGATTGACCACGCCCGTAGAAGAGCGACAGCACGAAGATGCTGCCCAGCAGATTACCGGCCGTGGCCACCAGCTCGATCAGGAAATTCGCCTGGTATTCCAGTTCCGCCGTCAGCGAGGCGATCCAGAAGACCCTCAAGGTGGTGAGATAACGGCCCATCAGGCCCCCATGGCCGAATAGTGGCGCAGCCCCCGGCGCCACAGCAGCAGGTTGATCGGCAGGAACAGGGCGGCCCAGGCGGCCATGGCCGCGAAGCTCTGGCCCACCGGCACCGTCTCACCGGCCAGGATCCTGGCGGGGACGTCGATCATGTAGGGAAAGGGGGTCCAGAAGGCGACGTTCCGCACCCCCTCCGGATAGAGCGCCAGGGGGGCCACCAGCCCTGAGAGATACAGATAGGGGAGGTAGAGGAGGCGTTCCAGGGCGCTGGCTTTCTCGCTCCAGAAGCACACCATGGTCAGGGTGAACTGCATCAGGAAGCGCAGGGCGAAGGCAGCCAGGGTGGCCAGCATCCCCAGCAGCAGCGACGACAGCGAGGGCCACCAGAAGGCGGCGGGATAGAGGAGAAAGAACAGCCCCACCAGCAGCGCCACGAACGGCAGGCGGGTGACCTGCTCAGACAGGTGGGCGGCCACATAGCGCCACACCAGGGGCAGGGGCTGGAGCAGGTAGGGCGACAGGCGGCCGTTGAGGTTGTCCTCCTCGAAGGTGTACATCACCCACACGATCGTGAACTGCCGCACCACGAAGGCCGCCAGGAAGTAGCGGGCCAGCTGCAGGGGGCCCATGCCCAGGCCGCCACCGGCATCAACGGCGCTCCAGAGGCCCAGCATGATGAAGGGCAGAACGCCGGAGAGGGCCCAGAGCACGATCTCGGCCCGGTACTCCAGCATGTAGGCGTACTGGCTGGAGAGCAGAACGGCGGCGATGCGGCGGCCGTGGGCCAGCCGCTGGCGGAGAGGGCGCCTCATGCCAGGGCCCCCCTCATGCCAGGGCCCCTTGGTGGAAGAGCCGCCCGATGATGTCCTCGATCGGCGGGTCGGAGATCGAGAGATCCACCACGGCGTGATCGGCCAGCAGGCGTCCCACCTGCTCGGTGAGCCGTTCCCGCGGGATCAGCAGCCGCACCTCCCGCCCCTGGATGGCCTCCACCTCGCCGTAGCTGACGAAGGCGCCTGCCCCCATGGGCTCGTGCAGCTCGAGGCGCACCTCGCGGCAGGGGGCCAGCCGCTGGGTGAGCGTCTCCAGGCCGCCGTCGTAGAAGAGGCGGCCTTCGTGGATCAGCAGCACCCGGGGGCAGAGGGCGGTGATGTCGGCCATGTAATGGCTGGTGAGCAGCACGGTGGCGCCGAAGCGGCGGTTGTAGTCGGCCAGGAAACTGCGCACCCGGGCCTGGGCGTTCACATCCAGCCCCAGGGTGGGTTCATCCAGGAAGAGCACCGCCGGCCGGTGCAGCAAGGCCGCCAGGAGCTCCGCCTTCATCCGCTGGCCGAGGGAGAGCTTGCGCACCGGCCGGCGCAGTTCATCGCCCAGTTCGAGCATCTCCGCCAGCTCCTCGATCCGACGCCGGCTTTCCGCCGGGGGGATGCCGTAGACGGCGGCATTGACCCGCAGGGAATCGAGGGGGGGCAGATCCCAGATCAGCTGCTGCTTCTGGCCCATCACCAGGGTGATCTGGCCGAGGAAGGCCGCCTGGCGGCGATGGGGCAGGCAGCCGGCCACCTCCACCGTGCCACTGGTGGGGTGGATCAGCCCCGTGAGCATCTTGAGGGTGGTGGTCTTGCCGGCACCGTTGGCCCCCAGAAAGCCAACGAACTCTCCCGGCTCGATCGAGAAGCTCACCTCCCGCACCGCCTCGATCGTGCGCTCGCGGCGGCTCACGAAGTGACGCAGGGTATTGGCCAGTCCGGGTTGCTTGTCGGCCACCCGATAGGTCTTGCCGAGGCCCTGCGCGCAGACGATGGCCATGCGGACGGCGTGGGGGCAGGGCCCACCCTATCGAGGGCCATGCCTCCCCTGGAGCAGGGCGTCAGGGGGCTTCCGGGCACCAACCGCCGCCGACATGGAGGGGCTCGATCCAGCAGGGGCAGCGCTGGGTGAGGTGGTCACCGTGGCAGATCAGGGCCTGATGCCACTGGCAGCTGAGCAGGGGGAGGCTGTCGGCATCGGCTTGGTGACGGAACCAGTGGCAGGTGAGGCAGACGTACCGACTGCGGCTGGGCAGCAGCTGCTCCGGCCCCAGGTAGGGCCAGGACGCGAGGGTCAAGGTGGCTTGCGGTGTCGTGGACATGGCCAAGGCCCGAGTACACCCGTACTAGCGCTTCCTTGTCAGGGTCGCCACGGATCCTCCGCCGGGGGGCCAAAATCGGCCATCGGGGTGGTGCCGTCCGTCATGCCTTCTCCATGCTGATCCGGCTCGGTTGCGAACTGACCCTGTCCTGCTGGGCCCCGACACCGGTGCTGGCCCTGATCCATCCCCATGGCAGCCGTCTGGAGGATCGTCGCAGTCCCGAGCGGTTGTGGCTGAGCCCGGATCGCATCGCCGAAGTGCTCACCGACGCGGAGGGCAACCGGGCCTGCCGTTTCATGGCCTCCGCCGGAAGCACCACCCTGGGGTTTGAGGTCGTGGTGACGGATGACGGCCATCCCGATCCGGTGGCAGCGGATGTGGGTGAGTGCCCGGTGGGGGCGCTGCCGATCGGCACCTACCCCTACCTCAACCCCAGCCGCTACTGCGACACCGATCGCCTGGCCCAGGTCGCCTGGGGGCGCTTCGGCGGGGTCCGGCCCGGCTGGTTGCGGGTGCAGGCCATCTGCGACTGGGCTCACGAGCAGCTCCGCTTCGACTACGGCGCCGCCCGCAGCGACAAAACCGCCCACGACGCCCTGCGGGAGGGGCGCGGGGTCTGCCGGGATTTTGCCCATCTGGCCATCAGCCTCTGCCGCTGCCTCAACATCCCGGCGCGGTATTGCACCGGCTACCTGGGTTACTCGGGCATGGCGGCCCTGCCGGATCCGATTGACTACTCGGCCTGGTTCGAGGCCTTCCTCGAGGATCGCTGGTATGTCTTCGATGCCCGTCACAACACGCCCCGGATCGGCCGGGTGCTGATCGCCCGCGGCAGGGATGCGGCGGACGTGCCCTTCCTGCGCTCCTTCGGCGATCACCAGCTCACAGGATTCCGGGTCATCACCGAGGAGATGGCGCCCTCCGAGAGCACCCCCCACTGAGGCCCGGAGCGATCCGCTCACGCCGCCGCGCCTTCAGGCGGGTGCCCCGAAGTGTGCAGAATTTTTGCGCTGCGCCTGCCTGCCTGACGCAGGCGACATAATCCTCAGGAGACCCGCGGCTGTCGAACCCGTCGAGCCAATCCCCCTGACAGTCGGCTGAGACGCCGCTCTGACATGGGGAGTCCATCGGTGAACCGTCCATGGCAAAGGGTTCTGGAGCAACCCTCAGTTGGGCACTATGAATAGATTCCCGCGGACTGAACAATGGGTTTACGGATTGACGAAGCCACGTTTCTTGAGCGAGCCATCTCTCGATTCGGCGCGCGATATGACTATTCTCTGATGATCTACAAGAGTTTTCGCACTCCCATCAAGATCCGTTGTGTCGAGCATCCTGTCAGGGAGGTGGTGATCACCCCCGAGCGCCATCTGCAGACCACCGGGGGTTGTAAGTACTGCCTGCGCACTTACCGCAACCAGACCCTCGAGCGGGTGCTCAGAATGGACTGCGAGCTCTCCGATCTTCCCGCTCCCCAGCTGCCCCGGGCCCCGCAGGAGCCACCCGTGGTCGGCCAGAAAAGTAAAGCTGTGTGAGGGATCGGGCCGCCTGCCCAAGCCCACTTTTGATCTTCGGTATCTTTCCGGGTCATTCCCCCTGCAGCCCTCCATGGCCCTTCCCCTGCTCGCCGCCCGACCCTCGAGCCTCAACGCCAGGGTGCCGAGTTTTGCGATCGCCAATGAGGAATCTCCCCGCCAGGCCGTCGCCAGCCTGGAGACGCGCCAGGCCGCTGGAGATCGCCTCGCTCTTGATGTTCAGATCGAGCAGGCCTACCGCCAGATCTTCTTCCATGCCTTCAAGGTGGATCGTGAAGTGGTGCTGGAATCCCAGCTTCGCAGCGGACAGATCACCATGAGGGATTTCATCCGCGGGCTTCTGCTTTCCAGGCGATTCCGTGAGGGTTTCTATGACTGCAACAGCAACTATCGCCTGGTTGAGCAGCTGGTTGGCCGACTTCTGGGCCGGCCTGTCTATGGCGAACAGGAACGCATCAGCTATTCGATCCTGATCGCCCAGCATGGGCTTATGACGTTGGTGGACTCCCTGCTTGACTCGGCCGAGTATCTCGACGCCTTCGGTTATGACACGGTGCCCTATCAGCGCTCCCGGGTGCTGCCGGGCCGGGCCCAGGGTGAACGCCCCTTCAACCAGCAGGCTCCCCGCTATGACGGCCGCTGGCGCGACGTGATCGCGAGCAGGGCGCCCCGCGGCACCAGCCCCTGGTCGCCTGGCACCCCTCGCCCCGCCTGGCTCGGGGAGCAGCCCTCGCCCCTGGCGCGCCAGATCTGGCAGGGGTTGGTCACCGCCGGAGGCTTCGCGATCACGGGCCTGGTGCTCTGGACAGCGGCGGCCATGCTGAGCACCGCCGCGCCTTGATCGAGGGTCCCTGGGGGCGATCGCCTCCAGGGACCCATCCAAATCCTTGCGAGGGTTATCCGCTTACTGCCCGCTGTGCTGACGGACACGGAATCGTGCTTCCCTAGGTAGAAGGCGGCCCCAGAGCCAGTGCCGTCATGGATTAGGATTTGTAAAGATTACTTGACCTCCGGAGTTTTCCTGTCATGTTCACGCTCGACAAAGCGTCCCAGATCTTTCCGGACACCCTTTCGGCCGATGTGGTGCCCGCGCTCACCGCTCGATTCGCCCTGCTGAACGCGGAGGATCAGCTGGCGCTGATCTGGTTCGCCTACCTCGAGATGGGCAAGACCATCACCATCGCCGCCCCCGGCGCGGCCCGCATGCAGTTCGCCGAGCCGGTGCTCAATCGGATCAAGGCCATGACCTTCGCCGAGCAGAGCCAGGTGATGGTGGATCTGGCCAACAGGGCCGACACCGACATCTGCCGTACCTACGCCATCTGGTCGGTCAACATCAAGCTGGGGTTCTGGTATCGCCTCGGCGAGTGGATGGAGGAAGGCCTCGTCGCCCCCATCCCCGAGGGCTATCAGCTCTCGGCCAATGCGGCCTCGGTGTTGTCCTCGCTCAAGGGTATCGATGCGGGTCAACAGATCACCGTTCTGCGCAACTTCGTCGTCGACATGGGCTTCGATCCCAGCAAAGTGGATGGGGCCGAGCGCATCGTTGAGCCGATCGTGCTGCCCACGGCTCCTGAGCAGCGCACCAAGGTGGCGATCGCGGGAATCGACAACCCCACGATCCTGTCCTACATGGATCTGCTGAATGCCAACGATTTCGACCAGCTGATCAAGCTGTTCCTTCCCGACGGCGCCCTGCAGCCCCCCTTCCAGCGCCCCATCGTCGGCACCGATGCCGTGCTGCGCTTTTTCCGCGAGGACTGCCAGAACCTCAAACTCCTCCCCGAGAGTGGCGCCAGCGAGCCCTCCGATGGTGGCTTCACCCAGATCAAGGTCACCGGAAAGGTCCAGACCCCCTGGTTCGGCGCTGGTGTCGGCATGAACGTGGCCTGGCGCTTCCTGCTCGATCCCGAAGGCAAGATCTATTTCGTGGCGATCGATCTGCTGGCCTCCCCGGCCGAGCTGCTCAAATTCGCACGCTGAAGAGATCTCCCATTCAGCCTGCCCCTCTGGGCAGGGGGTTTTGGCTTGGAATGATGATCTTCTGGGGGTGGTTCGCCACCCTCATCGGCCTGCTTCTCGCCCCTCCGGACCACTGGTCCCCGCTGGCCGTGGTACTGGCCGTCGCTGGACGCACCTTCCTCCAGACGGGCCTGTTCATCCTGGGTCACGACGCCATGCATCGCACCCTGGTGCCCGGGCATCCAGGCCTCAACGACGGCCTGGGTCGTCTGGCCTTGATGCTCTACGCCGGCCTGCCCTTTGGTCGCTGCCGCCGGCAGCATCTGCGTCATCACCATTCCCCCGGCAGCCTCCGGGATCCCGATTTCCGTTTGGCCAGCGGCGATGGTGCCCTGCATTGGTATGTGCGTTTCATGGGGAACTATCTCTCCTTGAACCAGCTGGGCCTGTTGCTGATCACCTGGATCGCTGCGGCGGGACTGCTGATGGGGCTGGAGCCCCAGCGGGCGATGAATGTGATCGCTTTCTGGGTTCTGCCGCTGGTGCTGAGCTCGTTTCAGCTGTTCCTCTTCGGCACCTACCTCCCCCATCGCAGCGAAGCCTCTACCGCTGCCGGCAGCCATGCCGTCCGGAGTCTGGAGTACTCCCACCTTCTCTCCCTGCTGGCTTGTTATCACTTCGGCTACCACTGGGAGCACCATGCCTACCCGGCGGTGCCCTGGTTTCGGCTGCCGGAGTTGAGGCGGCGCGTTTCTCTTGATCACGGACAGGGGGATGGCTCGCGGTGGCTGAGGGTCGCGCGTTAAGGTCAAAAAATCAGATGTTGAGACCCATGGTGACTGCGGTTTTGGGGTGGACGGACCAGGAGCAGGATGTGGCACGTCGTGCCTTCGACAAGGCCCATTCCCGAGCCGCCTTGGGAATCATCCGTGCTGCCCAGGCCCACGCCAGCCGCATGGACTCTGTGGAGGAGTGCTGGAAACTCCATGATTTCCTCAGCATTCAACGCCACGAAATCGAGGGCCGCTTTGACTTCCGCCTGCCAGGGCTCCTGTTCGTGTTCGCCAGCCTTATGAAGGACGGATTGCTCCAGGTGGAAGAACTGGAAGGACTGGACAAGGACAAGCTCACAAAGATTGTGGCCATGTCCCGCATGTGAATGGAGCTGGTGGCTGGCTTCGTGATCGGCCTTGGGTCCGAGCTGCTCATGGGCCAGGGCAAAGGCAGCCCCATCCCGGATCGCTCCGCCTGTCCCCGTGGCAGGGGCGCAGCCGGTGGGGCTGCTGTGGGCATGGAGGCTGCACATGTGCAGCACTGAGGCGGCGGCCGTCAGGGACGGTCATCCCGACCCCTGGCCATGGGACCTCCCGGGCCCATGGGGGCTGTAGGGTAGGGAAGATTCCAAGATTTCTCTCCAGCGAGCTCATCACTTTCTAAAAGGGCTGTCGAAGGATCGGTTCATAGTTTTTTTTCTGGTTCATGACCATTTACATCGGAAATCTTTCCTTCGACGCCGAAGTGGAAGACGTCAAAAATCTGTTTGCCCAGTACGGCGAGCTTCGCCAATGCACCCTCCCTCTTGATCGCGACACCGGCCGCAAGAGGGGCTTCGCCTTCGTTGAGATGACGAACGACGCCGACGAGACCAAGGCCATCGACGATCTCCAGGATGTGGAGTGGATGGGTCGCAGTATCCGCGTCAACAAGGCTGAGCCCCGCACCGGTGGCGGCGGCGGTGGCGGCGGTCGCTCCGGCGGCGGTGGCGGTGGCTACGGCGGTGGTGGCGGCGGCGGCTATGGCGGCGGTGGCGGCGGCCGCAGCCGTTACTGAGTCTCCGGGTCCTCCCCAGGTCCCTGTTTCATCTCTGGCCGCCCCGGTTCTTCCGGGGCGGTTTTTTCATGGTCGGTCCCTGCCGGGGTGGTCCGCGCCGGTGGGGAGTCCGCGCAGGATTGGAAGACACTCTGCTGCTGGGGCGACTTGCGGGGGGTGGGGAGCAGATTGGTGGCATGAGTGAACCCAGCCCTCGTGGCCGCTACCGGGTCCGACCCGCCGACCAGAACGAGACCACCGTTCCCAACGAGGTGCTCGGCCCCCTCTTCGACCATCGCGACGAGGCCGAACGCTATGCCAGAACGTTGGTCCTGAGCCACCAGGCACCGGTGATCGTCGAAAAGCTGGCCCCTGCGGGCTGCTGGCTTCAGCTCGGGACCATCGGCTGAGCGTTTTCCTCCAGCTCCTCGCGCCTGGAGGCGGCCTTCAGCTGGATCAGATAGGTGAGGTTGGAGCCCACGCCGGTTCCCCGGTAGCGGCCGCTGACCGGCGCCGCCAGATGGTGATCCGGTGCGGCGGCGAGCACCACATGGCCATCGGCCACCGCCAGGCCCAGACTGGGATCGAACCCCCTCCATCCCCCTCCCGGGAGGTACACCTCAGCCCAGGCATGCAGCTCGTGTTCGCTCACCTCGGGGGGATGGTGCATCGAGTAGCCGCTCACGAACCGTGCCGCCAGGCCCTGGCTGCGGCAGGCCGCGATGAAGAGCATGGCGGTGTCCCGGCAGGCCCCGGTGAGCGTCGCAAGTGTCTCCGCCGCTGAGGTCGGCTCCCCTTCCAGCCGACCGACATGGTGGAAGCCATGGTGGATGTCATCGGCCAGGGCGCTGAGGAAGGCGGTGGCCGATCCGTCGACCCGTTCAGCGATGGCCTGGGCCCAGGCACGCACGGCGGGATCGGTCTGATCCTGCAGACATCCCGCCAGGGAGCTGGCCTCCGCCTCCGGGTAGGTCACCGGCAGATGCTGCGCCTCCCTGTGGGTCACGATCCAGTCGAAGGGGTTGCTGCGCAGGGTTTCCACCAGCATGTCCACTTCGATCGTGAGGTGGTCCCGCTCCTGCTGGAACCAGGCCACCATGGCGTCGGTGCCATCGGGCTCGAGCACCCGGGTCAGGCCCGCCGGCGGATCCACCAGCTTCTGATGATGCTCGAGGATTCTCTGGCTGCCGTCCTGGCGGGGGGTCAGCCGCAGGGTCATGGGCTCCAGGAAGACGGGCCGGTCGTAGGTGTAACTGAGCCGATGGTGGATTCGGAAGAACATCGCTCAGCCCATGGCCTCACGCAGGGCGTCCTGGAAGTGGTCATCGATGACGTAGGTGTGCAACGGATCGGTGTCCAGGTCCTCGACGAGGGGGAAGAAGCGAACAGAGAACCAGGCCTCGAAGAGTTCAAGGCTGCGGGGCTGGGGCCAGCGGCTGCGGTCGCGGCACCAGAGGTCGAGTTCAGCGGCGAAGATCTGTCCGTAGCTGTCCAGGAGCCGGTCCTGGGCTTCCGCTTCGGTGTCGTAGGTGGGAATCAGGTAGAGGCTGTGGTCCTCCCCCAGCCCTTCCATGTCCTCGCGGGTCCAGAAGGGTCGCGTCCAGTCGACCATGGGCTGCCGCGGCGCCACTGCGATCCCACAGCGGTTGAGAACGGCCATCCTCGGTATGCCAGGGGGGTGATGGAACGCTAGCGAGGCAGGGAAGAGGGGGCATGGGTGAAACCATGGATCTGAGCCTGCGGCGCCGCCGCCCTCCTCAGGAGGCCTCCCCACACCTGCCATGACCGTCAATCTCACCAACGAACTGGCCAAGCAGCGCAACCGTGACGCCGCCGAGCGCACCCTGATGGCCTGGATCCGCACCTGTCTCTCCCTGATCAGCTTCGGCTTCGGTCTCGACAAGATCGTCGCCGCGATCAGGAGCCAGGGCGACGGTGTCGTCGGCCACGCAGGCCTGGGGGTGAGGCTGGTGTCGATGGCCTTCGTGCTCACCGGCATGGTGGCGATGGCGGCGGCCACCGTCCAGCACCGGCGTGATCTGCGCCGCCTCAACAGTGATGTGTTCGTCTATCGCGAGCAACGCTCGATCGCCACGGCCACGGCCTTGAGCCTCACCCTGATCGGCGCCGTCGCCCTGGCGATGCTGGCCTACGGGGGGCTGTCGCTCTGACTCCCGCTCCACCCGTCCTCAGCCTGTTCATGATCCTGTTCGCCCTCGGGCTGGGTCTGCAGATCGAGGCCCTCGCCCAGCTGGAGGCGGCTTGAGCCCTCAACCGGCGGCGGGTGGAGTGGGGGTCGGGGTGCCGAAGGACTCGGAAGGCCAGGGGGGCACCGTGCTGCCGTTCCCGTTGCGCATGGCGTGGTACACGGGGGAGAGGATCTCGACGCCGGCGCCAGCGAACTGATCCTGGATGGCCCCCAGCAGGTCGGAGAGGGTGCTGCGGTAGGTGTCCACATCCTCCACGTAGGCGCTGAGCTCGTAGCTGATATGGAAGTCGTTCAGGGAGGTCTGGAGCACGAACGGGGGCATCTCCCGGCTGATGCCTGCGGTGGCGCCGGCCGCGTCCAGCATCAGCCGGTGAACCTGGCGCCAGGGCACGTCGTAGCCGATGGTGACGGTGGTGGCGATCACCACGGGCTGGGCGATCTCGCGGCGGGCCAGGCTGTAATTGACGATCGAGGCCCCCAGCACGGTGGCGTTGGGGATGCTCACCACCTCATTGCGGGGGGTGCGCAGGCGGGTCACCAGCAGGGCGCAGTCGTGAACGATGCCGACGGTGCCGTTGATGCTGACCCGGTCGCCTTCCTGGTAGGCCCGGGTGTAGGTGAGCATCAGCCCGCCGATCAGGTTGGCGGCCACGGCACTCGAGCCCAGGGCCGCCAGCACCCCCACGAACAGCCCGGCCCCCTGGAAGGCCTTGCTGTTGGCCCCTGGGATGTAGGGGTAGGCCAGCACGACGCCGAGCAGCAGGATGCCGATCCCCACCAGCCGGGCGGTGGGCCGGGCCCATTCGGGATAGAACCAGCGCAGGCGGAGGTTGCCCAGTTCCACCGCCCGGAACCAGGCGTTGCTGGCCCGCATCAGCAGCACGCTGAGGCCCAGGATCACCGCCACCGAGATCAGGTCGGGGATGGCCCTCGAAAAGGCCTGGGCGCCGCCCACCACAAGGCCGGTGATCTGGCCCCGCAGGGTTTCGGAGAGGCCCTGGGTGGGGGGGAACAGCCCCAGGAACAGGGGGATGGAGAGATAACTGACCAGCAGCAGCACGGACCCATGCACGATCCGGCGCAGGGGATCGAGGAGGCTGCGCTCCTGATCCGCGGTGAGCCACTGGTTGCCCCCCACCTGCAGTCCTCGGATCCGGCGGTTGGCGGGGTCGTTGATCCAGCGCTCCAGGCGCTGGTTGAGGGCCATCTGGCCCCGCAGCCAGAGGATGTAGAAGCCCAGAGCCAGCAGGGCCAGGGCGGTGCCCCGCAGCCAGTCGGAGCGCCGGTGGGTCTGGCGGTAGCGCACGATCGCCGCGCGGATCTGCTCCAGGTAGCGCTGGGCCAGCTGCTGGCGGTTGAGCTGAAAGCGGGCCGCGTTGCGGTCGTCAACCGAGATCCTGGGCTCGAACACGCCGTCCTGCATCCGGCCGATGGTGGTGTAGGGGGGGTCCTCCTGCACGACGATCTGCCCCGGCTCGATCGAGTAGTTCCCGGCCAGTTCGGCCAGCCGTTGGCTGCCCCGCCGCGCCATCTGTGCCGGGGTCTGGGCACCGACGCCGGCGCGGATCTCCAGCACCTGGCGGCCATCCAGTTCGATGAAGGCCGGTGGTGGAGATTCACCCGCCCGGACAAGGGGGGTCGCCACCAGCAGTTGGGCCGCCAGCAGAGCGGCCAGCAGGGGCAGGATGACGCGCGCCCATCGGGGGCGTGGGCGAAGCCCCCATGGCTCGGAGTGACCCACGATGCTTCGTCACGACGGTCAACGGACCCTATCTTCCGGTATCCATCCGCCTGGGTTTGCGTCGCCTGGAGCCCCGCGCAGGCAAGGCTGCGCCGTGGTCAGTGCCCGACGCGACTGGGACAGTGACTTCGGCCCAGTCGCCAGCGTGAGGCTGGGCAACTCACCGAACAGCATCCGGTAATCCCGGGCGAAATGGCCGGCGTTGTGAAGGCCGTACCGGGCCGCCACCGCTGCGATCATCGTCCCCTGCGGGTCGGCGGCGAGCAAGGTCTGCCGCACACCATGCAGCCGCTGCAGCTTGAGAAAGGCCATCGGCCCCAGGCCGAGATGGTCCTGAAAACCCTGAATCAGGCTGCGACGGCTGCTGCACACCTCCCGGCAGATTCCATCCAGGCTGATCGACTGGCCCTGGTGCCGGGCCATCCAAGCTTGGGCCTGCTTGACAATTTCGATCCTCGCCGGCGGTCGCGGGAGGCTGGGTCCGTCCTCGGCGGCGTGGGCCAGAGCTTCGATCAGCAGGGAAAGCAGATCCGTCTGCCACCAAGAATGGTTCGAAGGCCCGCTCAGTTGCGGCCAGGGTGCTTCCGAGAGGGCGAAGAGCTGGTGCAGACGGCGGCACAGCCGCTGGAATCGCCCGGTCTCGATCGGCAGCCAGTTGGCCCGCAACAGCAGTTCATCGAGGCAGGCATGGCCCAAGGCCGTGGCCTCCTGCTGGAACCGGGTTGGATCGATCGCCAGGACCGCCACCGACCGCCGGCCTGTGGCGGTGAGATGCACCTCCCCATGGGTCGCCATGCCGAAGACCGCGTTGGCGGGAAGGGTCTGGCCGTGGGAGCGGAGCGGGCCGGCCTGAGGAGCCGGATCCAGCTCCAGGGTGAACAACTGGCGATCCCCTGGCTTGGCTCCGGCGATGTGCAGCGCCCGATCGAAGCGCACCCGCAGCACCTGCAGGCACCCAAAGCTCAGTGCGAGCAGATCGCCCTGGAGCGCTCCTGGTGCCAACTGGGTCAGCTCCAGGGGGAGCCCAAGCCCCGCAAGGGATTCGGCCAGTTCCACCACACAGCCGAAGCGCAGCATGGGATTTGGATTGAGAACTGCACTTTTTGAATGCACCGATTCTGCCTTGGTGGGCAGAGTGACCATCAGGCACCCGCTCCCCTTCTCCCGTCATGCCCAACGGCCAACCCAACATCCTGATCCTCTGGGGCGACGACATCGGCCAGAGCAACCTCAGCTGCTACAGCGATGGCTTGATGGGGTACCAGACCCCCAACATCGACCGGGTCGCCAAGGAGGGAGGCAAGTTTATCCACTACTACGCCGAGCAGAGCTGTACCGCCGGCCGCGCTGCCTTCATCACCGGCCAGAGCGTCTTCCGCACCGGCCTCAGCAAGGTGGGGCTTCCCGGTGCCGAGCAGGGCTTCCGCTCCGAGGATCCCACCATCGCCGAGTTGCTCCAGCCCCTGGGCTACCGCACCGGCCAGTTCGGCAAGAACCACTTCGGCGACCGCGACGAACATCTGCCGACAATGCACGGCTTCGATGAGTTCTTCGGCAACCTCTACCACCTCAACGCCGAGGAGGAACCGGAACTGCGTGATTATCCCAAGCCGGAAGATTTCCCCGACTTCAAGAAGAACTTCGGACCCCGCGGCGTATTGCACTGCTGGGCCAATGGCGATGGCACCCAGAGGATCGAGAACACCGGGCCGCTCACCAAGAAACGCCAGGAAACCTGCGACGAAGAGTTCATGGTGGAAGCCAAGCGCTTCATCCGTGATGCGGTGGCCTCCGGTGAGCCCTTCTTTGTGTGGTTCAACACCACCCACATGCACTTCCGCACCCATGCCCGGCCGCAGGATGTGGGTCAGTCGGGCCGCTGGCAGTCGGAGTATCACGACGTGATGATCTATCACGACAACTGCATCGGCGAGATGCTCAACCTGCTCGATGAGCTGGGCATCGCCGATGACACGATCGTGATGTACAGCACCGACAACGGTCCCCATATGAACAGCTGGCCCGATGCCGGCATGACCCCCTTCCGCAACGAGAAGAACTCCAACTGGGAGGGCGCCTACCGGGTGCCGGCCCTGGTGCGCTGGCCCGGCAAGATTGCGCCCGGCACCCTGTTCACCGGCATCGTCAGCCACCTCGACTGGCTGCCGACCTTGGTGGCGGCGGCGGGAGAGCCGGAGATCAAGGAGAAGCTGCTCACGGGCCATCAGGTGGGATCGAAAACCTTCAAGATTCACCTGGATGGCTACAACATGCTCGACTACTGGACGGGCCAGACACAGAAGAGTCCGCGGGTGGACTTCTTCTACTTCTCTGACGACGGCGATCTCACAGGCCTGCGCTACGACAACTGGAAGTTCGTGTTCATGGAGCAGCGCCAGGCCGGCACCTGCCAGATCTGGGCTGAACCCTTCACAGTGCTGCGTCTGCCGAAGATCTTCAACCTGCTCACCGATCCCTACGAGCGGGCCGACATCACTTCCAACACCTACTGGGACTGGATGCTGGATCACGCCTTTGCGCTGGTGCCCGCCCAGGTCATCGTCGGGCGGTTCCTGGCCACCTTCCAGGCCTATCCGCCCCGCCAGAAGGCTGCCAGCTTCTCCCTGGAGGAGGTGATGGACAAGATGACCGCCGCGGCCAGCGGCGGCCACTGAGGGGCGACGCGCCCGGAGCCAGCCTGATGATCTCGGATCGCTCTCCTGCCCCAGCGCGATCCGAGCCGTCCCATCGGCCGGGTCGCCCTCCGGCGCGGGACATGGTGTGGATTCCGGGCGGCACCTTCACCATGGGCTCCGACGCCCATTACCCCGAAGAGGCCCCAGCGCATCGGGTCAGCGTAGAGGGGTTCTGGATCGATCGCTCACCGGTCACCAATGCCCTGTTCCTGAAGTTCGTCAAGGCCACGGGCCACCGCACCCTGGCCGAGCGGCCCGCCGATCCCGCCCTCTACCCCGAGGCGCTGCCGGAGCTGCTGGCGCCCGCCTCGATCGTGTTCGTGCCCCCGCCGGGGCCGGTGGGCCAGGGCGATCCCTACAGCTGGTGGCAGTACATCCCCGCTGCCGACTGGCGCCATCCGGAGGGCCCCGGCAGCTCGATCCGGAACCGCCCAAACCATCCTGTGGTGCACGTGGCCCATGGGGATGCGGCGGCCTACGCCGCCTGGTGCGGCAAGCAGCTGCCCAGCGAGGCCGAATGGGAGCGGGCCGCCTGGGGCGGCCGTGAAGGCTCCGAGTTCGCCTGGGGGGAGGAGCTGCACCCGGGGGGCCGCCCTGTGGCCAACACCTTCCAGGGCGATTTCCCCCATCACAACAGCCTGCTGGATGGCTACGCGGGCACCTCGCCGGTGGGCGCTTTTCCCGTCAACGGTTTCGGTCTGGTCGACTGCATCGGCAACGTCTGGGAATGGACCGACAGCTGGTATGGCGACCATGCCCCCGGCGGATGCTGCGGCGGGGCGGCAGCTGCCCGCGAGGCCAGCATCGACCCGAACAGCCAGCACGGAACGATGCCTCGCAAGGTGGTGAAGGGTGGCTCGTTTCTGTGTGCCCCCAGCTATTGCCGCCGCTACCGGCCGGCGGCACGCATGGCCCAGGGCATCGACACCTCCACCTGCCACATGGGCTTTCGCTGCATCGTGCGCCCCGCCAGCCATGGATTCTGACCCCTTCCCCTTTCCTGGAGCTTGCCGCTGGCGATCAATCCTCTGATGTCAACTCCCAAGCGATCCACCTGGTTCACGCGCCAGCAGCGTCGTCGCTCCTCGCCGTTCTTTCTGCTGCTGGATCGCTCCTTCGGTTTCCGGGTGCTGATCGCCGCCGGTCTGGCGTTTGTGCTGCTCTCCATCGTCAATCGCTTCGACAACTGCCACGGAGCCGAAGCACCAGAGAACTGCCTGACCAGCAACTTCCTGGATGTGATCAGCATCGCCAATGTGGAATCGTTCAGCATCGTCACAGCGGGGATCGTCTACATCCTCGAGGCGGGCCGTCGCAAGGAGCGCGATCACCACGAACAGCTGAGCCTGCTGCTGGCGTTGCGGGAAGCTCGCATCTCCGTCAGTCTGGGCAGGATCCGCATGCTCGAGGATCTCGTTTCCGATGGCATCTGGCAGGACGATTTCGATCTGCAGGGTGCCGATCTGGAGGGAATCAGGATGCCGTTCAGCCGCTGGCGCGGAGGCAACTTCGCCAACACCGTGCTGCGCAATGCGAAGCTGCACGCTGCGGATCTGCAGCGGGCCAACTTCACGGCGGCCGATCTCAGCGGAGCCGATCTCAGCGGAGCGGACCTCACCCAGGCCAACTTCACCCGCGCCAGCCTTGCCTACGCCGATCTCTCCGGTGCACTCCTCACCGGTGCCTGCTTCGAGGATGCGGATCTCACGGGCACCGGCCTCGACCCCAGGGCAGGCACCTCCAGCGGTGGAGCGTGATCCGATCGAACGCCATGCCGATCCCCATGCCCTCCCCTGCTGCAGCGGCTGACGCCGGTTCCCCTTCCGCCCAGGCGAAACGGGTCATCGGGGCCTTTCTTGGCATCGCTGCGGCCTACGCCATCACCCGTCATCTGCCCTTTCTGCCGTCCACGCTGCTGAGTTCCCTGGTCCTGGCCGCCACCTCCACGTTCATCGGCCGGATTCACTGCCCGCTGCGCTGGTGGGCCCTTCTCAGCAGCACCTGTGGCGCGGTGCTGGTCACCGCCGTTGTCCTGGCGGCGAAATTTCAGCAGAGCGACCCGCAGGGAGATCTCACCACCAGGGCCCTCCTGCTCGGTTGTTTCGCCCTGGCCGGTTGCATCGCCGGACGCAGCCTCAGCCGCGATGCCGCTGGCGATTCGGCCCGTCACCCCAGGGATCTGCTGCGTTCGGCCAGTGCGCTCACCACCGGCATCTTCGCGGTGCTGGTCACCTTCACGTTTCTGTTTTTCGGCCTGGACACGGCCCGCACCTTCTCCAGCCCGCTCAGCACCTCCCTGACCATTCTGGTGGCCACGGTGACGGTGCCGGGATGGCTGACCCATCTGCTGGATCGGCCGCCCCCCATGGCGCCCAGGCGGCGGCCCTGATCCGCTCACAGCCCCGAGACCCACCTCGCCCCATCAACTCGACGCCATGGCCCAGGCCCCCCTGCTGCTCGTCAGCGCCACCTTGTTCACGATCATGTTCGCCCTGGGGGTTGGCCTCAAGGGAGACGCCATCGTCCAGCTGCGCCGCAGGCCGGCCCTGGTGCTTCGGGTGCTGATCGGCTCCTGCGTGCTGGTGCCCCTGGTGGCCCTTCTGCTGCTGAAACTGCCCCTGAGCCTGGCTCTGTCCCAGCCGGCCAGGTTCGGCATCGCCCTGATGGCGGCGTCTCCGAGCGCTCCCCTCACCCTGCGCAAGGCCGGCAAGACGGGTGGCGACCGCGAGCTGGCGGCGGTGCTGCAGGCCTGCGCGGCCGTGGCCGCGATCGTTTCGATTCCGCTGATCGCCGATCTGTTCCAATCCTCCTTTGGGATCACCGGCTGGGACATCGGCCCGAAGGAGGTGGCTCTGCAGGTGGGCAAGGCCCAGGTGCTGCCCTTGCTGACGGGTCTGGTACTCAGGCGCTGGCAGCCCTCCTGGGCGCAGCGACTGTCAGGTCCGCTCGACAAGCTGGCCAATGGCCTGCTGCTGTTGCTGATCCTGCTGGTGATGGTCAAGTCGCTGCCGCTGCTGGTGCCCTTTGCCGCCGCCAACCTGCTGGCCCTGGGCTTCATGGCGGTGATGGTGTTGGCGGCGCTGGCCATCGGCTATGGGCTCGCCGGTCCCGATCCCCGGGAGAGCACCACGATCGCCCTGGTCACCTCGATGCGCAACCCGGGACTGGCCCTGCTGTTCGCCACGACCTACGGCGCCGGCATGGTTGGCCTGAAACTCGCGGTGCTCGCCTATCTGGTGGTCACGGTGATGCTCTCGATTCCCTTCCTGCGCTGGCAGCGTCAGAGGCAGCAGGCCGCATGATCCCCTCGATGCCCTGGCCTGAATCCCCCGAAGCCCTGCTCCAGGGGCTGGCGGGTGTTGTCCGCTTCGCCCTGGAAACGCTTTCGGTGCTCTGTGTGGTGGGTGGGGTGATCGCCACCTTTCGCCTGGCCTGGCCCTACCTGCCCTTCCTGCGCCACGGCGGCCGCCGCCCGTCGAGCAGGATCCGGCTCACCTTCGGCAGCTGGCTGTCGATGGCCCTGGAATTTCAACTTGGCGCCGACATCGTGGCCACCACCACCGCGCCGTCGGGTCAGAACCTCATTCAGCTGGCGGTGGTCGCCGTGATCCGGACCTTCCTGAATCTGTTTCTCGCCCGGGAGATCGATGCGGAGCAACGGCTGGAGGCCCAGCGAGCGGATCCCCACCAACGCGAATGATTACAACGTTTTGCAAGAGGCGCGCCATCGCCGAGAGCCTTGGTGGTCACTCTTTCTTTGACGCCACCCGTCCTGCGGGAACCCCCTTGATTGCTTTCCCCATGCCCCAGCGCCGGATCAGCCTTCGCCCCAGTGGCCGCCACCCTGGCGGCATCGGATACCGTCTGGCCATGCTCGGTGGCGGGATCCTGGCCGTCCAGATGGCCACGGCCCTGCTGGCCCCCCAGGCGGCTCCCGCAGCCCAGCCCGCGGCCGCGGAGCAGCTGCTCTACACCCTGTCCACCCAGTGCTCCCTTCAGGGGGCGGCTCCGGTCCCCTGCACGGTGGAAGCGGTGGACGAGGGAGGGGCCACCCTTTATCGCCATCGCATCGGCAATGTCACCGAAACGGTCCGCATCACGGCTGAACCGGTGACCATGGCGATCTGGGCCAACGACACCAAGCAATGGCGCCCGCTGAGCGGTGCTTCCGCACGGTTCTCCACCAACACGGTCTGCTTCAACGGCAAGGAACTGTGTGTGGTCAACCCCAATTACCTCAACAGTGTCCGGGAGGATCGCGCCAATACCCGCCTTCAGGGCCGTGACCTGGTGATGGTCCACTTCGGCCAGGACGGCCGGGTGGATGCCAGCTGCTACGACGACGCCTGCGCGCTGCTCCGCAAATGAAGATCCACGCTGGAATCGCTCTGTTGATGGCCGGTGTGATCGCTTCGCCGGTCGGCTCTGCCCTGGCCCTGGATCGATCCTCTGCTTCTCTCACCCCTGATCTGATCGCTCGCGGTGGCGGCGGTGGCAGAGGAGGTGGCGGTGGCGGAGCTGGTAGAGCCGGCGGGGGCGCTGGTGGGGCTCGGGCCGGTGGTGCGGCTCGCGGCGGCGGCGGCGGCACCAGGGCCCACAGTGGTTTCCAGGGATCCGGTGGCGCCGGCGGCCTCAACCGCGGCGCGACCAGGCCCGCAGGCGGCTGGAGTGGCGGTGTCGCCGGCGGGATGGGGCGTCCTTCGCTGGATCGTCCCGTCAGCCGGCCGGGTGGTGCCGGCTCCATCGGTGCCAACCGCCCTGGTGGCGTAGGAACACCCGGACTCAACCGACCGGGTGGAGTCGGCACCCCGGGCGTGAACAGAGTCGGCGGGGCCGGAACCATCAACCGCAACGCCAGCCTGAATCGCAACGTCAACGCCAACCTGAGCCGGAACGTCAACGTCAACCGCAACTGGAACCGCGCTGTCAACGTCAACGCCATCGGCGTCAGACCGGGCTGGGCACGCCCTGGCTGGGGGGTCGCCAGACCCTGGAACCATGGCTGGTATGGCGGCTGGGCCACCCCCTCCTGGGGATGGTGGGGAGCCAGGGCCGCCGCCTGGGGCGTGGGCACCCTGGCGACCGCCGCCATCATCAACAGTGCGGTGGATGCGGCGGTGGCCAGCAACCAGACCACGATCGTGGTGCCCAATACCGACTACCAGCTGCTCTTCGGGACGATCCAGCCTTCCGGCACCTCTGCGGTCTCCTTTGATGTCAGTGCCGGCGACAGCACCTATCAGCTCTCGGCCGACTGCCAGTCTGGTCTGCTGAATGGCCAGGAGCCGCAAACGGCCCAGGAAGCGGAACTGCTTAACGCCGCCTGTCAGGTGGCCTTCGGCACCGCTTCATGAGCCCCTGGCTCACCAGGGCAGGGGAGCCCGCTGGGCGCCGATGCTGCAGCCCATCTGCTGGCCGAGCAGGGCCCCGAGGGGAACGGCCCAGGTGCGGCCGTCCTGGCGGGAGGCGGCGTAGCCCAGCCCGCCGCCGATGATGCCGCCCACCAGCCGGCCCACGTTGCAGCGCTGGGCCGTCTGGGCCTGGATGTACTCGGGAGCCACCGGCAGGTTGGCCCGGTAGCGGTCGACGTCGTAGTCGGCCCGGTAGCCGCCGCCATAGCCATCCCCATAGGAAGAGGCGCTGGGCACGGTGGGCAGGGGATAGGGAACCCGGCGGCTGTCGACCTGACGGGGGACGCCGTAAGGCTCGCCCCAGGGACCGGCCCAGGCCTCAAGGGGGGTGGCGAGAAGGGCCACGATGCCGGTCGAGCCCAGCAGGCCCGTTAGGCGGCGGGAGCCCTGACGAAGGAAGGTGTTCATGGTGGTTCGCGGTGTGAGGAGCGACCCCTGGGGTGGGGGTGACATCAATCAAGCGAAGTGATGTGACTGGCCCATGAACGGACCCCCGCTGATGTCCAACACGATGCGACTGGAGGCGGCATCGCTGCCTGCATCACTTGTTTTCGACCCCTGGCCAGATCGCCCTTCCCTTGCCAGCCTGGGCGAGAGGGTTGGAGGACCCGATGAGCTGGAGCGAACTGGAGCGCCTCGTCGAAGAGGCCGAGACCGATCCGATGATCCGTCGCGGGCTGCGCCATTGCCGCTCCAGCCCGGAACTGCTGCTGGCCGCCCGCCGGATGGGCTTTCGCGTCACCCGGGTGGATCTGCAGCGGGCCTGGCTGCTGCAGCATCAAGCAGGCTGATCTCGGCATGGACGCACTCGGCAGTGGGCCGGAGCCGGAAGCCCAGCTTCTGGCAGATGTGCTGCATGCCCCTGTTCTCGTGGAGGATCTCGGCGCAGATCCGCTCGAGCCCCTCCGCACGGCCGATCTCGATCAGCAGGCCCAGTAAGGCGGTGCCCAATCCTTGCCGCTGCCAGGGATCGGCGATCAGCATCGAGAACTCGGCCGCGTTCTCGTCGTGGATCCTGCTGAGCCGGCCCACCCCCAGCAGCTCGGCGTCGGCGCCGTTCTCGCCCGCGCGCTCCGCCACCAGGGCCAGCTCCCTCTCGTAGTCGGTGAAGCAGATCCTGGTGAGTCGTTCGTGGGCGATGCGGTAGCCCAGGGTCATCAGATGGAAGTAGCGGAAGTAGACGCTCTGCTCGGAGAGGGTGCGGTGGAAGACCACCAGCATGGGTTCGTCCTCCGGCCGGATCGGCCTGAGCGTCACCGCTGAGCCGTCGCTCAGGTGCCAGCGGCGCACGTACTCGCTGGGATAGGGCCGGATCGCCGGTCTGGGGGTGAAACAGATGGCCCCGGAGGACTCCTGCAGCAACACCCGGGCATCCAGGGCCACGATGGATCCCTTTCCGTCGCCCGGTGCCACGCGCAGGGGATTGATGTCGAGTTCGAGAATCGCCGGGTGCTCCAGCACCAGCCGGCTCAGGCGCACCAGCAGCCGCTCCAGCGCCGCCAGATCCACCGGCGGCCGGCCGCGCACGCCCTGCAGCGCCGCATAGATGCGGGTACGTTCCATCAGCCGCCGGGCCAGGGTGGTGTTCAACGGCGGCAGGGCCACGGCGCTGTCGCGGAACACCTCCACCAGCAGGCCACCGGTCCCGAACAGGATCACCGGGCCGAACTGGGGGTCGATGCTGCTGCCGACGATCAGTTCGTAGGCGCCCGTCAACTCCAGCATCGGCTGGACGGTCACCCCACCGAAGGCGTTCTCCCCGTGCTGCGCCACGATCGCGGCCTGCATGGTGTCGAATGCCTGGGCCACCGCGGTGCCCTCGCGCAGATTCAGCTGCACCCCACCGACGTCACTTTTGTGGGTGAGCTCGGCGGAGAGCAGCTTCACCACCACCGGGTACCCCATGGCGTCGGCCGCCGCCGCTGCCGCCTCGGCACTGGTGGCCATCTGGGTGGGAACCGTGGGAATGCCATAGGCCTCCAGCACCTGCTTGGCTTCCCATTCGTTGAGCAGGGTGCGCCCCTGGGCCAGCACCCCGGCCAGCAGCGTTTCCACCCGCTGGCGATCGGTGTGGGGTTCCCCGGCTGCCGTCGCCTCCGTCTCGGGCACCAGGGCCGGCGTTTCGTAGAGGGCGCGCAGGTTGTCGCTGTAGCGCCACATCACATCGAACAGCTGCACCGCCGCGTCCGGGTAGCGGTAGGTGGCGATGCCGGCGGCATTGAGCAGCCGCTCCCCCGCCTCCACGTCCTGGCCCCCCATCCAGCTGGCCAGCAGCGGCCTGGTGCTGGTCGCCGCCAGGGCCACCAGCCGTTCGGCGGTGCGGGTCGGGTCGGTCATGGCCTGCGGGGTGAGCACCACCAGCAGGCCGTCGCTGTCGGGGTCGTCGAGGGCGAGGCGGATGGCCCGTTCGTAGCGTTCCGGATCGGCATCCCCCAGGATGTCGATGGGGTTGGCCCGGCTCCAGTGCTCCGGCAGCACGGCATCAAGGGCCGTCAGGGTCGCCGGGGTGAGCGAGGCCAGCTGACCGCCGTGGCGCACCAGGGCATCGGTGGCGATCACGCCGGGTCCCCCGGCGTTGGTGAGGATCGTCAGCCGCGGCCCCTTGGGCCGGCGGCGTTGCTTGGCCAGCACTTCGGCCAGGTCAAAGAGGTCGGCGATGCTGTCCACCCGCAGCACGCCGCAGCGCCGGAAGGCGGCATCCAGCACGGCGTCACTGCCGGTCAGGGCTCCGGTGTGGGAGGCCGCCGCCTGGGCCGCCTCCGCGGTGCGCCCGGACTTGATCACCACGATCGGCTTGGTGAGGGCCACCTCCCGTGCCGCGGAAAGGAACGAGCGGGGGTCGCCGATCGATTCCATGTAGATGACGATGCTGTGGGTCTGGGGGTCGTCCCCCAGGTAGGTGATCAGATCCCCCCAGTCGACATCGAGCATGGAGCCCATCGACACGAAGGCGCTGAAGCCCACGTTCTCCTGCAGGCTCCAGTCGAGGACGGCGGTGCAGATGGCCCCCGACTGGCTGAGGAAGCCCACATGACCGGGCCTGGCGATGGCGCCGGCGAAGGTGGCATTCAGGCCGGTGTGGGGATTCATCAGCCCCAGGCAGTTGGGGCCCACTAGCCGCATGCCGGTGCGGCGCAGGCCATCACGGATGCGGGCTTCCAGGGTGATGCCGGCGGCGCCGATCTCCCGGAACCCCACCGAAAGCACGATCACGCCCTTCACCCCTGCCGCCGCGCACTCCTCGATCAGTGCTGGCACCGTGGCGGCGGGGGTGGCGATCACCGCCAGATCCACCGGTTCGGGCACCGCCGCCACCGTTGGGTGGGCCCGGATCCCCAGCACACTCGCTCGCCTGGGGTTGACGGGATAGACCGTTCCACCGAAGGGATGGCTGATCAGGTTCCAGAGGACGCCACGCCCGACGCTGCCCTCCCGGTCGGAGGCCCCGATCACCGCCACGCTGCGGGGCGAGAAAAGGGCCGCCAGGGGCTGGTGCTGGGAGCGCAGGATGTCGTAGGTCCGATCCGTGGCGCCGTCGCCCCCACCGGAGGCGTTCGCGCTCATCGGACCACCAGGACCGGGCAGGGGGACTGGACGAGCACCCGCTGGGTCTCGCTGCCGATCAGCAGGCCCACCAGGCCGCGGCGGCCGTGGGAGGCCATCAGGATCAGGTCGCAGCCCAGGCGGGTGGCGGCCTCGACGATGGCCTGGTGGGGCAGGTCGCTGGTCACCTTTTCGGCCTCGGCGCTGACGCCGGCCGCTCGGGCCACCGCCAGGGACTCTGCCAGAATACGTTCCCCATCCTTGCGGCTGGCGCTCATCAGGGCCTCCATTGTGTTGGCGTCGAGCATCTCGCCGAGTCCCACCACCTGCACCGGCACGCTGGCCTGGGCATGGAAGAAGCTGATGCGGGCCCCGAGGGCGGCGGCCAGCGCCACGGCGTGGCGCACGGCCTGCATCGAGAGGTCGGAACCGTCGCTGGGCACCAGGAGATGGCTGTAGGACATGGCAGAGGCGGGGCTGTCCTCTGTCTAGTCAAGGCCCTTGAACCGTGCAGCCGCCCCAGCGATCAGGCCCGCGCAGCCGGCCGGCCCCCCCAGCAGAATCGGCTGCATGACGAACTCCGCCTGGCAGCAGCACTGGTATCCGGTGGCCTATCTACGGGACCTCGACCGCACCAGGCCCACCGCCTTCACCCTCCTGGAGGAGGATCTGGTGCTCTGGTGGGATGGCAGGGCTCAGAGCTGGCGTGCCTTCTCCGATGTCTGCCCGCACCGTCTGGTGCCCCTCAGCCAGGGGCGCCTCAATGGGGCCGGCGAGCTGGAATGCCCTTACCACGGCTGGACCTTCGCGGGCGATGGCCACTGCACGGCCATCCCCCAGGCCGAGGCGGGGGCGACCCCCAGCGCCATGCGCTCCAGCTGCCGGGCCCATGCCACCGCCGAAGGCCAGGGCCTGCTGTTCGTGTTCGTCGGCGAGGCGGCGGCGGCCGCGGCGGTACCCCTGCCCCTGGTGCCGGTGCTGGAGGAGCCGGACTGGTTCGTGCAGGACACCTTCCGGGATCTGCCCATGGATGCCCTCACCCTGCTGGAGAACGTCCTTGACGTGAGCCACGTGCCCTTCACCCACCACCGCACCGTGGGCAAGCGGGACAACGCCGCACCGGTGGTGGCATCGATCACCAGTGCCGGCCCGGAGGGCTTCACGGCCCTGTGGGAGGAAGGGCCCCGCAAGGGGACACTCGGCAGCCAGTCCACCACCTTCGCCGCCCCCGGCCTGATGTGGCATGAACTCACGGCGCCGGGCTTTGCCCGCATCCTCACGGTGGTCTATGCGACGCCGATCCGCCGGGGCGAGTGCCGCCTGTTCGCCCGTTTCCCCTTCCAGTTCGAATCCCGGCTGCCCCCCCTGTTGCTGGGTCTGCGTCCCCTCTGGCTGCAGCACATCGCCAACCACACCGTGCTGGAGGACGACCAGGTGTTCCTGCACTGGCAGGAGCGGGTGCTGGAGCAGCGGGGTCGCAGCGGTGGGGCCGAGCGGGCGTTCTTTCTGGCCACGGGCGCTGATGTCTATGTCAGGGCCCTTTACGACTGGGTCAACCGCCACGACGGGGACCCCTTCCCCGGCCAGCCCCTGCCCCCCCGCCTCGACCAGCCGGCGCTGATGGATCGCTGGTCCAGCCACGGGGAGCACTGCGCCGCCTGCCGAGGCGCCCGGAGTGGGCTGCGGCGCTGGCGGCCGCTGCTGCAGGCGACTCCCTGGCTGGCCCTGCTGGCGATCACCTGGTGGCAGACCCCCCAGGCTCTGGTTGTGGCGCTGCCGCTGGCCGGGGCTGCCCTGCTGCTGGCCCGACGCTTCGATCGCTGGGAACGGCTGCTGCTGGCCGGGGATGGCGAACCGCCCCGCAACAGGCCCGACTGAGGCCTCTGCGGAGGGAGCCTCAGCCCTTCCAGCCGGCCAGGTGGGAGGCGGAGCCGGAGCGCACCAGGGAACGGGCGGCGGGCAGGGCTGGCGCCAGATTGCTGGAGCTGAAGGGGGGCAGGGGGCGGCGCCGCAGCCAGGCTCCCCAGCGGAACTCGTGGAACGGGATCAGCGGCGCCGGATCGATCATTCCCTCCTTCTTGAGTCTCCACACCAGGGAGCGGTAGGGATCGTCCTGTAACTCCGGCAGCCGGTGGGGCAGGGACTCGGGGGAGAGGGGACCATGGCCGCGGCCGTCATAGAGGTACAGCCAGCCCCGCGCCTGCAGTTCGGCCAGTACCGCCTCCGAGGGTTTGCCAGGCAGGTCCAGCACCAGGTAGCCGTAGGCCAGGGCGGCCGGATCGATTTCGATCAGCCCCCGCAGGCGGTGGTGGCGGTCGACCATCCAGAACACCCCGTCCCCGCCGCGCACGAGGGGCACGGGTTTGCCGCGCAGATAGCGCAGCCGCTGCTCGGACGTTTCCTGGGCGAAATCCTGCTGGCGACTGAGCACCTCCGCCAGACCCACACACATCTGGGTGGGCTGGAGGTCGGCGATGGCGACGGTGAGCAGTTCCGCCCTCGGTCCCGGTGGGGGCAAAGGCCGGTAGGGGGGAAGGTGCAGGCTCATGGGTGCCGGTGGCTGAACCCCATCCTGACGGCTTCCCGCCCTGTCCCAGTTGCGGGAATAGGGTCGACCCAGGTGCAGACGTTCATGACCACCGCCCCTGACCGAGACGGCGCCCTGGCGGGACCCCACGGCCCGATCGGCGTTCTGGTCTGCGGCCATGGCAGTCGCAACCGTCTGGCGGTGGCCGAATTCGCCTCCCTGGCCCACCAGCTCCAGCATCACCTCGATCCGGTGCCGGTGGACCACGGCTACCTGGAGTTCGCCCGGCCGATCCTCCGTGATGGCCTCGAGGCCCTGCGCCAGCGTGGCGTGCGCCATGTGCTGGCGGTGCCGGCGATGCTGTTCGCCGCCGGTCATGCCAAGAACGACATTCCTTCGGTGCTGAACACCTACGCCGCCGAGACAGGTCTGCGCATCGACTACGGCCGGGAGCTGGGGGTGGATCTCAAGATGATCCAGGCCGCCGCGGCCCGCATCCGCGCCTCCCTCGAGGCCGCTGATGCCGCCGCCCTGGCGGACGGTCGCAGCCCCGTTCCCCTGCACGAGACTCTCCTGGCGGTGGTGGGGCGTGGCTCCTCCGATCCGGATGCCAATTCCAACGTGGCCAAGGTGACCCGGATGCTGGTGGAGGGCTTCGGCTTCGGCTGGGGGGAAACGCTCTATTCCGGTGTCACCTTCCCCCTGGTGGAGCCGGGCCTGCGCCAGGCGGTCAAGCTCGGCCACAGGCGCATTGTCGTCTTCCCCTACTTCCTCTTCTCCGGGGTGCTGGTGAGCCGGATCCGGCAGCACAGCGAGCGGGTGGCTGTCGACCATCCCGAGGTGGAGATGGTCCAGGCCGGCTATCTCGGCGACCATCCGCTGGTGCTGGACACCTTCCGGGAGCGGGTCGCTGAGGTGCTTGGGGGTGAGGCCAACATGAACTGCTCCCTGTGCAAGTACCGGGCCCAGGTGCTCGGCTTCGAGAGGGAGGTCGGTGCGCCCCAGCACAGTCACCACCACCATGTGGAGGGGCTGGTCGAGAGCTGCACCCTCTGCGAGCGGGAGTGCACCGGCGCCTGCCAGCCCGATGGGGTGTCCCTGCCGGTGGGTGGCCCGGCCGGAGGCCACGGCCAGGAGGGTCACCACCACCACCCGATCTATCCCCACGCCGACCATCCGCTGGGTCCCCTCACCCTGCGACGCCCTTCCGACTGAGTGTCCGCGTCAGGGGCCGCTGGCCTCGATGGTCTCATCCAACAGTGAGTCCAAAGAGACTCTTATTTGATCAATGTTTCCGATGGATCGGGGCTTTCCCCCACATCGAGGGCGTTTTCCCCCGATTCATGGGGCTTTTTCCACAGATGGTGCCGTCTCGGCCGCGCTGGGACGCGGGTGCTGGGGAAAGTGGATGATTGCTCGGATCAGCCTTGACACTCCCCGCTGGCGCCCCTCGGCCCCAGCCGTGTTGTGGGACACCTTCACGATGCCCCAGCCGCGGCAACGAGTCTCATCGGCCTGAGCCGATGCGTCCCCCAGTGAAGGCGATTTTGACGCCGAGGTTTTGCTGTGGCGTACTGGGGCGACCTCAGCAGACCCCCAACAGCATGGCCATGGATCCAGAGTGCCGTGGGTGTGTCGGCGACGAGGCCAGCGTCAGTCTCGAAGCGGAGGTGCCGGAGGTGCTCTACGAAGGCATGCGGGATTTCATCAACAGCCATCCGCACTGGGATCAGTACAGCGTCATCACTTCAGCTTTGGCTGGATTCCTGTTTCAGAACGGCTGCCAAGAGCCCGTTGTTTCCCAGCACTACCTTGACGGACTTTTCCAGAAGCCCTGAGAAAAAAAGCGAGGGTGCCAACCCCCGCTCATGGTTTTCTCCCTTGCCCGACCCCTTTGGAGGTCGCCCGATCATTGTGCGCACGCCCCGCTGGGAAGACTGTGGTGATCGACACCACCTTCCCCCTCCTGTGACGGCTTCCTGACCGGCGCGGTCAGCGGCGTCGCATGCGAGTGGCGGCGGCGGCGCAGGCCCGCCAGGTGATCGCCATCTCGGTGAGGGTGGGGCTCTGCCAGCCGGCGCTGGGCCAGCAGGCTCCATCGGTCACCAGCACGTTGCGGGCTCCCCAGCACCGGTTCCAGGCGTCGACGACGCCCTCCTCGGGGCGGTCGGCCATGCGGGCCCCGCCCAGCTCGTGGATGTAGTACCCGGGCGGCGGCGCCTCGGGGCGCACGGCCAGGCTGTTGCGGATCAGGGGCTCCAGCAGGGGCAGCACGAACAGCTCCTCAATGGGCCGGATGCGGCCTCCCGCTGAGGCCACCACGGTCTCCATGCGCCCCTGCATGTGGGCCACCATCGCCCGCTCGTTCGCGCCCCAGCGGCAGTCGATGTGGGGGATGGGCAGGTCCCAGGCATCGGTGCGGGAGCCATCGAGGCTCACCCGGTTCCCTTCCCGGGCCAGCACTTCTCCATGGGCGATCAGGAATCCCACCGCCTCCCCAGGGCGGCGCCGGAGCAGGGCGGGGGGATCGAAGCGTTGCAGGGCCGCCCAGATCCCATAGCCCCGCAGAAAGTCCTCCTGGCTGCGCTCGTCCAGATTCACCGTGTTGGGGATGAAGCAGCTCCCGGCACCGGAGAGCTCAGCGGGTTCGGCCGGCGCTTCGATGGCGGGGATCGAGAAGAACCGGCTGGTGGAGATGTGGTCCATCAGGAAGCGGCCCAGGCTGCCGGAGGGATCGCTGAGGCCACCGCTGCGGATGGCATCACTCGAATGCAGCAGCAGCCGCAGCGTTTCGATCGTCGAGGCGCAGAGCACGACCAGGGGGGCGGCGATCCGCTCCCGCCGGCCGGTGGCGGCCTCCACCAGCACCACCGCTTCGGCCAGGCGCCCCCCTGCCCCCATCTCCAGATGGCTGACCACCGCCCCGCTGCGCAGCTGCACCCGGCCGGTGGCCAGCGCCCGGGCCAGGCTGAGGCCCTGGGCGCTGGAGCGGGGCCAGGGCGTCGCCGCGGTGGGCCGGTGCAGGCGGAATCCGCGTGAGTGGATCAGCGGCAGACCCAGGTCCCTGGCGATCGCCCCCTGCAGGTGCCGCTCACCCGGTGTGAACGGCAGTGGCGGCAGAAAGTTGCCGTCCGGGAGCTGGCTCAGGCCATCCCGTTGGCCATGGACTCCGAGCAGGGTTTCCAGCCGGTCGTAGAAGGGGGCCAGCTCGATGCTGCCGATCGGCCAGGCGCGACCGTGGCCATCCCGCCGGGCCGCCTGGAACTCTGTTTCCGAGAGGCGCAGGGTGATACCCCCCCAGGTGAGGCTCTTGCCGCCCACCTGGCGGCCGCGGGTCCACAGGAAGGGAGCATCCGGGGGGGTGCTGTAGGGGTTCTGGCGCTCGTCGACGAACAGCTCAGGGTTATGTTTCCAGAACCCCGGGTGGTGCCGCTGCAGGCGCTGGCGGCCGCTGCTGAGGTGGGCGAGGCGGCGCAGGCTGTTGAGCGGCTCGCTGCCCAGGGCCCGCCGGGCGGAAAGCTCAGGGCCCGCCTCGAGCACCAGCACCCGCAGCCCCGCCTCCGCCAGCACCATGGCGGCCACCGATCCGTTGGCCCCCGCTCCCACCACCACAGCGTCCCAGGGGGTCTCGCTGCCGGTGAAGGGGGATGGGGCGGTGGACATCGGCAGGCGAACCGGTCCGGGCATCATGCAGGAGCGGCGGCTGGCCGCTGAAGGCCACAGCAGCGGCGCAGGGCCTCCATCAGCCGGGCCACGGCGTCCGGCTGACCCTGGAGGTAGAAGGCCTCCTGTTCGGCCAACCGATGGCCGTGGTACCGGGTGGTGAGAATCCCCCCGATCTCCTGACGCACCACCGGCGGCATCGGCGGCAGGGTCCAGCCGATCGGTGTCACCTTGCCGGTCGGACAGCTCTGCACCGCATGCACCGCTTCGTGGAGGAAGGTCTGACGGACGATGCCCAGCTCGAAGCTGATGGGGGCGATCCAGATCCGCCGCGAACCGGCCTCAAACATTCCGTAGGCCCCACGCACCGGTGGTGCGCTGATCTGGAGCCTGAACCCGAACCGCTGCAATTCCCGTACCAGGGGCTGCAGGTCCGCCGGCATGGCGCTCAAGGGTTTTGGCGCCAGAGGTGCCACCACCGGCACCTGAGCCAGCAGAAAGGGGAGGGCCGGCAGCATGGACGGGGCTCGTGGCGTTGTTCGAGGCGGTGCTCGAGGCCATACAACAACAACCCCCCAGCCTGGGGCTGGAGGGTTGATGGATGAAAACCTCGTTGAAGAGGGTTCCCTGAGTTGGTGGCGGGGAGGAGATTTGAACTCCTGACCTTCGGGTTATGAGCCCGACGAGCTACCAGACTGCTCTACCCCGCGTCGCACAAACAGATCGTATCAGCCGATGCCCCCGCCCCCGGATCACCTGATGGGGCCATGGGGATCGGCAGCAAGCCTCAGGAGCGGGCGCCATCGAAGCGGAGTTCGCCGATCACCTCGAGGCGCAGGTGGTCGGCCGGTGCCAGGTAGCGCTGGCGCAGCTCCGCCAGGGTGGTGGGGGTGAGCCATTCCAGCTGTTCGAGCAGGTGCAGGGCCACGGCCTGCTTGGCTCGTCTGGCCCCGTCGTCGACCTTGATGGCTACCCCCATGCCCTCGCCCACCCGGCTCAGGCACTGGATTCCCTCCGCCCCTCCCTTGCTCAGCACCTGGCCGTGACCGAGGCGCATCACTTCGGTGTCGAACGCCCCTTCGCCGGCGATCAGATCGGGGTGGGCCAGCATCGCCCGGCTCAGCCGTTCCAGGTCGGCCTGCTCCCCGCCACCGAGATGGGCGAACAGCAGGGCCATCTGGGCCAGCTGCAGCTGCAGGGTGGGGGCACCGCAGTCGTCCCGGGCGCTGATCAGCTCGGCGCCGGGTAGTCCCAGCAGCTCCCCGACCCGCTTGACAACCGCCTGCTGCAGGGGATGGTCGGCCTGGAGATAGCTCTCCAGGGGCCAGTGCATCTGCCGGCAGGCGGCCAGGAAGGCCGCGTGCTTGCCGGAACAGTTGTGCTGCAGTGGACTGCTGCCTCCGGCGGGGGTGGGGCACTGGAGGTCCTCGGTGTCGAGTTCGGCCCCCCAGAGCAGCTTGAACGCTTCGCGGGCCTGCTGGGCAGTGCCGGCATGGGAGGCGCAGGCGATCGCCAGCCCCCGCTCCCCGGCCCCCATCCGATCCGCAGCACCGCTGCCCACGAAGACGGTGGCCTGGAAGGGCTTGAGGGCTGAGCGCACGAAGCTCAGTTGCTGGGGGTCGCCGGCGCGCATCAGGACCCGGCCCCGCTGGTCGCAGACCACTGCATGCACCCGGTGCCGCGATTCCACGATGCCGTTGCGCAACAGGCGGACCTCCAGGGGGGGAATGCCGGGGCGGCCCGGGCCGGCGAAGCTGGAGGACAGGGTCATGGCGGAGGAAGAGGGGCCCAGGAGGCCGACCTCAGAGAGCCTGGCAGAGCCCCGTCCCGAGCAGCATCAGGCCGATGGCGATAACGATCGCCTGGCGCAGGCGGGCCAGGACCGGTTGCACCTGGTGGCGGGCCACCAGCAGATCCTGGTGGCGCCAGGTGATCGGCTTCTCCCACACCTGGCCGTCGTACCAGCCTGATTCCTCGTACGCGACCGTTTCCGAGACCAGCCTCTTCTGGACGTAGGTCCAACCGAGCCACTGACGCAGCAGCAGGAACATCGGGAGCATCACCGCAGCGGCGCCCGCGGCGATCACCAACCGGGGTGGGTCGTGGCGCAGGGGAATGCTCCCCCCGGCTACCAGCAACGCCAGGGGGAAGGACAGCAGCCAGGTGAGGGCGAGGGCGCGCCAGAGACTTCTGGGGCCTGAGGCAGGCCAGCGAAAGAACCAGGACCGGCTGAGCTGGTCGTATTCCTGCAGGGGGCGCTGGGTTGGAGGCACCGGACAAGGGGTGTCCTGGCTGGGTGTGCCGGCGGCCATCCGGGATCTCCTCAGCCGCCGATCTGGCTACCGCCGCTCACCTCGATCGGGGAGCCGACGAAGCGCTCCTGCTCCCCGTGGCCCCAGAAGGATTCGAGGTCGTAGTAGCTGCGTTCCTGGGGGGTGAGCACATGAACGATCAGTTCGCCGTAGTCGAGCAGCACCCAACGGCCTTCGCTCTGGCCCTCGCGCCGCAGGGGCAACCGTGTGGCGTCGGTCTCGAGCCGGTCTTCGACGGAACGGGCGATGGCCCGCACCTGCACGTCGCTGAGGCCGCTGCAGATCACGAACCAGTCGGCCAGGGAGGACACCTCGTCCACCCGGATCAGGCGGATGTCGACCGCCTTGCGGTCGTCGCAGGCCTCGGCGGCCAGCAGGGCGAAGTCGCGACTATCCATAAACATTCTCACTGGTGACCGACTGGCGGGAGCCCTGTTGCTGCGCCATTTCGGCACGGGCCTTGCCGGCACTCTTGCGCAGGGCCTCGAGGCGGTCTTCGTAGAAGGTGCGACGCCGCTTCTTGCGGGTCTGCTCCACCAGCTCCTTGAGGGCACCCCCCAGGCTCTTGTAGGCGTTGGGAAGGCTGTAGCCGAAGCGACAGGCCAGGTCAATGGCCCGCTCGTCGGCCAGAATCGCGTCCTGCAGACGCTTCTCGGAATTGTTCTTGAGATAGAGGCGGTAGCCAGCGAAGCCGGACAGGCCCAGGGCCATCACCAGCAGCAGTCCGTCCTGCACCCAGAGTTCGCCGATGGCTCCGCCCAGGCCGATGGCCAGCGCCGCCATCTCCCAGCCGTCGCGGGGGATCGCATCGTTCTGGACGCGGCCCACTTCGTGCCAGAAGAGCAGGTTGCGGTGGTCGAGGGCCAGGCCATCCCATTTCTCGAGATCCACCTGAATCTCCACCTCGTCGCGGCCGATCTCCTCGATGGTGACCAGGGGAGGGTCCACGGAGGCGGCGGCTTCCACGAACACCCAGCTCTGCATCTCAGGGGGCAGCAACCCCTTCAGGCGCTGGAGTTCGCTCATCGGCGGCGTCTCGGGCGAAGGTATCCCGTCAGATTAGCGATTGCCTGCGGTGCCAGTGCCCCGGACAGGCCGGTCGGGACGGCGACCGTGAGAGGCTGGGCGGGTTTGCCCAACCGACGCCCTATGCCCCGCCGCACGGATCTGAGGCGCATCCTGCTGCTGGGGTCGGGACCGATCGTGATCGGCCAGGCCTGCGAGTTCGACTATTCCGGCACCCAGGCCTGCAAGGCCCTGCGGGCCGAAGGCTACGAGGTGGTGCTGGTGAATTCCAACCCTGCCTCGATCATGACCGATCCGGACCTGGCGGATCGCACCTACATCGAGCCCCTGACCCCCGAAGTGGTGGCCCGGGTGATCGAGGTGGAACGCCCCGATGCCCTGCTGCCCACCATGGGGGGGCAGACCGCCCTCAACCTGGCCGTCGCCCTGGCCGAGAACGGCACCCTGGCCGCCTACGGCGTCGAACTCATCGGCGCCGATCTCGAGGCGATCCGCAAGGCGGAGGACCGGTTGCTGTTCAAGGAGGCGATGGCCCGCATCGGCGTGGCCGTCTGCCCGTCAGGGATCGCCAACGATCTTGAGGAGGCCATCCGCGTCGGGGAGGCCATCGGCAGCTATCCGCGCATCATCCGCCCGGCCTTCACCCTGGGGGGATCCGGCGGTGGGATCGCCTACAACCCCGAGGAGTTCCAGGCCTTCTGCAAGAGCGGCCTGGAGGCCAGCCCCGTCTCCCAGATCCTGATCGAGAAATCCCTGCTCGGCTGGAAGGAGTTCGAGCTTGAGGTGATGCGTGACACCGCTGACAACGTGGTGATCGTCTGCTCGATCGAGAACCTCGATCCGATGGGGGTCCACACCGGCGATTCGATCACCGTCGCCCCCGCCCAGACGCTCACCGACCGGGAGTACCAGCGCCTCCGCGACCAGTCGATCGCCATCATCCGCGAGATCGGGGTGGACACCGGCGGCAGCAACATCCAGTTCGCCATCAATCCCGCCAACGGCGACGTGCTGGTGATCGAGATGAACCCCCGCGTCAGCCGCAGCTCGGCCCTGGCCAGCAAGGCCACCGGTTTCCCGATCGCCAAGATCGCCGCCCGGCTGGCGGTGGGCTACACCCTCGACGAGATCGTCAACGACATCACCGAGGCCACACCGGCCTGTTTCGAGCCGACGATCGACTATGTGGTGACGAAGATCCCCCGATTCGCCTTCGAGAAGTTCCGCGGCTCACCGGCGGTGCTCACCACCTCGATGAAGTCGGTGGGTGAAGCGATGGCCATCGGCCGCAGCTTCGAGGAATCCTTCCAGAAGGCGCTGCGTTCCCTCGAAACGGGCCATGCCGGCTGGGGCTGCGACCGCCCCGACCGGCCACTGGATCCGGCCGACCTGGAGCGCCAGCTGCGCGTCCCCTCCCCCGACAGGATCCATGCGGTGCGCGCCGCCATGGTCGACGGCCGCAGCGACGACGAGATCCACCGGCTCAGTGCCATCGATCCCTGGTTCCTGGCCAAGCTGCGCCGGATCCTGACGGTCGAAACCACCCTGCTGCGGGGCCGTTCCCTCGAGGCCATCGGGGCCGGGGACTTCCTGGAGCTCAAGCAGACCGGATTCTCCGATCGGCAGATCGCCTGGGCCACCGGCAGCGACGAGCTGGCGGTGCGACGCCGGCGCCAGGGCCTGGGGGTGCGGGCCGTCTTCAAGACGGTCGACACCTGCGCCGCGGAGTTCGCCTCCTCCACGCCTTACCACTACGCCACCTACGAGCGGCCCATGGAGCGGCTCGAGGCCGACGGTTCCCTCACCGTGCTCCCCCCCGAGGATGAGGTGACCGCCGAGACCCGCCGCAAGGTGATGATCCTGGGGGGTGGGCCCAACCGCATCGGCCAGGGCATCGAGTTCGACTACTGCTGCTGCCATGCCTCCTTCGCGTTGCGGGGGGCTGGTTTCGCCACCGTGATGGTCAACAGCAACCCGGAAACCGTCTCCACCGACTACGACACCAGCGATCGCCTCTACTTCGAGCCCCTCACCCTGGAGGATGTGCTCAATGTCATCGAGGCGGAGAAGCCGGAGGGGGTGATCGTCCAGTTCGGCGGCCAGACGCCCCTGAAGCTGGCGATTCCCCTCCAGCGCTGGCTGGCGAGCGAGGAGGGCCTGGCCACCGGCACCCGCCTCTGGGGCACCTCGCCGGAATCGATCGACCGGGCCGAGGACCGGGAGCAGTTCGAGGCCATCCTGCGGCGCCTGGAGATCCGCCAGCCCCGCAACGGCCTGGCCCGCACGGAAGCCGAGGCGAGGGCGGTGGCCACGACCGTGGGCTACCCCGTCGTGGTGCGTCCCAGCTACGTGCTCGGGGGCCGGGCCATGGAGGTGGTCTTTGATGAGGAGGAGCTCAACCGCTACATGGTGGAGGCGGCGGCGGTGGAGCCCGACCATCCGGTGCTGATCGACCAGTACCTGGAGAACGCCATCGAGGTGGACGTCGACGCCCTCTGCGATCGGGAGGGGACGGTGGTGATCGGCGGTCTGATGGAGCACATCGAGCCGGCCGGGATCCATTCGGGCGATTCCGCCTGCGCCCTCCCCTCGGTGTCCCTGGGGCCCGAGGCCCTGGCCACGATCCGCCGCTGGAGCAAGGATCTGGCCCTGGCCCTGGAAGTGCGTGGCCTGATCAACCTCCAGTTCGCCGTGCAGAACGATGGCGCCGGCAACGAGACGGTGTTCATCATCGAGGCCAACCCCCGGGCCTCCCGCACCGTTCCCTTCGTGGCCAAGGCCACCGGGGTGCCCCTGGCCAAGATCGCCAGCCAGCTGATGGCCGGCTGCACCCTGACGGAGCTGGGCCTGCTGGCGGAGCCGCAGCCGCCCCGCCAGACCGTGAAGGAGGCGGTGCTGCCCTTCAAGCGCTTCCCCGGCGCCGACACCCTGCTGGGACCGGAGATGCGCTCCACCGGCGAGGTGATGGGGATCGCCGCCAGCTTCGGCCTGGCCTACGCCAAGGCCGAACTCGCCGCCGGTGAACCCCTGCCCACCGCCGGCACCGTGTTCCTCTCCACCCACGACCGCGACAAGTCCGCCCTGGTGCCGGTGGCCCGGGATCTGCTGGCGGCAGGCTTCGCCCTCACCGCCACCGCCGGCACCGCGGCGAAGCTGGCGGAGGCGGGCCTGGCGGTGGAGCCGGTGCTCAAGGTGCATGAGGGCCGCCCCAACATCGAGGATGCGATCCGCTCGGGCCTGGTGCAACTGATTGTGAACACGCCGGTGGGGCGCCAGGCCGCCCACGACGATCGCTACCTGCGCCTGGCGGCCCTCGATTACGCGGTGCCGACGGTCACGACGATGGCGGCGGCGAGGGCCGCGGTGGAGGCCATCGCCGCCCTGCAGCAGCAGGAGCAGGTGGAGGTGGCCGCCCTGCAGGACATCCACCCACCCTGGGTAGGGTGATCCCCCGATCGCCCCTTCCCCCGTGACCAGCACCCTGGCTGCCCACCCCGTCGCCCCCGGCACCGACCTGCGCGAGGCCTTCCGCGCCGCCTACGAGAACCGCTACACCTGGGAGCCAGGCTTCGGCGGCTACAGCGGCCGTTGCGTCTGGGAGCAGGGGGACCGGTGCCTGGAAGGCACCTTTCAGGTCGGGGCCGACCTCAAGGCGGTGGTGGAGGGCCTCACCGACGAGGAGGTGCACAAGGCGGTGGCTTCCCAGCTCTGGGAAGTGGCGATCCACCGGGTGCGCCGCCCCTTCGAGCAGACCCACGGCGCCAACACCTTCACCGCCGGCGACACCGATGCGGTGGGCACCGAGGTGATCATGGGGGGCAAGGCCGAGGGTGACCGCTACCGCATCAAGGACAACGTGGTGACGATGGTGCACCGCCACATCCACGGCACCGTGGTGACGATTTACACCGAAAGCACCACCGACACCGGCAGCGGCTACCTGAGCCACAGCTACACGAGCCGTTACAGCGACCCCGCCACCGGCGAGGCCCGCGGCGGCACCAGCCGCTTCACCGACACCTTTGTGCCCCTGGCGGGCGTGGGCCCCTGGGTGCTGAGTGAGCGGGTGGTGGAGACAGACGCCCACGGTGACACTCCTGCCGGCCGCCAGGTGTTTCGCTTCGAGGATCTCTCCCCCCTGGGTTAGGCCCCGGGTTCAGGGCAGCGGCGTGATGGTCTTCAGCTTGTCGTTGAGCTGGCTGGCCATCGCCTGCCGGCCCACGGCCAGCACCTTCAGGGTGTCTTCGTGCATGCGCAGCTGGGCATCGGCCACCTGCATCCCCCGCACCAGCTCCTTGACGTCGTCCGGCAGGCCGTTGAGGTCGTAGCGCAGGCCCTCGAAGGTCAGCACGGGAGGTTGCTGGCTGGGTGATTCCAAGGTGGTCGGCGCAGTTCCGGGCCAGCCTAGGGGGCAGGCCAGATCCGTTTTTGCCAACCGACCAGGGGGCCTGATTCAGGCCTCCAGACGGATGAACTGGCGCTCGCACAGCTCCCGGTAGCGGCCGCCGCTGGCCATGAGTTGATCGTGGCTGCCCTGCTGGACGATGCGACCGCCGTCGAGCACGACGATCAGATCGGCCTCCTGCACGGTGGCGAGCCGGTGGGCGATGACCAGCACGGTGCGACCGGCCATGGCCTGCTGCAGGCCCTGCTGCACCGCCTCTTCGGCCTCCGCATCCAGGGCGCTGGTGGCCTCGTCGAGGAGCATCACCGCCGGGTTGCCCAGCACGGCCCGGGCGATCGCCAGCCGCTGCAGCTGGCCGCCGGAAAAGTTGCTGCCCCGTTCCTCGAGGCGGCTGTCATAGCCGCCGGGGAGGGTCTCGATGAAGTCCGCCGCATTGGCCAGCCGTGCGGCCTGGCGAATCTGTTCACCGCTGGCGGGGCGACCGAAGGCGATCGCCTCGGCCACCGTGCCTGAAAACACGCTGCTCTGCTGGGGCACCAGGGCCACGGCCCGGCGCAGGTCCCGGGCGCGCAGGTCGGCCAGGTTCTGGCCATCGAGCAGCACCCGGCCGCTCTGGGCTGTGTTGAAGCGCAGCAGCAGCGAGAACAGGGTGCTCTTGCCGGCTCCGGAGGGTCCCACCAGGGCCACCACCTGGCCGGGCCGGATCTGAAGATCAAGCTGGCGCAGCACCGGGCTGCCGCTCTGGTAGCCGAAGCTCACCCCTTCCAGCACCAGTTCCCCGGACACGGCTCCCAGGGGCCTGGCATCGGGGTGGTCGGGCGGTTCCACCGGCTCGTTCTCGATCGCCCGCAGGCGATTGAGCGAGGCCTGGCCCTGCTGGAACTCGTTGAAGTTGGTGGTGAGGTGGGAGATCGGATCGATCAGCATGAGCAACGCGGCCACATAGCTGCTGAATCCCTGGCTGTCGAGGCCGCCGGCCTTGATCCGCGCCGCCCCGATCAGCAGCACCGAGAGGATGCCCGCCGCTTCGATGAAACCCACCACCGGGTGCTGCAGGGCCAGGAGTTCCAGGGTGCGGTAGCGGGCGCGACGGTGCAGGTCGATCTCGGTGTCGAAGCGCTCCTGCAGCCAGGGCTCCGCGGCGAAGGCCCGCACGAGGGGCAGTCCGCCGATCGCCTCAGCCAGAAGGGCCGCCAGATCGCTGACCTGCTTCTGGCTGCGCTCGGCGGAGTTCATCACCCGGGCCCCGAAGGCGCTCACCATCAGCGCCACCAGCGGGGCCAGCAGCAGCGTGGCCAGGGCCAGGGGCCAGTCCAGCCAGACCATGTACCCCAGCACCACGACCAGCTGCAGGGCGCTGGGGGTGGTGTCCTGGATCGTCTTGTAGATCACCTCCCCCACCCGGTCGGCATCTTCGGTGAGCCGGTAGGTGAGATCGCCGGCGGACAGCTTCTCGAGGGCCCCGAAGTCGAGCCGCTGCAGCCGGGCGAACAGCTGGCGCCGCAGCTCCTGGCTCACCTGCAGGGCCGGACCCGCCAGCAGGGTGTCCTGCCCGAACTGGGCGATCTTCTGCACCAGGAACACCGCCAGGGCCGCGGCCACGCTGCGCAGCACCGTGGAGAAATCGCCGGCGCCGATGGCCGGGATTAGCTGGCCCGCCAGCCAGGCCAGCAGGGGCCAGCAGGCCACAAACACCAGCATGCACAACCCCCCGAACAGCAGGGGTCGCCGGTGGGGCTTCAGCAGCGGCCAGAGCCTGCGGAAGCCGGCCGGCGAGGGTGCAAGCATCGACGAACCCTATCAGCGCTCTCCGGGCGTCCCCTGACGTTGAAGCTGGATCAGTTCCTCAAATGGCAGGGCCTCGTCGGCACCGGCGGCGAGGCCAAGCAGCGCATCCAGCGGGGGGATGTGACCGTGAACGGCACGATCGAGACCCGGCGCGGTCGCCAGCTGGCTCCTGGCGATGCGGTGGTCATCGACGGCCACGAGGTGCTGATGCTCTCCAGGCGGCTGGGCGGTGGGGGGGATGGCAGCATCACGCCTTAACCTGCCTCGAATGTCGCTGCCAGGAGACCACGTGCGCAAGGCCGTCATCGCAGGCAACTGGAAGATGCACATGACCTGCGCCCAGGCGCGGGCTTTTGCGGCCACCTTCCGGCCCCTGATCGCCGATCTGCCCGATGACAGGGAGGTGGTGCTGGCCCCTCCGTTCACGGCCATCCCCACCCTTTGCCGTCACCTGGCCGGCGCCGGCGTCGCCATCGCCGGCCAGAACGTCCACTGGGAGGAGAGCGGTGCCTACACCGGCATGATCTCCGCCCCCATGCTCCTAGAGCACGGGGTCACCCACGCGATCGTGGGCCACAGCGAGCCGCGCAAGTACTTCAGCGAAACCGACGAGCAGATCAATCTGCGGGCCCGCACGGCCCAGAAGACGGGCCTGATTCCGATCCTGTGCGTGGGCGAGAGCGACGACCAGCGCGAAGCCCGCGAAACCGAGCGGGTGATCCACCGTCAGGTGGAGCAGGGGCTGGAGGGCGTCGACCCCCTGCACCTGATCGTGGCCTACGAGCCCATCTGGGCGATCGGCACCGGCAAGACCTGCGCCCCCGAGGAGGCCAACCGCATCTGCGGCCTGATCCGCGGCTGGGTGGGCCACCCTGAGGTGGTGGTGCAGTACGGCGGTTCGGTCAACCCCGCCACCATCGACATGCTGATGGCCCAGAGCGACATCGATGGTGTGCTTGTGGGTGGCGCCTCCCTCGATCCGATCAGCTTCGCCCGCATTGCCAACTACCAGGTGCCGGTGGCGGTCTGAGCCTCCTGTCGCCGCTCCGAACGCCGTGAGCGATGCCGCACCTCTCGCCGCACCACCCGGTTTCCGCTGGGGGGATCGCACCCTCGTGATGGGGGTCCTCAACCTCACCCCCGATTCCTTCAGTGACGGCGGCCGTTTCGAGGCCCCCGACGCGGCCCTGCGGCGGGCCCGTCTGCTGCACCGTCAAGGTGCCGACCTGCTCGACCTGGGGGGCCAGAGCACCAGGCCCGGGGCGCCCGAGGTCGGTGCCGAGGTCGAGATCGCCCGGGTGCTGCCCGGCCTGCGGCGAATCCTGGCGACGCTGCCGCCCCCGGAGGCCGGAGGCCCCCTGCTCTCGATCGACACCTTCCTCGCCCCGGTGGCCGAGGCGGCCCTGGCGGCCGGGGCGCACTGGATCAACGATGTCAGCGCCGGCCGCCGTGATCCCGCCCTGCTGACGGTGGTGGCGGCCGCCGACTGCCCCTGCGTGCTGATGCACAGCCGTGGCGACAGCCGCACGATGGACGCCCTGGCCCACTACGGCGATGTGGTCGCGGAGGTGCGCCAGGAGCTGCTGCGCGCCACCGACCGGGCCCTGGCCGCGGGGGTGCGCCCGGAGCGGATCGTCTGGGATCCGGGGCTGGGTTTCGCCAAGACCGCCGCCCACAACCTCACCCTGCTGCGGGGACTGGCCCAGCTGCGGGCAGAGGGTTTCCCCCTGCTGGTGGGGCCGTCCCGCAAGCGTTTCATCGGCGAGGTCCTGGCCGAGCCCCGCCCCCGGGCCCGCCTCTGGGGCACCGCGGCGGTCTGCGTCCAGGCCATCGCCGCCGGTGCCGATGTGCTGCGGGTGCACGATGTCGGGCCGATCGTGCAGACGGCCCGCATGGCCGAAGCCCTCAGCCGCCACTGATTCAGTCCTGCAGATCAGTCCTGCAGATCAGTCCGGCAGACCCTCCTGACGTCCCGTCAGGAGGGTCTGCACCATCAGCCGCAGGGTCGCCCGGTTGCCGCCGGCGGCCCGCCAGCTTTCCAGCCACTGCAGCAGGGGCGAGGTCGTCCCCCCGTCGTCGCTGGGCTGGCCCAGGCCCAGTCGTTCCAGGAAGGCGCTGGCATCGTCGAGGCAGGAGCCCCCCTCGCCGAAGCCATCCAGCAGCGGATCGAGGGCGGCCAGCAGGGTCTCCAGTTCGGCGGTGCTCAGCTCCGGCAGAGGCTCGATCATCGAAGCAGGCTGGGGCGGCGTTGCCGCTCATCGCCCCCAGCATGACGCCTGGATGGCGTTTTCCCGCCGCCCCGCTGCGCCCGCTCGCCGCTGGCGCCCCTAGGCTGGACCTAGCGCAGCGCTGCACCTTTTTCCACCGTGCTGAAACTCTGCCTGCAGGTGCTTGTCTGCGTCACCATCGCCCTGCGCTGCATGGTGATCTTCGGCCATCTGCGCAAGCTCTGGATGGCGGACGGACTGGCCGGTGAATTCCGGCGTGAGCTGCGCCGGCGCGGCCTGCTGATGACCCCTCCCGCGCTTCCCAGCGATTCGCGCGCCCTGCCCCACCGCGCCGATCAGTGACGCCTGGAAGGGGCGCCCGCCAGGTGATGCACGGCGTGGATCACGACGCCCCAGAGGTCCGCGCCTGCACCATCGCCACCGCTCCCTTCGTCGCTGACGAGCACCAGGGGCGGACTGGTGCCGTCGCTGGCCACCAGCCACAGTTCGGCGCCGCGCCGGGCCAGGCGGCGCAGCAGGAAGGCGCCGGCATGCACCGCCACCACCACCATGCCGGGACGGGGATCGACGCTGCGGTCGATCACCAGCAGGTCGCCGTCGACGATGCCGTCCCCCTGCATGGCATCGCCGCTGACGCGCATGAAGAAGGTGGACAGCGGGCGGGGGATCAGTTCGACGTTGAGATCGATGCGGGCCTCCACGTAGTCGTCGGCGGGGCTGGGGAAGCCGGCGCTGACGGCCTCGGTGGCCAGGAGACAGAAGAGTGCCGCGGCTCCTTGCCGTGGGGGCAGCGGTGACCGGGGAGGGAGGGGAAGCATCGGCCCGCTGCAGTACGGATGTTCTACTCCGGGCGGCCCCTGCCGCGGGATCATCGGCAGTGACCCCCTGCCGTCAGGCCATGGCTTCCAGTCCGGAGGCGTTGATCGCCCACTTCGCTCTGCAGCCCCACCCGGAGGGGGGCTGGTACCGGGAGCTGCACCGCTCCGCCGGCCAGGTGTGCCGCAGCGATGACGGGCGCCAACGTGCCGGACTCACGGTGATCGCCTTCCTGCTGACGGAGGGTCAGCTCAGCCGTTGGCACCGGGTCGCGGGGGCCGATGAGGTCTGGCACCACGCCGGCGGTGATCCCCTCGACCTCTGGCGGCTGCCGCCAGAGGGAGGCACGGCCGAACGGCTGGCCCTCGCCCCCCTCGCCGTGGGTCACAGGGCCCATGGGGCTGCCGGTGATCCGGAGCCGAGCCCCCTGCAGATCGTGCCGGCGGGCTGGTGGCAGGCGGCCCGCAGCCTGGGGCGATGGAGCCTGCTGCACTGCTGCGTGGGGCCGGGATTCGCGTTCGAGGATTTCCGGCTGATGGCCGACCTCCAGCCGGCCGAGCGACCTGCCGGCGCCGATCCGGCACTGCTCTAGGTCGTTCCGCCACCATGGAGGGGCGATGGATCGGGTGAGGGATGGGCTGTCCGAAGTGCGGCAGTTGGGCTGTGCGCGCCGACCGCAGCCTGGCGGGTCGCATGGTCTGTGCCCGCTGTGGAGAGCCGCTGGGGATCGGCAGTGCCCGCCGGATCGCCAGCGGCACGCGGCGCCGGGGGCAGGGGCGCGGCAACGCCCTGGCCCTGCCCCGTCGCTGGGGCCTCTGGCTGACGCTGGGATCCCTGCTGACGGTCTCGGCCCTGCTGGCGAGTGTTCCGGAGCGGCCAACCCGGCCCCCGGAGCGCCGTGGATCCGACCTGACGCGGGGCCCCATGCCACCGCCGCCGGGCGATCCGGGCCGCTTCGGGGTTGTTGCCATCCGCTGACAGCAGTGATCCCGCCCTGATCCCATCGGGGATTATTGGGATGTAACGATTGTTAAAATACGATGGCCAGAACTAACCCATTCGCGAACCTGGCCGACCTCAGTATGCGCCAGTTGCGCGAGCTGGCCAGGACCCTGGGCATCCGGCGCTACAGCGCCCAGGACAAGGGCGGTCTGGCAGAGGCCATCGCCGATCGCTCGGGCGAGGCCGGCGCGGTGCCGCAGGAAACTCCAGCCCGGGCGGGACGCACGGTCGCGGCCCTGGAGGAGGAGATGCCCCCGGCACCGCGGCCCGCCGCTGAAACCCGCGTCGTCTTCCTGCCCCGTGATCCCCAGTGGGCCTATGTCTTCTGGGACATCTCCGAGGACGACCGCAGCGAGGCCCTCCATGCCGGCGCCTCCCAGCTCTGCCTGCGCGTCGCCGACGTGACCGGCCTGGCCGGTGGCTCCTCCCATCCCCACACCCTCCAGGAGGTGGTGGTCGACAGCCATGCCACCGAGTGGTACCTCCCCGTTCCCCTCTCCGACCGCGACTACCGGGTCGAGCTCGGCTATCGCAAGGGCGGTGGCGGCGGCTGGAT
>CAIXBB010000006.1 GCA_903917565.1 uncultured cyanobacterium | reverse complement strand
AGCAGCTGCTCGGCGCTGCGCAGCTTGCGGATGATCTGCTCGGGGTTGTGGCGTTTGCGCTTCATGGGGCTTCTCCTGGCCAAGTCTGGCCGGTAGGGAAGCTCTCATAAGGGCTGGTTCAGCTTTTGGGGTCCACGCCACCCAAGGAATTCTCATCGGCAGCATTGTCAGGCCATGGACAGAGACTGATTTGGCCACCCGATCCTCCTTGCTGTAATATGCAGACTGCCGGTAGGCCTGACGGATTTGCAAACTCAAACGGGTGGACCAGAGTAATGGCTGTTCATCTACAGCAGGCTTTTGAAGTTGGAAAGTACTTGGTGCTTCAACGCCTTAAAGGACGGAAGCACTTTCCGCTTGTCCTGATGCTCGAGCCGCTCTTCCGTTGCAATCTTGCCTGCACCGGTTGCGGAAAGATTCAGCATCCAGTTGAGGTCCTTCGTCAACATCTCACCCCTGAGCAATGTTTTGCGGCAGCTGAGGAATGCGGCGCTCCTGTTGTTTCCATACCTGGAGGGGAGCCATTGCTTCACCCAGAAATTGATAAGATTGTAGCGGGCTTAGTAGAGCGTAAAAAGTTCGTTTATCTTTGCACCAACGGGTTGCTGCTCGAAAAGAGCCTCCATAAATTCAGACCTTCCCCCTATCTCACTATCAGCGTGCACCTTGATGGCCTGCAGGCACTGCACGATCAATGCGTGGATCGGAGTGGGGTTTTTGACACCGCCGTAGCGGCCATCAAAGCTGCTAAAGTGCAAGGTTTCAGGGTCACCACCAACACAACCACCTTTGAAGGCACGGATCCCTTTGAGGTTCAGGAGTTGTTTGACTATCTCGAAACCCTGGGGATTGACGGAATGATGATCTCCCCTGGATATAATTATGAGTGGGCACCAGACCAGGATCACTTCCTCGCCAGAGAGCAGACTCATCAGCTTTTCAAGGCCATTTTGGCCCCTTTTCGATCAGGGGAGAAGTCCTGGAATTTCAACCACAATCCTCTTTTCCTTGATTTCCTCACTGGAGACAAGGATTACGAGTGTACCCCTTGGGGGAGTCCAAGCTACAGTGTTCTAGGCTGGCAAAAGCCCTGTTATCTGTTGAATGAAGGGCACTATTCCAGCTTCCAAGAACTCGTTGAACTTACAGATTGGGACCGCTACGGGCGTGCCAGTGGAAATCCCAAATGTTCTGATTGCATGGTTCACTGCGGCTATGAACCCACAGCCGCAGTTGATGCCATGCAACCGGCCAATATGAAACGGGCACTCGGTAGTGTCCTTGGCCTTGCCCGTTAGTCCACCATGCGTCCACTCAAGCATTAACCCAAGCCCAAGCGCGCCGAATGTTTCCCCTTTGCTGCTGACCGACATGACCCTTCGCGACGACGCCCTCAAGTCCCTGAAGGAGACCAGCCGTACCTTCTACATTCCCATTCGGCAGCTGCCCGACGGACTATTGGAAGCGGTTGCCTCCGCCTATCTGTGCTTGCGGGCGATCGATGAAGTCGAAGATCACCCCCAGCTTGATAACAGCACCAAGGCTACGCTTCTTCGTCGGATCAGCCTGAATCTCCAGGCAGCAACCGAAGTCAACAGCTCTGATTCCTTCAGCGATGGCCTACAAGCCCATCATTACAATTTGCCTGACGTTTCACTGAGAATTGGAGAATGGGCTGTCCTGGCGCCGGCGTCGATTGGACCACGCATCTGGGATGCCACCGCTGCCATGGCCGACCGCATGGCGCACTGGGCAGAGTGCAATTGGCACATCGAAAGCGAATCTAGGCTCAATCAGTACACGTTCAGTGTGGCCGGCTCCGTGGGTCTGCTGCTGTCCGACCTTTGGGCATGGTACGACGGCACCCAGACAAACCGCAGCCTGGCCATTGGATTCGGTCGCGGGCTTCAAGCCGTTAATATCCTCCGCAATCAGACCGACGACATGACGCGTGGGGCCAACTTCTTCCCGATCGGCTGGGACCGGAGTCTGATGCAGGCCTATGCCAATCGAAACCTCTCATTGGCCGATGCGTACACCCGTCAACTCCCTTCCGGCCCCATCCTTGACTTCTGCAGGATCCCCCTCACCCTTGCCCACGGGACTCTGCAGGCCATGGCCCTTGGGGATCTCAAGCTCAGTCGCGAGCGTGTGATGCAGTTGATTGAGCAAGTCATGGGCACAAAAGTTCTGGAGCTCGAGTAGAAAGCCGATGCTGCGCACCCTCTTTCTCAGTCCTCCCTCCTTCAATGGCTTTGATGGAGGTGCTGGGGCCCGTTACCAGGCTAAACGCGAAATCACGTCATTCTGGTACCCCACCTGGCTGGCCCAGCCGGCAGCCCTCGTTCCCGGCAGCAAACTGGTTGACGCTCCTCCCCATGGTCAGAGCGTTACCGATATTCTGGCGATCGCCAAAAACTTTGATCTGGTGATCATGCACACCAGCACGCCATCCATTGCCAATGATGTGCTGTGTGCCCAGGCAATCAAGACGCAGAAGAGCGACACCCTGATTGGCTTCATCGGTGCTCATGTTGCTGTTCTTCCCGAGCAGACACTGTGTCAACACCCTGTCATTGATTTTGTTTGTCGCCACGAATTCGACCATACCTGCAGGGAATTGGCGCAGGGCCTGCCTTGGGATCAGATCAATGGTCTGAGTTATCGCAGCGACGCCGGAGAAGTTATCCATAATCCAGACCGCGACCTTATTCACGACTGGGATGCCATGCCCAGCGTACTGCCCACCTACGCCCGCGATCTCGACATCAGCAACTATTTCATCGGCTATCTTCTTCACCCCTATATCTCGTTCTATACAGGCCGTGGCTGCCCAGCCAAGTGCAGCTTCTGTCTGTGGCCCCAAACCATCGGGGGCCATCAGTATCGTGCCAAGAGCCCGGATGTTGTGGGCAGAGAGATGGAAGAAGCCAAAGCGATCTTTGGTGATCGTGTGCGCGAATACATGTTTGATGATGATACATTTACGATCGATAAGCAACGGGCAATCGAAATCAGTAAGCACATGAGGCGCCTCAAGCTCACATGGAGCTGCAATGCGCGCGCCAACCTTGATTACGACACTCTCAAGACTTTGCGCGACAACGGGCTGCGACTGTTGCTGGTGGGATTCGAATCTGGTAATCAGCAGATTCTCGATAACATCAATAAGGGCGTGAAACTCGAAGTGGCCCGTATCTTCATGGCAAACTGCAAGCGTCTTGGTATTCTCGTGCATGGCACATTCATCATTGGCCTGCCGATCGAAACCCCAGAAACCGTTGAGGAAACAATTAGGTTTGCCTGTGACATCAGTCCCCATACCATCCAGGTTTCGATTGCCGCTCCCTATCCTGGAACTCAGTTATATTCCCAAGCTCAACAGAATGGTTGGTTCTCTGACGACTCCCTTGTTGCCGAATCCGGGATCCAAACCTCTACCCTGAGCTATCCTTCCCTATCAGGCAGCCAGATTGAGGATTCGGTTGAGCAAATGTACCGCCGCTTCTATTTTCGACCAAAGGCCATCATTCCAATCGTCCGTGAGATGGTGAGTGACCGTCAGATGCTCACCCGTCGGCTACGGGAAGGCCGCGAATTCTTTGCCTATCTGCGTGAACGACGTGCCCAGCAATCGGCCGCTCATCTGACGGCCACTCCTCGCTGAGATAGGCCTGCTGAGAGATCCTGTTGGTCATTGACATCACACCACCAGACCTGCGGCCTGGCGAACGCAAAATTGTCATCAATGCTGATGACTTTGGTCATTCTCACGCCGTCAACCAAGCCATCATCCAAGCCCACACCAATGGAATCCTCACCAGTGCCAGTCTGATGGTGACGGCTGAAGCTTTTCCTGAAGCCGTTGAACTTGCCCGGCAACATCCAGCTCTCGGTGTTGGTCTGCATCTGGTGGTTGGTATGGGGAGGGCGGTTCTGCCGACCTGGGAGGTTCCTCATCTGGTGGATGCCTCTGGCCTGTTTCCCGATGATCCACTGGTTGTTGGTCTTCGCTACCAGTTCAACCGTGCTGCCCGCAGGGAATTGTTTCAGGAGATCCGAGCCCAACTTCAACGGTTTCAGGATACGGGCCTGGCCCTCACCCATGTGGATGGTCATCTTCACAACCATGTTCACCCCTATGTGTTGCAGTGCCTTGTATCGCTCTCGCAGGAATTCGGCATTCGTTTCATCCGACTTCCCCATGAGGAACTATCTGTGGACTGGTCCACTGGTTCCCGACCAGGACCAGGATCCATCCTCCTTTGGTCTGTGTTTCGATTGTTGCGCGCCCATGGTGTGAGACTGTTATCAGCCCACCGCATTGGCTATGCCGACCGTGTCTATGGATTGCTTCATACAGGAAAAATCACAGAGTCCTACCTGAATAGTCTGATCCCACGAATTCAGGCGGATCGGGCGGAAATCTATGTCCATCCTTCCCTGCCTGGTGATGAAGACTCTGCCGATGAGCACCAGGTCGGCGGTTCTCTGGAACTTCAAGCCTTGACCAGTCCCTCCGTGAGTCGGCAGCTTGGCGCCTGTGGGTTTCAACGCGTCACCTTCTCCGATCTCTGACTCTTTTTTCTCTAGTGTGCTCCTGACTGCATCACGCTCCTTGATGATGTTCGGCTCGGGCGCTGCGCTGGTGATCACTCTTTCGGCCATCATATATTACCTCGCCTCTTGTTTCGCTGCTTTTCGATTTTCCCGACTCAGGCAACCGTCCACTGTTCTGTTTCAGCCTCCCGTCACGATCGTGAAACCCCTCCATGGGGCCGAAGCGACTACCTATGCAGCCCTGGAAAGTTTCTGCCTCCAGGCATATCCAGCTTTCCAGATTGTCTTTTCGGTGCGCTCCGCCACAGATCCTGCAGTATCCGTGGTCGAGCAGCTGATTCTTAACTATCCCCTGCTTGATCTCGCACTGGTGGTATGCGACCACACCTGGGGTGCCAACCACAAGGTCAACAATATGGCCAATGCTCTGCCACGGGCAAAGTACCCAATCATTGTGTTTGCCGACAGTGACATCTGGGTTCAACCTGACTACCTCACTCGAGTGCTTCAGCCCTTGCAGGAGCATCGGGTTGGGATGGTCACCACCATGTACCGCACCAGGCCGAGTGGTTGGATGGCCGCCTTTGAGGCCCTGGCGACGTCGACAGAATTCTTTCCTTCCGTTCTTCTGGCTCGCCAACTTGAAGGCATGGCCTTTGCCTTCGGTGCCACCGTGGTGATCCGACGCGAGGTGCTGGATGCCTTCGGAGGCCTGCCCCAGATTGCCAACTATCTGGCTGATGACTTCAAGATCGGGGAGTGCACCGCCAAAGCCGGCTTTGAGGTGGTCTTGTCTGAGCACGTCGTCGACCATGGACTGACTACGCGCGGCATCAAGGCGCTGTTGCAGCACCAGTTGCGCTGGGCCAGAGGTAATCGCTTTTCCCGACCTTGGGGAACGCTGGGTCTTCTGTTCACCTATGGAACCATTTCCAGCTCCCTCTTCTTCCTGCTCACTCATGGATCCTCCATTGCCCTGCGTCTCCTGTTGATCACCTGGGGCCTCAGGTATGTCCTTGGTTGGATGGTGGGTGTTCAGCTACTGCGCGATGAGCCCGCAACCCGGCTGCTGTGGTTGGCTCCGCTTCGCGATCTTGTGAGTTTTCTGATCTGGTTGGCGAGCTGGTTCGGTTCCGAAGTTGACTGGAACAATCGTCATCTCCTGCTCAGCAACGGCGGCAGGATAACGGAACGCACCTCAGCAATGGTTCCCAACTTACCGAGGTGAGCTTGTCCACCTACTGTACTTAGTCTTACCTAATCCCTGCAGTTGACTTATCCACGATTGCATCGGACACAATCTTTCCATCTTCTAATTTGATCATTCTGTCGGCAAGCTGAAAGTAGCGGTCATCATGGCTGATCACGATCATGGTTTTTCCTTTGTCTTTTAGATCTGGCAGAATCTCACGATAAAACAACTCCTTGAACACCGGATCCTGATCGGCCGCCCACTCATCAAAGAGATAAATCGGGCGGTTGTCCAGATAGGCAGTGAGCAATGCCAGCCGTTTGCGTTGCCCCTGGGACAGGTTGATGGTAGACAGCCTCCCATCCTGCACCCTCACCTTGTCAATCAGCCTCAATTTCCGCAAATGGCGATCTGCTTTCCGATCAAGGTGCTGATCTTGAAAACCCAGCAGCTTTTCGAACAGGTGAAAGTCTGCAAAAATTGCCGCAAAGTGTTGTCGATACCACTCCCGATTCCGATTGTCGATCGGAATGCCGTCAATCCTTACATCCCCTGATTCAGGTGTATAGAGGCCCGTCAGCAGCTTGGCCAGTGTCGATTTTCCGCTTCCGTTTCCACCGATGAGGAACAGCACCTCACCCCTGCTGACCTCCAGGTTGATGGGCCCGAGGGTGAATTCATCTTCGACGTTGTCTTTATGGTAGGGGTACACCACATTCCTGAGTTCCAGTCTTGTCCAGCCGTTGTCATTCAGCACGTTCTCCGCGATTGGATCTGGATGCAGGGCCAACGACAATCCCAAGTCTTGAATTTTCTTCAGTGCCACGTTGGACCTGCTGATGTAGGGGAGGTTGCTGACGATGTTGTCGATCGGCAGCATCATGAACGTGAATGTGAGGATATAGCTGGAGATCAAATGCGGGTCAGACGTGATCAGCTTTGGCAGCGCGAACAGGATGATTCCAGCCGCCATGAAGAAGATCAGCTTGCCCACACTCGATGAGATCGCGAATCGATTCAGTCCCTGAATGCTGAGATTTCTGAAGTTTCGGGCTGTGGCTTCCACTTCTTCTTCCAGAAAGGCAAGTCGCCTTGATCGATTGAGCTTGAGTTCCTTGATCCCTTCCGTGGTGCTTCTGAAATGAGCGAACAATTGATCCTCCTGATCGCGTGCATGCTTCAGATACACTTCTCCCGATCTTACGAACCGGATGCAGGTCACCCCTGCCACACTGCAAAGCGCAGCCGTTAAACCAAGCCCGGCCCAGGAGAGCCAGGTAATGTAGATGATGCAGCCCACCGCTGTTGCCAGATCAATGCATACAAACGGGATGCGCTCAATGGCACCGGAGATCGCATGAACATCTTGGGTGAGGCTTGCCATCAGACGCGGACTCCCAAGCTCTTCCAGCAGATTCAATTCCGTCTGCAGGATTTGACGAATCAGTCGGATGCGCATCTGAAACACAGCATCCTGTGACAGGCGAACCAGCACAACCTGTGAAACGATGCTCGTGATCAACGCCACGACGACAAGCCCTGCGAATCCAGACAGGACCCACAGGCCTCGGGCACTTGCCTGGTGATTGATTGATCGGCTGATCAGGGCAATCAAAGCAGCGGAGCTCACGCCGCTCAACATTCCCGTGAAGATGGCGACTCCCATCTTTCGTCCGGATGTTCGCAGTAGAAATTGGATCAGCTCCATATTGATGGGTTTCCGGCGCTGTCGAGAACCACGTTTTTGCTGCCTGATAGATAAGATTTCTCCCTTCCTCAAGCGCCTGAATCTTCACAGCTTCCCCTTGGTCGGTCAGAGGTCTTCTGCGCGACCCGATCTGCAGGGAGGGCTGATCGGATTGTTTTGACCCGTTCAATCCAAACATCATCCAATTTAAACATCATCCTTTAAGCCTGCACCATTGGTTTATTGGGCATCCTATTGGAGCCCTGGCGTGAATCCAGGTACCTGATCAGCTTCTTCGGAACGCTTCCCTTCCTGCCAGACCTGGCCAGGGGAACCCCTGTGAAACGCTGGCGTCACCCCCCGAACAGTTCCTCCGCAGGCTCCGCAAAGCCGAACTGGTTCTGCAGAAGCGACTCGGGGGCAACGCTTGCAAGGTGCGCCGATGGCTCCCAGGTGTCGGTCCGGGCTGAGTATCCGCTTCGCGTAGGGCCTTCGACTCCCTGGGCAACCAGACGATGGATGACAGAGGGTTTCCAGGAGGCCCAGTCGACTGGGCCGAGGGCGTCAGTTCTGGACATCCTCCTTCGCCTCCATGGGGAAGGACGCAGCCCCGACGCAGTTCGCCAGGGGGCGTACACCCCAGGGAGTCCTCCTGCCATGGAGAGAGGCCGGACCATGCCCTCAAAGGGAGGAGATCGACGATCTCCTGTTCAGCGAGCACATTTTGGTGGCCCGCGGCCCTGGTGGCATCCTCGACCTGACCGCGGGCCTCCCCCCCCCCCGCCGTGCTGCGGCTCCTGCCGCGGTTCATTTTCGCCCGCCCTGTCGGCACCCCCCATAGAGTCGACGCACTCGGACCATGCCTGTGGACACCCGTGCCTTCAAGCGCTCCCTCCATCATTCGGAGCGTTACAACCGCCGCGGCTTCGGCCTGGGCGAAGAGGTGGCTGACAGCCTCGAGCAGGCCTACCAGAGCAATCTGATCGCCAGCCTGCGGGAGAGTGGACACCTGCTGCAGCGCGGGAGGTTGCAGATCCGCCTGGCCGAGGCCTTCGGCTTCTGCTGGGGGGTGGAGCGGGCCGTGGCGATGGCCTACGAAACCCGCCGTCACTACCCCAGCGAACGCATCTGGATCACCAACGAGATCATCCACAACCCTTCGGTCAACGCCCATCTGCGCCAGATGGACGTCCGTTTCATCCCAGTCGATGACGACGTCAAGGACTTCTCCGAGGTGGGCACCGGTGATGTGGTGATCCTGCCTGCCTTCGGCGCCACCGTGCAGGAGATGCAGCTGCTCAACGAACGGGGCTGCCACATCGTCGACACCACCTGCCCCTGGGTGTCGAAGGTGTGGAACACCGTGGAGAAGCACAAGAAGCATGCCTTCACCTCGATCATCCACGGCAAGGTGAAGCACGAGGAGACGCTCGCCACCAGCTCCTTCGCCGGCACCTATCTGGTGGTGCTCGATCTGGCCGAAGCCCGCATGGTCAGCGACTTCATTCTGGAGCGGGGCCATGGAGCCGTCGATCGGCAGGCCTTCATGACCCATTTCTCCAAGGCCTGTTCCCCGGGCTTCGATCCGGACCGGGACCTGGTGCGGGTGGGCGTCGCCAACCAGACCACCATGCTCAAGAGCGAAACCGAGGAGATCGGCCGCCTCTTCGAGCGCACCATGCTGCAGCGCTTCGGCCCCACCGAACTCGACGAGCACTTCCTCGCCTTCAACACCATCTGCGATGCCACCCAGGAACGCCAGGACGCCATGTTCGCCCTGGTGGACGAGCCCCTCGACCTGATGGTGGTCATCGGCGGTTACAACTCCTCCAACACCACCCACCTGCAGGAGATCGCCGTCAGCCGCGGCATCCGCTCCTTCCACATCGACACCCCCGAGCGCATCGGTCCGGGCAACCGCATCGAGCACAAGCCCCTGGGGGGCGCCCTTGAGACCGTGGAGCCCTTTCTACCGGCGGGGCCGGTCCGGGTGGGCCTCACCTCCGGCGCCTCCACCCCCGACCGGGTGGTGGAGGACGTGATCGAGCGCCTGGTGGGCCTCAGCGAGGAGTGAGCCACCAGCCCGGATGACCCCGCCCAGAGCGGCGGCCGATCGGGTGGCTTTAGATTCATCCAAGGATTTCTTCCTCCCCATGGGCCGCCGGGGAGAGCGCAATCTCGGTCCTTTCCCGCAGCTCCCCTCTGACCCACCGCACGCCCCAGATCACGATGGCGGCAGGTTCCTCCCTGCACCAGGCTCCCGACGATCCAGGGGCCCCCAAGTGCGAACCCCTTCGGGAAAGGTCCGACCCTTCCGTGCGTCGCTACGCCAGCGCCTTCGCCGATCTGATGGAGATGCGGGCTCCGGCCGCCGTGGTGGGCGCCTACCTCGACCGCCACGAAGGCTGGTTCCGCCGCTGCGCCGCCCCCATGACGGTCGAACCGATCGGCAGCCAGGGCTACGTGCTCACCCTCGGCCGGTTCGGCAACTTCGGCTTCGAGGTCGAACCGACGATCGGCCTCGAACTGCTCCCCCAGGCCGCCGGGGTCTACCGCATCCTCACCGTGCCGCTGCCCGAGGTGGATGAGGCCCTGAGCGGGCTCTACGACGTCGAGTTCGCTGCCTCGCTGCGCCTCGATGAGGCCAGCGGTGCCGAGGTGTCCTCCGAGGAGGTGGATGGCGTCATGCTGCACACCCTGGTGCGCTGGCAGCTCGATCTGGCCGTGTGGCTGCGCCTGCCTGGCATGCTCACCATCCTCCCCGATCACCTGGTCCAGAGCAGCGGGGACCACCTGCTGCGACAGATCGTGCGTCAGATCTCCCGGCGGCTCACCTGGAAGGTGCAGGAGGATTTCCACGCCAGCCATGGCATCCCCTGCCCTCCGCGGCGCCGGGCCCAGTTCTGAAGGCCTGAACCTTCCACCAGCTCCCGGGCCTCAGGCCCCTCAGGCGGCCGGAGCGGTGAGGATCTTGTTGACGATCTGCATGCCGCTGACGGCCTGCCAGAGGAACAGGGTCATCAGGGTCATGTTGAGGCCCACGTGGACCTTGCGGGCGATCAGGTTGCCGGCCTGCATCAGGGGCGACAGGGCCGCGGCCATGGCGATCAGGGCGGCCATTCCCAGCCCCACCAGCAGGTGCGGACCGACGAACAGCTTGCCGTTGTTGATGTAAGTGACGGCCATGCCACCGACGCAGCCGAGCACCAGCACCCCCAGCACGAGGCTGCCGAAGAGGTAATGGCGTTTGGCGAACTGCCCCTTGACCAGTTCCTTGCGGTCCTCGGGGGCGGCCGTGCGGGTCTTCTTGGCCTTGATGCCCAGGAACATCGCGTAGCCCGACAGGCCCAGCAGCGCCCACATCAGCAGGGGATGCACGAAGTTGAGGCCAAAGGCGAGGGAACCGGGAAGGGCGGCGAACATGACGCGTGGGAACTCCACCGGGCCAGGGCCGGCTGCGGGTCCAACGAAGTTACAACTTTCGGCAGCCTCAGTGAAGAAAGTGACGACGACCGGTGATCACCATCGCCATGCCGTTGGCCTTGCAGGCGGCGATCGAATCCGGGTCGCGCTTGCTGCCCCCTGGCTGAATCACCGCGGTGATGCCGTGCCGTGCCGCCAGCAGCACGGTGTCATCGAAGGGGAAGAAGCCGTCGCTGGCCAGGACCGCCCCCCGGGCGGCGTCGCCGGCGGCCTCCAGGGCCAGCCGGGCCGAACCCACCCGGTTCATCTGGCCGGCCCCGACCCCGAGGGTGCGGCCGCCCTGGGCCACCAGGATGGCGTTGGAGCGCACGTGGCGCACCACCTGCCAGGCGAAGCGCAGATCCCGCCATTCCGACGCACTGGGCTGGCGCTCGCTCGCCACCTGCCAGCCATCGGAGTCGGCGAGGCCATCATCCGCCTGCTGGGCCAGCACGCCCCCCAGCACACTGCGCAGTTGCAGGCGCCCGGAGGCCTCCGCCACGGCCCTGGCGTCGAGCTCCAGCAGCCGCAGATTGGCCTTCGCCGCCAGCCGCTGGCGGGCCTCCCCCGAGAAGGACGGTGCCACGACACATTCCAGGAACAGTCCTGCCAGGTGCTCGGCGGCCGCCAGACCCACCACCCCATTCAGGGCGACGATGCCCCCGAAGGCCGAGACCCGATCGGCATCCAGCGCCCGCAGCAGGGCGTCGGCAGTGTCGCTGCCGAGGGCGACGCCGCAGGGGTTGGTGTGCTTGATCACCACCGCCGCCGGCTCGGCCCCGGGGCCGTACCCGAACGCCGCCACCGTGGTGAGGGCCGCTTCCAGGTCAATCAGGTTGTTGTAGCTGAGCTCCTTCCCCTGGAGCTGGCGGGCCGCCCCCCAGCCCAAGCTGGCCTCCCCGAACCAGCGGGCGCTCTGGTGGGGGTTCTCGCCGTAGCGAAGCACCTGCCGCAGGGGCAGCTCCAGCCGCAGGGGCTGCTCCGCCTCTCCGGTAGCAGCCTGCTCAGCAGCCAGGCGACCATCGATCCAGCCCGCGATGGCGGCGTCGTAGGCGGCGGTGTGGGCGAAGGCGGCCAGGGCCAGACGGCGCCGCAGGGCCCCATCGACCTGGCCGGCCGCCAGGGAGGCCAGGAAGCCTGGGTACTGGTCGGGATCGGTGAGCACCACCACGTCGGCGTGGTTCTTGGCGGCGGCGCGCACCATGGCCGGTCCGCCGATGTCGATGGTCTCGATGGCGGTATCCCAGCTGACGCCGGGATCCGCCACGGTGGAGCGGAAGGGATAGAGATTGACCACCACCACATCGATCGGGACGATCGCCTGGGCCTCCAGGTCGGCCCGGTGGGCGGGGTCGTCGCGGCGGGCCAGGATGCCGCCATGGACGCGGGGATGGAGGGTCTTGACCCGTCCGCCCAGGATCTCCGGGGCTCCGGTGTGCTCCGCCACCTTCGTGACAGGCAGGCCGGCGGCCGTGAGGGCCGCAGCGGTGCCGCCGCTGGAGAGCAGCGCGTAGCCCTGGGCCAGCAACCCCTCCGCCAGCGGCACCAGGCCCCGCTTGTCGGACACGCTCAGAAGGGCCGTGGGAGCCATGACGGCGGCAAGGGCAGGGGAGGAGCCAACCTACGCAGCAACAGCCGAACGCCACCGTGCCCACCGATCCCTCCACCGAAGCCCAGCTGAACGAAGACGACAGCACCGCCCTCTGGGCCGGTCCGGCCCAGGCCGAGCACCGCCTCGTGCTGCTGCATGGCTGGGGCGCCGATGCCGATGACCTGCTCGATCTGGGCACGGAGCTGCTCGGCGCCGACCCCGCCAGCCTCAACCTGAGCGTGGTGGCCCTGCGGGCGCCCCTGCCCCACCCCGGCGGCCTTGGCCGCCAGTGGTACGACCTGCAGCAACCCGAGTGGCCCCAGCTGCCCCAGGCCCGCCGCAACCTGCGGCGGCGACTGCTGGCCCTGGGCACCACGGTGCCCCTTGAGCGCACCAGCCTGCTGGGCTTCTCCCAGGGGGCCGCCATGGCCATCGACGTGGCCACCGGCGGCGGATCAGACGCCTGCGATCCGCTCGCCCTGGCGGGGCTGATCGCCTGCAGCGGCTACCCCCACCCTGACTGGCAACCCAGGCCTGCCCAGACGAAAATCCTGCTCACCCATGGGGAGCAGGATCCGGTGGTGCCCTTCGCGGCGAGCCTGGCGCTGGAGCGCTCCCTGGGGGAGGCCGGGATATCGGTGCACAGGATCGCCTTCCCAGGCGGCCATTGCATCGATCCCGACCTGATCGGCACCATGGGGGACTTTCTGTTCAGCGGCTGGCGGCGGGGCTGAGCCCTCCGCCAGCCGGCGAAATCAGACGAAGGCGTACTCGTACTCCTCCATCTCCTCCCAGTCGTCGGACGCGAGGGCTTCGAGGCCTTCGAACAGGACCTCCTCGCCGATGCTGTCGACGATCAGGCGCAGGGACGGGAACAGGAAGTGGTTCTCTTCGGCGTACTGGGCGCTGAACAGACCTTTCTCCCCCCAGAAGAAGCGGTCGGTGGTGTGCTCGTTGCGACGCACGTTGAGGATCGCCGGAGCCATCAGCTCCGTTTCGGCGATGTAGCGGCGCGCCGCCGTGACCGGTTTGTGGGCGCCGGTTTCGAGGTTGAACGTCGGGACATGGGCGAGAACCCTCTGACCGGCGAGACGACGGCGACTGATCCGCTTGCGCTTCTTGGACATGGCATGGATCCCGGTGAAGGGAGACCGAAAGGTGGAGTTGGGGGGGCTGCAGACGAGCGAGGGTCGGCAGGTGCCGACGACGAGCGCCATGGCGGACCCGCCACCCTCAAGAGGTGGCGGGTCCACGTCCACACGACTGTCGACCTGAAGCGGGTCGGAGAGAATCACCGTCGGTAACGCCGGCCGGAACCCCTGGGGGGTGGTGGCCGGGACAGAGGCGGTACGCAGCTGCCTCTGCTGTAGCCTTGGATGCGAACGAAGCGCAACACTGGCTGTTACGACTGCAACTTTCCGCCCGTCCGAGGACTGCGAGGTAGTGGTCGTTACCAACAGTTTAAAACTATTTTTGCGTTTCGACACGCCTTTTCTGAAAAATTCCCTCACGGATCCTGTCCGCGGGTCGTGATGCCTGTCTCAGAGCGGTTTCTGGCCCTTGTGGGGTTCCAGCTGGGTCAATTCATCGATTGCCCGGAGGTCCGGTCGCTGGTTGTCTACGTCACCCACAAGGGCGAAACGGGCCAGCCCAGCCTGCTCCCGGTCGGCCACTGGCCCCCTGACGAGCGGGCCCTGCCTCCCGTGGACACGGTCAGCCGTCTGCGGGTGCCGGCGGAGCAGCGGCGCTGGCTGCCCCTGCGCGATGGCCAGCGCCTGCTCGGTGCCCTGCAGGTGGAGGCCTCCCGCAACCCCTGGCCGGAGCCCCTCGCCCAGCGGCTCCAGGCCGTGGCCCTGGCCCTCACCGAAGCCCTGCGGCTGGATCTGGAGGGGGGTGAACTGCGCCAGCGGCTATCGGAGCGGGAAGAACAACTGGGGCTGCTGATCCACCAACTGCGCAACCCCCTCACGGCCCTGCGCACCTTCGGCCAGCTGCTGCTGCGGCGCCTCGGCCCCGAACACAACGACCGCTCCCTGGTGCAGGGCCTGCTGGCCGAGGAGCGCCAGATCAATCGCTATGTCGATGCCATCAGCGAGCTGGCCCACCCGGATGGGTTGCTCGCCGGCACCGCCTCCCCCCTGCTGCTGCCGCCGCAGCTGAGCGGGCCGGAGGGCCAGCCCCTGGCCGGACTGCTCGAGCCACTGCTGCAACGGGCGGCCGCCACCGCGACCCTGCAGGGCCGGGGGTGGCAGGGACCCGAGGCCCTGCCCGACTGGAGCGGCGACACTGGGGCGGTGGCGGAGATCCTGGCCAACCTTTTGGAGAACGCCTTCCGCTACAGCCCCCACGGCGCCAGCGTTGGCCTGCACACGGCCAGCGACGACCAACTGCTCCATCTGACGGTGTGGGATGGCGGGCCGGCCATCGCGGTGGCGAAGCGGGAGGCGATCTTCGGGCGGGGCGTGCGGGGAACACGGGGACAGGACCTGCCCGGCACCGGACTGGGGCTGGCCCTCGGCCGGGATCTGGCCCGCAGCCTGGGGGGAGAGCTGGAGCTCGTGGTTCCGCCCCGGTCGCTGGCCGTGGAGCTGCCCGAGCAGGGCAACGCCTTCCGCCTCAGCCTGCCGCGGCCGCCAGCCTCAGCACCGCGGCGATGAGCAGCAGCCCCAGCGATTCGGTCCATTCGACGCAGGCCCCGTAGGTGTCGCCGCTGTGGCCGCCCAGCCGCCGGCCCAGGGCCACCGGAACGAGCAGGGCCGGCACCAGGGCCACCAGGCCGGTGGGCACGGGCCATGGCGCCAGGCCCGGCCAGGGCAGCAGCAGCAGCACCGGCAGCAGCAGCAGGGTGGGGCGCAGTTCCACGGCCAGGGTGACCCCGTGGGCGCGATGGAACGCGGCGCTGCCGCCAGGCCGCAGGTAGGGGAACCAGGCCATGGCGGGCAGGGGCGCCACCCGCCCGCAGACCGACGCCCAGACCAGCGCCATCGGCGCCGCCGCCCCCAGCAGGGCCAGGGCCGCGATCCGCAGCAGCAGCACCAGCACCAGGGCCTGCACACCGCTCGCCCCCACCCGGCTGTCGGCCATCGCCTCCAGGCAGCGATCGCCGGCGGCCAGGCCATCGGCGCTGTCCATCACACCGTCCATGTGCAGCCCACCGCTGAGCCACAGGCCGAGGGCCGGCACCAGGGCCACCTGGGCCACCAGGGGCACCCGTCCCTCCAGCCCACACCAGAGGAGTGCCTGCAGGGCGCCGAGAACGGCACCGATCCAGGGCGCGAAGCGGGCGATGCGCTCGAAGCGGGGTGCCGGCGCTGGCCAGGCGGGCAGCACCGAATAGAAGATCCAGGCCCCGGCCAGATCCCGCAGCCATGGTGGAGCGCTCAGGCGGGGCATGGGGGGCGGGGGTGGCGGTGGAGGTGGCGGCAGGAACCCCGTGTAGCGTCGCAGCAGACACGCCTAGCGTCGCGGCTGAGCAGGTTCGGCGCCATCGCCTTCGACTTCACGATCACCGCCCGCTGCCCGCGGACCCGGGCGCGTTGCGGCTGCTTCCACACCCCCCACGGTGCCGTGCACACGCCCCGGTTCATGCCGGTGGGCACTGCCGCCACCGTCAAGGGCGTCACCACGCCGCAGCTGCGGGAGACTGGGGCACAGATGGTGCTGGCCAACACCTTCCATCTGCATCTACAGCCGGGGGAATCGGTGGTGGAGGACGCCGGCGGGCTGCATCGCTTCATGGGCTGGGACGGCCCCCTGCTGACTGATTCGGGCGGCTTCCAGGTGTTCAGCCTCGACGCCATCAACCGGATCGACGACGACGGGGTGGTGTTCCGCTCCCCCCGGGATGGCTCGCGGATCGACCTGACCCCCGAGCGCTCCATGGCCATCCAGCGGGCCCTGGGCGCCGACGTGGCCATGGCCTTCGACCAGTGCCCGCCCTATCCAGCCAGTGAAGCGGAGGTGGCCGAAGCCTGCAGGCGCACCCATCGCTGGCTGGAGCGCTGCGTCGCCAGCCACGGCGGTGGCACCCAGGCCCTGTTCGGCATCGTCCAGGGGGGCTGCTTCTCCCATCTGCGCGAGACCTCCGCCCGGGTGGTGGCGGCCATGGACCTGCCCGGCATCGCCGTGGGCGGCGTGAGCGTGGGGGAGCCCGTCGAGGAGATGCACCGGGTGGTCCGGCAGGTGGGTCCCCTGCTGCCGGAGCAGCGGCCTCACTATCTCATGGGGGTGGGAAGTCTGCGGGAGATGGCGATCGCGGTCGCCAACGGCTTCGACCTGTTCGACTGTGTGCTGCCGACCCGGCTGGGCCGGCACGGCACCGCCCTGGTGGCAGGGGAGCGCTGGAACCTGCGCAACGCCCGCTTCCGCCACGACCATGGCCCCCTCGATCCCAGCTGCGGCTGCCTGGCCTGCCGTCACCACAGCCGCAGCTACCTGCATCATCTATTCCGCAGCGAGGAGCTGCTGGGCCGCACCCTGTTGAGCCTGCACAATCTCACCACCCTGCTGCGCTTCACGACGGCCATGGCGCGGGCCATCGGCGAAGGATGTTTTGCAGAGGATTTCGCTCCCTGGGAGCCCGACTCCCAGGCCTCCCACACGTGGTAGGTTCCGGCCATTGCAATGGTTTTCCTCCAGGCATGGCTCTCTCCCTGCTGGCCGGCTCCGCGCCCCACACCCTCGCCCAGCTGCCCGAGGCCTACCAGGCCTTCGGTCCCCTGGTCGACATCCTGCCGATCATCCCCCTGTTCTTCCTGCTGCTGGCCTTCGTCTGGCAGGCCTCAGTCGGTTTCCGCTGAGCGGCGTTCCTGCAACACAGCCCAGGCAAAGGCCGGCAGCGAGAGCATGCGCCGCCAGCGGCTGGGTTCCTTGATCAGCCGATACAGCCACTCGATCTGCAGGGCACCCATCCACCCGGGGGCCCGCTTCTTGACGCCGGCCCAGACATCGAAACTCCCCCCGACCCCCATCCAGAGGCCGGTGCGAGGTTGGGGCAGTTCCTGAATCCACGTTTCCTGGCGGGGCACGCCCAGGGCCACCAGCACCAGATCAGGGCGACACTGAAGCAGCTGGCTCTCCAGACCGAGCCAGGCGTCCGCGGACTGGTAGCCGTGGACGCTGAACACCAGATGCAGTCCCGGCAGGTCGTGGGCCAGGCGCTCCCGCAGTTGGTCCATCACCGTCGGACTCGCCCCTACCAGGGCCACCCGCCAGCCCGTGGCCGCCGCATGCGCCAGCAGGCGACGGGCCAGTTCGATGCCCGGGCTGCGGCGGACGCGATGGGATTGGCGACCCAGGGCCCACACCACACCGGCACCATCGGGGATGACCATCCCGGCCGCCTCGATCGCCGCCCCCAGGGCAGGATCCGCGCGGGCTGCCATCGTCATCTCCGCATTGAGGGTGACGATCTGGCCGCCTCCGGCCCCATGCAGGGCGACGGCATCGCGGAAAACGTCGTTGCTTACATTGACAGGAATGCCCAGGACGCGGGCACGGACCGGCGTAGTCGCGAGGGCTGCCATTGGATGGGACGACGGCGGGGAGAATCTATGGCCTGGCTCCACGACAGCCCCCTCCTGCACGCCCCGTCCTGACGCGAACATGATGACCACGGCGAGCAACGGCGATAGGGGGCAGGCGGAGGCCCGCCAACTCCTCGACCGGCTGGACCACCAGATCGAACATGTGGTCCTGCGCCGGCAGCATCCGATCACCGGTCTGCTGCCCGCCAGCACCGCCAGCACCGTGCACGGCAACTACGGCGACGCCTGGGTGCGGGACTGCGTCTATTCGATTCAGTGTGTGTGGGGGCTGGCCCTGGCCCATCGCCGGCTGAAGGGACCCTGCCGCCGCTCCTTCGAACTGGAACAGCGGGTCCTGCAGCTGATGCGGGGGCTGTTGCGCTCGATGATGCGCCAGTCGGCGAAGGTGGAGCGCTTCAAGACGAGCCTCGAGAGGCTCGACGCCATCCACGCCAAGTTCGACACGGCCACCGGCGATCCGGTGGTGCCCGACGACGGTTGGGGCCATCTGCAGCTCGATGCCACGGCCCTGTTCCTGCTGCAGCTGGCCCAGCTCACCCGCTCGGGGCTGGTGATCGTTCAGACCAGCCACGAGCGCGATTTCCTCCAGAACCTCGTCTATTACGTGGCCCGGGCCTACCGGGTGGCCGACTACGGCATCTGGGAGCGGGGTGACAAGGGCAACCACGGCCAGCCGGAGCGCAACGCCAGTTCGATCGGGATGGTGAAGGCCGCCCTCGAGACCCTCGTCGGGCTCGATCTCTACGGGCCCCTTGGCGACGGCAGCAACTGCCTGACCATTCCCCACGACGCCATCGTGCGGCTGCGGCGCGCCCTGCGGGGCCTGCTGCCGAGGGAGTCGGCCAGCAAGGAGTCCGACAGCGCCTGCCTCTCGGTGATCGGCTACCCCGCCTGGGCCGTCGAGGATCCGGCCCTGGTCGAGCGCACCAGGGAGAAGATCCGCAGCGAACTGGCCGGCTCCTACGGCTACAAGCGCTTCCGACGCGACGGCCACCAGACCGTGCTGGAAGACGTGAGCCGGCTCCACTACGAGCGGGAGGAACTGGCCCAGTTCGAGCACATCGAATGCGAGTGGCCCCTGTTCCTGGCCTATGAGCTGATCACAGCCTGCTGCGAGGGCCGCTGGGGCGAGGCCCGCCAGTGGCGCCAGCAGCTGGAGGAACTGAGCGTGGCGGTCGACGGGGAAGCCCTGCTGCCGGAGCTCTACCTGGTGCCGGAGGGGCTGATCGAGGCCGAGCGGCGCCAGCCCGGCAGCCAGACCCGCGTTCCCAACGAGAACGTCCCCCTGCTCTGGACCCAGAGCCTCACCTGGCTGTCGGATCTGCTGTTGCACGGCTTGATCACCGCCGATGATCTCGATCCCTGCGGCCGCCGCCACCCCTGCCCGCCCGGGGCCGAGGAGGTGCTGGTGGCCCTGGCACCCGCCGATGCCACCGTGGCCGCGGCCCTGGCGGGCGCCGGCCTGCCGGTGCGGACGCTGCCGTCGGGCGAGACGCCCCCCCTGCGGGTGGCCAGTTCCAGGGAGCTGGCCCGGCGCCTGGCGACGGTGGGCGCCAACGGGCGCCTGGGGCTCTCCGGCCATCCACCCGTGCGGATGGAGACCCAGGCGACCGCCAGGCTCTACCGCCATAACGGCGAGCTGATCGGCTTCCTGCCGGCGGTGCTCGAGGAGGACACCTTCTACCTGGCCGACGATGCCCAGGTGCTGGTGGACACGGTGGCCACCGAGGTGCGGGTGCTGCAGTCCCACTGGCGGGGCGCCGGAGCCCCCCTGCTGCTCGTGCCGGTCCACGCCGGCCCCTTCCGAAGGGACCCCGAGGCGTTCCTGGGCCTGGGCCGTGAGCTGCAGCAGGGCCAGCTGGGCTCGGTGCCCGTGCGCCTGGTCTCCCTGGAGGAGCTGGTGAAGCTGTCCAGCCTGATCGACCTGCCGCCCCAGGCCCTGGCCGCCTGCGATCTGGTGCCCGACGGCCACACCCTCCTGCCGGCCAGCGCCAGCCACCAACCGCTCACCGCCCGCCAGGAACAGGAGCTGGAGGACGTCCCCCTGGCCCATCTGGTCGACAGGCTCTGGAGCAGCCGCTCGCTGGAGGAGCAGGCGGAGGTGCTGGAACTGCTGAGCCGCCGGCTTGGCCCCAATGCCCGCCTGCAGGGACCCCGCAGCGGTCCTGGGGTGCGGTTGATGGTGCTGCTGGAGGAGGTCTACCGCCGAGGTCTGGCTGATGCCGACTGGAGTGTGGTGCGCCGCGCGGCCGGCGCCATGGGCCTGGTACACCCCCAGCTGGAGGATGCCCTCACCGATCTGCTGCTGCACCAGAAGCAGGTGGTGGTGGGCCGCAACTACACCCATGACTCCCTGCTCAGCCAGCCGGAGGGCAGCCTGGCCATCGCGGCGATGGTGCGCCGCTTCAGCGGCGAGGACGGTCGCGAATGGATGCTCCAGCAGGAGCTGCTGCTGGCCATCGACGCCCTGGCCCGCTCCGACGTGGATCTGCTCAGCGGCAGCCTCACCCTGCAGCTGGGTCAGTTCCTGCTGTTGCTCACCGGAGAGCTGGCGGCCGAGTCCAACCTCAGCCCCAGCGAGGCCTTCGAGAGCCTCTGCAGCCTGCCCCCCCACGCCATCCGCCGCCGGCTCCAGGCGGTGCTGGCCGACGTGGAACATGCCCGGGCCTCCCTGCAGCGCAAGGAACAGCTGCACCTGCGCGGACGGGTGCGCTGGGAGGTGCCCGATCCCCTGGCCGAACTGCCGAAGGACGGCAGCTGGCTGCAGCACCGCATGCGCCTGGGGGCACTGCAGCGGGTGCCGAAGGATTTCTACCCGGGCATCTGGGACCTGCTGCACCACTGCAGGGGCCTGGTGATCGGCGACAAGCTGGAGCGGCGCAACCGCCTGGAGAGTGCCCCCCTGCTGCGGGAGAAGACACCAGGGGAGAAGAACTTCGCCATCCTGGTGGAACACCTCCTGAGCAAGATCGAAGCTCCGGAGTACCGCCGGCTGTGCATCGAAACCCTGCTCACCCTGATGGCCTTCATGGCCGCCAACCCACAGGTGCAGTTCGACGATGATCTGGCCCTCGATGTGGTGATCGGCCACGCCGTGCGGGTGGGATGGCAGCAGCGCCATCCCGAGGTGCCGAGCGGCCAGTACGGCCCCCACAAGGCGCAGGCCTGGGATCTTTTCTATCGCTCTTCCCCCGCCGACTGCCGCCGCTGGCAACTGCTGGCCCTTCAGGAACTGACCCACCGGGAGCTGGCCCCTGTGCCGGGCTGATCTAGATCGGGGCCTTCAGGGCCATGCAGAGGTTGGGCTGCTCGACGCACTGCTCGATCAGGTCGGCCAGCTGCAGCGCGCGCGAGGCCTGAAGGCCATCCACTGCAGGGGTTTCGCGGCCCCGCACGCACTGGAGGAAGTGTTCGAGCTCGGCGTAAAGGGGTTCGATGGAGGTGGTGCTCACCTCCTCGATGAAGCCATCGTTGCGGTAGAGGAGCTCCCCGTGGTCGGCACTGACCGACTCGTGGGAGCGCCTGTGGATTCGCAGATTGCGGTTGAGGAAATCCGTCTCCATCAGGCTGCTGCGGCAGTGGGCGCTGAGGCTGCGGATCTTGCGGTGGGCCATCTTGCTGGCCGTGAGGCTGGCCACCACGCCGTTGGCGAAGCCGAGGGTGGCATTGACGTAATCGATCGGGCCATCGGAGCTGCGGCCACCGGCCGCGGCCAGTCGCACCACGGGAGAGGCGGCCAGCTCAAGCACCAGATCGATGTCGTGGATCATCAGGTCGAGCACCACCGACACATCGTTGGCCCGGTCGGCATTGGGGCTGTGGCGCCGGGCTTCCAGCACCACCACCTCCTCATTGGCCACCACCCGCAGCAGTTCCCGGAAGGCGGGGTTGAAACGTTCGATGTGGCCCACCTGCAGCAGGCGACCGGCGGTTTCGGCGGCGCGGATCAGATCGGCCGCCTCCTCCTGGGTGGCGGCGATCGGCTTCTCGATCAGCACGTGCAACCCCGCCTGCAGGCAGGCCATGCCGACGCGGTGGTGCAGCAGGGTGGGAACGGCGATGCAGACGGCCTCCACCTCGCCCAACAGGTCCTCGTAGGTGGGGAACCAGCGGCAGTCAAACTGCTCGACCGCCAGCCGGCCACGGGCCTCGTCGGGGTCGGCGACACCCACCAGCTCGGCATCCCGCAGCAGGCTCAGCACCCGCGCGTGGTGCCAGCCCATGTGGCCGATGCCGATGACACCCACGCGCACTGGGTTCATGGCAGGGGCTGAGCAGGTGGGCGCATTATCGATGATCAGGTTCCGTCCATGCTGGCGAGGGTGATCTGGACCCGCTCGATGCGGGGTCCATCCATGGTGAGCACGTCGATGCGGACGCCCTGCCAGCTGAGGCCTTCCCCAGGGGAGGGGATGTGCTGCAGACGTTCAAGCACGAAGCCGGCGAGGGTGTGATGGCCATCCGCTTCGGGCAGCTGCAGGCCAAGCTGGCGATTGAGTTCGACGATCTCCAGATCCCCGGCCGCCGACCAGGTGCCGTCGACGAGGGGCAGCAGATCCTGGGCCGTCTCGAGCGGATTGTCGTCCTCACCCACGATCTCACCGGTGAGGTCGGCCACGGTCACCAGCCCCTCGGTGCCGCCGTGCTCGTCGACCACCACCAGCAGGGGCTGTCCGCTGCGGATCAGGGGCAGCAGGTCGGCCAGCGAAGCACTCTCCTGCACCTGGGCCACCGGCAGGATCCAGGGGGCCAGAGGAGTCTCGGGGCGCAGCAGGCCCCGGGCGATCGGCTCGGCCAGACGCCTGAGGTCGAGCATGCCGCGCACGTCATCGAGGGAGCTGCCGATCACCGGGAAGCGGGCGTGCTGGCTTGAGTGCACCGACTCCATCATTTCGGCGAACGTCACCTCCACCGGCAGGGTGACCATGCCGGAGCGCGGCATCATCACCTCCCGAACCAGCGTGTCCCGCAGCGAAAAGACCCCCTCCAGGATGCTGCGCTCATCGGGCATCAGTCCGGTGACGCTGCCACTCTCGATGAGCGTCTCCAGCTCGCCGGCCGAGAGCACCGGCACCAGCTCATCCCAGTTGCGCGGCAAGCCCAGCAGCTTGAGCAACCCCCCGCTCAATCGCTCGATCACCAGCAGCAACGGCGCCAGGGTGCGGGTGAGCGACTCGAGCAGCGGCGCCAGCCGCAGGGCCGAACCTTCCGGGCGGTGAAGCACCCAGGCCTTTGGCACCAGACCGCCCAGCAGGGTGGCCAGCAGCGCCAGCGCCAGGAAGACACCGGCATCGATCCAGGCCTGCTCGCGCCAGCCGATCCAGCGCGTGACCTGCTCCGCCAGGCCGCGGGCCAGCCAGCCCATGGCAAGCAGCGCCAGCACCAGGCCCAGCTGGGTGGCCACAAGCACGCTTCGCATGCGGTGCTGCAGCCGCGCCACAGACCGGGCCCCGGGCTCCTCGGCCTCCTCGAGCTGCTGGACCCGGCTGGGCCGCAGGCGAATCAATGCAAGCTCCCCGGCAGCGAAGAAGGCCAGCAGAGCCAACAGGATCGCCAGGACCAGGAAGCGCATCGGTGGGGTGAGCTGGCAGCAGGTTAGGCCCCACCGGCGGGCTCAGCCTTCGCCCCCTTCACCGCCCTCGCCACCGTTCTTCTTGCCTGCATCCTTCCTGTCTCCATTGTTGTGGTCGCCGTCCGGGGCTGCTGCGGCAGGCTTGTCCGGGGCAGGGGCGCCCACTCCGTTCTCGACGCCTTCGTGTCCCTTGGGCTCGGGAGACTTGCCGCAACCCAGGGTGGCCGTGATCAGTCCTGTGGTGACCAGGAACAGGGCAATGCTCGATCGGGCCATGGCCAAGGCACAGGGTTGCTGGAATTGTGGCGCAGCACCACCCCGGGGCCGATCCGATGCGACGGTGGCACGTGACCGATCGGACCGGAGAAGGATGCATTTCCGTCTCGAACCCCTGCTGAGTCCCGGCCAGGTCGAGGAGCTGCGCCTGGCCCTTCTGGCGGAGGCCAACCCTTGGCGGGACGGGGCCGAAACGGCCGGATGGCACGCCAGGGGCGTGAAGCGCAACCGTCAGCTGGATCCCGGCTCCGCCTTGCACCAGACCCTCGCCTCCGCCCTCAGCGGCCATCTGCTGCGCCATCCCCTGCTCCTGGCGGCAGCCCTGCCGGTGCAGCTGCACAACCTGCGCTTCAGCCGCTGCGGCGTCGGTGAGGGCTATGGCCGCCACGTCGACAACGCGTACATGGCCGGAGGCCGCTCCGACCTCTCCTTCACCCTCTTCCTCAGCGATCCAGACCACTACCGGGGCGGCGATCTGGTGCTGGAGGATCCAGGAGGGGAAACCAGGGTCCGGCTGCCGGCCGGCCATGCCCTGGTGTATCCGAGTTCGCTGTTGCACCGGGTGGAGCCGGTCGACTGGGGCGAACGGCTGGTGGCCGTGGGCTGGATCCAGAGCCGGGTCCGCAGCAGCGACCAGCGGGAACTGCTGTTCGAGCTCGACACCGCCCGCCGGGCCCTCTTCCAGGAGCAGGGAAAGGACGAGATCTTCGACCTGCTCACCCGCAGCTACACCAACCTGCTGCGGATGTGGGGGGAGTGAGGGAGATGGGGGTCGCGAGGATCGAACTCGCCTAAGGCGAATTATGAGTTCGCTGCATTCACCAGATTGCTAGACCCCCCGATGCCGTCCGCAGGGCGGCCGGAACGATTTACCAGAGGCCCCTGATCGGAGGCGTCCAGGTGGTGCTGGCCGGCGGGTTGACGTAGGTGGCTCCGACGGTGGTTCCGACCCCGGCTCCGAGGTTGCTGCTGAAGCCGTTGGTGATGTCGGAGGTGCGCAGAGGCATCGGAGCGCTCTGGTCGGTGAGCAACACCGAAGCGGTGTTCTCGACGGCGGTGCCATCCCAGATGATGTTCTGATCAGAGAAACCGAAGGCAACGATCTTGCCCCCATCCCGGCCGGGTATCGAGAGGCCGAGGGGATCAGTGATCTGATGCAGCAGGTTGACGCCCTGGGCAAAGGGCGCCGAGAAGCTGAAATAGCGCTGCTCCATCAGCTCAGGGGCCGAGCGGGTCACGCCGCAACGGGTGACCTCGACCGGCCCGGTGCGGGAAGAAGCGGGCATGGGCGCTTCGAGGGTTGTGGTGCAGAGCACCGGCCCGGCGATGGCGGGAGCAAGGAGGGAAACCGCCGCGAACGGGATGAGGGCCGAAAAGGGTGCGGCGAGGGAAGCGGCCACTGCCAGGATCGGTGCTGTCATGGGTCGTGCGGCCCCAGCTCCAGGGCGAGTTGCTTGCAGGGTAGCGACCTCTGACGCTCTTCACCATCGATTCCCTGCCGCACCCTCCTCGTCGTCAGCTCGATCCGTCACCACGTTCCGCCAGCACCGATGGTCTCCCTGCCCTCCAGCACCAGCCAACAGCGCTCCGTCCTGCTCGCCCTGCTGGCGGAGCGGGCCTACCGGCTGGGTGACTTCACCCTGGCCTCGGGCCGCCGCAGCGCGCACTACGTCAACTGCAAGCCGGTGAGTCTGAGCGGCGTCGGCCTGGCCCTGCTGGGCCGCCTGATGCTGAAGCAGGTGGAGCCCGAGGCCAGCGCGGTGGCGGGGCTGACCCTGGGGGCCGATCCTCTGGTCAGCGCGGTGGCCCACCAGGCCGCCATCGAAGGCCGCGGCCTCGATGCCCTGATCGTGCGCAAGGAGGCCAAGGGCCATGGCACCGGCGCCTGGCTCGAGGGACCCCTGCCGCCGGCCGGCAGCCGGATCACCGTCCTCGAGGACGTGGTGACGACAGGCGGCTCGGCCCTGAAGGCCGTCATCCAGCTGCAGGAGGCAGGTTATGCGGTGAGCCGGGTCGTGGCGATCGTCGACCGCCAGGAAGGCGGGGCCGAGGCGATGGAGGAAGCCGGCCTCGACCTGCGCAGCCTCTTCCTGCTCGAGGAGGTGGCCGCCACGGCCGCCGGGCTGGACGGCGCGGCAGGCTGAACCCCGCCCCAAGCGACGCCATGACCTCCGCCTCCGTCCCGACGTTCGCCACCCCTGACCCCTGGCTGTGGACCCCACGACCCCTGAGCTGCTGGTCCCGGCCTGTGGGTCTGCTGCGCCTCGATGGAGCCGACACCCTGCGGGTGCTGCACGGCCAGACCAGCCAGGCCCTCGAGGGGGCCCGGCCAGGCCAGTGGCTCGGCACCTGCTGCATCGGCCCCACGGCCCGGATGCTGGCGGTGGCGGAGGTGCTTGTGGACGCCGACGGGGCCTGGCTGGTGATCGTCGCCGGGGATCCAGAGGCCGTGCGCCTCGCCCTCGACCGGGTGCTGTTTCCCGCCGACAGGGTGCGGCTGGGGCCGGTGACACCGGCCACCCTGCATCAACCGCTGGGATCGGCGGGGCCGGACGCCCTGCCCGCCGGCACCTGGGCGGCGCTGGAGGGCGCCCCTGGCTGGCAGCTGGGGGACGCCGTGCTGCTTCCGGCGGGCGCCCCACTGCCCTCCTGGCTGGCCACGCTTCGGCCCCTGGAGCCGCAGGAGGCGGAACGCTGGCGGCTCCAGCAGGGCCTGCCGGCGGCGCCGGGGGAGATCAACGAGGAGACCAACCCCTTTGAACTGGGGCTGGCGGCGCGGGTGAGCCTGAGCAAGGGCTGTTACGTGGGCCAGGAGACCCTCGCCAAGCTCGCCACCTACGACGGGGTGAAGCGCCAACTGCGACGCTGGCAGGCCACGGCTGTCCACGACGAGGCTGTCCCCGCCGAGGACGTCGCCCCCGGCACACCGTTGCACGACCACCAGGGGGGCCGCGCCGGCCTGATCACCTCCAGCCTCGAACTGCCTGGGGGCGAAGGGTGGATCGGCCTGGCCCTGGTCCGCCGAGCCTGCCTGCAGGAGCCGGAGCTTCAGCCGGGGGCCACGCCCGATGCCCGCCTGCAGCTCTCGGTTCCAGCGGCGTTTCAGTCGCCGCCGGTCGTGGCTGGGGGCGGCAAAGGGGGCGAAAAGGAGGTCGGGACGGCGTCCTGATCCAGCAGCCAGCACACCACCGCCCAGGTGGCCAGGCTGTCGTCCTGGTTGTAGCGGAAGATGCGTTGCAGCTTGCGGCCCAGGGCCCCCCGGCTCGGCCGCCGCGGCCCGCCGTATCCCTCACGCCACTGGCGCCACCAGAGCAGGCAGCGGGCTCCGTCGACCCCCTTCTGGCTCCAGGTGAAGCCCAGCCAGCCCGCCACGGCCTTCAGCCCATAGCTGTTCACAGGCAGCAACCAGTGACGCCGCAGCCGCTGATGCACGTCCACCAGTCGGGCCCGTAGCCGCTCCCGCTCGGCCTCGGTGGCGCCCTGGCGCTCGGCCAGGCGCAGCAGGGACACCGACTCGGTCTCGCCGTAGTGGAGGACGGGCCAGTCGGGATAGCGGCCCAGGAGGGTCCTCAGACGACGCCAGAGACGCGCCTCGCCGTGCTCCTGAAGCGCCAGCAGGGGTTGGTAGCGGCCCAGGATTTCTCCTTGGGCTGGGGCCTCGGGCCAGCGTCCGTCCGCACCGCGCTCCAGCAGCACCAGGCCATGCAGGAAGTCATCGCGGGCATCCGGGTCGGATTCGATGTCGTAGAGCAGCACGCCGGGGGCCTCCGCCAGCTCGGGCAGGGAGCTGGAGGTCCCCTCGCCGTTGCGCCGGGGAGCGCCCCCCTGCTGCACCCTGGCCTGGGCCACCAGCTTGGGGGCCACCTCCCGGTGCTGCTCCCCGTGCACCGCCAGGTCCTCGGCCAGCCGATCCGGATCCGCCGTCGCCAGCTGGTCGAGGCTGGCGATGCCCAGTTCCAGCAGAAGTTCGCGGCGCTTGCCGCCGATGCCGCTCACTTCGCTCAGGTGCCCCTCCGACGCCGCGACCCGGTCACAGGCCCCGCGCCAGCTGCAGAGGGTGCATTTCTTGCGGTCGCTGACCAGGGGCGGCGGCTCGCTGCGGTCCAGCTCAAGGGCCAGGCGCTCCAGGCTCTCGTCGAGCTGACGCTGCAGGGAGCCCCCGAGGGCCAGCCGCTCGCGCTCCAACCCCCGGTCGCCCCCCGCCACCACCAAGCCATGGGGCACGGGGGCCTGCTGGCGCTCCGCCAGCAACCGCCCCCAGAGGGCGAGCAGCACCCGGTGCTCCCGGGTGAGGCGCCGGCCCTGGCGGGCCAGCACGGGCCGGTAGCTGTGGGAGCCCCAGCGGCTGGGCTCCTCAACCCGCTCCAGCAGGCTCGGATGGGCTTCCAGCCGCAGGCCGCGGGGGCCTGTTCCCACCAGCCTCAGACCCACCACGCCGGGTGCCCCGGCCCGGCAGGCCTCTTCCCCATGGCCGGGGCGCTGGGGCAACAGGCTCTGGAAACTGCGCAGCTGGTCGTCGAGGGCCAGGGCGCGATGGGCACTCCACGACCGGTCGTGCGACGGACCATGCAGGTCGAGCCAGGCCCGCCGCCGGCAGCGCACCCAGCTGCGCAGCAGGCGGTCGGTGAGGACGAGCGCGTCCGGGGACTGGGGCATGGGCTGCAGGCTAGAGGGGCCGGTGGCCTGCTATCAGGCCGGCACCCACAGCAGCCATCCGGTGGGGCCAGCCTGCTACGACCGGCGTGCCCCTTCCCCGCGTCCGCGCTGCGCCATGGCCTCCGCCCCCCTGCCCCTCGAGGCCGGACCGATCCACTTCGGCACCGATGGCTGGCGGGGCATCCTCGGCGTCGACATCACCATGGAGCGCCTGCTGCCGGTGGCCGCCGCCGCCGCCCGGGAGCTGGCCGCCAGCGCCCCGGAGGGCCTGGCCAGCCGGGAAGTGGTGATCGGCTACGACCGACGCTTCCTGGCCCCTGAGCTGGCCAAGGCCATCGCCGCCGCCGTGCGGGGGGCCGATCTGGTACCAATGCTGGCCGCCAGCCCCGTGCCCACCCCGGCCTGCAGCTGGGCCGTGGTGGAACGCGGCGCCCTGGGCGCGCTCGTGATCACCGCCAGCCACAACCCGCCGGAATGGCTGGGGCTCAAGATCAAAGGGCCCTTCGGGGGCTCGGTGGAGGGCGACTTCACCGCCCGGGTGGAGCGACGCCTGGCCGCAGGGGGCCTCAGCGTGCCGATCCCCGGCGACACCGAGCGCTTCGATGCCATGGGCACCTACCTGGCCGGGCTCGGCGCCAAGATCGATGCCCCTGCCCTGGTGGAGGGCCTGGCCGCGATCGGCCTGCAGGTGATCGTGGATCCGATGCATGGCTCGGCCGCCGGGGGGCTGCCGGCCCTGCTGGGCGAGGCAGGCGCCGCCGCCGGCGTGATCCGGGAGATCCGCGGTGAGCGGGATCCCCTGTTCGGCGGCCACCCGCCCGAGCCGCTGGCGCCCTACCTGCAGCAGTTGATCGCCGAAGTGCGCCAGGCCACGGCCGCCGGCCGTCCGGCGGTCGGCATCGTGTTCGACGGGGATGGCGACCGCATCGCCGCTGTGGACGAGCAGGGCCGGTTCTGCAGCACCCAGCTGCTGATGCCCCTGCTGATCGACCACCTGGCCAGGGCCCGCCGGCTGGGGGGTTGTGTGGTGAAGACCGTGAGCGGCTCCGATCTGATGGCCCTGGTGGCCGCGGACCTGGGCCGGGAGGTGATCGAGATGCCCGTTGGGTTCAAGTACATCGCCGCCGAGATGCTCAGCGGCGACGTGCTGGTGGGGGGAGAAGAGTCAGGAGGGGTTGGCTTCGGCATCCACCTGCCCGAACGGGATGCCCTGTTTGCCGCCCTGCTGCTGATCGAGGCCCTGGTGGAAGGGGGGTTGCCCCTCGGTGCCCGGCTGGAGGCCCTGCAGGAGCGCTGCGGTGGCGCCAGCGTCTACGACCGTCTCGACCTGCGCCTGCCGGACATGGCCAGCCGCAGCCGGCTGGAGGCGCTGCTGGCCAGGGATCCTCCCCGGGAGGTGGCCGGTGCTGCCGTGCTGGAGGTGAACCGCACCGACGGGGTCAAGCTGCGGATGGGCCCAAGCCACTGGCTGATGCTGCGCTTCTCCGGCACCGAGCCCCTGCTGCGCCTCTACTGTGAAGCCCCCGACGCCGATCGGGTGCAGGCGGTGCTGGCCTGGGCGCGCCAGCTGGCGGATGCCATCTGATGGCAGCCCCTCTGGAGCCCCCATCGGAGCCTCGGGTGGCACCCACCGTGCTGGTGATCGCCAGCGGCAACACCGGCAAGATCAGGGAGTTCGCCCATCTGCTGGCCTGCCTGCCCCTGCAGGTGCGCCCCCAGCCCGAAGGCATGGAGGTGGAGGAAACCGGCAGCAGTTTCGCCGCCAATGCCCGGCTGAAAGCCGAGGCGGTGGCCCGCGCCACCGGCCACTGGTCCCTGGCCGACGACTCGGGGCTGGCGGTGGCGGCCCTCGGCGGCGGCCCCGGAGTCCATTCGGCCCGCTACGCAGCCAGCGACGAAGCCAGGATCTCCCGGCTGCTGAAGGAACTGGGAGAGGCCGACCGGCGGCGCCAGGAGCAGGGCCTGCCTTCCGATCGCCGGGCGGCCTTCGTGGCCGCGCTGGCGGTGGCCGATCCCACAGGAGCGATCCGGCTGGAGGTGGAGGGGCGCTGCGAGGGGGTGATCCTGGAGTCGCCGCAGGGGAATGGCGGTTTCGGCTACGACCCGGTGTTCGTCGTGCCCTCCGAAGGCCTGAGCTACGCGGAGATGGACAACGGCCTCAAGGGCCGAGTCGGCCACCGGGGCAAGGCCTTCGCCGCGCTGGAGCCGAGGTTGAGGGAACTGCTGGGGGGGGGGTGGCCCCTGGTGCACTAACGGACTGCAGGATTTGCTCTTCGGGCCTCCAGCACCATCGCCAGAGCCTCGGCCATCGCTGCGCCACGCTTCTGCCAGGTGCATTCCATGGCGAAGCGGTGGCGCTCCGCGGCGTGGCCGTCATGAAAGTCGGTGACAGCCAGGCGCTGAAGTGCGGCGGCGAGGGCCTGCCCGTCGGCACAGTGATAGGCCAGATGAGGGGTTTCGGCAATCTGGGCGCAGGTGCCGGTGTACAGAATGGGCTGGCCTGTGGGCAGCTGGGAGAAGAAGCGGACAGGGCTGCTGCAGGGATTGATGTCGTCGTCCGTGAGGGGCAGCACGGCCGCATCGAGCGCTGCGAAGTAGGGCTGCAGGCTGTCGTAGGGCAAGGAGCCGACAAAGCAACAGCGAGGGCTGTTCTGGAGATAGGCAAGCCCGGGGACCTGGCGCCTGACCGGGCCTACGAACAGCCAACGAAGCTCCGGTAGAGCATCGTGGGCCTCCACGATCGGGAGCAGGTCGATCCGGGTACCGATCGCCCCGATGATGCCGATCAGGGGCCTGAAATCGACCGGCACCAACTCCGGTGGCGGCGCGGGGTTTGGGGGCGGGTCAGTAGGTAGCCAGGAAGAGGGAATCCCGTTGGGAATAATCCAAAAGCGGGATCCCTCCAGCTCACACCGAACGAGAAGCACCTCAGCAAGCCGAAGCGAAACCGTGAAGAGGAGATCAGCATGGCGAGCCAGTCGCTTCTCCTGATCGAGCCTGACGTAGGGATATTCCGCGTAGTCGTCGCAGACGTGATAGGCGATGACAGAAGCAAGTCTTCGAAAATGAATGGCATAGGGCCAGAAGTAGGGATCGGTGATGATCAGCGCATCGGCCTTTCCATAGCTGTACAGCAGGCGCCGTTCCGCCAAAGGGGAGATAAGCCGGACCAGCCAGCGATGACGGGAGAAGGCGCCGCGAGGAAGCAAACAACAGCGGCGCCGAAACAAGCCTACCAATGGTAACCAGCCTGCAAAACTGAGGACTGGCGTGAGCCGTACGATCTCACAATGGTCGGCAAGGGACTCAAAAAGAGCCTCGTGGTAAGGCTCGCTGGAGCCAACCACAAAGACTGGAGTTGCCCTGGTTTCGTGGACAGGTCGATAGGAGTCACGCCATGACCCTCAGACTGTCCATCGATGACCAACCCAACCAAGACAAGGCGCCGGTTCACGGCCCAGCAGAAGCAGGAGGCCATTGCGCTCTGCCTCAGT
>CAIXBB010000005.1 GCA_903917565.1 uncultured cyanobacterium | reverse complement strand
GGGACGTGACAGGTTGATCGCCGGCAGCGGCAACGACAGCCTGAACGGCGGCAGTGGGGATGATGTGTATGTGATCGGCATGGGAGGCGATCACAAGCAGATCAGTGATACGGACTCAGTGAGGGGAAACCGCGATGTGGTGAGTTTCCATAACTTGCGATCCCAGGATATCTCCTTGGTAGAGCGTGACGGGAATCACTTGCTATTGCGCTACTCCAGTGGAGGACAGCTGAAAGTGGATCACTATTTTACTTCTGACATCTATCGAATTGAAGCCTTTCAATTCTCGAACGGCATTGTCTGGGAGGACAGGCACCTGAGAGATCGCGTGGTGGTGGGTGGTGCAACTGCTGGGAATGACACCCTTGGCGGCTTCAATGATATGGCTAATCGCATCAAAGGACTTGACGGACATGATCTTTTGAATGGAGGAGTTATGCACGATGTTCTGACTGGCGGAAATGGTAATGACACGCTTCATGGCGGTGACGGCGACGACATCCTTGATGGCGGTTCAGGTCATGACGCTCTCCATGGTGGGCGCGGCAGAGATCGCCTCGTCGCAGGTGCCGGCAGCGACTCACTCAATGGTGGCGAGGGTAACGACAACTACGTGATTGTCAGGGGCGGATCCATGAAACAGATCACCGACTATGACCCCAATCCTTTGAACAGGGATACGGTCACCTTTTCGAATCTGATGTCTACAGACATCTCATCGGTTCGCAGGAATGGTCTGCATCTGGAAATGAACTTTTCCACCAGAGATCAGCTGTCGATTTTGAATTATTTCCTGTCCAGTGACTTTAGGATTGAGGCCTTCCAATTCTCCAACGGAGTCACCTTTGGCGAGACGCAAGTGCTGGCCCTCATCCCCCCGGCTTAGCCCCATCGGCCTTCCCTCCATCATTCGGCCTCGGCCGATAAATCGCCACCCCGATCACGTCCTGCACCCGGGCTGCGTATTTCTCGAAGTTCTCACTGCGGATCACCCCCGCCCCCTCCGCCGCGTGGATCGCATCCACCACCCCGTCGCGCTTCTCCAGGAAACCCACGTGGGTCACATCCAGCCCCGGCACCTTCGTCACCAGCGCGAAGATGTCGCCGCTGCGCAGCGACGGCAGCACCCCCGGCAGCGCCGCCAGCGGGATGTAGGCCTGGTTCAGCACCAGATCCTTCTCCAGCTCCGTGATGCACTGCTTGTTGCGGGCCAGCTGCATCGGCTTGTAGCTCTGTAGGTGGTTGCTCATGAAATTGAGCGCCACCGTGCGGCTGCTGGCCCCCGGCAGGAACGGGGTGAGGTTCACCACGTAGCCATTGCGTTCGGCCGCTTCGGCCCAGCGGCTGAAGTAATGCTGCCGGCGGCAGTAGTCCACCTCGCCATCCACGTAGCGCAGCCGCCGCACGTGCTGCGTGAAGAGCTCCACCCCCTCATCCAGGGTGTCCACCTTGCGGCTGTTGCTCAGCGCCAGCAGCTGCTCCACGAACAGGAAACAATCAAACCGGGTGAGATCCAGCACCAGTTGCTCCTTCGGGCCGCCATCGAGGGAGAACCCCTTGAAGGGGCGATCCAGATAGCGGCGCGCCAGCTGCACCAGCGCCTGGTTCATCGGCGCCCAGGCCGTGGCGTCGATCGCCTCCGCCGCTTCCTGGCGTGTATCGCCCACGAAGCGAGGCGTGGGATCCCCCAGGGCCACACCCCCCGGCAGGGGCGGCGGCGCCGCTGCCACTCCGGAATTGGCCGGCGTCACGTTACGCAGCAGCAGATGGGCCGCCGCGAAGCTGGCGGCACCGGTGATCAGCACCGTGAGGCCCAGCAGGAGAGTGGGTTTGCGCATCCAGCTGCCACCGCCGCGGCGACCCTACAGCCGCCGTCAGGCCGCGCTGCTCGCCAGCCACGCGTCCAGCCCCACCACCGGTAGCTGGGGGCTGCTGGTGATCTCGATGATGCGGCCGATGGCGGCCGGATTCTCCACTGCATCGAGGCACACCCGCGCCACCAGCCGCCGCGGGATGCTGTTGCTCTCCTGCTGGTCGGGCCCGCTGAAGCGGATCCCTTCGGCCCCAATCCCTTCTTCGGTTTCCTTCAGCCCCCCCGGTCGCACCACCGTCCACTCCAGGCCACTGGCGGCCAGCCAGCGCTCCCCCACCCCCTTCCACACCAGGATCAGCCCGAACAGGTTGAGCGGGTGGAACCAACGGCCGCTGCACAGGGAGCTCACCAGCACCACCCGCTTCAGCCCGGCCTCGCGGCAGGCGGCGATCTGGGAGCGGATCGCCAGGGCGTCCACCTTCAGCGGGCCAGCCAGATCCACCGACGGCCGCGCCCCGGTGGCGATCACCAGGGCATCGCAGCCCGAGAGGGCCGCCGCCAACGCCGGGCCGTCGCCCAGCTCCAGCCGCACCACCTCGGCGCCGGCCAGCCCCGGCGGCACCGCAGAGCCCGGCCGCAGGATCGCCTTCACGCCCCAGCCCCGGCCCAGGGCCTCTTCCACCACCCGCCAACCCGTCTTGCCTGAAGCTCCGGTCACGGCGATGCAGGTCATGGGCTGTCTGGGTCCAAAGCGTTGGAGTCCATTCTCGTTGCCCACAGGTTTGGATGGCGACATCCAGCCAGAGGTCCCCTGGGTAGGCTGCACCCATGGCCGAAATGGTTCTCGAAGTCAATCACCTGAGCGTGCGGCGTGACGCCGTCACGGCGGTGGATGACGTGAGCTTCCAGCTGGTGGCCGAATCCGACACCGCGCTGGTGGGTCCGAACGGGGCAGGAAAGAGCACCCTGGTGCAGGCCATCCTCGGCATCCTGCCCCGCCACGCCGGTGAGGTGCGCTTCCTGGGCTGCAGCCTCGGCCGCCGCGGCCAGCTGCCCCGCGAGCTGCGCGCCAAGCTCGCCTACCTGCCCCAGAGCCTGGTGCCCCGGGGCCGTTTCCCGCTCACGGTGGCCGAATTCGTTGGCCTGGGCTGGGATCCGCCGGGCCTGGCCCTGCCCTGGATGGGCCGCCAGGAGCGCGGCAGCGCCATCCGCGCCGCCCTGAGCAAGACCCTCTGCGCCGACCTGGCCGACCGCCTGCTCTCCGAGCTCTCCTGCGGCCAGCTCAAGCGGGTGCTGCTGGCCTTCTGCGTGGTGCGCCCCCGCCGCCTGCTTGTGCTCGATGAGGCCCAGGCCGGCCTTGATGCCCGAGCGGCGGAGCAGTTCCACACCCTCCTCTACCAGCTGCGGCGCAGCGAAGGCTGGACGATTCTGCAGGTATCGCACGATCTGGAGATGGTGCGCCGCACCTGCGACGGCGTGCTCTGCCTCAACCGCAGCCTGCGCTGCCACGGCACCCCCGACCACGCCCTCAGCCCCAACCGGCTGGCCCAGATCTACGGCCCCGGCTTCGTTCCCTACCACCACCGCCACCCACCCCACCGGCCCCCCCACCCCGAGGACAGCCCGCCGGCCTGAACGGCCCCTCAGGGCGACGTTGGCGCCGCCGGCAGGGGCTGGCCGAAGCGGGTGGGTTGCCGCTGCAGCCAGCGCAGCGTGGCCTGATCGCGCCCGCTGAGCTCCAGCACCGGCCGGGCATCGGGAACGGCCGCCATGGCGTCGGCGGGATCGTCGCTGTGGCCCCAGAGCCCGAAGGCATGGCCCAGCTCATGCAGGGCGGTGGCCTCGGTGGCCTCCGGCCGCTGGCCAGGGCTGATCACCACCAACACCTGGGGCTCCAGGATCCAGCCGGCGCCCCGATCCACCGCCACCGCCGCCAGCTGGGCCCGGCCATGGCTGGCCCTGGTGCGGCCGGAGGCTTCCTGCAGCAGGGGCGGCCGGCGCCGCAGGATCCGCACCTGGGCCGCCGCCGGATCCTCCACCCGGGTGATCGTCAGTTCCTGCTGCCATTGGCCCAGCGCCCTCTCCACGGCCGCGAGCCAGAGCGCGTCCCAGCGTTGGCCCGCTCCGCTAGCCGCCGCCGGCTCCACCCACACGCACCAGTGATCAAGCCGGGGCCAGCCCAAACCCGTGGGCCGCAGCCGCTGGCGGTAGTCCTTCCCTGGGGCCGACGTCCCAGGGGGAACGGGGGTGGGCGGTCTCCCCATTGCGCTGGGCGTCTCCCCGACGGTCCTGGTGGCCACAGCCATGGGGCAAGCCGGTGGTGCGGCCTGGAGTGGCGCCGCCAGCAGCAGCAGAGCCGGCACCAGGCCGGCAACGAGCGCGCGGTGGGGCCGGCCCATCAGCCCGCCAGTCCGACTCCGCGGGCCATCAGGGCGGCCATCAGGGGGATGGCCGCAAAGCCCGCCAGCTCGATGTTGAGCACCCAGCGCAGGCGGGTGGCCAGGGCCTCGCTCACCTGGGGCAGCTCCCCCTTGCGCAGGGGGATGGCCCAGAGGATGTAGGTGATGGTGGGATAGAGGGAGAGGGCGCCGACCGTCAGGTAGGTGCCCACCTTCCACCAGAACAGGGGGTTCTCGGTGTAGAAGCCGGAGCCCTGGCCGAAATAGAGCACCCGCAGGATGCCGCTGAGAAGCACCGCCAGGGCGGCCAGGCCGTAGGTCACATCCGTGATCACCATCAGGATCGCGTCCTTGCGGTCCGGGTTGGGCCGGATCAGGCGCCGCTCCAGCACCAGGGCCCCGAAGCAGACCATGAAGCTCAGGTAGTGCACGTAGGCCACTACGGCGCTAGAGAGCACCTCGGAGGGGATGGAGAGAAGCCCGGCCATCGGCTGTTGTCAGGAGATTGCCAGGGACGGTAGCGGCTGGGTCGTTGCCCCCGGGCCCGAGGCGGTGGTGCCTGTGCAGGCCAGGCTGAAATCAGCAGAAAATAAGGGAATCAGGTGGCTTTATGCGCAAGACGCAACCAAGACGCAACGGAACACCGAAGGCTTTCTGTTTGTTTCAGGAACAACCGGAAACAACCCTAGGTTCAGCACAGCGATTCAGAGGCTCCATGGCGAGTTCCCTCAGTGCCTTTCTCGGCGAGATTGGCCGCCATCAGCTGCTCACCCCTGAGCAGGAGCTCACCCTCGGTCGAAAAGTGCAGGCGATGGTGAGCCTGCAGGAACGCTGTGCCCAGGCGGGCGGCACGGGTCCGGCCTGCGACTACAACGATCTTGAGAAGCGCACCTTGCGCACCGGGGAGCGAGCAAAACAGCAAATGGTGACAGCCAATCTGCGGCTGGTCGTCAACCTTGCCAAGCGTTATCAGGGCAAAGGCCTTGATTTACTTGATCTCATCCAGGAAGGGACCATCGGTTTGACCCGCGCGGTCGAAAAGTTCGATCCCACCCGTGGTCACCGTTTCAGCACCTATGCCTACTGGTGGATTCGTCAGGGTCTGAACCGGGCCCTCTCCACCCAGAGCCGCACGATCCGCATTCCCGTCAACGTCAACGAGAAGCTCACCAGGCTGCGGGCCGCCAAGGCGCGCCACCTCCAGTCCCACGGCCATTCCCCCAACACCGTCGAACTGGCCACCGCCATGGGGCTCCCCGTTGCCGAGGTGGAGGATCTGCTGGGCTGTGAGTTGCGCAGCGTCACCGTCAGCCTGCAGGGCGCTGTGCGCTCCAAGGCCGATCCCTCCGAGCTGGTCGACGTGCTGCCCAGCAACGAGCCGGCTCCGATGGAGCGGGCCGAGCAGGCCGAGCGCACGGCGTCGGTGTGGACGCTGCTGGAGAAATCCAACCTCACCCCCAAGGAGCGCACAGTGGTGATGCTGCGCTTCGGGCTCGATGGCAGTCACGAGTGGCGCACCCTCGCCGAAGTGGCCCGTCAGCTGGAGTGCAGCCGCGAGTACTGCCGCCAGGTGGTGCAGCGCGCCCTGCGCAAGCTGCGCAAGACCGGCATCGAGAGTGGCCTGGTGGAGGAGTGAACGTAGGGACATCCGCCCCTCGTGAATCCGCCTCCGCGCCCCACAGAATGAAGCCACGCCACGCAAACGGCGCGTCCCTTCCCCCAAGCAGATCGCCATGGCTGGCGCCCCTTCGGCCACTGCCTTCGCTCACCAATCCGCCGCTCACCAATCCGCCGCTGAACAAGCGGCCGCTGATCAGGCGCCCGTCGATGCCGAGGTGCTTGAGAGCGCCGTGCTCGATGAGGCCCTGCTGGTGCGGCTGCTGCGCCGGGCTGGCCGCACCATCGCCCGCCCCGCCTTTGAATGCGTGGAGCTCCTGCTCGACGGCGGCACCCCCCCCCAGGTGCGACTGACCGTTCTGGCGGCCCTCACCTACCTGCTGCTCCCCCTCGATGTGATCCCCGATTTCATCCCGGCGGCCGGCTTCAGCGACGACATGGTGGCCCTCACCGCCCTGCTGGGGCTTTGTGGCACCCACCGCACGCCGGCGATCCGCGCCCGGGCCCAGAGCCGGCTGGATCGCTGGTTCCCTCTCTTCCGCCAGCAGGGGTAGCGTCCGGCGATGCCAGCGTCCGCCCCCTCCCTCAGCCCGGAGCAGCTCGACGAGCTCCAGAGCCTTCTCAAGGACTGGTTGCGGCTCACCGGCCGCACCCAGGCCGACCTGCGCCGTGCCCTCAGGGCCGGCTCGATCCGCATGCCCGTGCTTCTTGAGGAGCTGCAACGCACCTGGAGCCGCCAGGGCGCAGCGGGCCTGGCCGAACGTCTCTGTGAGATCGAGGCCCAGTGGCTGGCCGAGGAGCCCACCGGTGACGGCGAGTTCTCCGCCGCCGGTGGGCGGTTGGACGATTCGATGGGGCAACTCGACCTGCTGCTGCAGGAAATCCGCGCCGACAACGGCACCTGAAAGGAGCCAGCCCCCAGAGTGGGGCGTGACCGATCCTGCGGCCCTGGGCCGACGACCACCGCCATGAACGCCTCCGCCGTCCTGACCCGTGCCTTCCCCTGGTCCCTGCGGGCTGCCGCTGCCCTTGTCGTCGGTCTGTGCCTCACCCAGGCGGCCCAGGCCCAGGTCGAGTCCTTCATGCTCAAGCGCGGTAGCAATGTGGGGCCGGAAACCAAGGTCAAGCCCACCAACTGCGTCACGGGCCCGGATGGTTCGATCAGATGTGACACCGTGATCGAGAATTCCCCCAGTGACACCCAGGCCAAGCCCAATTTCCAGCCGTTCAAGAACTGATGCCACGCCTGCAGCGCATCTTCCAGGACAAGCACTTTCTTCAGCTGATTGACCAGGGCGAGCGCCTGGTGGCCAAGTTGCTGGCCGCCATGCTCTTTCTGGTGCTGGCGGTGGCGGCCCTGAAGTTCTCCTTCGAGGTCCTCCTGCAGTTGCTCGATCCTGGCGCGCTGGGTGGGCGAAGGCCTCATCGCCGTGCTGGGGGATCTGCTCAACCTGCTGATCGCCATCGAGGTGCTGCAGAACATCACCTCCTACCTGCGCCGCCACGTGGTGCAGATCGAATTGGTGCTGCTCACGGCGATCACCGCCGTGGCCCGGAAGGTGATCGTGCTGCCCCAGAACGTCGAGAACAAGCCGATCCTGGTGGTGGCTCTGGGGGTGGCGGTTCTGTGCCTGGCGGCGGCCTTCTGGATGGTGCGCCAGGCCAATGAGATGGAAGTCAGTGGGCAGGATGGGGTTGCCAGAACAGGGCCAGCCAGATCGTTCCAGGAGGCGGGTCACTCGCCAGCAAGCGATGCCGACGGCCCGCACTGATCAGCAGGGCCTCACCACTGGCCAGGGCGCGGGGTTCGGCCTCATCGGCGAACTGCAACCGGGCACTGCCCTGGAGCAGCAGCACCCACTCGTGCTCCGTCTGGTCGTACCAGAAGCCCTCCGGGCTGCGGGCGCGGCAGGAGTGGATCCGCTCCAGCCGCAGGTGCGGGGTCTGCAGCAGCACGGAGGTGGCTTCCTCCCCATCGGCCGGGAAGGGGCCCCGCACCAGGGAGCCGCCATCGCCCGCAGCTGATGACTCAGGGGCGTTGACCGCTGGAGGTTCCCCCCAGCGGCGACCGATCTCGAAGCCGCAGGAGCGGGCCAGGGCCACCACCTGCTGGTGATCGCCACAGTCGCTCAGGGCCTCTCTCAGGGCCGGGTCGGCCTCGCTCAGGGCCACGAAGGCATTGAGCTGGCGCACCTTCTCCAGGAACTGCTGCAGCTGGGCTTCGGCCATGGGGGGCGTGCTGAGGCGTCAGAGCAGATCCTTGCCCATCCGCCAGCGCAGGAAGGAGACGCCGCCCAGAACCACCGTTTCCTCGGCGTCCACCACCCAGCCCCGCCGCTCCAGCAGCGGCCTGGACAGCTGGCTGGCCTCGGTGCGCAGTCGTTTCACCCCCTGCGAGCGGGCGTGCAGCTCCAGGGCCTCCAGCAGGGCGCCAGCCCTTCCCTGGCGGCTGGCGCGGCCCCTGCAATAGAGCAGGGCGAGGCGGTCACTGGGATCGAGAAGGGCAAACGCCTCGATGATCGTCTCGTCGTGGTGGGCACAGCTCACCAACCCATGGCCGCGTAACAATGACGACCGGACGCCATCATTGCGGTGCGCCTGTTGTGCCCAGGCCTCGATCTGTGAGGGGCTGTAGAGGTTCCCGGCCTGGCTGATGACCGCCTCGTGATACACAGCGATCAGCTGCTGGCAATCATCGGGCCGGAGTGGACGGATCAGCAGCATCGTGGACGTGAATGTGCATGGATTGTCGCCGCTTTCGGCAGCAGGCTGATGGCGCTGGTGTATGTTTTAGTTCTAACCACACTCCTGACACCGCGTACATACCATGCTGACTGGATCTGAATTGCTGGCCAAGGTCAAGGAACTCGGCGATGTCGGCAAGTCCGAGATCGTGCGAGCCTGTGGCTATGTTTCCACCAAGAAGGATGGCGCCGAACGCCTGAACTTCACCGCCTTCTACGAGGCCCTGCTCGAGGCCAAAGGGGTCGAGTTCGGTGCGGCCGGCAAGGTTGGGAAAGGGGGGCGCAGGCTCAGCTACGTGTCCACGGTGCAGGGCAACGGCAATCTCCTCATCGGCAAGGCCTACACCGCCATGCTCGATCTCAAGCCCGGCGATGAGTTCGAGATCAAGCTGGGCCGCAAACAGATCCGTCTGATCCCCGCAGGCAGCGCCGACGAAGAGGATTGATCCGCTGGCGCCCGCTGCTGTCGGTGCTGGTGGCCCTGCTCCTGGTGCTGGGCCTGATCCTGCCGCCACCGGCCCTTGGCGTCCCACGGCCGGCTGACGCCCTCGATCCCGGCGATCCTTATGTCGCCAGTCTCGAAGCCGGCGGCCGTCTGTTCGAGGCCCACTGCATCGGCTGCCATGCCCAGGGAGGCAACATCATTCGCCTCGGCAAGACGCTGAAGCTTGCGGCCATGGTGCGCAATGGTGTCGCCAACCCAGCCGCCATCGCCACGATCGCGGCGGCGGGGATCGGGCAGATGGGCGGCTACGGGGAGGCGCTCGGTGAAGGCGGGGCTGAAGCGGTGGCCGCCTGGGTGTGGCAGCAGGCCCAGGACGGCTGGCCCCGCACCTGAAGCTGAAGTCGCCCCCCCAGCTTCCGCCTGCCTCAGAAGGCCTGGATCCAGGGATAGATCTCCACAGCGGTCCAGATGCCCTGTCGCCAATAGATGTCCCCTCTGACGAGGCTCTCCACCGTCTCCTGGTCGTCGGCTTCGTAGAGGCCGAAGACGTGGCTGGCGTCGACCGTGGGCCCCAGGGTGAGCAGCACGCCCTCGTCCTTCTGGCGTTGCAGTCCGGTCAGATGCTCGTCGCGGTAGGGGGTGCGGCGCTCGAGGGCGTCAGCGCAGTAGGTGCCCCAGAGGACGAATTTCATAGGCCGCAGGGTGTGGGTGGACGTGCTTCAGCCTTTCATCTCCTGCGCCCTTCGCTGCTGCTCTGAAACACCAGCAGGCGATTGTTGGCCGGCATCGCCGCATCGACCTGCAGGTGCAGCCCAAGGCGGGCGGCCTCAGCCAGGAGCTCTTCGGCATCGCGCACCCCCATGGCCGGATCCAGCTGGCGCAGATGGGCGTCGAAGGCCCCATTGCTGGCGGCGGTGTGGCGATCGCCGTAGCGGAACGGGCCATAGATCAGCAGCAGGCCAGCGGCGGCCAGAACCTGGACACTGCCGGCCAGCAGGTGGGGCACCGCAGCTGCCGGCATGATGTGCAGCGTGTTGGCGGTGAACACCGCCTCGAAGGGCCCGGCCGGCCAGTCCTCGGTGACATCCAGCACGACCGGCGGCGCCACCTGGGCCCCAGGGGCCAGCCCCTGTTGGCCCTCCTGGGCGATGCGTCCGGCCAGTCCGGCCATGGAGTCCTGGCGTTCACTCGGCTGCCAACGCACTCCAGGCAGATGGCGGGCCATGTGGATGGCGTGCTGGCCGCTGCCCGAGCCCACCTCCAGCACCCTGGCGTTCGGGGCCAACCAGCGGCGCAGCAGCGTCAGGATCGGCTCCTGGTTGCGCAGGCAGGCGGGGGAAAACGGCAGGCCATCGTGATGCATCGACCCATCATGGGAGGAGTCGCTCCCCTGCCATGCAGACCCCTGCCATGCAAGCCCCTGCCAGACCCCCGACAGTTGCTCTGATCCAGGCGTCGCTGCTGGCTGCCCTGGTGCTGCTGCTGTCACTGAGCGCCTGTGCTCCTGTGCTGTAGAGCGCCTAGAGGGGTTGGTCGAGGGCTGCGCGCAGGTCGGCGGCGAAGGCGCCGGCATCGGCGGCCACATCGGCCCCGCTCTGGTGGGCCTGGGCCATGCGCCGCACCAGGGCGCTGCCCACGATGGCGCCGTCGCCGCCCCAGCGGCGCACCTGAAGGGCCTGCTCGCCGGTGGCGATGCCGAAGCCCACGGCCACCGGCGTGGGGCCCAGCTGCCGCAGTTGCTGCACCAGTGGACCCACCCGCGTTTCCAGGCTGGTGCGCACCCCCGTCACCCCGGTGACGCTCACCAGGTAAGTAAAGCCTCGGCTGGCGGTATGGATGCGGGCCATCCGCTCGGCCGGGGTGTTGGGGGCCACCAGCAGCACCAGATCCAGGCCATGGCCGGCCGCGATGCCGGAGAGTTTCTGGGCCTCCTCCAGGGGCAGATCCGGCACCACCAGGCCGGCGGCGCCGGCGGCGGCGGCCTCGCGGCAGAAGGTCTCCATGCCCCGGTTGAGCAGGGGGTTGCTGTAGGTGAAGAGCACCACCGGCAGGGTGAGCTGGCCCCGCAGGGAGGCCAGCATCGCCAGCACCCGGCCCGGGGTGGTGCCGGCGGCCAGGGCACGGCTGGCGGCGGCCTGGATCACCGGGCCATCCGCCAGTGGATCGCTGTAGGGGATGCCCAGTTCGATCAGGTCGGCGCCGGCGGCCTGCAGGGCCAGCAGGCTGGCGGCGGTGATCGTCAGATCGGGGTCTCCCGCCATCAGAAAGGGCATCAGGGCACAGCGACCTTCTGCCCGCAGGGCGGCGAAGCGCTGCTGGATCGGTGTGGGGACGGTGGCAGGGCCGGCGGTGGCGGTGACGCTCATCGGGCCGGAAGGCAGGACGGGGCCTCTGAGCCTATGGGGTCGTCCGTGGGTCGACCGCGGCGCTCACATGTCCGCATCGGCCTGCAGCTGACCCACCTCCGCCAGCAGCCTCGCCTGCTCCTCGGGGCCCATGGCGTCGAATTTCCGCTGCAGCTCGTCGTCGGTGACAGCGTCGTAGGCAGCCCGGTACCGACGCCGCTGCTCCATGTAGGTCATCTTGCCGCCCACCACCCGCAGCAGGTAGCTCGCGGTCCAGCCGAGAACCACCAGCATCAGCAGGGCTGAGGCGGCGATGCCGGGGGAGAAGCCCTCCAGGCCGCTGGAGCGGAATACCCAGTAGCCCCCGCCGCCGATGCCGAACAGCACAAAGCCCAGCAGGATCGCCTGTGCGCGGGTCACCGATCAGGCCTCGCCCTGGCCAGCCATGCGCAGGTTGAGGAAGGGGGCGAACAGGATGAGCCCCGGGAAGAACAGGAACACCAGGCCGTAGATGGCGGTGCGCTCGATTTTGCCCATCTGATACCAGCGCTTGTGCATCCACCAGTAGAGGGCCAGGGGTACCACCACCAGGTAGGCCCCGGCCAGGGCCAGATAGGCGCCGATCACCAGCAGGGTGTCGAGCGGGAGGCTGCTGAGGGCCACCGGGGTTTCGCGAAGTTCAAGGAATCTAGGATCCCCCCGCGGGGGCATGGCGAAATTGGTAGACGCAGCGGACTTAAAATCCGCAGGCCGCAAGGCTGTGGGGGTTCAAGTCCCCCTGCCCCCATGCTGGGATTCGGGCCGCGAACCACGCCTTACAGGACAAAAGTTCATCACCAACTGTGTCTGTGGCTCTCCACACGCAGGGCCCCCATGGCCTTTCCCTGGGGTCTCCCCCGACCTAGACCAACGCCAACGTGGGATTCAACTGTTGGTTCATGTCGCTCCGCTACTGGCCGCCACCTGTCTGGCGGGGTATGCCCTGTTGCAGTTGCTGTTCAGCATCGGCACCTGGTGACGCTCTGAGTCCGCACCGACCCGGCCACAATTGAGCCCCTGCCCGTCTCCCGCCATGAAGGTGATCGTCGATCTCTGCGTGGTGCCGATCGGGGTGGGGGTGAGCCTGGCGTCCTATGTGGCCACCTGCGAGCGGGTGCTGCAGCAGGCGGGGCTCACGATCCGGCTGCACCCCAACGGCACCGGCATCGAGGGGGAGTGGGCGCCGGTGATGGCGGCGATCGAGGCCTGCCATGTCGCCGTGCACGCGATGGGCTGCCCGCGGATCTTCACCACCGTGACGATCAACACCCGCACCGACCGCCACCAGAGCCTCGACGACAAGCTGGCCAGCGTGCAGGCGCTGCTGGGGTGAGCCGCAGACCGCCGTTGATGGGACACTCGGGTCCTCCGCGCGCCTGCGGGCCGGGCCGACGATGGAATCAGCCGCCTCCACCAGCGCCGGTGCCGGAGCCTTCGGCCTCCTGCTGTTCCCGGGGGTGGAGGAGCTCGACGCCATCGGACCCTGGGAAATGGCTGCCCTGTGGGCGCGCCAGCCTGGCGGCCCCGGGGAATGTCTGCTGATCGGCCAGAGCGAGGCCCCGATCACCTGCGCCAAGGGACTGGTGCTGCTGCCCCATGCCAGCTTCGCCACGGCGCCGCCCCTGGATGTGTTGCTGGTGCCGGGCGGCATCGGCACCCGCACCGAGGTGGACAATCCCGAGCTGATCGCCTTCATCCGGCGCCAGTCGGCCAGCTGCCGGGCGGTGCTTTCGGTCTGCACAGGGGCCTTTCTGCTGCATGCGGCCGGCCTGCTCAGCGGCAGGCGGGCCACCACCCACTGGGCCTCCCTGGAGCGCCTGCGGGCCCTCGGTGATGTGGAGGTGGTGGAGGAGCGCTTCACCCGATCCGGGGCCATCTGGACGGCGGCCGGCATCTCGTCCGGCATCGATCTCGCCCTGCACTTCATCGCTGAAACAGCCGGAGAAGAGGTGGCTGCAAAGGTGCAGCTGGAGGCCGAATATTTCCCTTCTTCGAAGATCTACGGGTCTGCCGCCAGCAGTGGCAAGGGGGCGGCCTATTTCCGAACAACGTGACGCGATGGGATGGGTGTTATCACTCATCTTGGGGGCGATTCATTCTGATTAGGCTGAATACAGAAGAAGAGAGGATCCCATGACCACCTGTGAACGATCCAGCACCAGTGCCCATGCCCATCCCGATGCCACCGAAGCCCTGCATCGGGTGAAGGATCTGGCTCTCCGTGATCCGATGTTCGCCGCCGCCCTGCAAGCGTCCGAAACGCCCCAGGCAGCGGCCGATCTGGCCAGACAGCACGGCATCGAGGTGAGTCCGGCCGCGCTCTGGCGTCAACGCGGCACCCTGGTACCCGGGGGGCGGCAGAAGACCTGGCGTGGCTGAAGCCGCCCTGGCAGGAGGCCTGTTCAGCTTTGGGAAGGGCCCTTGAGTTCGATGCTGTTCCCCTCCGGATCCTCGAGGTACAGGGCCGGTCCGACGCCCTCGGCCCCGAAGGTGTGATGGAGGGGTCCGGCCTCGAGGCCATGGCGGCGGAGATGGGCTCGCAAGGCCACTTCATCGAAGGGTTCGATCCGCAGACAAACGTGATCCAGGTTGTGGCCTTCCGCCCCCGGCCCCGCACCTCCCCGCCGACCCAGTTCCCCGTTGATGGCCGCCAGATCGATCAGGCCGTTGCCCGCCCTGAGGTGGATCAGACCCAGCGCTTCGTTGCGTCGGGATACGGTGCATCCCAGCACGTCGATGTAGAAGCGCTCCATGCGCTCCAGATCCCTGCAGCGCAGCACCAGATGATCGATCCCGACAATGTTCATGGCGGTCGCTTCAGTGTTCAGGCCAGGGAGATCATGGAGCGCTCAGCGGGTCGCCTCGCATCTCATCATTCCTGCTTTCGCGCCTCCTGACCCGCTCAGAGCACCGGCTGCCAGGACGCGTTTCGGTCTGTGGCGGCATCGGTCTGTTCGGTGAAGGCCAGCACCTGATTGCGCCCGGTCTGCTTGGCCCGGTACATGGCGCGGTCGGCTCTGGAGATGATCTCGTCGGGGTTTTCGTCTGGTTGGGCCAGGGTGACGCCGATGCTCAGGGTGATCGACAGGTAGCCGGCACTGGTGATGATCGGTTCGGCCACGGCCCGGCGCAGCTTTTCGGCGATGGTCACCGCATTGCTCAGGCACCGAACCCCCTGCAGCACCACCATCAGCTCATCACCACCGATGCGGGCGGCCATGTCGCCACTGCGCAGGCCCATGCGGATCCTTGTCGCCACGGTCCTGAGCAGTTCGTCTCCCGCCAGGTGGCCGAAGGTGTCATTGATCTCCTTGAAATTGTCGAGATCACAGAACAGCACGGCGGTGGCATCACCCTGGCGCAGCACGCGGCCGGCGATGGCGGCGATCTGCTCCAGCGCCTCGTGACGGTTCACCAGGCCGGTCAGTTCGTCGGTGCAGGCACGGCGGGCCAGTTCCCTTTCGGCGGCCACCTCCTGATCCACCGTGCGGAAGGAGCCCACAATGCCGTTGAGGCGGCCATCGAGATCCCGGTGGGGGCTCGCATGCCATTCCAGCCAGCGGTGGCTGTGGTCGTGGGCCAGGGCCTGCAGTCGGCTGACCACTGTCCGACCGGCGGCCAGGGTGTCGAGGTCTCGCTCCAGGGCCGGTTGCTCGTCGGCGGGGATGAAACGGCTGAGCGAATGGCCGACCCATTCCTCCGGTTTCCAGCCCAGCATGCAGGTGAGGGAAGGGGAGATCCAGCTGATCACCCCGTCCTGGATGAGCAGCACCACATCGCTGGAGTTCTCCGCCAGCAGCCGGTAGCGCTCCTCCGAGGTGGCCAGGGCGGCTTCCGCCTGAACCATCTCGGTCACGTCGTTGAACTGGGCGATCACGAAGGCCATGCTGCCATCGGCATGGCGGGAGCAGGACACGCTGCAATCCACCCAGATGGAGCTGCCGGCCCTCTGGTTGATGCGCTTGCGAAGGCGGTAGCTGGGGCGCCGACCGCTGAGGAGTTCCTCCATCAGCGGGCTTTCGCGGGCCTGGTCCGTTTCCGGTGAGAACGCCTGCCAGGTCAGGCCCTCCAGGCCGACGCCGTCCCGGTTGAGCAGCCCGCAGCCGGTGGGGTTGATGGAGAGGAACTGGCCGGTGGCGTCGAGCAGGGCGATGCCGGTCGAGGCGTTCTCCATCGTGAGGCGCAGCCGTTCCTCCGAGGACGCCAGGGCCGCCTTGGTGCGCTCCTCGGCCTGGCGCGCTTCCACCTCCCTCTGGATGTCGCGCCAGCTGCCCACCATGCCCAACACCTCGCCATCGGTGCCGAGCACCGGCCGCAGGGCCATGGAGACCCAGCGACTGCCCCCGTCGGCGGCCAGGAAGCGAAGCTCGCTGGTGCTGCTGTTCCCCTGAAGAACCCGGCCGATGGCCTGATCGAGTTGCCCCCGGTCCGCCTCCAGCAGCAGTGCGTCGATCGACCGTCCATGGAGGTGGCGGGAGTCATGGCCCAGCAGCTGGCGCACTGACGGGGAGATCCAGGCGATCCGCCCGTCCCGGTCGCTGCTGAGGACCACGTCCGGGGCGTTCTCGGCCAGCAACTGGTAGTGCTCCTTGAGCTCCCTGTTGCACCGTTCCTTGGCCTGCAGGTCGTGGGCCAGATGCATCGACACCCAGGCCATCCCGATCAGGCCGGCCAACCGCAGCAGCAGTTCCAGTGTGGTGGCCTGAGGAGCCTGCAGCGACCAGACGACGGTCAGCACGATCGCCACACTCGTGAACCAGCCCACCTGGCGCGGTGTGGCAAAGGAGGCCGCCAGCACCACGGGGATCCAGTAGTACGGGAAAAGGGTGATTCCCAGGGTTCTTGTCAGGGCCAGATCCACCACGAAGAGGCCGACCAGGGCAACAGCCGTGGCGACTAATCGTGAATGATTTCGGGCTTTTAAAATAGTCAAATTAGTCTGACTGACGAACGCGACCGACAACCACAACGCCAGTTGCTGCAACGCATTGGCGGAGAATGCGGTTATTTTCTGTAACCTTCAGCGTTGGTGTCGGAGCTGTTCTGGTGGCCGTTGATGTGCTTTTCACAGGCCAGGGCTGAGGAGGTGAACAGCAGAACAAAACTCAACAAGGTGGCCGGTATCTGGGCCAGTAACCAGGGGGTCATGCTGTAAGTGCCAACATCAGATAGAATATACGGATTTGCTTTCATCGGGCCTGCAGGCGTCCCGCTGCATTCTCGCAGCGGCTTGCTGATGCTGACCGTGGCCCCGGCTGTGGCTAGCAAGGGAAGGTGGCAGACCATCGGCATGAGCACCTCGGCCCCGGCCAGCACCGACCCGCGCATCGCCCAGGTGATCCGTCGCCATGGGGCCCGTGCCGACGCGCTCATCGAGGTGCTGCACCAGGTCCAGGAGCTCCACGGCTATCTGGCGCCGGAGTCCCTGCGGGATGTGGCCACCGGGATGGGGCTGCCGTTGAGCCGCGTCCATGGCGTGGCCAGCTTCTATCACCTCTTCCGGCTTGAGCCCCCCACCGCACACCGCTGCGCCGTGTGCCTCGGCACCGCCTGCTACGTGAAGGGGGGCGCTCAGGTGGCGGCGGCCATCGAGCAGCGGCTGGGGGTGCGCCTCGACGATCCGGCGGGCGATGGCGTCTGGGCCCTCCAGCACGTCAGCTGCCTGGGCGCTTGCGGTCAGGCGCCGGTGCTGGTGGTGGACGGGGAACTGGTGACGCGGCTGCCCGTCGACCAGCCCGAGGCGCTGGCCGCTCGCCTGGAGGCCAGCGGCCTGCCTCAGCGCACCATCACCTGATGGCCCCCCAGGTCGCCGGGGTGGTTCAGGGCCAGCACCACCCGGGAGAGCATCGCCTCTCCGGTGGTATCGGAGGCACCCAGAAGGCTCATCCCCGCGCTCATCTCCAGCCTGCTGCGGGCCGAATCGAGGCGATGGTCCCTGAGAGGCAGCAGGAATTCACTCCCTCCGATGCGGAACAGTTCGTCCTTGGCATGGGGCAGGGGCTTCCCATCGGCGATCAATTGCTGCAGGACGACGTCTCCTTTCTGACGTCCGTGAAAGCTTTTGATCGGCCGCCGTCCTTCCATGGAGGTGGCCAACACCTCGATCGATGTCGTCAGCGTCTGCGGATTGGCCCCAGACCGGTGTCCGGTCATCATTGACGTCATTGATGAATCCCGCCGCGCCGATCAACTGCTGGCCCGCATCGGGGTGGAGGGTCTGCACCCCTCCACCCCGATGCGGTGGTGGGACTCCTTCAGGGCTGGCAGGCGGTTCGGGAGGAGGAGAGCCGCCGTCCGGCGGCGGCGCGCCAGGAGATGGCGCCCTCTCTGGGTCTTGATTCCGCTGCGCAGCCTTCCTTCTGGGATGGCATCCGCTTCTCCGGGCCCCAGGAGCAGTACGAGCGGCTGGACCCGCTTCAGAACACCCGCCCCCGCTCCTGGAGAACATCCGTCAGGTGCTGTATGCCAATGGCGTGATTCCGGCCAACACCCCCCTGCCGGCCACGGTGGACCGCATCGCCCTGGAGCTGGCCCCAGGAAGGTGAGCGGCGCCCCGGCGATTTCCTGGCTAACAAAGCAACAGGCACCTCTGGTTCCCCATGCCCGTCCCCCCGCAGCTGCGCTGCTGTGACGCCAGCGGTTGCCGCTCCGCCGGTGGCCAGGCCCTGCGCACCGCCCTTGAGGGCGCCCGGGATGCCGCCGGCCTCGATCCCGCCGCCCTGACGATCAAACCGGTGGGCTGCCTGCGCCTCTGCGGCAGCGGCCCCCTGGTGGCCTGCGACGGGCCCGGCCCCACCCAACTCTTCGGGGGTGTGGCCGCGGAGCACGCCGGCGCCCTGATCGCCGCCGGCATCAGCTCCGGCAGCGGTGACGCCCTGGCGGCCCATCGCCTCGATCTGGAGGATCCCTTCTTCGCCCTGCAGCAGCCCGTGGTGCTTGAGGGTTGCGGGCATGTGAATCCCGAATCCATCGACGACGCCCTCGCGTTCGGCACCTACGCCCAGTTGCACCGCGTCCTGCAGGAGCTCACCCCCGAGCAGGTGCGCGATGAGGTGCGTCGCAGCGGCCTGCGGGGTCGCGGTGGCGCCGGCTACCCAACGGGCCTGAAGTGGGACACGGTGGCCCTCCAGCCCCCTGGTCCCCGCTATGTGGTCTGCAACGCCGATGAAGGTGATCCCGGTGCCTTCATGGACCGCAGTGTGCTTGAGAGCGACCCGCACCGGCTGATCGAGGGGATGGCGATCGCCGCCTACGCCGTCGGTGCCGAGCGGGGGTTCGTTTATGTACGGGCGGAGTACCCCCTGGCGATCGAACGGCTGCGGCTGGCCCTGCAGCAGGCCCGCAGCCGGCACCTGCTGGGCAACCACATCGACGGCACCACCTTCAACCTGCGGCTGGAGGTGCGGGTGGGCGCCGGTGCCTATGTCTGCGGCGAGGAGACGGCCCTGCTGCGCTCGATCCAGGGCCAGCGCGGCATGCCCCAGCCCCGGCCCCCCTTCCCGGCCCAGTCCGGTCTCTGGGGGGCGCCCACCTTGATCAATAACGTCGAAACCTTCACCGCCGTGCCGGCGATCCTGCGCCAGGGGGGCGACTGGTACGCCGCGATCGGCACCGAGCACAGCAAGGGCACCAAGGTCTTCGCCCTGTCCGGAGCGGTGGTCAACACCGGGCTGGTGGAGGTGCCGATGGGCACGCCCCTGCGCACGGTGGTGGAGGTGATCGGTGGCGGGGTGCCCGATGGCTCGCCGATCAAGGCGGTCCAGACGGGGGGCCCCTCAGGTGGCTGCATCCCGGCGGAGCGGCTCGACACCCCCGTCGACTACGAAAGCCTGCTGGAGCTCGGTTCGATGATGGGCTCCGGCGGCATGGTGGTGATGGGGGGTGCCACCTCCATGCCCGAGGTGGCGCGTCACTTCATGGGTTTCAGTGTCAACGAGAGCTGCGGCAAGTGCGTGCCCTGCCGTGCCGGCACCGTGCAGCTGGCCCAGCTCCTCGATCGCTTCGTGGAGCGTCGGGCCACCCCGGCCGACCTGGAGCGCCTCGATGCCCTCTGCCAGATGGTCAAGGTCACCAGCCTCTGCGGGCTGGGCCAGTCGGCCCCCAATCCGGTGCTAAGCACCCTGCGCTGGTTTCGCCACGAATACGAGGCCGCCTGCCGGGAGCCGGCGACCTGCGTCGCCGCCGGGGGGGTGGAGCGATGAGCGTCGTCACCCTCACGGTCAACGGACAGGACGTGGCGGTGCCGGCGGGGGCGAGCCTGCTGGAGGCCACCCGGGCCGCCGAGGCCGGCGTTCCCACCCTCTGCCACCTCGAAGGCCTCTCCCCGGTGGCGGCCTGCCGGCTGTGCCTGGTGGAGGTGGAGGGGTCCGGCAAGCTGCTGACCGCCTGCAGCACCCAGGCCGCCGAGGGGATGGTGGTGCACACCCACACGCCCCGGCTGCGGGAGTACCGGCGCATGACGGTGGAGCTGTTCTTCGCCGAGGGCAACCACGTGTGCGCGGTGTGTGTGGCCAACACCCACTGCGAGCTGCAGGACATGGCCGTCACCGTGGGCATGGACCACTCCCGCTTTCCCTACCAGTACCCCCAGCGGTCGGTGGACGCCTCCCACCCCCAGTTCAGCCTTGACCACAACCGCTGCATCCTCTGCACCCGCTGCGTGCGGGTGTGCGACGAGATCGAGGGGGCCCATGTGTGGGACATCGGCAGCCGCGGCGGCCAGTGCCACATCGTCGCTGGCCTCGATGAGCCCTGGGGCCAGGTGCAGGCCTGCACCTCCTGCGGCAAGTGCGTGGAGGTGTGTCCCACCGGCGCCCTGTTCCGCAACACCGACACCACCGCCGAGAAACAGCCCAACACCACCCTGCCCGCCTTGCTGCGCACCGCCCGCGAGCAGCACCGCTGGCACAACCAGTGATCCCCCACGCCATGACCCCCTCCCCGCCCGCCGCCAAGCTCCGCCTCGCCACCGTCTGGCTGGCGGGCTGCTCCGGCTGCCACATGTCGTTCCTGGATCTCGACGAGTTCCTCTTCGATCTGGCCGAGAAGGTGGATGTGGTCTTCTCGCCGGTCGGCACCGACGCCAAGATCTACCCCGAGAACGTCGACATCGCTCTGGTGGAGGGGGCGGTGGCGAACGTCGACAACCTGGAATTGGCCCTGCAGGTGCGCGAGCGCACGGGTCTGGTGATCTCCTTCGGCGACTGCGCCGTGACGGCCAACGTGCCCGGCCTGCGCAACCTGCTCGATGGCGGCCACGACAGCGCCAGGGCCGTGCTGGAGCGCGGTTATCTGGAGCTGGCCGACGCCACCGGCCAGCTGCCCTTCGCCCCCGGCATCGTTCCCGAACTGCTGCCCAAGGTGCTGCCCCTACATGAGGTGATCCCGGTGGATCTCTACCTCCCGGGCTGCCCCCCGTCCGCCGAGCGCATCCGGGAGGCGATCACGCCCCTGCTGGCCGGGGAGCGGCCGACGATGGAAGGGGCCGCCATGCTGCGCTTCGGATGAGGAGCTCACCATGACCCGCACCGTCATCATCGATCCGGTGACCCGCATCGAGGGGCACGCCAAGATCACCCTCCACCTCGATGAGGCCGGCCACCTCACCGACACCCGCTTCCACGTGGTGGAGTATCGGGGCTTCGAAAAATTCTGCGAGGGCCGGCCCTTCACCGAGATGGCCGGAATCACGGCCCGCATCTGCGGCATCTGCCCGGTGAGCCACCTGCTGGCGGCCGCCAAGACGGGCGACAAGCTGCTGGCCCTTTCGATCCCTCCGGCGGCCGACAAGCTGCGACGCCTGCTCAACCTGGCCCAGCTCACCCAGTCCCACGCGCTCTCGTTCTTTCACCTCAGCAGCCCCGATTTCCTGCTGGGCTGGGAGAGCGATCCGGCCAAACGCAACGTCTTCGGCCTGATGGCCGCCGACCCCGACCTGGCCCGGGCCGGCATCCGCCTGCGCCAGTTCGGCCAGCAGATCCTGGAGCTGCTGGGCGGCCGCAGGATCCACTCCGCCTGGGCGGTGCCCGGGGGTGTGCGCCACCCCCTGAGCCAGGAGGCCAAGGACTGGATCCTGGACCGCCTGCCGGAAGCCCGCGCCACCGTCACCCTGGCGCTGGAGCTCTACAAGAAGCTGCTCGATGGTCCCCTGGAGAAGGAGCAGCGGATCTTCGGCGACTTCCCCAGCCTGTTCATGGGACTGGTCACGCCGCAGGGGCTCTGGGAGCACATCGAGGGCGGCATCCGTTTCCGGGATGCCACCGGAGCGATCATCGCCGACCAGCTCAGTGAGGATGACTACGCCGATTTCCTCGGCGAGGCGGTGGAACCCTGGAGCTACCTCAAGTTCCCCTACTACAAACCGCTGGGCTACCCGGAGGGGATCTACCGGGTGGGCCCCCTGGCCCGGCTCAACGTCTGCGACAGCATCGGCACCCCCTGGGCCGACCGGGAGCTGATTGAGCTGCGCCAGCGCAGTGGCCATCCGGCCACCTCCAGCTTTGCCTATCACCATGCGCGGCTGGTCGAGATTGTGGCCTGCCTCGAGGCGATCGAGGCCCTGGTGCGCGACCCCGACCTGATGCACGGCCGCATCCGTCTGCGGGCTTCCCTCAACCGCAATGAGGCGGTGGGGGTGAGCGAGGCGCCCCGGGGTACCCTCTTCCACCACTACCGGGTGGATGATGATGGCCTGCTCACCGGCGTGAACCTGATCATCGCCACCGGTCAGAACAACCTGGCGATGAACCGCACCGCGCACCAGATCGCCCGGGAGTACATCCCCGATCCGGTGCCCGCCGGCGCGGAGATCCCCGAGGCGATGCTTAACCGGGTGGAGGCGGGAATCCGCTGCTTTGACCCCTGCCTGTCCTGCTCCACCCATGCCGCCGGCCAGATGCCGCTGCTGCTGCAACTGCTGGCCGCCGATGGAACGGTGCTGGCCGAACGCCTGCGGGGATGAACGGCGCCGGCGTCGGGGGCGCGCTGCTGATCGGCATCGGCAACCCCCTGAGGGGGGATGACGGGGTGGGCTGGCACCTGGTGGAGGGTCTGGGCCTGCAGTGCCACCAGCTCACGCCGGAACTGGCAGAGGCGGTGGCGGCGGCCGATCGGCTGCTCATCGTCGACGCCTGGCTGGCGCCGCCCCAGAGTGGCTCCCTGCTGCGGCCCCTGGCGGCCGCTGGCGACTGGGAGCGGGACACCCACCGGGTGGATCCCGCCAGGCTGCTGGCCCTGGCCGAACAGCTGTTCGATCGCTGCGTGCCGGCCCATGAGCTGCTGGTTCCTGCCTTCGACTTCTCCTGGGGAGATCGCTTCTCCCCGGGGCTGCGGCGCCAGTTGCCGGAAGCGCGCCGGTTGCTGCACGGCTGGCTGCAGGGGGCGGTGCCTGAAGGTGCATGAGCTGAGCCTGATGGACGCGGTGCGGGAGCTGGCCCTGGAGCAGGCCGCCCTGCATGGCGCCGGTCGCATTGCGGCCATCACCCTGCGGGTGGGCGCTCTGGCCGGGGTGGAGATCGAGGCCCTGCGCTTCGCCCACGCGGTGGTGATGGCGAACACGATCGCCGACGGCTCCAGGCTGGAGATCGAAGCGGTGCCCGCCGAGTGTTTCTGTGCCGCCTGCGGGCAGCCCTTTGCGGCGCGTGATGGCTGTTGCGATTGCCCGCTCTGCGGCCGTATCAGCCGGGAGCTGTTGCGGGGCCGGGAACTGCAGCTGGCCTCCCTGGAACTCGGCTGAGCCGGGGCCCGGGCGGTTGTTCCGGCACCAGCGCCTCAGTAGGCCACCTGGATCGCGGCGTCGCAGGCCGGGGCGACACTTGGGCGAAACGGAGGCCGCTAAACCCTCCAAGCCATGGGCACATTCAAATAATCATACGCTTAAGAAAAGATTGAGATCCCTTCCTGGAGTCCAAAGTGATCCTGCGCAAGTTTTCTTTTTTTGTACCACTCTGTGCCAGGCCTGTTGCTGTCCATAAGCTGTCAAATTGCCCGTGGCGCGGGTTTATTCATTGAGGAGTGAGAGGAACACACCCCCATGACGAATTTCACAAGCACGTTTAGACGGACATTTCTCCGCGGTGTGGGCATTGCCGCCACGGGCGGCCTTCTCATCGGTGGTCCCGCCATGGCGGATGTCCGAACTCCCGGCGAACGCTCTCAGCCAGTGACGGATCTGGTTCCGGCGGACTCTGCCGCCGGTCTCCCGGGTCCCGCTGAAGCAGCCCCCAGCCTCGCTTCGGCCGCCCAGGTCCCGGCTCTGAATCCTCAGGCCGGCGTTCAGAACGGCACCCTCATCGCCCAGACCTACCCCCAGCCGGAGGTGAAGGAAGCCTTCTCCGCCAAGGGCTGGTACCTCACCATCGGCGCCGGCGCCCAGACCCCCAGCGACCAGACGGTCAACAGCAACGGCACGCTGGTTTCACCCTTCTTCACCCCGCTCCTCTACAACTTCGGCAACAACAACTCCACCAAGCTGGATCTGGGCGGTGGTTTCTCCGGTGACGTGGGCGTCGGCTACGACTTCGGCGCCATCCGCACCGAGCTGACCTACGGCTACAGCCGTGGAAGCCTCAACGCCGTCGGGGCCGCCAATCCCATCGGCTTTGGTGCCTTCGGCATCGTGCCCTTCACCAACAACGTCTCCGGCATCATCAATAAGAATGATGTGCTCGCCAGTGTCTACTACGACTTCGAGAACAACAGTCGCTGGACGCCTTACATCGGTGGTGGCATCGGTTACACCAATCTGAGCACCCCCAGCTTCAGCTTGAACGGCTTTCCCACCAACAGTGTCAACAAGGGGCTGTTCGGCTGGCAGGCCAAGGTGGGCGTCACCTATGCCATGAGCTACAACTCCGATGTCTATCTGGAGGGGGTCTATCAGGGTGCTGGCGGCTACTCCAGCGAAAACCTGACGTTTGACTCCTTCAACAGCTGGGGCGGCAAGATCGGTTTCCGCTACCGCTTCGGCTCCCGTCCGGTGGCTGCCGCCCCTGCTCCCGCACCAGAACCCATCATCCAGCCCGCACCGGCCCCAGCGCCGGTCTACCAGCCCGAACCGGCCCCTGCGCCGATCCGCGGCCTCTGGTGATCACTCTGGATGATCCCGTTGGCCATCAGGGCCCCGTCGGAGCTCCGTGCCTAGCCTTCGGGTGAAGCCGGGCCCCCGATGGGGCTTTTCCGTGCTGCGCTCCTGTCTGGGGTCGATCCTGCGATGTGTGTCGACTGCAATTGCGGCCAGCCGGTCGCTCCCGTCATCGAGCCCCCCCGGCACCTGGAGGTGGGCCAACGGCTGCTGGTGCACAACGACGCCCAGGCCGCGGCCAACCGCGACCATTTCGCCGCAGCGGGGGTTCGGGTGATCAACCTGTTGTCCTCGCCCGGCTCCGGCAAGACCGCTTTGCTGGAGAGGCTGGCCCGGGAGCTGGCTCCGTCCTCCCCGTCGGTGCGCCATCCGATGGCGGTGATCGTGGGGGATCTGGCCACCGACAATGACGCCCGCCGCCTGCGGGCCGCCGGGGTGCCGGCCCTGCAGATCACCACCGGCCAGGCCTGCCACCTGGAGGCGGCGATGGTGCATCGGGCCCTCCACGACCTGGCCCACCTCGGCCATCCCCTGGCCGGCCTGGAGCTGCTGGTGATCGAGAACGTCGGCAACCTGGTCTGCCCGGCCGCCTTCGATCTGGGCGAATCCCTGCGGGTGGTGCTGCTGTCGGTCACCGAAGGGGAGGACAAGCCCCTGAAGTACCCGGCCACCTTCCACTCCGCTGATGTGGTGGTGATCAGCAAGGGCGACCTGGCCGAGGCCTGCGGTTTCGATGCTCCCCTGGCCCGCCGCCACCTGGCCCGTGTGGCACCGCAGGCCAGGATCGTGGAGGTCTCCGCCCGCACCGGTGAGGGGTTCACCGAGCTGCTGGCGGCCCTCTCCCTGGAGCGGGTGCCCGTCGCCGGGTGAGCGGGCCGTCGGTGGCGGGGCGGGCCCTGCTGCACCTGGAGTGCCGCGGGGTGGTGCAGGGGGTGGGCTTCCGGCCCCTGGTGCACCGGCTGGCCAGCGACCTGGGCCTTTCCGGTGCGGTGGCCAACGGCCCCGGTGTGGTGCGGCTGCAGCTGGAGGGGGAACGCGCTGCCCTGGAAGCGTTCCTGCGGCGGCTGCCGCTTCAGCTGCCCCCCCGGGCCCGCCTCGATCCCCTCGATCCCCTCTGGTTGCCGGCCCCCACGCGGACGGCGGGGGCCCTCCCGCCGGGAGTTCGGATCATGGCCGCTGCCGCGGAGCCCCACGGCATCGATCTGGTGGCCCCGGCCCTGGTGGCGGATCGGGCTCCCTGCAGCGCCTGTCTGGCCGAGCTGGCCGATCCCGCCGATCGCCGCTGCGGCTACCCCTTCATCAGCTGCTGCGATTGCGGCCCCCGCTTCAGCATCGCCACCGCCGAGCCCTGGGCCCGGGCCCACACGACCCTGGCCCCCTTCCCGCTCTGCCCAGCCTGCCGCAGCGAGTTCGAGGACCCGGCCGATCGCCGCTTCCATGCCGAGACCATCGCCTGCCCGGTGTGCGGCCCGCGGCTGGCCCTGTGGGATGGGACCGGTGCGCCCATGGCGAGTCCCGGTTCTGGCGATGGCGGCACGGGCGCCCTGATCAGGGCCTGCTGCGAGCGTCTCGCCGCCGGGGAGATCCTGGCCCTGCAGGGGGTAGGCGGCTTTCAGCTGCTGGTGGAGGCCACCAACGCCGAGGCGGTGACGCGGCTGAGGCGGCGCAAGCGGCGGCCCGCCAAACCCTTCGCCCTGCTGGTGGCCGAGGCCGGCGCCATGGCTCCCATCTGCCGCATCGACGCCGAGGAGCGGCGGGCCCTGGCGGATCCCGCCGCTCCGATCGTGCTGCTGCGGCGCCGCCTGGGGGCTCCCGATGCCCTGCCGGGCGTGGCCCCGGGCAGCCCGTGCCTGGGGGCGATGCTGCCGGCGTCGCCGTTGCACCACCTGCTGGCACGCGCCTTCGGCCGGCCCCTGGTGGCCACCAGCGGCAACCCCAGCGGCGAGCCGCTCTGCACCGATCCCGCCGAGGCGCTGGAGCGGCTGGGGGGCGGGGCCGGCGGGCCCATCGCCGATGTCTTTCTGGTGCATGACCGCGCCATCGCCCGGCCCCTGGACGATTCGGTGCTGCAGCTGATCGACGGCCGGCCGGCCCTGCTGCGCCGGGCCCGGGGCTACGCCCCCGAGCCCCTGGTGCTGGCTGCGGCTCCAGGGGGGACGCCGGATGGCGTGGTGGCCCTTGGCGGCGATCTCAAGAGTGCGCCGGCCCTGGCGCTGGAGGGACGGCTGTGGCTGGCCCCCCACCTGGGCGACCTGGCCGAGGGCCGCATGCTCGCCAGGCTGGCCGACGGTCTGGCGGCGATCGAGCGGCGCTGGGGCGAGCGGCTGCGGCTGATCGCCTGCGACGCCCACCCCGGCTACCTCAGCCACCAGCTCGCCGCCGCCCAGCCATGGCCGCAACGAACGGTGCAGCATCACCGGGCCCACGGCCTGGCCGTGCTGGCCGAGCACGGGCTGGAGGGCCCGTTGCTGGCCTTCACCTGGGATGGGCTCGGCTACGCCCCTGCCCCTGCCGCCGATGGCGGCCCCCAGCTGTGGGGAGGGGAGTTGTTGCTGTTGGGCCGGCCCGGCGGCCCCCCCTGCGAGCGACTGGTGGCGCTGAGGTCCTTCCCGCTGCCTGGCGGTGAGCGGGCCCTGGCGGAACCACGCCGGGCGGCCCTGGGGCTTCTGGCCGCCGCCGGCTCCGGGGCCCTGGAGCACCCCGGGGCCCGCCGCAGCCTGGACGCCTTTGGGGCCGGCGAGCGCCGCCTGTTGCTGCAGGCCATCGCTAGCGGCTGCAACAGCCCCCTGAGCACCAGCGTGGGCCGGCTGTTCGATGCGGTCGCCTCCCTGCTGGGGCTGGTGCAGGTGCAGAGCTACGAGGGCGAGGGGGGGCTGCGTCTGCAGGGGGCCGCCGCCACGGCTCCTCTGGAGCCCCGTGCCACGGCTTCTCTGGACCCTCCCCGCTGGACCCTCCCCCTGGTGCCGCCCGAGGCCATCGCGGGGGGCGTCGCCGCCGGGGGCCCCAGCCTGGGCTGGCTCGACTGGGAACCGTTGCTGGACGTGCTGCTGGCGGCGAGCGCCGCCGGCACGCCGCCGGCGCTCTGCGCCGCCGGGTTCCATCACGCCCTGGCGGCGGCCCTGGCCGAGACGGCCGCCCTCGCCGCTGCCTGGATCGCGCCCCCCGCCAGGGCCGCCAGCGGTGGCGTGCCGGTGGCCCTGGGCGGGGGCTGCTTCCAGAACCGGCTGCTGCTGGAGGCTGCCATCGCCGCGCTGCGGGCCAGGGGATTGCGGCCGGTCTGGCCGGAGGTGGTGCCCTGCAGCGACGGCGGCCTGGCCCTCGGGCAGGTCTGGGCGGCGAGCGGTCCGTGGGCAGATCCGGCGCGCGCACCTACAACCGGGTGGAGTGTCCACGAGCCGAACCCTCCCCATGTGCCTGGCCGTGCCGGCTCGCATCCTCTCGATCCGGATCCAGCCGCCGGAAGGAGCGCCTGAGCGGCCGGGTGCTGACGCCGCGGCCGAAGACGGCCTCTGGCGCATGGCCGAGGTGGATTTCGGTGGGGTCCGTCAGCAGGTGAGCCTGGCCTGCCTGCCCGAGGCGGCCGTGGGGGATCGAGTGCTCGTGCATGTGGGCCTGGCCCTCAGCCTCGTCGACGAGGATCCCCCATGACCATCACCGTCGACGGCAACGAGGCCGTGGCCCTGGTGGCCTACCGCCTCAACGAGGCCATCGCCATCTACCCGATCACCCCCGCCTCGCCGATGGGCGAGTGGGCCGATGCCTGGAGCACCGAAGGCCGCCCCAACCTCTGGGGCACGGTCCCGGCGGTGGTGGAGCTGCAGAGCGAGGCCGGCGCCGCCGGCACCGTGCACGGCGCCCTGCAGGCGGGGGTGCTGACCACCACCTTCACGGCCTCCCAGGGGCTGCTGCTGATGGTGCCCAACCTCTACAAGCTGGCCGGAGAGCTGACTCCCGCCGTGCTGCACGTGGCGGCCCGCTCCCTGGCGGCCCAGGGGCTCTCGATCTTCGGCGACCACAGCGACGTGATGGCCTGCCGCGGCACGGGCTGCGTGATCCTCTGCTCGGCCTCGGTGCAGGAGGCGGGCGACTTCGCCGCCATCGCCACCCGGGCGAGCCTGATGGGGCGGCTGCCGGTCCTGCACATGTTCGACGGCTTCCGCACCTCCCACGAGATCCAGAAGATCCAGCCCATCGACGACGCGGTTCTCCACGCCCTGATGCCGATGGAGGCGGTGGCGGCCCACCGCCACCGGGCCCTCTCCCCCGACCATCCGGTGCTGCGGGGCACGGCCCAGAACCCGGACGTGTACTTCCAGGCGCGGGAGTCGGTGAACCGCTTCTACGACGCCCTCCCCGGCCACCTGGTGGAGGCGATGGAGCGGTTCGCCGGCCTCACCGGCCGCCCCTACGGGCCCTACGAGTACGTGGGGGCCGCCGATGCCGAGCGGGTGGTGGTGCTGATGGGCTCCGGCTGCGAGACTGCCGACGAGACCGTGCAGACCTTGATCGCCGCCGGCGAACGGGTGGGTGTGCTCAAGGTGCGCCTGTTCCGGCCTTTTTCGGCGGCCCTCTTCACGGCGGCTCTGCCGCCGACGGTGCAATCCCTGGCGGTGCTCGACCGCTGCAAGGAACCCGGGGCCGGCGGTGAACCCCTCTACCTCGATGCGGTGGCGGCCCTCAGTGAGGAGTGGCGCCCCTGCCACGGCGACCGCCCCCTGCCCCAGGTGGTGGGCGGCCGGTACGGCCTCTCCTCCAAGGAGTTCACCCCGGCGATGGTGAAGGCTGTGTTCGACAACCTCTGGCTTCAGCAGCCCCGCAACCACTTCACCGTCGGCATCGACGACGACGTCACCCACCGCTCGTTGCCCATCGCGGCGGATTTCCACGTGGACGGTCCCGGACAGGTGCGTGCCGTGTTCTACGGCCTGGGCTCGGACGGCACCGTGGGGGGCAACAAAGCCACGATCAAGATCATCGGTGAGCAGACCGATCTGTTCGCCCAGGCCTACTTCGTCTATGACTCCAAAAAATCCGGCTCGGTCACGGTGTCGCACCTGCGCTTCGGCCCCCGGCCGATCCGCGCCCCCTACCTGATCGAGCGTCCCACCCTGGTGGCGTGCCACCAGTGGGATTTCGTCGATCGCTTCGACCTGCTGGCCGGCCTGGACGCCGGTGGGGTGCTGCTGCTCAACAGCCCTTTCCCGATCGAGGAGAGCTGGCGGCGGATGCCGGCGACCCTGCGCTGCGGCATCCGCGAGCGGGGGGTGTCGGTGTGGCAGATCAACGCCTACCGGGTGGCGCGGGAGGCAGGCATGGGGAACCACATCAACACGGTGATGCAGGCCTGCTTCTTCGCCGTCAGCGGCGTCCTGCCGCCGCAGGAGGCGATGGAGCAGATCCGCGTCTCCCTGCGCAAGACCTACGGCCGCAAGGGGGAGGCGGTGGTGGCCATGAATCTGCGCGCCCTCGACGCCAGCCTCGACAATCTTCAGCTCCTGGACTGGAGCCGGCTGCCGGCGGAGGAGGAGCTGCCGGCGCCGCCGCCTGAGGCCGACCGGCTCGCCGGCGCTCCCGCCTTCGTGCGGGAGGTGATCGCCCCCCTGCTGGAGCGGCGCGGCGACGCCCTGCCCGTCAGTGCCCTGCCCTGCGACGGCACCTGGCCCACCGGTACGGCCCAATGGGAGAAGCGCAACATCGCCGAGACGGTGCCGGTGTGGGAGAGCGACCTCTGCGTGCAATGCGGCAAGTGCGTCATGGTCTGTCCGCATGCCGTGATCCGGGCCAAGGCGGTGGCGCCGGAAGCCCTGGCAGGAGCACCGGAGGGATTCCGCCAGGCCCCGGCCCGTGATCCCGACTTCAAGGGCCGCAGCTTCACGATCCAGGTGGCCGTCGAGGACTGCACTGGCTGCGCCCTGTGCGTGGAGGTCTGCCCGGCCCGCGACCGCACCGAACCGAAGCGCAAGGCGATCAACATGGCGTCGCAGCGCCCCCTGCGGGAGCAGGCCCGGGGCCACTGGGACTACTTCCTGGCATTGCCCGAGATGGCCCGCGGCGACCTCAACCTGCACAGGATCGGCCAGCAGCAGCTGCAGCAGCCCCTGTTCGAGTTCTCCGGCGCCTGCGGCGGCTGCGGCGAAACGCCCTACCTCAAGCTGGCCAGCCAGTTGTTCGGCGACCGCATGCTGGTGGCCAACGCCACCGGCTGCTCCTCCATCTACGGCGGCAACCTGCCCACCACCCCCTGGAGCACCAACGCCGAGGGGCGCGGCCCGGCCTGGAGCAATTCTCTGTTCGAGGACAACGCCGAGTTCGGCCTGGGCATGCGCGTGGCCATCGACCAGCAGCACCGGATGGCCCTGGAGCTCCTGGAGCGCCTCGGACCGGCGCCGGAGCGGGCCGACCCCCTGCTTCCCGAGGTCCTGGTGGCCGCGATCCGCGATGCCGACCAGCACGACGAGGCCGGCATCGTGGCCCAGCGGCAGCGGGTGGAGGAGCTCAAGCGGCTGTTGGGGGCCGTGGACCCGCAGGCCCCCCGGGCTGCCGAGGCCACCCGCCTGCTGGATCTGGCCGATGCGCTGGTGAAGAAGAGCGTCTGGCTGGTGGGGGGCGACGGCTGGGCCTACGACATCGGCTTCGGTGGCCTCGATCACGTGCTGGCCAGTGGCCGGGATGTCAATGCCCTGGTGCTCGACACCGAGGTGTACTCCAACACCGGCGGCCAGATGTCGAAGGCCACGCCCCGGGCGGCGGTGGCCAAGTACGCCGCCGGCGGCAAGGCCGCCCCCAAGAAGGATCTCGGGCTGATGATGATGAGCTATGGCAGCGTCTATGTGGCCAGCGTGGCCATGGGGGCCCGCGACGAGCACACCGTGCGGGCGTTCCTGGAAGCGGAAAGCTATCCGGGGCCATCGCTGATCCTGGCCTACTCCCACTGCATCGCCCACGGCATCGACATGGCCCGGGGCATGGAGCAGCAGAAGGCGGCGGTGGACTCTGGCCGCTGGCTGCTCTACCGCTACGACCCGCGCCGCACCGAACGGGGCGAGCACCCCCTGCAGATCGACAGCCGGGGGCAGCGGCGACCCCTGGCCGAAGCGATGGCCACGGAGAACCGCTTCCGCATGCTCTCCTTCAGCCAGCCGGAGCGGGCCCGGGCCCTGGCGCGCCAGGCGGATCTGGAGGTGGCCCGCCGCTGGGCCACCTACCAGGCCCTTGCCGGCACCCCGCTGGCAACCCAGGCGAGCCCCCAGGCCCATTCCCCGATGGAGGCACCGGCATGAGCCGTCCGGATCTTTCCGTCACCTACCTCGGGCTGGAGCTGCGCAGCCCGCTGGTGGTGGGGGCCGCGGCTCCCCTGAGTGAGGACATCGATCAGCTGCTGCGGCTGGAGGAGGCCGGCGCCGCCGCCGTGGTGCTGCATTCGCTGTTTGAGGAACAGATCGAGCGCGACCAGCTGGAGCTGCACCGGGTGACCCTGCAGGGGGCCGACAGCTACGGCGAAGCGCTCAGCTATTTCCCCGAGCCCTCGATCTTCCACGTCGGCCACGACCTCTACCTGCGCCACCTTGAGCAGGCCCGCTCCCGCCTGTCGGTGCCGGTGATCGCCAGCCTCAACGGCGCCCACCCCGGCCAGTGGGTGCAGGCGGCGCGGCGGCTGGAGGCGGCCGGCGCCAGCGCCCTGGAGCTCAACATCTATGCGGTTCCCACCGATCCGGACCTCTCCAGCGTGGCGATCGAGAACCAGGTGCTGGAGATCGTCGCCGAGGTGCGCGCCGAGGTGACGCTGCCCCTGGCGGTGAAGCTCAGCCCCTTCTTCACCAATTTCAGCGCCATGGCCAAGCGGCTGGCCGCCGTCGGGGCCGATGGCCTGGTGCTGTTCAACCGCTTCTACCAGCCCGACATCGACATCGAGGAACTGGAGGTGCGGCCCAACCTGCTGCTGAGCACCCCCCACGATCTGCGGCTGCCCCTGCGCTGGATCGCCCTGCTGCACGGCCGCCACCCGCTGGATCTGGCGGCCACCGGCGGTGTGCATCGCGGCACCGACGTGGTGCGTCTGCTGATGGCCGGTGCCGCCATAACCCAGGTGGTGGCGGCCCTGCTGCGCCACGGGCCCGGCCGCCTCGCCGGGCTGGAGGAGGAGCTGAGCCAGTGGCTGCTGGAGCACGAGCACGCCACCGCCCGGGAGCTGATCGGCTGCATGAGCCAGCAGCGCTGCCCCGATCCCAGCGAGTACGAGCGCTCCCAGTACATGCGCGCCGTCCAGACCTTCCTCCCCGCCGAGGCCGCCGCGGCCCCCGGTCCCTGGTGAGCGCTCCAGCGGTGCTGACGGCGGAGGTGGCCGCCGTGCGGGAGCTGGCCCGCGAGCTGGTCGCGATCACCACCCGCCCCTGGACCCTGATGGAGGTGTGCGGCGGCCAGACCCACGCCATCGTGCGCTGGGGGCTCGACCAGCTGCTCCCCCCCGGGCTGAAGCTCATCCACGGCCCCGGCTGCCCGGTCTGCGTCACCCCCGCCGCCACGATCGATGCGGCCCGCACCCTGGCCCGCCGGCCGGAGGTGATCCTCTGCTCCTACGGCGACATGCTGCGGGTGCCTGGCAGCGCCACTGGCGGCGACGAGCCGGGGGACCTGCTGGGGGTGAGGGCCGCAGGGGGCGACGTGCGCCTGCTCACCTCCCCCCTGGAGGCCCTCGCCCTGGCCCGGCGCCACCCGGATCGCCAGGTGGTGTTCCTGGCGGTGGGTTTCGAGACCACGGCCCCGGCCACGGCCCTGCTGGTGCGCCAGGGGATGGCCTCAGGCGTTGCCAACCTCTCCCTGCTGGCGGCCCATGTGCGGGTGCCCCCGGCCATGGCGGCGATCCTCACGGCGGAGGGCAACCAGGTGCAGGGGTTCCTGGCGGCGGGTCACGTGTGCGCCGTGATGGGCACCACGGAGCTGGAGCACCTGGTGGATCGGCACCGGGTGCCGGTGGTGGTGAGCGGCTTCGAGCCCCTGGATCTGATGCGGGGCCTGGTGGCCTGCGTGCGGCAGCTGGAGCGGGGGGAGGCCCGGGTGGCGAATGCCTACGGCCGGGTGGTACGGCAGCAGGGCAATCCGGCCGCCCGGGCCCTGCTGGAATCGGTGTTTGAGGCGGTTGATCGGCCCTGGCGGGGCTTCGGCGTCATCCCCGGCGGTGGTCTGGGGCTGAGGGCGCCCTTCCGCAGCCTGGAGGCCGAGGCTCGCTTCGCCGACCTGCAGGGCGGGCCGGCGGAGGCGGTGGAGCCGGTGGGCGTCTGCATCAGTGGTTCCATCCTGCAGGGACGCGCCAGGCCCGTGGACTGCCCGGCCTTCGCTGGCGCCTGCACCCCGGAGCATCCGTTGGGGGCGCCGATGGTGTCCTCGGAGGGGGCCTGCGCGGCCTACCACCGCTACGGCCGCCGTGGCTGAGCCGGACCCGCTCGCCACGCCCCGCATCCAGCTGGCCCATGGCGGTGGTGGCACCTTGATGCAGCAGCTGATCGACGGCGAACTGCGCCGCCTCTACGCCGACCCCGACCAGGTGCTGCACGATGCCGCCCGGCTGTCCCTGCCCCACGGGCACCTGGCCTTCAGCACCGACAGCTACGTGGTGCACCCCCTGGAGTTCGAGGGGGGTGACATCGGCAGCCTGGCGGTGACGGGCACCGCCAACGACCTGGCGATGGCAGGCGCGAGGCCTTTGGTGCTGAGCCTGGGCCTGATCCTGGAGGAGGGGCTGGAGATGGCGCTGCTGCGCCGGATCGTGGCGTCGCTGGTGGACGCGGCCCGGCGCTGCGGGGTCACCATCGTCACCGGCGACACCAAGGTGGTGGAGCGGGGCAAGGGCGATGGGGCCTTCCTCAACACCAGCGGCATCGGTCTGCTGCAGGTGGACGATCCGATCGATCCGCTGGCGATCGTCCCCGGCGACCAGCTGCTGGTGAGCGGCGATCTGGGCCGCCATGGGGTGGCAATCCTGGCCGCCCGCCATGGCCTGGATCTGCAGCCCCCCCTGGCCAGCGACTGCATGCCCCTGTGGCCCGCGGTGGAGGCGCTGCTGGCGGCGGGGGTGCGGCTCCACTGCCTGCGGGATCTCACCCGGGGCGGCCTGGCCAGCGCCCTGCAGGAACTGGCGGCCCCCAACGCACTGGAGTTGCAGATCGAAGAGGAGCGTCTGCCGGTGGTGGAGCCCGTGCGGCGCACCTGCGCGCTGCTCGGCTTCGATCCGCTGCACCTGGCCAACGAGGGACGCTTCCTGGCGGTGGTGCCCGAAGCCGATCGGGAGCGGGCCCTGGCGGTGCTGGCTCCGGCGGGGGGGACCTGGATCGGCAGGGTGGCCGCCGGCCCCCCCCTGGGCCGGGTGCTGCTGCGCACCCCCTTCGGCAGCGAGCGAGTGCTGATTCCCCTCAGTGGGGAACTGCTGCCACGGATCTGCTGATGGCCCCGCTCAGCAGGGGCGCCGCCGGCTCACTGCACGGGAACCTGCATCGGCTCGCTGCTGGGGGCCGGCCCTTTTCTCGGCACCGACACGGTGAGCTGCCCTTCGCTGGCGTTGGCCTTCAGGGTGGCGGTGTCGGCATCTTCCGGCAGGGTGAAACTGCGGGAGAAGTGGCCGTAGAACCGCTCGACCCGATGCATGCGGGCGTTGTCCTCCTTCTTCTCCTGCTGGCGTTCCCCCTGCACCGTGAGCACGCCGTTGTCGACGCTCACCTTGAGATCTTCCTTGCGGACGCCGGGGATGTCGGCCTGGATTTCATAGGAGTTTTCGGTCTCGGCGATGTCGACCCTGGGGTGCCAGTCGCTCATGGTGGTGGCCGCCGTCGCGCGGCCCATCGGCCACGGCAGGGTACGGGTGTAACGGTCGAAGAGTTCTTCGACATCCTTGAGGGCTTCCGATCGAATGAGGGCCATGGTGGTTGCTCCTTGATAGTGAACCTAAGGATTAAAGAGATGGAAAAGGGGATAACCAATCCCTTGGGATTGTCTGCTGAATTCATTCTCTTTTCTGCTGAACTCATTCTATGGAGGCCCCTCGGTCGGCCACGATGGCGTTGGCCGTCCTTAGCAAAGCTTCGCCTTCCTCAATGACCCCATCGCCAGCGTTTGTGCAGGGCATCGGCAAGGATCACCAGCAGCGGAGCCAGGGCCATCGGCCCCACCCAGGCCAGCGGGAACGGTGCCATGCCGAACAGGGTGGCCACCGGAGGCAGCAGCACCAGGGCGCTGGCCACCACCGGCTCGCTCACCAGTCCCAGAGCCAGCAGTCGGTTGGGGATCCGCACCATCTCCCAGGCGGGTCGACGGTCGCTGCGACAGGAGAGCAGGGCCCCCATCTGGCCGGCCACGATCAGGCAGAAGGCGATGGTGGTGGCCTGATGCTGAAGGGCTTCGACGGCGGGGGCCGCCGTTCCATGCACCAGAGAAGGAGCCAGGCGTCGCAGCTCGTCCCAGCCGACACCGCTGTGATTCCAGACCAGCAGGTATCCCCCCATCGCCATCAGGGATTCCACCAGCCCCAGCACCAGGTAGGCGCGCACCATCACGGCGCGGTTCAGCAGCGGCCGATCCCGTGGTCGGGGAGCCAGCCGCATCACGCCCGCCTCGGGGGGTTCCGCCCCCAGCCCCAGGGCCGGCAGGATGTCGGTGCCCAGATCCACCGCCAGGATCTGCAGCACCGTGAGGGCGGCGGGAATGCGCAGGGCCACCATTGCCAGGAAGGGCACGGCCTCCGACACATTCGCCACCAGGATGTAGGTGATGAACTTGCCGATGTTCGTCACCACCGATCGGCCATAGCGAACGGCCTCCACGATGGTGGCGAAGTTGTCGTCGAGCAGCACGACGTCGGCGGCCTCCCGCGCCACGTCGGTGCCGCTGCAGCCCATGGCCACCCCCACATCGGCGGCGCGCAGGGCAGGGGCGTCGTTGACGCCGTCTCCGGTGACCGCCACCACCTCCCCCAGGGCGCGATAGGCCTGCACCAGCCGCAGCTTCTGCTCCGGTGCCATGCGGGCGAACACCAGCCGCTGGCGGTACTTGATCAGCTGCCGGAGTTGCACGTCGCTGACGCGGCTGAGGCTGGCCCCTTCGATCACCCTGACCGGATCGGCAGCTGGGTGATGGTTTCCATGGGAAGGGCTGGTGGGGGGAGCATCGAGCAGGCCGATCTGGTGGGCGATCGCCTGGGCCGTGAGGCCGTAGTCACCGGTCACCATGGTGACCTTGATGCCCGCCTCGCGACAGCGCCGGATCGCGTCGGGGACCTCCGGCCGCGGCGGGTCGTAGAGCCCGATCAGCCCCAGGAAGAGCTGATCCGCCTCCAGCTCCTCAGCCGGCTCTGCGTCGAGGCTGCCATCGCCCGGCCGCAGCGCCACAGCCAGCACCCGGAACCCCCTGGCCGCAAGGGCGTCGTTGGCCACCACCACCTGGCGCCGGCGGACAGCGTCGAGTGTGTCGCTGCCCTCAGGGGTGACCCAGCCGCTGCAGTGTTCGAGCACCTCCAGGGGGGCCCCTTTGGTGATCACCAGGGTTGGGGTTGCCGGCGGCGATGGTGCTGAGGTCGCCAGAGGCAGTTCATCGCACCCTGCCGGCCAGTCCACCAGCACCGTCATGCGGCGGCGGTGGGAGTCAAAGGGGATCTCGCGACGGCGGGGATGACGCAGTTGCTGCTCTTCGGGCAGCAGGCCGGCGGCGGCGGCGGCCAGCAGCAGGCCGGTTTCGGTGGGATCCCCCACGGCCCGCCAGGGTTCCGCTGCTTTGGTGGATTCAGCTTCGGAGGGTTCCAGACGGGCGTTTGAGCAGAGAGCGGCCCCCCGCAGCAGCAGCCGCCGCAGCCCCTCGGACGGTTCCGCCAGCCAGAGGTCTTCCACGGCCATGCGGTTGCCCGTGAGGGTGCCGGTCTTGTCGCTGCAGATCACGCTCACCGAGCCCAGGGTCTCCACCGCCGAGAGGCGCCGCACCAGGGCCTGGCGCTTCGCCATCCGCCTGACATTGAGCGCCAGGGTGAGGGTGACCTGGGGCAGGAGGCCTTCGGGCACGAAGGCCACGATGATCCCCACGGCGAACACTAGACTTTCTGTCGGCGTCATGCCCACGAACAGCAGATCGAGGCCGAAGGCGATCCCCCCGGTCGTCAGGGCGATGCTGGTGATGGTGCGCACGATGCGGCTCACCTGCAGCTCCAGGGTGCTGGCGCTGCGCGGGGTGGCGGCCGCCAGCCGGGCCACCTGGCCGAATTCGGTTTCGGCACCGGTGGCATAAACGAAGGCCTCGCCCCGGCCGGAGCTCACCGTGGTGCCGGCCAGCAGCAGATTGGACCGCTCGCTGGTGGGCACCGGGGCCAGGGATCTGGCCTCCGGCAGAGGCTCGCTGTCCCGCGCCACCGGCAGGGACTCGCCGGTGAGCACCGAGAGGTCCACGTAGAGACCGATGGCCCGGCTCACCCGGGCATCCGCGGGTACCTTGTCGCCCTCCTCAATCAGAAGCCGATCGCCGGCCACCAGGTCCTCCACCGGCAGGAAGCACAGCTTTTGGTCGCGCCACACCTGCACCTGCCGTGGCAGGGCGCGCGTGAGGGCCGCCAGGGTCCGCTCCGCGTGGAACTCCTGCCAGAAGGAGAAGACGCCATTGATCAGGACAACGGCCCAGATGGCCCAGCCCAGCTGGGGGGTTCCGGCGGCGAAGGCCAGGCCTCCGGCGGTCCACAACAGCAGGGCCATGAAGTGGACCATCTGATCCACGAAGCGCAAGGCCAGGGGTCGGCGCTTGACGGGAGGAAGCCGGTTGGGTCCGAAACGCGCCAGGCGCCCTTCGGCCTCTTCCCTGCCCAGACCCTCGGGTGTGGTCTGCAGGGCCTGCTGGACATCCTCCAGGGGCAGCGACCAGATCGGCTGGGACGCGGCGAGCAGCACGGATCGGCAGCAGAGGCCAAGATCAGCATGGCCACCCTGCGGACAGGCGAAGTGCTGTCGCTAGCGTCCGGGCAGGTTGTTGATGTCGCAGCCCATGCCCGCGATGGCGCTGCGCCGCTCCCTGACCCTGGTGGGCCTGCTGCTGCTGGCCCTTCCGGCGGGGGCGGCGGATGTGGGCACCCTCTGGCGGCTGCGCGATGGCGCGGGCACGGTGTACCTCGCCGGTTCCCTGCACCAGCTGCGCCGCGACCGGGCGGCCCTGCCCCCGTCCTATGGCCAGGCCTATGGCGAGGCGGAGCGGTTGGTGATGGAGCTCGACATGGACGCCATTAGCCCGGACTCCCTGGCCGGCGAGCTGATGGGGCGGGCCATCGATCCCCAGGGCCGCTCCCTGCGCGACACCCTGACGGCGGCGTCCTGGAGGGCCCTCCAACCGAGGCTGGCGGACCTGGGGCTGCCGGAGGCGGCGATCGATCACTTCGAGCCCTGGGCGGTGGCCCTGCTGCTGGCCTCCACCGAGTTCCTGCAGCGGGGCTATTCACCGGACAGCGGCGTGGAGGGCCAGCTCCAGGCCAGGGCCGCCGCCGACCGCAAGCCCATCGACGGTCTGGAGACGCCGGCCCAGCAGCTCGAGCTGCTCGACGGTCTGCCCCGGGCGGATCAGCTGGAACTGGTGGAGGTCACCCTGAAGGAACTGGACGGCCTCGGGCCCCGGCTCGACGCCCTCGAAGGCGCCTGGCGGGCCGGCGACCTTTCCCGACTCGATGCACTCCTGCTCGGGGACTACCGCCAGCGCCCCGATCTGTACCAGCGGCTGGTGGTCCGACGCAACGCGGCCTGGGTGGCTCGGGTGAAGGAGTTTCTGCGTCGCCCTGACGACACGCTGGTGGTGGTGGGGCTGATGCACCTGCTGGGGGAGCAGGGGCTGATCGCCCTGCTCAGGAAGCAGGGGTTGAAGCCGGAGCGATTCGTGTCTGGGGCCTGGCGGCCCGATCCCTAGAGCCCATCGTCACCGGCGGGCTGCAGCGGCTGCCCCCCGTCCCGCCAGTGCAGCTCCCAGCCCTTGACGATCCTGTAGACAGCGGGCACCACCGCCAGGCTGAGCGCTGTGGAGACAAGCTGGCCACTGAACACCACCGTGCCGATGCTGAGACGGCTCGCTGCTCCCGCCCCGAAGGGGAACAGCAGCGGGATGCAGCCCGCCAGGGACGAGATCACCGTCAGCAGGATCGGCCGCAGACGGGCGACGGCGGCCCCGTGGATCGCCTCCTCCAGCGGGAGGCCCGCCCGGAGACGCTGGTTGGCGAACTCCACGATCAGGATGCCGTTCTTGGCCGCCAGGCTGGAGAGCACCAGCAGCCCCATCTGCCCATAGACATCCAGGGGCAGGCCCCGCAGGCTCAGCCCCATCACGGCCCCGAGCATGGCCAGCGGCACGGTGACCAGGATGATCAGCGGGTCGATGAAGTTCTCGTACAGGGCCGCCAGCACCAGACCCATCACCAGGACCCCGAGGGCGAAGACGCGCACGTTGCCGCCACTGGCGCGGGCTTCTTCGCGGGCCAGCCCGGCCCATTCCAGATCGACGGCGCCCGAGTCGCGGCTGCGATGCACCTGCTCAAGCAGGGCCATCGCCTGGCCGCTGCTGACCCCGCGGCGCGGCAGGGCCCGGACGCTGATCGAGCGCACCAGGCGGGTGTGGTTGATGGTGGTCGGGCCGGCACCCTGCTTCACCTGCACCACCTCGGCCAATGGGATCAGCCGGCCCTCCCGGTTGCGCACCTGGAGGGCCAGCACGTCCTCCGTACCGGTGCGGGAGAGGCCGTCGAGTTGCACGATCACCTTGCGGACCTGGTCACCCTCGAAGGTGTCGTTGACGTAATCGCTGCCGAAACTGGCCCCCAGGGTGTCGACCACGGTCGCCAGATCCACCCCCAGGGAGGCCATGCGCAGGCGATCCGGCAGCAGGGTCAGCTGGGGGGCCCCGGCGGTGAATCGGGTGGACACCCGTTGGAAGGCTGGCCTGCCCTGGATCTCGCTGGCCTGGGCGTCGGCGATGAAGGACCGGGCCTCCTGCTCGAAGGCCGCCAGGCTGAGCAGCCCGCCGCTGGTGTCGAGCAGTTCCAGTTCCAGCCCCCCTTCGCTGCTGAAGCCGCGCACGCTCGGGGCCTCACTGAGCTGCACCACGGCGGTGCGGATGCCTTTGATCAGGCGAGCGTTCATCCGTTCCGCCACGGCCACGCTGGTCTGATCGGCCTCGGGGCGCTCCCGGATGGGCCGCAGCCGCAGGAAGAACTGCCCCTTGTTGGGGCTGCTGTCACCGAAGGAGCGGCCCGCGTAGAAGTTGGCGCTTCTGATCGCCGGTTCCTTGGAGGCGAGGCGCCGCACCTCCTCCAGCACCTTCTGGGTCTGGGGGAGGGCCGTCCCCTCCGGCAGGATCACCACCCCGCGCAGCTGGCCGGTGTCCTCCTGGGGGATGAAGGCGGTGGGGAAGCGCTGCAGGCTGAACGCCGTCAGCAGGAGACCCACCAGCAGCAGGGCCACCACCAGCCGGCGCTTGGCCAGCACCCCGTCCAGCAGGCGGCCGTAGGGGGCTTCGATGGCTTCGAGGGCCCGTCGGGGAGGATCGATCCAGCGCCGCAGCCAGGCCGGTTCCCGCCGCTCGGCGTGGAGCAGGCGGCTGGCCGCCACCGGGGTGAAGCTGAGGGCATTGATGGTGGAGAAGACCACCGCGCTGCTGATGGCGATGGCGATCGGGGCGTACAGCCGGCCCACGCTTCCTTCCATGGTCAGCACCGGCAGGAACACCACGACCAGCACCACGGAGGTGGCCACCACGGCACTGCCCAGTTCCGCCATCGCTTCGCGTGCCGCAAGCACCGGGGGACGACCGTTCTCGATCCGTCGACCGATGTCCTCACTCACCACGATCGCGTCATCCACCACCAGCCCGGAGGCCAGCACCATGCCGAACAGGGTGAGGGTGTTGATCGAGCTGCCGGTGAGTTTGAGCACGCTGAACGAGCCGATCAGGGCCACCGGCACGGCGCCGGCGGTGATCAGGGCCAGGCGGCTGTTGCCCAGGCCCAGCAGCAGCACCAGGAACACCAGCAGCACCGCGTCCCGCAGGGCCTCCACGGCGCCATCGATGCTGGCGCGCACGTTCTCGGCCTCATCCACGATCACCTCCATGGCCACCCCGGGCGGAAAACGTGGGGCCAGGGCGTCCAGCGCCTCCTCCACGCCCTGCCGCACTTCAAGGGCATTGCTGCCATCACGCTGATAGATCCCCATCGACACGGCCGTGTCACCGGCCAGGTTGGTGGCGATGGTGTCGTAGGTCTCGCTGCCGAGCTCCACCCGCCCGACGTCCTTCAGCAGGGTGACCCCGCCGTCGCCGGTGCGGGCCACCACCAGTTGCTCGAACTCCTGGGGCGAGCGCAGGCGGCCTTCCATCCGCAGGGGCAGGGTGGCCATCTGGCTTGGCGGAACGGGGGCTTCACCGGTCTGCCCCAGGGCCGCCAGGACGTTCTGCTGCTGCAGGGCCTGCCGCACCTCGGCGATCGTGAGGTTGCGGGCCTGGAGCCGATCGGGATCCAGCCACAGCCGGAAGGCCAGGCTGCTGCCGCCGAAGAGATTGACATCCCCCACACCGGCGACCCGGCGAAGCCGGTCGCGCACCACCTGATCCACCCAGCCGGTGAGAAAGGTGTCGGAATAGGTGCCGCGGCTGGCGCTGAAGCTCAGCACCATCAGCAGATCATCGGAGCTGCGGCGCACCTGCACCCCGAATCGGGCCACCGGCGCCGGGAGCTGACGGGCCACCACGGTGGCTTCGTTCTGGGTGTTGATCTGGTTGAGCTCCGGGTTGCCGCCCTCGAACCCCAGGGTGATCGTGCTGCCGTTGGCGGAGCTCGTGGAACGGATCGTGTCGAGGCGTTCCAGGCCGTTGAACTGTTTTTCCAGCAGGGCGGTGACGCCCTGCTCCACCACCTCCGGTCCGGCCCCGGGGTAGCTGGCCCGCACGGTGACCCGCCCCGGCGCGATCGGCGGCAGGTTCTCCACCTGCAGCACCGGCAGGCTCACCAGCCCCCCCAGCAGGATCAGCAGGCTGACGACCAGCGTCAGCACCGGCCTGCGCAGGAAGGGGTCGGAGATCGACTTCACGGAATCGCCTTGGTGGGCACCGACCCTTCTCGCCCGGTGATCCTGGCAGGTGTTACGGGCGGGCTGCGATCAGCGCAGGTCGCGTTTCAGCACGGCGTAGAGGTAGTCGGGGGATTTGTAGCGGCTGGGAAGGCAGATGTGGAGCTGCTCCAGTCGGCTCCAGCAGACCGTCCGCTGAATCGCCTCCATGGTGCGGCCCTCCTTCAGCAGCAGCCGCATCGCCTTGCAATACAGGGAGTACTTCGCCTCAAGCTCGCCGATCGTGGGGGGCTGACCCTGGACCTGGGGCATGGCTGAAGGGGGCACCCGGGTTTTTCAGGGGCGCCAGTCCATTCTACGAGCTGGCCAGTATCCCCTCGACGCCCAAGGCCCGCTCGGGAGGGGTGTGGCCAAGGGTGGCGGCCTGCCCATCGCTGAGCCGCCCGGCCGCGTGGAGCACCCCCGTGATGTGCGGAATGTCGAGAACGGCATGGCAGCGGTAGCCCTGCTTGGCGAGCCGCTGGCGGGCGCTGGTGTCCGCCTGGCCGCCGTGGTCGATGAACACCACCACGTCCTCTACCTCCAGACCGGAGCTTTCCAGTTTGGCGATGCCCTCCAGCACGCTGCTGCCGGTGATGAGGATGTCGTCCACCACCACCACCCGGTCGCCCTCCTCGAAGTCCCCTTCGATCAGGCGGCGGGCCCCGTGGGCCTTCACCTCCTTGCGGGGGTAGAGGAGGGGCTTGTGCAGCTGCAGCGACAGCCCGGTGGCGGTGGGAAGGGAGCCGTAGGGAATGCCGGCGATGCGGTCGAAGACCAGCTCACCGAGCTGGCCGGCGTAGGCGTGCAGCACCCGGTGGAAGAGGTTGGGATCGGAGATGATCTGGCGCAGATCCACGTAGTAGTTGAAGACGGCCCCGGAGGCCTGCACATAGTCGCCGAACAGCAGGCAGCCGATGTCGAACAGGTCGAGGATCAGGCTGGCCAAAGGGTCTTCGGTGCCATCGGCGTCCGGTGGGGTGCCGGCTGTCGCCGTGCTGTCCTGTTGGCGATCCGGCAGCCACAGACTGCAGACGTCGCTCTGGTCCCGCGACCGCCCTTCCAGCCAGCGGTCCCGCCGCTCGCTGATGCGTCGCTTGAGGGTCGCCGACCGCTCAGCAATGTCATCCTCCACCAGCAGGTTCTGGGGCAGGGGTATCAACAGGCCGTCGGCGGTCGGGCTGAGCCCCGCTTCCAGCAGGGCATCAAGCCGGTCCTCCTCGCCCCAGAGGCTGCGCAGGATCAGGAAGCGCTCCGGCGCCTCCTGGCGCACCCTGGCCAGGATGGCGGGGTCACTGGTGCCCACCTCCAGCAGCAGCTGGTCGGGGGTGGCCCAGAGCTGGCTTTCCCGCACGATGCGCAGGTAGAGGGGGTTGTCCTCGTCGGGGTGGTGCTGGAGGACCCTGGCGGCGGCATTCGAGCTGTGGCAGGTGATCACCACCGCCTTTTCGGGATACAGCAGGAACGGGGCGGCGATGTCCTGGCCGGCCAGGGGCGAGAGGGTGACGCCATCGGCGCCGAGTTCGCGGAACAGGTAATGGGCCAGGGCCGAGGAGCTGTTCAGGTCCCCGTGCTTGGCATCGATGATCAGGGGGATGTCGAGGGGCACCAGTTCCCGCACCTCGCGCAGCAGTTCCAGCCCGACGGGGCCAAGGGCCTGGTAGAAGCCCAGGCTGGGCTTGTAGGCGCAGACGTGGTCGGCGGTGGCCTCCACCACCGCCTTGATCCAGTGGCGAGCCTGGGAGAGAAACGAGCGGCCCCCCATGCCGCGGCGGTGGGCCCAGGCCTGCAGCATCTCCGGATTGGGATCAAGGCCGGTGACCAGGAGCGACTGACGGGCGGCGATGGCGTCGGTGAGCTGGACGAAGAAGCCCATCGCATGGGGGGGGAGTGCCCAAGGTGCTAGGGCGAGGGGCGTCGCCAGTGCGAGCGGGCGACACAGCTCTTATTGATGCCACCGCTTCCGGAGGCCCAGACCTGGCAGGGGGTCAGGGAACGGCCTGCGGTGCTTCGCTGGCCAGCAGTCCGGTATAGACAGGGCTCCAGCGAGACGTTTCGAGGCGGCTTCTGGCGGCCTCGACTGTGGGGGCATGGCGCGCCAGTCCCTCCTGGACCGCCGCGATCGCCACGGCTTCGGCCACGGCCCGGGCCACCGCCTGGGCGGCCGAAAGGGGTGGCATCAGGGGTGCATCGGGATCGGTGGCGGCCGGGATCACCCGCGCCAGGGCCTCGATGCTGGCGTCGATCATGGCCTCGCTCACCTCTGTGGCGCCCACCGCCACGGCCCCATAGCCCAGGCCGGGGAACACGAAGCAGTTGTTGCACTGACCGATCACCCGCTCGTTCGGCTGGCCCGCGCTGCCGGTGCAGACCACCGGGGGGAAGGGGCTGCCGGTGGCCACCAGGGCCCTGCCCTGGCTCCAGCGCAGCAGGTTTTCAGGGGTGATCTCCGCCAGGTGGGTGGGATTGGAGAGGGGCAGAACGATCGGCCGCTTGCCGCCACCGCAGAGCGCCTCCACCACCGCCTGGCCGAAGGCCCCGGCCGCGGTGGAGGTGCCGATCAGCACCCCCGGCCGCACCGCTTCGATCACGGCCAGCAGGCCCGGGCCGTGGGCGCCGTCGCCGGCCGCCGCCCCAAAGCGTTTCGCCAGCTGCTCCTGCGACTTGGCAAACGGCCGTGCGCCGTCTGCAAGCCTGGGGGTGCCGGCGTGGAGCAGCCCGTCGCGATCGATCAGCCAGAGGCGATCGGCGGCTTCGGCGGCCGTGAGCCCTGCGCCCTTCAGCAGGCGCCAGAGCCGCTCGGCGATGCCGCAGCCGGCGCTGCCCGCCCCGAAGATGACGATCTGCTGGTCGGCCAGCTGTCGCCCGAGGCCCCGCAGCCCGGCCAGGATCGCCGCGGCGGCCACGCTGCTGGTCCCCTGGATGTCGTCATTGAAGCTCGGCACCCGGTGCCGGTAGGCCTCCAGCACCGGGCGGGCATGGGAGGCGCCGAAGTCCTCCCAGTGAACGAGAGCGCCGGGACACACCCGCTGCACCGCCGTGATGAAACGGTCGAGGAAGGCGGTGTAGGCGTCCCCCTGCAGCCGGGGCTGCCGCAGGCCCGGGTAGCAGGGGTCGGCGAGCAGTTCGGGCCTGTCGGTGCCGACATCGAGCATCACCGGCAGGCCCCGGGCCGGATCGAGCCCGGCGCAGAGGGTGTAGACGGCCAGCTTCCCCTGGCAGATCTGGATGCCCCCCACGCCCTGGTCGCCGATGCCGAGGATCCCCTGGGCGTCGGTGACCAGGAGCAGATCAGGGGAGTGGCCGCCGGGGCCGCCGCAGGCCTGGGCCAGCAGCTCCTCGAGCCGCTCCTGCTGCGGCGCCGCCAGGTAGATCCCCTGGCTGGGGCTGCGGTAGGTGTGACTGAAATGCTGGATCGCCTGCCCCACAGTGGGGGTGTAGACGATCGGCATCGCCAGCTCGATGTGATCGGCGAGGAAGCGGTGGAAGAGGGTCACGTTCCGCTCCCTCAGGGTCTGGAGGTAGGCGTACCGCTCCAGGTCGCTGCCCAGCGCGCCGAAGGCCAGCCGGCAGCGCTCCACCTGGGCCTCAATGCTCTCCACCTGCCAGGGCAGCAGGGACTCCAGGCCCAGGGCCCGGCGCTCCGTCCGGCTGAAGGCGGTGCCCTTGTTGAGCAGGGGATCATTCAGCAGCTCGGCGCCCCGGAGGAGCGTGCTCCGCTGGCGACAGGGTTCGGCGACCACGGCGTGCTCCTGGTTCCGCTGGCGCCCCCATCATCCACGGCCTTCCCGGATCACGGAGAAGGCTTGCGGGCGAGAGTGGCCGCTCCGTGCGTGTTGCGGTCCTTGCCTGAGGCCCCTGTGATTCCCCCCATGAAGATCGTCCGCTACCTGGATTCCGTGGGCGGCATCCACCACGCCTGTCTCCATCCCGACGGCCGCCTGGAGCGTCTGACCGGCGACCTGTTCGGGGATCTGCTGCCCACCGGGGAGTCGGCCGCGGCGGAGCGGATCCTGGCCCCCCTGGAGCCCCGGGCCATTCTCTGCATCGGTCTGAACTACCGCCGCCATGCCTCCGAGACGGGTGCGGCGATCCCCACCTATCCGGTGCTGTTCATGAAATCGCCGGGGGCGGTACAGCACCCGGACGCGCCCATCACCCTGCCCACCACCCTGGCCAGTCACCAGGTGGACTACGAGGGGGAGCTGGCGGTGGTGATCGGCCGCACCTGCCGCAACGTGCCGCGCTCCGAGGCCCTGGAGGTGGTGCTGGGCTATGCCTGCGCCAATGACGTCAGTGCCCGCGACTGGCAGAAGCAGCAACGCCTCGGCGGCGGCCAGTGGTGCCGCGGCAAGAGCTTCGACAGCTTTGCGCCCCTGGGCCCCTGCCTGGTCAGCGCCGCGGCGATCCCCGATCCCCAGGCCCTGGGCCTGCAGACCCGCCTCAACGGCGAAACGGTTCAGGCGGCGAGCACCGCCGACATGATCTTCCCGGTGGCGGAGATCATCGAATTCCTCAGCGCCAGCACCACCCTTCTGGCCGGCACCGTGATCCTCACCGGCACCCCCAGTGGCGTGGGCATGGCGGCCGATCCGCCCCGCTGGCTGCGCAGCGGCGATACGGTCGAAGTGGAGATCGAAGGCATCGGTGTGCTGCGCAACGCGGTGATCGAGGAGTCCATCACCACAACCCCCTGCTGATGGCCCTGCCCCACCCCGGCGATGAAGAAGCTGCCTGTCGCCTGGACTGCCCAGCCCGCCCGGGCCGAGCGCAGCGGCGGCTATCGACACTTCGCCGTGCTGGGCCAGCGGGGCCGCGGCCAGGAGCGGACCGTGGAGCTTCAGGCGGTGCTCGACCAACGCTTCCGGCTGCTGGTTCCCCTGGGCGAACTGCGCGACCGCGGCGCCTGGTTGCCGGGCTGGCAGCGGTTGCCTCCGGAACCCCAGGGGGGCACGGGCGCCTGAGGCCGTGGCCAGCTCAGCCCTGCGAAAGCCCCTGACGGGCGGCGACGTCCCAGGCCTGGTCGTTGTCCGCAGCGGTGTTGTCCCCGTCGGACTGCAGCAATTGCTCCAGGTCCTGGGTCAGCTGACGGGAGCGGGCGATCACCACCGCATCGTCGCCTTCGAGCCTCGCCATCTCCTGCAGCGCTGCCTCATCGTGCTGGCGGAAGGTGTGGGCGATTCGATGGGCCCGGTGGGCCCGTATCCCCAGCAGCTTGAGGGCATCGATGCCCATCTCCAGGGCCGAACCGAAGGTTTCGCGCCGGATCACGCTCACTCCCTGGCGGATCAGGGCGTAGGCATGGCGGCGGTCCTGGGCCCGGGCCAGGATCGCCAGCGCCGGGAAATGCTTGTGGGCCAGGGCCACGATCTCCAGCGCCTTCTCGGGATCGTCAACGGCCACCACCAGCAGTCGTGCCTGGGCCGCACCGGCCGCCTCGAGCAGATCGAGCCGGCCGGCATCGCCGTAGAACACCTTCCAGCCGAAGCGCCGCAACAGATCGATCTGGGTGGGACTGTGGTCGAGCACGGTGATGGGGCAGCGGTTGGCCAGCAGCAGTCGTCCCACGATCTGTCCGAAGCGGCCGAAGCCGGCGATGATCACCGGGCTGTCGCTCGTGTCGATGCCATCGGCCTGCCGCTCTTCGGCGGGAACCGCGAAGCGGGGCTGGAGCCAGCGGTCGTTGAGGATCAGCAGCAGGGGCGTCAGCAGCATCGAGAACGCCACCACCGCCACCAGCACCGCCGTGAGGGCGTCGGGGAGCACCTTGGCCTTGCCGGCGAAGGAGAACAGCACGAAGGCGAATTCCCCCCCCTGAGCCAGGGCGAAGGCGAACAGCAGGGTCTGACTCCAGGGGAGCCCGAAGCCGCGGCCGAGGGCCAGCAGCACCGCCAGCTTGGCCACCACCAGAGCCAGTACCAGGCCCAGGATCAGCCAGGGCCGCTCCAGGAGCAGGCGGAAGTCGATGCTGGCCCCCACCGTGAGGAAGAACAGCCCCAGCAGCAGGCCCTTGAACGGTGCGATGTCGCCCTCCAGCTCATGGCGGTACTCGTTGTCGGCCAGCACCACGCCGGCCACGAAGGTGCCCAGGGCCGGTGACAGGCCCACCTGCTGCATGGCCAGGGCGATGCCGATCACCAGCAGCAGCGCCATGGCGGTGAACACCTCCCGCAGGCGGGTGGCGGCGATCACCCGGAACACGGGCCGCATCAGGAAGCGCCCGCCGATGATGATTCCCGTCACGATGGCGATCACCATCAGCGCCTGCAGCCACGGATTCAGCTCAGGGCCATGACCCGTGCTGACGCCCTTCTCGTAGGCCAGCAACGGCAGGATCGCCAGGATCGGGATCACGGCGATGTCCTGGAACAGCAGCACCGAGAAGGCCGACTGGCCAGCCTCGGTCTTGGCCAGTCCCTTTTCGTCGAGGCTCTGCAGGCCGATGGCGGTCGATGACATCGCCAGGATCAGCCCCACCGCCAGCGCCATCGGCCAGGCCAGGCCCGTGGCGATGGCCAGGACGGCGACAAGAAGGGCGGTGGCCAGCACCTGCAGCCCGCCCATGCCCAGGATCGGCAGCCGCAGCCGCCACAGCCGCGAGGGCTGCAGTTCCAGCCCCACCAGAAACAGCAGCATCACCACGCCAAACTCGGCGAAGTGCATCACGTCCTCTCCCTCCTGCCCCACCAGACGCAGACCGAAGGGGCCGATCACCACCCCGGCGATGAGGTAGCCGAGCACCGAACCCAGCCCCAGCCGGTTGGAGATCGGTACCGCCACAACGGCCGCAGCCAGGTAGATGAAGGCCTGAAGAAACAGGCTTTCGTCATGCATGGTCGGCCACCGGGGATGGGGGGAGGACCCGCTCGAGATTGTGGTAGAGGTAGTCGTCTTCCCCGAGCCCATCCCAGCGGAGAGTGCCATCCCGGAGCCCCATGAGCAGGAGCCGGTAGGCGCGGACGTAGGGGTCGATCTGGCCGGCCTCCCGGAGCAGGTGGGTGCCGTGGATCACGAAGGGGGGCAGGTAGTCCATGCCGCAGAGGCGGGCGGTCTGCTCGAAGGGCGCCATCAGTTCCCTGATGGCGAAGCGGTTGGCGCCGGAGCGGCAGTAAGCCTGCTGCTGGCCGCCGGTGGTGATGGCGGAGAGGAACGTCTTGCCCTCCAGGGCCGTGCCGCCGGCCCCGTAGGCGAAGCCGTGCTCGAGCACCAGGTCCTGCCACTCCTTGAGAATCGCCGGGCTGCTGTACCAGTAGAAGGGGTGCTGAAACAAGATCACATCGTGGGCGAGCAGGAGGGCCTGCTCCCGCTTCACGTCGATGTGGAAGCTGGGATAGGCCTCGTACAGATCGTGCAGGGTGACCCCCTCGAGGTCGCCGAGGGCACGGATCAGGCGACGGTTCACCCAGGACTTGTGCAGGGCCGGATGGGCGAACAGCACCAGGATGCGCTTGGGGGTGTCCATCACCGATCGGTCGGGCCGGCGTGTGGACCGTAGCCGGGTTTGTCGTCTTCCAATGTTGCGGCGGCGGGGGGCGCTCCCATCCATACCGCTAGCAGCAGGGCCGCCCCCAGCGAACAGCCTGCCGCCAGGGTGAAGGCCGTTCCAGGACCGGCCCCCTGGTAGATCGCACCGAACAGCAGCGACGACGGCAGCAGCATCAGCCCGGTGGTCATGTTGAACCAGCCGAAGGCGGTTCCCCGCAGCTCCGGCGGCGCCAGATCCGCCACCAGCGCTTTTTCCACCCCCTCGGTGGCCGCCATGAACAGGCCATAGAAGCTGAAAAGGCCGAACAGCCAGGGCCCTTCGCTCCGGAGGGAGGCCATCAGCAGATAGAAGACGCCGTAGGCCAGATAGCCGCCCCCCAGCACCAGCCGTCGCCCCACCCGGTCCGACCAGGCCGACAGGGGCGTGGAGGCCAGCATCGCCACGGCAGAGACGGCGGCCCACAGCAGGGGGATCCTCTCCCGGGGCACACCCAGTTCCCCGGCACGCAGCAGTAGAAACAGGTTGGAGGAATTGCCCAGGCTGAACACGGCCACCACCAGGAGGTAGCGGCGAAAGCGAGTCGGCAGCCTCGTCGGGGTCCCCTCGATCACAAGCGGCAGCGCCGGCGGCTGGGATAAAGAGGCAGGCGGCTCCCGCAGGGCCAGCACCAGCGCCAGGCAAAGGGCTCCAGGCAGCGCCGACCAGAGCAGAATCTGCGCCAGAGGCACCTCGGCCGCCAGCAGCGCCGCGGCCGCCAGCGGACCCACCACCGCGCCGGCGTTGTCCATGGCCCGGTGCAGTCCGAACGCCAGACCCCTCTGCTCCGGGGCCACCCAGCCCGCCAGCAGGGCATCCCTGGGGGAGGTGCGCAGCCCCTTGCCGGCCCGGTCCAGCAGGCGCAGCACCAGCAGTCCAGGCCAGGCCGTGACCACCGCCATCAGGGGTCGCGCCAGGGAGGCCAGGCCATACCCCCCCAGGATCCAGGGCTTCGCACGCCTGGTGCGATCGAGGATCACCCCGGATCCCAGCTTCAGCAGGCTGGCGGTGGCTTCGGCGATGCCCTCGATCAGTCCCAGGGCCCTGGGGCCGGCCAGCAGCACCGAGGTCAGCAACAGGGGAAGCAGGGGATAGATCAGTTCGCTGGCGCTGTCGTTGACCAGGCTGATCAGACCGATCAGCCAGACATCCCGGGGCAATCGCCGCAGACTCTCCCTCCCTGTCCCCATGCCTGTCGCCGGACCGGCAGGCCTCAGCATCGGGCCACCGGTCCCCTCAGACCGTTCTCTCCGGCCGGAGCCCCGGCTGACCGATAGGTCCGCCGTCTTTACACTTCGCCTAGCCGCCGTTGACACCGTGCAGTTCAAGGGTTCCCTCGCTGAACTCCAGGAGTTGGTGAGCAACCTGGGCTGCGTTGGCCACTGGGTCCACGAGGGGGCCTTCGAGATGCTGGTGATCGAGGACGGGGAATCGAATCTGCGGCTCAACTGGTGGCCCGGGACCGGGGCCCTGCTGCTGGTGGGGGATCCGGTCCAGCGCAGGGAACTGGAGCCGCGCCTGAAGGAGGCCCTGGACCGTCGCGCCTGAGCGCGGCTCAGTCCCGCACCAGCAGCTCGGTGGTGCCGCTGCGCCGCAGCAGGTCGCCGAGCACCAGCAGGTCGTTGCCGTGGATCAACCCGATGCAGCCGTCGGTGCCGCTGCTCCGCCCCCTGCCGGCGCTGGGATCGTGGTGGATCCCCAGGCCCCGGCGGGCGGTGGGGAACTCGGGCTGCAGCCCGATCCAGAGAAACCGGCCGAGTTCGGCATCATCCGTCGGGGCCACGGGCGTGATCTCGGTGACGGCATAGCGCCCCCGCGGCAACGGCGCCTTGCTGCCCAGCTGGTCACGGTCGCCGTCCTGGCGCCGCACCCGGCCCACCAGCGCTTCGTAGGCCCGCGGCGGCTGGTCGGGGAGCAGGAGTTGCAACTCCCAGATCGGATCGCCGGTGATGGGCAGCCGCCGCTCGGTGCGGACCAGCACCATCTGGCCGCCGCCGGTCCCCACCGCCAGGGCGCTGGGGCCGTGGCCGACCAGGGGGGCGGCGAGGCCCCAGGCGAGGGCCAGCAGGGCCAGGCCGGTGGATCGCTTCATGGGCAGGACGGGACAAGAGCCCGTGTTACTGCCCCGGTGAGGGCGCCACAAGGGCAGGGGTCCCGGCGCCCATCGGCTCAGCCCTGGTCATCCCCATCCCGGCTGATCGTCACCAGGGCCGGTGCGAACAGGAACACCGTGTCCCCCAGCCGTTCCGACTGGCCGTCCATGGCGAAGACACCGCCCGAGACGAAGTCGATCGTGCGCTGGGCCTCCTCCGGCGCCATCGCACTGAGGTGGAGCACCACCGTCTTGAACTGCTGCACAGCCAGCACCGCATCGACGGCCTCCTCGAAGCGGGCCGGTGTCATCACCACCACCTCGTGAAACCAGGTGCCGAAGGGGGTCTCCATCGTTCCAGGTTGCCGCAGGACAGCACACCCAGCTACTGGCCGGCTTGCAGCGAGCGCACCGGAACCGCCTCAGGCGATCACGGCGATGGCGTCGATCTCCACCCGTGCCCCCTTCGGCAGGGCCGCCACCTGCACGCAGGCCCGCGCCGGCGCCACTCCGGCGCCGAACAGCCCGGCGTAAAGGCTGTTGACCCGGGCGAAATCGTTCAGATCCACCAGATACACCGTGGTGCGCACCACCTGCTCGGGGCTGCAGCCGGCGGCGGCCAGGACCGCCTGCAGGTTGCTCAGCACCTGGACGGTCTCAGCCTCCACATCGCCATTCCCCACCAGCGCGCCGCTCACCGGATCAAGGGCGATCTGGCCGGAGCAGTAGAGAACGCCACCGGCGAGCACGGCCTGGTTGTAGGGGCCCACCGGGGCGGGTGCCGCCTGGGTGTTGACCGGATGAGACAAGGGCCTGTGCCTTTCGTCACCCCCGCCAGCGCTGGAACTCATGACGGGTGACAATGCGGGACTGGGATCTTATGGCTTCTTTCACCACCATCGCCACGCCTTCCGCCACGCCTTCCGCCACGGCACCAACCACGGCTTCCAGCACCGGGGACATCGCCGGCCTCGCCCCGCGCGACCATGTGCGCATCGAGGATCTCTGGTACCGCTACCCCGGCCGCGGTGCTCCGTCCTGGACTCTCAGGGGGATCGATCTCGTTCTCGGTGCAGGGGAACTGGTTGGTCTGCTGGGCCCGTCCGGTTGCGGCAAGACCACCTTGCTGCGGCTGATCGCCGGGTTCGAGCGCCCCGGCCGCGGCTCCATCAGCATCGCGGGGCAGCAGGTGGCTGGCCCGGAGCGGCTGTTGCCACCCGAGCGGCGGGGCGTCGGCATGGTGTTCCAGGACGATGCGCTCTTCCCCCATCTGGATGCCTGGCGCAACGCCTGTTTCGGCCTGCGCCGCGGCCAGGACACCGCACGGGTGGCGTGGCTGCTCGACCTGCTGGGCCTGGGCGGACTGGAGCGCCGCTATCCCCACGAACTCTCCGGCGGCCAGCGCCAGCGCCTGGCCATGGCCCGCGCCCTGGCGCCATCGCCCTCGGTGGTGTTGCTCGATGAACCCTTCTCCAATCTGGATGTGGAGGTGCGGCTGCGGCTGCGCAGCGAGCTGCCGGCGGTTCTGGCCCGCTGCGGCGCCAGCGGCCTGATGGTCACCCACGATCCGGAGGAGGCTCTGGCGATCTGCGACCGGGTGGGCGTGCTCCGCGACGGGGTGCTGCATCAGTGCGCCCCGCCCCGCGAACTGGTCGACCATCCTGCCACCGCCTTCGTGGGGCAGTTCGTGCTCCAGGCCAATCTGTTGCCGGCCCACTGGCGTGGCCGGCGGCTGCAGACCGTTCTCGGGGAGCTCGAGCCGGTCTCCAGGGGAATGGACGCCCCGGAGGGTTCGGAGGCCATCGAGGTGATGGTCCGCCCCCAGGCCCTGGAGTTCGTGCCGGAAGAGGAGGGGCCGGCCTGGATCACCGGCCGGGAGTTCCTCGGCCGGGAATGGCTTTACCAGGTGCAGCTCGGTGACCACCGGCTGCGGTGGCGGGCGCCCCTGGCGGAGGACCACCCCCACGGATGCAGGGGACGGCTGCGGTTCCGCGCCGGCGAGGCGGCGCTGTTGTTTCCTGGTGGACGATCACTGGTGACCCTGCCGCTGGGACGCAGCGCCGAAAGCGTCAACGCCCCTCCCTGACGCCGGGCTCCAGCCGGCGCCTCAGCAGCAGCAGGGTGCAGTCGTCTTCAAGGTGATTGCTGTTGGTGAACCCCCGCAACCTGTGGCGCAGCTCGTTGATCAACCCATTCAGGGGAGCCTGGCCTGCCTCGCCCAGCAGCCGCTGGCACCCCTGCATACCGAAGGGTTCTCCTTGGATGTTCTCCGCTTCGGTGACACCGTCGGTGTACACCATCAGCAGGTCTCCGGGTTCGAGCTGCAGGGTCAGGTTTTGGTAGGTCCGGCCGGGATACACACCGACCAGCAAGCCCTTTGGCATCGGAATCGGATGGATCTCGCGATGCTGCATCAGCAGTGGTGGGCAGTGGCCACCATTGGAATAGGTGAACAGGCCGGAAGTGACATCCAGATAGCCACAGAACATCGTGACGAAAAGGGACGCTTCATTCCCCTCCGTGAGGCTTTCATTGAGGCGGCGGAGGACGGCGTCCGGGGATGTTTCCGTGTTCGCAAGAATCCTCAGCAGCCCAACCGTGCGAGCCATGAACAGCGCTGCTCCGAGGCCGTGGCCGGACACATCCCCGATACAGACGAACAGTTTGTTCCTTTCGACGAAAAAGGCATCGAAGAAATCGCCAGCCACCGTGGTCGCAGGCTCCATGAGGGTGGCGATCTCGATGTCCGGATGCTCGGCAAACAGACAGCCCTGAGGAGGCAGCATGTTCAGCTGCAGGTCCCGGGCCAGATCCAGTTCCTTGCGGAGCTGGGAGAGTTCCAGTGCTTCCCGCTGGGCCGCCAGGGTCAGCTGATTGGTGAGCCGGGTGCGCTCCACAAGGGAAATCATCATGTTGCGCGCCACCCCCGGCAGCAGCACCATGTGCGTCCAGAACACCTGCTGGGGAATCCTCAGCACAACCGCGTCGTCTTCTGCCCGCACCAGAGCCGACGCAGGCATCCCATCAATGGCGGAGAACTCTCCGATGCACTGCCCGATGGGAATGACAATTCCCTTTCCCCTGGACCCTTCCGCGCCGAGGTGAACCGTGACCGTTCCCGCCAGGATGATGAAGATGTCCTCGTTGGTCTGGCCAGGAGTGAGCAGCACACGGCCTGGTGCAAGGGGCAGAAGATCGCAGCGTTTCACAGCTGCCATCAACTGATCTGGCTTGACATTCCGAAAGAGTGGAATCTCCTGGAAGGGAAGGAAAGCGGTGGTCGAGGAGTCAAGGGAGAGTGAGGGCTCGACGCACATCCCAGATCAGGGTCCTTTCGGCCAGTAGATCCCGAGCTTAAGCACGTTCCTGCCCCCGGCCCGCTCGTAGGCGCGTTCATCCATGAAACGACGCACCAGGAGCAGCCCCAGACCGCCTGGCTCCGCCTCCGCAAGGGTGCGTGGCAGGGGCCCGCGGTCGACGGAGAGGGGATCAAAGGCCGGACCTGCATCGACGATGGTGAGCGTGGCCAGGCCCCGATCACCACAGTCGGCCAGCTCCAGGGTCAGATCCACCGGACAGCTGAAATCGGAGGCCCCGCCGTGGTCGATGAGGTTGGCCAGCACCTCGTTGAGGCAGAGGTCGAGCTTGCCGGTGGGTTCGGGGGGAACAGCCTGGTTCTGGCAGTGCTCGGTGAGCCAGAGGGAGCAGCGCCGCATCTCCAGAGGGGTGGGCTGCACCGAAATGGTAAGAGCGTCGCTCCGGGGCTCAGCCATCGGGGGATTGTCAGGAGAGGGCTTCCTGCTCGGCCTGCTCCTCATCGCTGAACAGGGGAATCACGTCATCGATGCCAGCGGACTCCAGCGTGGCTTTCACCAGCTCGTTGTCGCCGAGAAGGATCACCAGGTGTCCACCTTTCTGGTCGAGGGCACGGGCACTGGAGATGATGCTGCGAATGCCGATGGAGGCCAGAAAACTGACATCTCGGACATCCAGAATCACCGGCAAAGGTTTGATGGCCGTCAGCGAGGTGAGCTTCAGGGCAATGTCTTCCATGCCCAGCATGTCGAGTCGGCCGGCCAGAACAACCTTGCGCAGCTTGATGGAGCCATCGGCCTCCAGGACATCGTCCGATCGGATCGAAGCCGTCTGCGTCATGTCCGCTGAAAATTGATTCAAGTGACCTTACCTTGGCTGCGGCACGGGCAGACAGGACGGCCGCGCGGTGGTGTTGTGCAACAAATTGATGGCCCAAGCCCACACTCTGCCCGCCCCAATCCGGCCGTGGCGTTCAGTCCGACCAGTCATTCTTGCTGAGGCGCAGGGCGGCCAGTTCCTGGGCCCCAGCCGCCCGCAGGAACAGATTGGTTCGCCGCTCCTCACCGATGCTGCTGGGGATGGTGGGCCTGTCCTGGGCCCGGGCGATCAACACGTTGCGGAGCCGTTCGGCGATGGCCCCATCCCCCGGCTGCTGGGCAGCGGCCCAGCGCAGATTGGAGGCGGTGTACTCGTGGGCGCACCACACCCGGGTCGACTCCGGCAGGGCGGCCAGCAGCCCCAGGGAGTGATGCATCTGCTCGGGGGTTCCTTCGAACAGCCGGCCGCAGCCGCCGGCGAACAGGGTGTCGCCGCAGAAAAGTTCCCCCTGCAGGGGCAGGTGGAAGGCCAGGTGGGCGCGGGTGTGGCCCGGCACCGCCAGCACCTCCACCGGCTGGCCCAGGAGCGTGAAACGATCGCCGCCCGCCACACCCCTGGTCTGGAAGGGGATCCGCTCCCGGTCGGCCATGGACGCCACCACCTCCGCCAGGGGCCATTCCCGCAGCAGCCCGGGGGTGCCGCCGATGTGATCGCTGTGGTGGTGCGTCTGCAGCACCGCCACCAGCTCCAGATTTCGCTGCTTCAACCAGGCGATCACCGGGGCCGCCACCGCCGGATCCACGACGGCCGCCTGCCGCCCGTCGTGGAGCACGAACAGATAGTTGTCCCGCAGCACCGGCAGCAGCACCACCTGCAACGGGGTCGCTGAACGGGCTTGGGCATGATCCGGCATCGTTACAGTTCAGGTTGCTGCTTGGTTCCATGATCACTGCCAGCCAGCGGTCCCCGATCACCGTCGCCCTGGCCAAGGGTGCCCTGCTGAAGGATTCGGTGCGCCGCTTCCTCGCCGCCGGTCTGGATTTCTCCGCCCTTCTCGAGGAGGACAACCGCCTGCTGATGGTGCCGAGCCGCTGCGGCATGGCCAGGGCCCTGTTGGTGCGCAACGCCGATGTGCCGGTGTATGTGGCCTACGGCCAGGCCCAGCTCGGGGTGGTGGGATACGACGTCCTGCGGGAGCACCAGCTGCCTGTCGCCCAGCTGGTGGACCTTGGCTTCGGTGGCTGCCGCATGGCGGTGGCGGTCAAGGCGAGCAGCGGCTACCGCCGGGCCGCCGACCTGCCGGCCCATTGCCGTGTGGCCAGCAAGTTCACCCGTTGCGCCGAAGTCTTCTTCGAACAGCTGGATCTGCCGGTGGAGCTGATCCATCTCACCGGTTCAGTGGAACTCGGTCCGATCACGGGGATGTCCGAGGCGATCGTCGACCTGGTGGCCACCGGGCGCACCCTGCGGGACAACGGCCTGGTCGCGATCGAGGATCTGTTCACCAGCACGGCCCGGCTGATCGGCCATCCACTGGCTCTGCGCCTCGATGACGGGGCCCTCCAGGGGCTTGTCGAGCGAGTTGCCACCGTCCAGATGCCCGTCCAGGTGCCCGCCCGATGAGCCGCCTCGACGGGCAGCGTCTGCGGCGCCTGCTTCCTTACCTGGGTCAGGATCGCAAGCGTTTGCTGCTGTCCCTGCTGCTGCTGATCCCCCTCGCCCTGGCGGCTTCGGTGCAGCCGCTGCTGGTGGGTCAGGTGATCTCCAAGCTCAGGGGCGAGGAGGTCCTTCCCTGGCTGGCCCCCCTGCCGGTGCCCGTGGCCCTGCGGCTGCTGGTGCTGCTGCTCCTGGCGGCGGTGCTGCTGCGCCTCTCCCTGCAGGGCACCCAGACCTACAACGTGCAGGTGGTGGGGCAGCGGCTCACCGCCCGCATTCGCGACGACCTGTTCCGCCACGCCATGGCCCTGTCGCTCCGCTTCCACGACCGCACGCCTGTGGGCAAGCTGCTTACCCGCCTCACCAGCGACGTGGATGCCCTGGCGGAGGTGTTCGGCAGCGGCGCGGTGGGGGTGCTCTCCGATCTGGTCACCCTGCTGGTGATCGGCCTCACCATGCTGTCGATCGAGTGGCGTCTGGGGCTGCTGCTGCTGGCCAGCCAGGTGCCCGTGACCCTCGGGGTGCTCTGGTTGCAGGGCCGCTACCGCAAGGCCAACTACCGGGTGAGGGAGGAACTGGGCCAGCTCAACGCCGACCTCCAGGAGAATCTCCAGGGGCTGGAGGTGGTGCAGATGTTCCGGCGTGAGGCCGTCAACGGCCAGCGCTTCTCCCACACCACCGACGCCTATCGCCAGGCCGTCACCGGCACGATCTTCTACGACAGCTCGATCTCGGCCTTCATCGAGTGGGTGGCCCTGGCGGCCGTGGCGATGGTGCTGGCCCTCGGCGGCGCGATGGTCACCGGCGGGGCGATGGGGCTGGGCACCCTGACCACCTTCATCCTCTTCTCCCAGCGGGTGTTCGATCCCCTGCGCCAGCTGGCGGAGCGCTTCACCCAGATCCAAGGCGGCCTCACCGCCGTGGAGCGCATCGGAGAGCTGCTCGAGCAGCCGATCGAGATCGCCGATCTGCCCACCAGTCAGCGCAGCCCTGCCGCGGTGCTTTCCGGTGCGGAACGCTTCAGCCCCGGGGAGGTGGAGTTCGAGAACGTCTCCTTCGCCTACCGCCCCGACGATCCGATCCTCACCGATCTCTCCTTCCGCATCGCTCCCGGTGAGCACGTGGCGATCGTGGGCCCCACCGGATCAGGCAAGACCACCGTGATCCGGCTGCTCTGTCGTCTCTACGAACCCCAGCAGGGTACCATCCGTCTCGATGGGGTCGACATCCGCGAACTGCCGATCGCCACCCTGCGCCGGCGCCTGGGGGTGGTGCTGCAGGACACGTTCCTGTTCAGCGGCAACGTGGCCGACAACCTGCGCCTCGATGCCGCCATCAGTGAGGCAGATCTGGAGCGCCTCTGCGGCGATCTCGGCCTCGCTCCTTTGCTGGGCCGGCTGGGGGATGGCCTGGCCACCGAGCTGCGCGAGCGGGGTGGCAACCTTTCCTCCGGCGAACGCCAGTTGCTGGCCGTGGCGCGGGTGGCGATCCGCGATCCCTCCGTCCTGGTGATGGACGAGGCCACCGCTTTCATGGATCCTTCCACGGAGGCCACCCTGCAACGGGATCTTGAAACCTTGCTCAGCGGCCGTACCGCCATCGTCATCGCCCACCGGCTGGCCACCGTCGAAGCCGCCGACCGCATCCTGGTGCTGCGCCGCGGTCGTGTGATCGAGGAGGGCAACCACCGCGAGCTGCGCGCTGCGGGGGGGCTCTATGCCCAGCTGGCTGAGCTGCAGGAAAAGGGACTGGCCACGCTCTGAAGGCCCAGGTCATCCTCCAGCCAGGTGTCGATCAGGGCAGCCAGCTCGCGGGGTTTCTGGCACATCGGCAGGTGCCCAAGCCCGTTGAGGATCGTCAGCTGGTGGGCGGGACAGTAGCCGGCCAGGTGGCGCACGTAGCGGGGCTGCATCACCTGGTCACGGCTGCCGGAGATCCACAGGCTGGGCACCTTGAGTTCGGCGGCGAGCCTGGGCAGCTGGCGAACGGCGCCCCGGCTGGTGCTGCAGGCCAGCAGCCCCCGAGCGGCGCGGCCGTCGGCCACCAGGGGGCTGCGGATGGCGTCTGTGCCGGGCAGCTGGGCTGCCCAGACTGGCCGCCAGCGCAGGAAGGCGGCCCCTCCCCCGCGGACCCGGGCGAAGGGGCGCGGCTGGAACACACCGCCCCCCACCGCGATCTGCACCAGACCCTGCAGCTGCTCCCCCAGCAGGGGCGCCGCGTGCAGCGCAAGGCTTCCCCCCAGGGAGTGGCCCAGCAGCACCAATGGCCTGCCGGCGGCTTCCCGTTGCGCGGCTTCGGCCAGCCAGCTGCCGTAGCTGGCCAGGCTGGCCTGAAGCCCGCGGGGCCGCTCCGTGCCGCCGAAACCGGGCAGATCGGGGCACCACAGCGACCAGCGCGGCGCCAGTTCCCGCCTCAGGGGGTGCCACAGCCGGCCCGCCAGCAGCCAGCCATGCACGCCCACCAGCAGGGGGGATCCCGGCGCCGCCGGATCCGGAGCCGCCTGGGGCCAATCGGAGCTGGCGGAGGAGACGCTCAGGACGGTCGCCGGGTGGAGGCTCCACCCTGCCGCAGTCCGGCCTGCATCCGTCAGGATCTTCAGAACGCGTAGCCCCCACGCCGTGCCCGAGACCCTGCCGCTGATGACCGATCTCTACGGGTCCGGGCACAGGCTCTGTGCCACCCCCAATCCCAGCCTGGAACTGGTGCTCAGCCAGACACGCCCGATCGACCTGATCGAGCTGGAGGCGCTCTGCGATGCGGTCGGCTGGAGCCGCCGTCCCGTGAGGCGCGTGCGCAAAGCCCTCCAGCACAGTCTCCTCCAGGTGGGGCTCTGGCGCCATGACGCCCGGTTGCCGCGGCTGGTGGGCTTCGCCCGCTGCACCGGCGACGGGGTGGTGGAGGCCACCGTCTGGGACGTGGCGGTGCATCCCCGCTACCAGGGCGTCGGCCTGGGCAAGGAGTTGATGGACTACGTGCTCGAGCAGCTGCGGGCCATGGGGGTCGACCGGGTGACCCTCTTCGCCGACCCCGACGTGGTGGGCTTCTACGCCGCTCAGGGCTGGGAGCTGGAGCCGCTGCAGCGCCGCTGTGCCTTCTGGTATGCCCCCTGAGCGGTGGGGAGGTAGTAACGCTCGGCCAGCCGCTCCACCGGCGTTCCGTGGCGCCAGGCGCGCCTGAGCCGGGCATTGGCCAGCACCGTCTGCCACACCCCCAGCCGTTGCCAGCGCCGGCCGTTCACCAGCAGGGCGAGGGAGAGCGTGCCGATCCTGGCTTGGCGCCGCAGGCGTTGCACGAACTCCAGATCCTCCATCAGCGGCAGTGGAGCCACCCCGCCGGCGGCGTCATGGAGCCGCCTGCCCAGCAGCAGCCCCTGGTCGCCGTAGGGCAGCTGGCGCCAGCGGCTGCGCAGCTCCACCGCCAGCTCCACCAGGCGCAGGGCCGGGTCGTCGCCGGCGATGCGCAGCCGGAAGGCCCAGGCGCTGCTCTCGCCGGCGGCGATCGCCACCGCGAGGGCCGAGGCCCACCCCGGCGGCAGCCGCACGTCCCCGTGGAGCAGCAACAGCCAGGATCCGGCGCTGCGGGCCACTCCGGCGGCCAGCTGCCCGCCACGGCCTCTGCCGTCGTGGAGGACCATGGCACCCGCCAGAGCGGCCAGCCGCGGGGTGGCATCCCGGCTGCCCCCATCCACCACCAGCACCTCCCGCACCAGTTCGGGTGCCGTGGCCAGATCCGCCAGCAGGCACGGCAGGCCCAGGGCCTCGTCGCGGGCCGCGATCACCACGCTCAGGGGCGGCCTCATCGCCAGTGGGCCAGGTCGGCGGGGCGATCGAGATCATGGCGCTCCGCCAGCAAGGCCGTGCCCAGGCCGGTCTGCAGCGCCAGCCGCAGGGTCTGGGCCAGCACCCGGTCGCTGCCCCAGTCGATCCCTGTGAACACCTGGGGTGTCGCCCGACGCCGGCCGATCAGCCAGTAGCCCCCATCGCCGGCGGGGCCCAGCACCAGGGCGGTGTGCTCCAGCGCCCGAAACGCCTCCAGCAGATCCTCGGCCGCGAGCTCCGGCAGGTCACTGCCGATCAGCACCACCGCCGCCGCCCCCTCCCGGCAGCCGCGCAGGATCTGACGCTGCATCCGCAACCCCAGGCTGCCTTTCCCCTGCTCCACCACCCTGTCCACGCCGAGCAGGCTGCCCCAGCGGACCGCGGCCCTGGGTCCCAGCCCACTCGTCGCCAGCACCAGCTCAAGTCCGGTCCCACGGCCATCAGCGCCAGGAGCCATGGCCCTGCGGGCCTGGGCCGCGGCGGCCAGTCCGTGCTGGGTGAGGCGGGCCTGGATGGCGGCGGCCCTGGCCCTGCCCACCCCGGGGACGAGACGGCTTTTGCAGCGCCCCGGTGCCGGCCAGCGGGCCAGCATCACCAACTGGGGTGGTCCGGTCCCCCGGCCCCTCGGCGGCCTCAACCCTCGTGCGGGAGTTCGGCAGGGCGGACGGTGAGGTCCTGCCTGGAACCGTTGCGTTGCACCGAGATGACGAGCGGCTCGCCCACCTGGCCCCGGTCGACGGCCAACTGCACCTCCGAGGCATTGCGGACGGCCTTGGCGCCCACTTTCTCGATCAGGTCGCAGGGCCTGAGCCCGCCCCGGGCCGCCGGGCTGTTCGCCATCACCTCCACCACCACCACGCCATTCACCTCCGGCAGTCGGCATTCGCTGGTGGTGGCGTTGATCTCCTTGGCCAGCTGAGGGGTGAGGGCCTGCAGGCGCACCCCGATGTAGGGATGGCTGGCATAGCCGCGCTCGAGGATCTGGGCGGCGATCTGGCGGGCGGTGTTGATCGGGATCGCGAAGCTCAGGCCGGCCCCGGGCGCCTGGCGGATGGCGGTGTTGATACCGATGACCTGGCCGCGGTCGTTGATCAGGGGTCCGCCGCTGTTGCCGGGGTTCACGGCCGCGTCGGTCTGGATGTAGGGCACGCGCTGGCCCTCACCCACGGCGTTGGTGCGCTGAATGGCGCTGATGATCCCTGCCGTCACCGTGTTGTCGAGGCCGAGGGGGTTGCCGATGGCGATCGCCAGTTCCCCAGGCCTGACCTTGTTGGAATCGCCGAGGCTGGCGACCGGCAGCTTGGAGGCCACCACTCTCACCACGGCCACGTCGGTCAGGGGGTCGGCCCCCAGCACCTTGCCGGTGAAGCTGCGGCCGTCGGGAAGGGTCACGCTCACCTCGTTGGCCCCCTCGACCACGTGGGCATTGGTGAGCAGCACCCCGTCGGAGCGGGTGATGAAGCCCGATCCCTGGCCCTGCTGCTGCTGGATGGCCGGTCCCCGGCCGAAGATCCCGCCAAGGGGATTCACGGTACGTTTGACCGTGTCGATGCGCACCACGGCCGGGCCGGCCTTCTCGACCGCATCCACGATCACGGAACTGCTGGGCTGCAGCGTTGGCGCCGGAGCCGCATCGCTGATAGGGGCTTGCTCGGGCTGGCGCAGGCCCGGCAGGGCCAGACGGGTGCCGGTGCAGGAGGTCAGCAGGCCTGCCGTGGCCGCCAGGAGGGTGAGGCGGAACAGGAAACGGGGCTGGACCATCGGAGGGGGACGGGCGTCGCTGAAGGATTCATTAAAGACGAATCACAGGGCCCGGGATGCCTATATTCGGCCATCGCGTCGTGGGCTCCTGGTGCAGCAGGGTGATCAGCTGTGGCACCGGGTGAGCCAGGATCTTCAGGGCAGGCTCAGCAAACCGACCTACGAGACCTGGATCCGTCAGGCCCGCTGCCGCGACTTCGCCGACGGCGTGCTGCGCCTCGAGGCCCCCAACAGCTTCGCCTGCGGCTGGCTGCGCAAGAACTACCTGGTGATGATCGCCGCGGTGGCCAGCGAGCACGCCGGTCGCCAGGTGCGGGTGGAGGTGGAGGTGGCCCCGGATGCCGAGCCCCTGGCCGGGCCCCTGGAGGTCGTCGGCGAGACCACCGGCACGTTCCCTGTGCCGGCGGTCGAGGCCCCCGTGCGTCCGGCAATGGCTTCGGCGCAGGGCGCCAGGACGGTGCCTGGCCCCCTGCGCTCCGGGGCGGCCCTGAACACCCGTTACGTGTTCAACCGCTTCGTGGTCGGAGCCAACAGCCGCATGGCCCATGCCGCCTCCCTGGCGGTGGCCGAGGCCCCCGGCCGGGAGTTCAATCCCCTGTTCATCTGCGGCGGTGTGGGGCTGGGCAAGACCCACCTGATGCAGGCCATCGGCCACTACCGGCTGGAGATCGATCCGGACGCCCGGGTGTTTTATGTCTCCACCGAGACCTTCACCAATGACCTGATCCAGGCGATCCGCAAGGACGGGATGCAGGCCTTCCGCGATCGCTACCGGGCCGCCGACCTGATCCTGGTGGACGATATCCAGTTCATCGAGGGCAAGGAGTACACCCAGGAGGAGTTCTTCCACACCTTCAACGCCCTCCACGAGGCCGGCCGTCAGATCGTGATCGCCAGCGACCGGCCCCCCAGCCAGATTCCCAAGCTCCAGGAGCGACTGATTTCCCGTTTTTCGATGGGACTGATCGCCGACATCCAGATCCCCGATCTCGAGACGCGGATGGCGATCCTGCACAAGAAGGCGGAGGCCGAGCAGGTGGCCCTGCCCCGGGAACTGATCCAGTACATCGCCGGGCGCTTCACCTCCAACATCCGTGAACTCGAAGGTGCCCTCACCCGGGCCGTGGCCTTCGCCTCGATCACGGGCCTGCCGATGACCGTCGAATCGCTGGCGCCCATGCTCGATCCGGTCGGCAATGAGGTGGCAGTCACTCCCCAGCAGGTGCTGGAGAAGGTGGCCGAGGTGTTTGAGGTGCGGATCGACGAGATGCTCAGCCCCAGCCGCAAGCGGGCCGTCAGCCAGTCACGGCAGGTGGGGATGTACCTGATGCGCCAGAACACCAACCTTTCCCTGCCCCGCATCGGCGAAGCCTTCGGCGGCAAGGATCACTCCACCGTGATGTATGCGGTGGAGCAGGTGGAGAAACGGCTCACCAGCGATCCCGCCCTGGCGCGTCGCGTCCAGCAGGTGCGGGACCTGCTGCAGATCGCCTGTCGCCAGCGCCGCTGAGCCTCAGCCGGCGCCGGAGAGGGGCTGGGCCGGATCCAACCCTTCCACTTCCCCGTGGAACACCCTGCTGGCGGTGATGTCGTCGGCTTCGATCGTCATCAGGTCCGTCTTGGTGAGGGCCTGGCCCATGCCGCTGAACAGCCGGTTGGCCTGGCGCATGCGGGCCCGGTCGATGGCGTTGCGGATCGAGCGGGCATTGGCGAAGAAGGGCAGCTGCATGCGGCGCTGGATGTACTCGGCGAAGGCCGCGCCCGCCTCCGGGCTGAAGCGGTAGTTTTCCGCCGCCAGGATCAGCTGGGCGATCGCCAGAAGCTCAGGGGCGGAGTAGTCGGGAAAGTCGATGTGGTTGGCCACCCGTGAGGAGAGGCCGGGGTTGCTCTGGTAGAAGATGTCCATCCGCTCCTTGTAGCCGGCGAAGATCACCACCAGATCGTTGCGGTTGTTCTCCATCACCTGCAGCAGAATCTCGATCGCTTCGGAGCCGTAGTCCCGCTCGTTCTCGGGTCTGTAGAGGTAGTAGGCCTCATCGATGAACAGCACACCGCCCATCGCCTTCTTCAGCATCTCCCTGGTCTTGGGGGCGGTGTGGCCGATGTACTGGCCCACCAGATCATCGCGGGTGGCCGCCACCACATGGCCCTTGCGGACGTAGCCGAGCCCGTGCAGGATCTTCGACATGCGCTCCGCCACCGTCGTCTTGCCGGTGCCGGGCCGGCCGGTGAACGACATGTGCAGGCTGGGGGGTGCCGTGTCGAGCCCCACCTGGGTGCGGGCCCGGTTGATCACCAGCAGGGCCGCGATCTCCCGGATCCGGGCCTTCACCGGGCGCAGGCCGATCAGTTCCCGGTCGAGCTGGTCGAGCACCTCCTTGATGCCAGCGGCGTCGTAGGCCGCCCGCAGGTCCACCAGCGTCGACCCCTGGGACGGGGCCGCCCCAGCCCCATCGGCAGCGTCGTCGCTAGAGAAGCCCATCGATGGCCCTGGCAAGGGTTTCCTCCGGTTCGCCGATGGCGTCCTCATCTGCTTCTGCGCGCACCGTGAGGTTCACGTAGGTGCGCCCGAAGCTGATGTCAGGGAAGCGGCCCTCCTGCTCCGATAGCCCGTTCAGGCGCTCCAGGAACGTGCGGGTGGCTTCGTAGTCGTCAAACTCGATGCGGCGCTCGAGCCGATCGGGTCGTGGCCGTCGGGTCCAAGGCTGGTCCATGGACCCGACCCTAGATCAGCCAGGATCGTCGAGACAGTCGGTGCGGGCCACGCAGAGGCGGGCGGCCCAGGCGGCGGCGTGGGCCCGGTTGGCCGCCTGCTCCGCCGGGACGTCGCTGCCGAGCGGATGGGGGAAGGTGCCGGCGATCGCCGCGTTGGTGACGCAGAACATCGCCTTCTGGAAGGTCATGCAGATCTTCACCCGCACGTCGCCGGCACCGCGGATGCCGGCCCGGTACGTCCGGTGGAGGCGGTCGGGCAGGTGGCGGTACATGTCCTGCATCAGCAGGCTGGGCGGGATCCCCGAGCCCATGGTGGGCAGGGGGTCGGCATAGAGGGCGCCGTACATGAACTGGGCCTGGTCGGGGGAGATCTGCTGGGCCTGGGCGTTGAAGGACACGGTGCCCAGGAACGGGGTGCCGCGCAGGAACACCGCCTCCACATAGGGAACGGCCACATCCATCAGGAAGGTGAGGCCCGCCTCGGGGGGCAGCACCCAGAGCCGGGTGTCACCGATCTCCACGGCATAGGTGATCGCTGCCCCGGCCGCCGCCACCAGGCCTTCTTTCAGGAAGGTGACCACCGCGGCGATCGAGCCCACCCGCCCGTCCCGCTCGGCCCGGGCCAGATCAATGAACAGATCACTCATCACCCGCCAGAACTGGCCGAGGGCATGGGTGGTGGCCGCCGAGCGGATCAGTTCGCTCAGGAACTGCGGAAACAGGGGGTTGAGGACCGCCAGCAGGGGGTCGCGGCGGGTCTTGCGGGCCACGATGGCGGCGCAGTCGGCCGCGAAGGCCTCACTGTCGAGGTAGGCATCGAGGCCACCGGTGCCGTGCCAGAGCATCGACTTCTGGCAGTACTCCGCATATTCGAAATTGATCCGGTCGTGCTGGAGGTGGCGCCAGATCTTCGCCGGGCTGTGGTCGCCATCGAGAAAGCGGAACACCGGGAAGGGATTCAGGAACTGCTTCTCGGCCTGGTAGATCAGATTGATGCTGTAGGCATCCAGCACCTCCCCGTAGCTCTCCAGCACGTCCACCACCTGAGAAAGGTGGTCGGGGGTGTCGGCCAGCAGGGTGCGTCCGGCCAGCAGCGTCTCCACCAGATCGTTGCTGGAGGGCAGGCCGCCGCCGTAGGTGAGGGGCGGTTTGGGGGAACGGGGGATCGGTCTCATGACACCAGCCCACCGCCCTGGAGGGCCGCCAGCAGGGACGGCAACTGGGCCATGGCGGTGGTGGCCTGTTCACTGAGCCGGCCCAGTCCCCAGGGCAGCACCCCCAGGCCCACCACGCCACTGGCCAAAGCGAGGGCGGGCAGGGTTTCGCGCAGGGCCACGCCCGGCAGGCGCACCTCCAGGCGGGAGTCCGCCACCGGATCGCCGCTGGGCGGGGTCACCGCCAGCCGACCGAAGAAGGCCCGGTTCACCAGCAGCAGGAAGTACACCGCCGTGAGGCCGGAGCCCACCATGCACAGCAGGGTGGCCAGGGGGAAGGCGCCGAGGCTGCCGCGGAACACCAGGAATTCGGAGATGAAGCCCGCCATGCCTGGCATGCCCGCACTGGCCATCACCCCGAGGATCATCAGGGTGCCGGTGAAGGGCAGGCCCCGCTCGGGGTTGAGCAGGCCGCGCAGCACCTCCAGGTCCCGGGTGCGGGTCTTGCGGTAGACCACCCCCACCAACAGGAACAGCAGGGCTGAAATCAGGCCGTGGCTGACCATCTGGAAGACGGCCCCGAGCAGGCTCACGGGGGTGGCTGCCGCCGCCGCCAGCAGGATGTAGCCCATGTGCCCCACCGAGCTGTAGGCCACCATCCTCTTCATGTCCCGCTGGGCGATGGCCGCCAGGGAGCCATACAGCACCGACACCGCCGCCCAGCCCGCCAGAGCGGGCGCGAGCAGGGCCCAGGCCTCCGGGAACATCCCCAGGCAGAAGCGCAGCAGGCCGTAGGTGCCCAGTTTGAGCAGCACACCCGCCAGCAGCACCGACACTGGCGTGGAGGCCTCGGTGTGGGCATCGGGGAGCCAGGTGTGGAAGGGCACCAGGGGGATCTTGATGGCGAAGCCGATCAGAAGCGCCCCCAGCAGGGCCAGCTGGGTGCCCATCCCCAGCTGGGCCGTGGTCACTATGTGGATGCCGAAATCGACCTGGCCGGTGAACAGCGAGAGGCCCAGAAAGGCGCCCAGAATCAGCACCCCGGAGACGGCGGTGAAGATCAGAAACTTGGTGGCCGCATAGCCCCGGTTGGCGCCGCCCCAGATGGAGATCAGCAGCCAGAGGGGGATCAGCTCCAGCTCATAGAAGAGAAAGAACAGCAGCAGGTTCTCCGAAAGGAAGGCCCCGTTCACCGCTCCGCTGATCCCCAGCAGCAGGGCGAAGTAGAGGCGAGGCCGCTGGCTGAGGTCGCGGGTGCAGATCGCCGACACCAGGGTGAGGGCGGCGTTGATCAGCACCAGGGGCATGGCCAGGCCATCGACCCCCAACCGGTAATCCAGGCCGATGCTGTCCACCCAGGCGAAAGACTCCTGCAACTGCAGGCCCGGATTGGTGGTGTCGAAGGCCAGCAGCACCCGCAGGCTCCAGAGCAACTGCAGAACCAGCAGAGCGAGGCCGGCACGGCGGATGCGCTCAGTGGACAGCTCGCCCGGCCAGAAGAGCAGGCCGAGGCCACCGGCGAAGGGAATCAGCAGCAGGGCGCTCAGCATGGTTCCGGATCAGCCCCCCAGCCAGGAGAGGCTGCCCACCAGCAGCACGATCGCCGCCACCACGGTGAAGACGTAGGACTGCAGACGGCCGCTCACCCCCAGCTTGAGGCTTTCGGCCGAGGCCATCGAGACGTCTGCGAGGCGGTTGACCAGCCCGTTCACCACCAGCTGGTCGAAGCCGTTGGTGATCCTGGCCATGCCGGCCACGAAGGCCACGATCGTGGCCCGGTAGATCCTGTCGGTGTAGAAGTCGAAGGCGAGCAGGTCCTGCAGGACGCGCAGGGGCCCCAGCACGGAGCGGGACCAGAAGGTGTCGAGGGGGATCAGGCGGCCGGCCAGCAGGCCGGCCAGGCCGCTGCCCACCAGCGCCAGGGCCGTGACACTCGAGAAAGCACCGATGCCGGGAACCCTGTCGATGCGGGCCATCACCAGGGGCGTCACCAGCACCAGCACAGACACGGTCACCATCGGCAGGGCCATCAGCCAGTTCACCTCGGGAGTGCGGCGGGTCTTGGGGTGGGGGGACCCCATGAACACCTGGCGGTAGACCCTGGTGAAGTTCAGGGCCGTCAGGCCGTTGGTGAGCAGCACGACGGCGGCGAAGAACGGGGCCCTGGAGGTCAGGCCCTCCACCATCAGGCCGAAGCTCCAGAAGCAGCCCAGGGGAAGCAGGCCGGTGAGACCGGCCGCCCCCACCAGGAATCCGGTGGTGGTCGCGGGCATCCTGGACCCCAGGCCGCCCAGTTCGGTGAGGTCCTGGCAATTGGTGGTGGCGATGACGCTGCCCACGCTCATGAACAGCACCGCCTTGGCCAGGGCATGGGAAAAGAGCAGCAACAGGGCGATGAAGGGCTGCTGCAGGGCGATGGCCACGAACACCAGCCCCAGATAGGAGGTGGTGGAGTAGGAGCAGGCCCGCTTCAGATCGACCTGGGAGATGGCCACCAGGGCCCCGCCCACCGCGCTGATGGTGCCCACCGCCAGCAGCACATCGATGGCCACCGGGGAGACCAGCAGCAGCGGCATCACCTTCAGCAGCACCACGGCGCCGCAGGTGACCACCACGGAATTGCGCAGGATCGAGGCCGGGTTCGGACCCTCCATGGCTTCATCCAGCCAGAGGTGCATCGGGAACTGGGCGCATTTGCCCATCGGCCCGGCGATCAGCCCCAGGCCCAGCAGGGTGGCCCCCAGAGCGGGCAGGGTCTGTTTTGCAGACCAGGCGTAGAGATCGTTGAATTCCAGTGATCCGGCCATGGCCGAGAGCGTCACCACGCCCATCAGCAGCAGCACATCCCCCACCCGCTTGGTGAGGAAGGCATCGCGGGCGGCGGTCACCACCAGGGGCTGGGCGTACCAGAAACCCACCAGCAGATAGGTGGAGAGGGTGAGCATCTCCAGCAGGAAATAGCTCATGAACAGGTTGCTGCTCAGCACCACCCCGGCCATGGCTCCTTCGAAGAACCCCACCAGGGCGTAAAAGCGGGCCAGGGACCATTCCTTGTCGAGATAGCCCAGGGCGAACACCTGCCCCACCAGGCTCATGAAGGTGACCAGCTCCAGGGCCGCCAGGTTGGTGAGGGAGAGATCGAAGCCGATGCGCAGGTCCAGATCCGCTGCCGAGAACCAGGCGATGTCGAGGTGCTGGGGGCCGAGGGCCAGCACGGCGCGCAGCACGAGGCTGCCGTGCAGCACCGCCAGCAGGGTGACCAGAAGGTTGAGATAGGCCGCCGGCCTGGGCCCGTTGCGTTGGACCCAGCCCGTCGCCCAGGGCAGCGACAGAACCATGCCGCTGAACCCGTAGAGGGGGATCAACCAGCTGAGCTGGATCGACAGGGGGAAGGTGTCCGGCAAGGGGGGGAGGGACGTCAGAAGGTGGCCCTTTGCAGGGACCTGGACTGGGCGGTGCCCAGGCGGTCAAGCCAAGCCGCGAGCGCTTCCCCATGGTCCTGTTCTTCGTCCCGCAGCGCGCGGAAGAAGGCTTCATTGTTGCCATCGCCGATCAGCAGGCAGAAGCGCATCGCTTCGGCGTAGAGCTGGATCAGATCCTGCTCCAGGACCGTATCGAGGCGCAGCAGACCTTCCAGATCGGCGGCGTGGCTCACCGGCCGCAGCTGGGAAGCGGCAGGTGCCACCCCGAGCTGGAGCATGCGCTGCACCAGCCGTTCGGCGTGGCGCATCTCCTCGACCGTCTCCTGGCGGAAATGTTCGGCGGCGTCGGCCTCGCCCCAGAGCTCCACGAGGGAGGCCTGGGTCATGTACTGCTGCACGGCGGACAGCTCGAGACTCAACGCGCGGCCCAGGTAGCCGAGGACGCGCGGATGGGCGGCGTCCATGGAGCTCAGCCCCTGCGGCCGACGCCGGAGGCCGCCAGGGCCGGCTCCAACTCGCTGTGGGGACGGGCGATGATGTGGGCGGCCACCAGACCGTCGCCCACCCGCTCGCAGGCATCGGCGCCGGCCCTCACGGCCGCGTTCACGGCACCGGTTTCCCCGCGCACCATGACGGTGACGTAGCCGCCGCCGACGAACTCACGGGCGATCAGGGTGACTTCCGCTGCTTTGGTCATGGCGTCCGCCGCCTCGATCGCCGGCACCAGGCCACGGGTTTCGATCAGACCGAGGGCGATGCCGTGGATGGTGGGGGCCATGGGGGGGGTACGGGGAGTGGGGGTCGTGGGTGGGGTGCCGGCGCCACCGCTGCCGCGGCGGCTGGGGCTGGAGGCGCTGGAGCGGGCGGTGGTGGCGGGGGTCCGGCGCGGCTGGCGGGCCGGCGCGGTGGAGCGGGCCGCCCGTGGGGCCCTGGTGGCGGCCGCCGGTTTGTTGGCCACCGATTTGGCCTCTCCCGCCGGTGGCAGGGCCGGTGGGCTGCCGCCGCCGGCTGGCCCCCCGGTGGGAGGGGCCACGGCCGGTGGAACGGCCGCCGGCTGCGTGGGAGTGGCCGGGATGGGAGTGGCGTCAGGACCGGTGCGGGGGGTGCGGCTGGCCATGGGACGGGCGCGGGGAGGAGGAACTGGAATGGAGGCGATCGAAAGGAGGCAGGCCGCCCGGAGGCGGTACCCCCCGGCGCTTACCCGTCTGGCTCCCAGAAATCGATGATGCCGCCGATCGTGAGATCGGTGTGCGTCTCCGGGTTGCCGCTGGCGAAGCGGGCGGCCGAACCGCTGGCGGTGAACACCCAGTTGCCGGGTGAGGCGCCAACGGGATCCACCGCAACGCTGAGCTTGCCCTTGGTGCTGCGCAGCACCCGCAGGTTCCAGTGCTCCAGGCCGGGGACCCGCTGGGAGCAGACCAGGGAACCGGTGACCTGCATGATCTCCATCAGGCGGCACCTCCCTGGGTGGAGGGCGTGTTGCTCGGAGGCGGGCTGGCCTTGCCGGCGTCGGGATCCCAGTGGTCGATGATCCCTACGATCGTGAGATCGCTCGGATAGGACTTGCTTCCTGCCGCTTCCCGGGCCGCCGAGCTGCCCACGCAGATCACCCAGTCGCCCGGGATGCAGCCCACCGCGTCGACGGCCACCTTCTGGGTGCTGCCGTCCTGAACCACCTGGAGATGCTTGTGCTCGAAATCGGGGATGCGATTGGTCGAGACGAGGGGTTTGACCACTTGGCAGATCAACATGGTCAGTGCCCTCCTGCGGTGGTGAGGCTGATGCTGGAACCTACCGCCTCGGCGGGGGTGTGCCGTTCCTGGTCGCGCACGGTGAGGAGGGCATGCAGCAGGCCCTGGGAAAAAAGCTCGGGGTAACGGTTCTCGATCGCTTCCTGTACCCGGTGGGCATGGCGCACCGCCCGCTCCCGGGCTCCCGGCACCTTGCCGTTGTAGTCGAAGCGCACCACCACGGGCACCGGCAGGCCTCGGGAGACGTTCAGCCCCTTGAAGATCTTCACCCCCACGTCCATGTCCGGCGCCCCTTCCTCAACGGTGTCCATGTAGGCGAAGTAGGTGAGGTTGCGCAGGTGGATCTCCTTGAAGCCGATCCCCACGCCGATGAAGCGCTCGGCATGGCCGGCATCGGCGTAGTGGCCGTGGTGGTACTGGCGCACATAGTCAATCTGGGAGATGTTGTGCTCCAGCAGCCTGGCGATCAGGCGCACCATGCCGGGATCGGGGGTGCTGGCCGCCGCCGCCGTCGTCAATTCAACGATCCGGCGCCTGGCCTCCTCGGGGTGAAGGTGGCGTGTCGCCTCGTAGACCGTGGCGGCATCGAGCCAGTGATCCAGACGGGTGCTGCCGTCCATGCCTGGCACGTGCACCCGGATGGCGTCGGTATCGGTGTCGATCCCCAGCAGCAGCAGGTCGACGGAGGCGCCGCAGCAGAAGCTGTTCTCCACCGCCTGCTGAAACTCCATCAGCCGTTGTCGCCCGCAGCTGGCCGCCAGGGCGTCGTCACTGCCATGGGCGGCGCAGCCCTCGTGGGACGGATCGAGGGAACTGAAGTGGTACAGCACCACCTTCAGGTAACGGGTGTCGTCGTGGGCGGAGTTGGGAACGCCCTCCCGGTAGCGGCGATGCTCGGTCTTGACCCAGCGGTTGACCGTGTTCTCCACATCGAACAGGGCACCGGCATGGGGCCTGCGGCGCACCGAGCTGAAGGGCAGCCGCAGGGCGAAGGCGAAGGCATGGGCCAGGCGGCCGTCGGCACAGGGGGTGGCATCCAGCAGGTGGAAGCCGCAGGAGAGCAGGAAGGCGTTGAACTCCTCCGCAGCCGAACTGCCCGGCTGGCCGTGGAGGGGGTCGTCGCGGAAGAAGCCGTCGCTGGTCTGTTCGTAGGTCTCGAAGACGCACCAGGCAAACAGGCTGCGCATGTCGAGTTGGCTGACCCAGGCTTTCTCCAGGATCGGCAGCGGCAGGCTGAAACCCAGCTCCGCCTGTGCCAGCGCCTGGGCGCGCTCCACGAAGTCATCCTCGTGCTGCAGGGCCGACAGCTGCTTGAGCACGGGCACGATCCGATCGAAGGCGTCCTTGACGCCGCGGTCATAGCGTTCAAGGGCCGCATTGGCGGCGCTGTCCGTCAGCGGATGCAGGCCGGAGGCCCCCTGGCCGAGCCTTACGGCCGCCAGGCGCCGGGAGAGATCGGTGCCGCCGGGAGCATCGGGCCGGCGCCGGGGGGCGCTGGGAGCAAGGGGACGGATCGTGGGGGCCGGGCGGCGGGGCATCAGGGATCAGCCCCGGGCTCCGCCGGAGACCGTGATCAGGGACCCGGAGTTGGTGCTGCCGCTGGATCCGGTGATCTTGTTGGTGGGCTCGGGCAGGGCCTCGTTGCGCTTGTTCTGGAAGCCGGGCATCGCCGACATCGGACCAAGCCTGCTCGGGTTGCGGCGACGGGCAGAGGCCCCTTCGGTGCCGGTCACGTGCTTGCCCCGATCCCAGTCGTCGCCGGTGATGTTCAGGCCGGCGGAGATGCCTTCGCCGGTCACCCGGGACGTGGGACGGGCGTCCTCATCGACAGTCACCGGAGCTGCCGCCGCAGGCTGGCGGAGGCGCACCCGCTCGGGGCCGGGACGGTCGAAGCGGAACTGTTCAGTGCCGGTCACCTTGTCGGCGGCCATGTCGAAGGGGCCGGTGATGCGGTTGCCCTGCTCGTAGCTGTTGCCGGTGACTCCACCGGGCCGCTGGCGGGCGGTCTGGGCCGTCTGGGCCGCCCGGGCCGGGGACTGGACGCTGAACTGCTGCCAGGGCTGTCCGGTGAGGGGCTGGGGGAAATCAGCGTCCTGGCTGGTGGCGGCGCCGCAGGCCTCAGCCAGCTGGTCGCCACCGATGTAGGGGGTGCCGGTGATGTCCTCGCAGGCACCGCGCTCGGCGCCGGTCATGACGCCGCCGATGCCGGGCTGGAGGCCGCTGAGGCGCGGTCCCGGGGTGCCCATGCGGGCGGGGGTGCGCTGGCGGATCTCGGCCACCCGGTCGGAGGAGCACCAGGTGCCGGCCTGCTCCATGCCGGCGTAGGGCGTGCCGGTGACGGCCTTGCAGGTGCCGGGTTCATCGCCGGTGACCTTCTCGGAACGGCCGGTGCGGGTGCCGCTCACCACCATCGCCTTGTTGGTGACGCTGAAGCCCACCTTGGCGGCTTCCGGGGCCGGCTTGGTGCCGCAGAACTGCTCGAATTGCTGGGTGCCGATGTATTCGTCGCCGGTGACCAGGCGGCAGGAGCCCGGCTCGTCGCCGGTGACGTGCTCACTGCGGCCCACGTGGGTGCCCGTGATGCCGGTGCCCCGCAGGGTATGCAGGCTGCTGACCTTGGTGGGAGCGCGCCCTGGCACCTCGGATTGGTCACCCACATACTGGGTGCCGGTGAGCTGGCGATTGGCGCCCGGCTCGTTGCCGGTGACCCGCTCGGAGCGCTCCACGATCACCCCGGAGACCGGCCGACCTGCGGTGGTGCGGGTGAGCCCCACCTTGCGGGGGGAGGGGCTGGTGGTGCCGCACCAGGCGGCGCTCTGGTTCGCGGAGATGTATTCGGTGCCGGTGATGGTCTTGCAGGTGCCGGGTTCGTCGCCGGTGACTTTCTCGGAGCGGCCCACTTCGTTGCCCGTGACCCGGTTGCCGTGGGAGGTGGCGCTCACCCGCACCTTGGCGGGCTGGAGCGGAGGGGGATCGCTCTGGCAGAAGGTGCGGAAGATCTCGGCGCCCAGGTACTCGGTGCCTGTCACCGGCCGGCAGGTGCTGGCCTCGTTGCCGGTGGTCTTGAGGGAACGGTTGGCCTGGGTGCCGGTGACCACCTGGCCCCGGACCGTCTCGCTCACGCCCACCTTCCAGTGGGCATCGGCGGCGGCATCGATCTTGGCCTGGCCGCGCCGGGGGCCGGTGGGGCGGGAGCCACCGCTGCGGGAGCTGCCGGCGGAGCCCACCTTGCACTTCAGTTCGCGCACCTTCTGGGCCAGCTCGCGGCTGCTCATGTCGGGGTTCGACTGGCGTGCCACCGAGGCGGCGACGGCGCTGGTGGGGGCACTGGCGGATTTGCCCCGTTTGGAGAGGGCCTCGCGGCGGGCCATGACGATGGCCCGGCTGGGGTTGTGCTGGGCGGTGCGCTTGGCGACGCCGCGGCGCTCACCGTTGCCGTTGCGGGCGTTGCGGTTCGCCAGGGAGGCCCCCAGGCCGGAGGAACTGCTGGTGCTGGCGGCCACCACGGGGCTGGAAGGGGGCGCGGTGGGTTTGGAGGCGCCCATCACCTCCTGACGGGTGCGATCGCGGGAGGTGTCGGCGCGCTTGCCGCGGCGGGAGAGGGCTTCACGGCGCTCCAGCACCAGATTCCGGCTGGGGTTCGCCAACGGCTTGGCGTTGCTGCGATGGCCGGACACGGAGGAGGTGGTCAGGGAGGTGGAGGCACCCCGACGGGGGGCGGCGGCGAGGCGTTCGGCAGCCGGGGCAGGGGCCGACGCGGACGGGGCGGGACTCACCGCTTCGGTGCGACTGCGCTTGGCATCGGCTGCCGTGCGCACGCGACCCGGGGAGGACATGAACTGGGCGGTGGCTTTCTTGCCGCCGTTCGTGAGGGCCTTGCGGCGCTCGAGAGCTGCTTCCCGACTGGTGGTACTGGCCATGTCCGCCCCGTGAATGGATGATCAAAAGTGGTGGATCCCGGCAGCAGCCGGGATCCGTTGCGGACGCTGGATCAGCGACCTTCGAACACGACGAAGCAGGCACCCTGACTCTGGGTGTAGGCGTCGTAGCCCACGAGGCGGACGTGGTGGTCCGGATAGGCCCGGTGGCAGGACTCCAGTTCGTTCACGATCACCCCGAGATCCTTCTCACCGAAGAAGGGCAGCTTCCAGAACGACCAGTAGGTGGCCATGGAGCGGCTGGGGTGGACGTGCTCGACCAGGGGGCTCCAGCCCTGGGCAATGATGTAGGCGATCTGGTCATAGATCTCGTCCTGGGTCATCGGCGGGAGGAAGCCGAAGGTCTCCAGGGTGGCGACTGTTTGATAGTCACCCACGGTGCTCTTGAAGGGCATGGGGATCCTTGAGGGGAATGGGATGGGAAGCCCAGCTCCGCTGACCGGTGGGTGAACCGTCGGTCAGCGGGGGCAAGGCATGGGACCGGGTGTCGGCTCAGCCGACGTCGAGTTTGTCGACGGTGTCGAACTCGAACTTGATTTCCTTCCAGGTCTCGAGGGCGATGGCCAGCTCGGGGCTGTGCTTGGCGGCTTCCATGAGGATGTCGCGGCCTTCCTTCTCGATCTCGCGGCCGGCGTTGCGGGCCTTGACGCAGGCTTCGAGGGCCACCCGGTTGGCGGCGGCGCCGGCGGCGGAGCCCCAGGGGTGACCGTGGGTGCCACCACCGAACTGGAGAACGGAGTCGTCACCGAAGATGGCGACCAGGGCAGGCATGTGCCACACGTGGATGCCCCCGGAGGCCACGGCGAAGACGCCGGGCATCGAACCCCAGTCCTGATCGAAGAAGTTGCCGCGGGTGCGGTCTTCGGGGATGAAGGATTCCCGCAGCTGGTCGATGAAGCCGAGCGTCGTCTGACGGTCACCTTCGAGCTTGCCCACCACGGTGCCGGTGTGCAGCTGGTCGCCACCGGAGAGGCGCAGGCACTTGGCCAGCACCCGGAAGTGGATGCCGTGCTTGGGATGGCGGTCGATCACCGCGTGCATGGCCCGGTGAATGTGCAGCAGCATGCCGTTCTTGCGGCACCACTTCGACAGACCCGTGTTGGCCGTGAAGCCACCGGTGATGTAGTCGTGCATGATGATCGGTTGTCCGAGTTCCTTGGCGAACTCGGCCCGCTCGTACATCTCCTCAGGAGTGGCGGCGGTGCAGTTGAGGTAGTGACCCTTCTTCTCGCCGGTCTCCTCCTGGGCAAGTTCCACGGCTTCGGCCACGAACTCGAAGCGGTTCTGCCAGCGCTGGAAGGGCTGGGAGTTGATGTTCTCGTCGTCCTTGGTGAAGTCGAGGCCACCGCGGAGGCATTCGTAGACCACCCGGCCGTAGTTCTTGCCGGAGAGGCCGAGCTTCGGCTTGATGGTGCAACCCAGCAGGGGACGGCCGTACTTGTTCATCCGGTCGCGTTCGACGCAGATGCCGTTCGGAGGGCCCGGGCAGGTCTTGATGAAGGCCATCGGGAAGCGGATGTCTTCCAGACGCAGGTGACGCAGGGCCTTGAAGCCGAACACGTTGCCCACCAGGGAGGTGAGCACGTTGGTCACCGATCCTTCCTCGAACAGGTCGAGGGGGTAGGCGATGAAGGCGTAAAACGACTCTTTGTCACCAGGGACGTCTTCGATGCGATAGCAGCGGCCCTTGTAGAAGTCGAGATCGGTGAGGAGCTCGGACCACACAGTGGACCAGGTGCCGGTGGAGGATTCGGCGGCCACGGCGGCAGCCACCTCTTCCTTGGGCACACCTTCCTGGCCGGTGCACTTGAAGCAGGCCAGCAGGTCGGTGTCGAGGGGGACGTAATCGGGAGTCCAGTAAGTGTCGCGGTACTCCTTGACCCCGGCGTCGTACTTCTTGCTCATGGGATTGTTCGGATGGGTTCGGATGAAAAATCAGAGGGTCTTCGGGACCGCTCAGTCCTTCGATCCCAGGCCGAAGCTGCTGTTCAGCGCCGGCTCCACTTCACGGTGGGGACGGGCGATGATGTGGGCGGCCACCAGGCCGTCACCCACGCGCTCGCAGGCATCGGCGCCGGCGCGGACGGCAGCGTTCACGGCACCGGTTTCACCCCGCACCAGGACGGTCACGTAGCCGCCACCGACGAATTCGCGACCGATGAGGCGCACTTCGGCGGCTTTGGTCATGGCGTCTGCCGCTTCGATGGCGGGGACCAGACCGCGTGTCTCGATCATGCCGAGGGCGATGCCCATGGTTTCGTTTGCCATTACCTGCTCCTGGAGGAGGGGGGTGGAATGTTCGTGTGCAACCTTGCTCCTCCGTCAAACCCTCCGTCAAGCGATTGGCAGCCCGGCGGCCATCAAGGTTTCGCGATCGGCAGATAAGGGCATCTGATCAGTGGAACACAAAAAGCAAGCTTTGCTTGATCTCTGCTGGCACCTCGGCTCACAGGGGCTCGGCGCTCGAGACGAAGCCCACCCCGCCGTAGCGCTTCAGCAGGGGCCTCAGGGCCTTGCCCACGGCCGCCAGCAGGGCGTCCTCCACGAACACGACCACGTGCGCATTGGCCCCCAGCCCGCTGAAGTCCATCCCTTCGGAGATCTCCCCGGACGGCCCCATGCCCGTGACGTGCCGCATCACCGAATAGCCCTTGGCCCCGGCCGCGGTGATGGCCTTGCAGACCCGGTTCAACTCCCGTTCGCTGAGAAACAGATCGATTCGTTTCATGGTGTCGGGGCAGAAGAGGGTTGGCGAGGGATGGCGTGGGCCCGGGCTCAGCCGACGGGGATGAAGTGTCGGGTCAGCGCCATGTAGAGAGGAATTCCGATCACCACATTGAAGGGGAAGGTGAGACCCAGGGCCGTGGAGATGTACAGGCTGGGGTTGGCCTGGGGGACGGTCATGCGCATGGCCGCCGGCACGGCGATGTAGGAGGCGCTGGCACAGAGCACCATGAACAGCAGGGTGTTTCCCTGACCCAGGCCCAGCATGGCGCTCACCAGCAGCCCCACCAGGGCGTGCACAGGGGGGGCCAGCAGGGAGAAGCCGATCAGGAAGGCCCCCGTCTGCCGCAGGTCCCGCAGCCGCTGCGCCGCCACGATGCCCATGTCGAGCAGGAAGAAACAGAGGGCTCCGTAGAACAGTTTTTCGGTGAAAGGATCCATCTTCTCCAGCCCCGCCGGGCTGAAGGCGGCCACCACGTAACCGATCACCAGGCTGCCGATCAGCAGATAGACGGAGCCGTTGAGAAAGGCCTCCTGGAGCACCTCCCGCCAGCGCAGACTGGTGCCTCCATTCTCCTGATCCCCTCCATTCTCCTGATCCCCTGGGGTCTCCACATCGTCTGCAGGGGCCGAGAGTTTGGCCAGGATCACCCCCACCACGATCGCCGGCGATTCCATCAGAGCCAGGGCCGCCACCATGAAGCCGTCGAAGTTCACCTCGAGGACATTGAGGAAGCTCTCGGCGGTGATGAAGGTGACAGCACTGATGGAGCCGTAGGAGGCCGCGATGGCGGCGGCGTTGTAGCCATCCAGGCGCAGACGCAACAGCAGGAAGCTGGTCAGCGGCACCAGCAGTGACATCGTCACCGCCGCCCCGATCGTCAGCAGCACCTGGGGGCCGAGGCCGCTGTGGGCCAGCTCCATGCCGCCCTTGAAGCCGATGGCCAGCAGCAGGTAGAGGGAGAACAGTTTGGGCAGCGGGGAGGGGATCTCCAGGTCGGAGCCCACCAGCACGCCGAGGATGCCCAGGAAGAAGAACAGCACCGGCGCGGAGAGCAGGTTCTGTAGGACCAGGCTCGACTGCATCGCCCTCCGGGGCCCAGTGGGTGGAGGCAACCTAGGGGCGAAACCGTCTGGCGACCGTCACCGGTCGCGCAACGTTGCCCCCGTTTCGTCCGATCGGTGGCGAATTCCCTATCGTCCGGCCGGGGCAGGAACCCTGGAGTTCTCCGGGGGTGGAATGTTCAACCCGTCCTGCCCCGCCCCTCCACCGCCCAGCCCACCTTTCTGCACCACAATGGGGCCCCCCGTGGGCCCGGTTTGTCCCTCCCCCCTTCCCAGCCTGTGCTGGTGATCGCCAGCGGCAATCCCCACAAGGTGGCCGAGATCACGGCCATGCTTGCAGCGGCGGATCTGGAGGTCAGGCGGCAGCCGAAGGATCTGGAGATCGAGGAGACAGGCCTCACCTATGCGGAGAATGCGCGCCTGAAGGCCTCCACCGTGGCGGCCCTCACCGGCTGCTGGTCGCTGGCCGACGATTCGGGCCTGGAGGTGGATGCCCTCGATGGCCGTCCCGGACTGCATTCGGCCCGCTACGCCCCCACCGACCACGAGCGGATCCACCGGCTGCTGCGGGAGCTGGGTGACTCCCTCTACCGCGGTGGCGTATTCGTGAGCGCCATGGCCCTGGCCGATCCATCCGGTGCGGTGGTGCTGGAGTCGGAGGGGATCTGTCGTGGCCTGATCCTGCGGGAGCCCTCGGGCCACGGCGGCGGCTATGACCCGATCTTCCATGTGCGCGAAGCCGGTTGCAGCTATGCCGCCATGGGGGAGCATCTCAGGAGCCGCCTGGGCAGCCGCGGCAAAGCCGCCAGGGCGATGGCACCGGATCTGAAACGTCTGCTGGGCCTGGACTGAGCGGCCCCGGAAGCGATCAGGCCCTGGAGCCGGCGTTGATCTGGGCCACGGCGCGCATCGCAGCGGCGGCTGCCTCCTCCACGTCGCCCTCCTTGCCGGCCAGGGTGAGGCGGCCGAAGGCTCCGACGGCCTTGACGTCGACCACGGTGATGTTGGAGCCCTTCTCCGCTTCGTTGGCGGCGATCAGCACGTAGCCGGCGGGCTCGGTCTCGAGGATGAACATGCTCATGCCGGCCTGGATCATCGAGCCGCGGCGGTTCTGGCGGTTGATCAGCACGGCATGGTCGGGTGTGATCGCCCGGATGATCTCGGTCCAGGTGACCTCACAGCGGCTGCGCAGCTCCACCCGGCTGCCGATGGCCTCCAGCACCACGTCACCGGAGTGGAGCACGTTGCTCTGATCCCGGTGGTAAAGCGCCAGGGAGCCGAAGGCCCGCTCCACCACCATCTGGCCGAGTCGCACCGTGCTGGCCTTCAGGGCGATGTCGGTGACCCGGTGCACCGCCATCCCCGGCGACACCTCCAGCCAGAGGCAGGCATCGCCGGGGATCGGCAGGAAGCCATGGGACACCGTGCCCATGTAGGACGCCAGCTGGGGCTGGAGGGAATCCAGGAAGACGTAGGTGCGCAGTTCGATCGACTGCACGTGGCTGGACTGGCGCTCCAGGCGCCGGCCTTCGCTGTCGGTGGTGATCACGCAGCTGGCCCCGGAGGCCTCGCCGCTCACATCGGTGCCGGTGATGCGCAGGCTCGCTGCCCGTCTCCTGGCGTCCGACCGGTCGTCGCGAAGGAAGGAACGGGCAGTCTGCGGATCCATCACGGCGCCAGGCGCCTACTCCCGGAATGGTCGGTCGTTGCGATCACCGGGGTCGTTGAAGCGCCGGGATCCCTGGCCGCCGTAAAGGACAGGCCGGATCTGGAGGGTACTCCCGGGTGGTTCGCCCCCGGGGGTGCTCCGTCCTGGCGGCTGCCCGCGGCAGGACTGTCGGCGGCACTGACCCGGTCACGGCCGGCTCCTTTGGCGGCATAGGGCGCCTGATCGGCCAGCCCCATCACCTGGGAGAAGTCAGATGTCAACTGGGGTGACTGGGTGCTCACCCCCAGGCTGACGGAGAGGCGGCCCTTGGGGGCATGCCCCTCGAGATCCAGTTCAATCAGGGAATAGCTTCCCGCCAGCTTCTCCGCTTCAAGGGCCCGCCGGTTGGCCAGTCCCCGAGCGAATCGGAGAAAGCCGCGGTGTTGAGGGCGGCCTTCTCCTTCGCGTCCCATTGATCCTGCAGAAGGTTGTCCACCCAGGGGCGCATGGATTCGGCGAAGTCCCTCAGCCTCCGCTCCATGTCGGGATCAAAGGGCTGCTCCGTGCCATCGCCCCGCAGGGCCAGCACCATGGCGGGACGGCCCAGCAGGCAGATGTGGTGCCAGTCGGGGTTCGGCGATGTGGAGCAGGCGCTTCAGGTCCGTGTCCGCATCGGCGAGGCAGTAGACGCCGCAGTCCATGGCGCCCAGGGCGCTGAACACCTCATCAACGATGGTGGCGGGGATGAGGTGGCCGTGCCGGGTGGCGATCCCCTTGCAGGGGCAGGCACCAGCTGTGCTGCTCCACCAGGTTGGTGGAAACCCCTTGGCCGTAGTGATGGATCAGGGTATTGGCCTGCCACTGCGTCACCACCTGCACGTCAGGGCGTTTCAGAACCTCCAACAGCCTGGGCAGGGCGGCACAGATGTCGGGGTCCCTTCGATGGTGAGCGGTGAGCCCGGATCGATCAGCACCCCGTCTGAGCCGTTGGCGATGCAATAGGTGTGGCACTGGAAATGGTCGTTGGCCAGCCTCAGCCCCACCTACCACACACCGGGTGCGATCTCTATCGGCTTCCCCTGGGTTGATGGCGTTTCAAACCGGGCCTGGGAGGGGGGAATGTTCGCAGGGCCGATGGAGAGAACGGTCCATGGTGACAACGGGGAGGCACTGAATGGAGGCACTCGGCAGTGCACGCCATGGGGGGAAGGATCAGTCCTGAATTGATTGTGCTGTAGGCGGGCTTCAGAGCCCGGGGACCCTTGCAGGACCGAAGCCAACCGATACCTTCCGGTACATCCTTCACAGGCGCGACCATGACCACCCGGCGCACCGCTTCCGCCCCTTCTCCCTCCAGCGGATCCCCGGCCACCGGGGTGACGGGTGAGACCCATCCGCTGCGTCCCTCCCTGGATCAGGACACCGTCTCTGAATGGATCACCCGGGCGCTGGATGAGGGGGTGCGACCGGAGCAGGCCCTCGCCTTCATCGGCCTCGGTCTGATGCGGCGCATGGGCAGCGTCGGCGCCCACGGCTTCGCCGACTGGAAGGAGCCCGGCGAAGCGGACCACCCGGTCGATCTGGCCGGCCTTCGCCAGCGGCTCGAGACCACCGACCTGGCCATCCGCACCGGCGCCCCCCTGAGCACCGCGGAGGTGGCCCAGCTGATGGGGGCCCGGCCTGGGGCACCTGTGGTCGAGCGGGGTGGACTCACGGCCCGTCGCCTGGGGCGCAACGTCTGGAGGCTCAGCCGGAGCGCCGATGGGGATCGCGACGATCGCAGCGTGGGTTTCAGTGAGGGTTTCCGCCGCCGCCTCTGAGCGCTGGAATCCGGACACGATCCCGAAAAGATGTAACGCAGTCGGCCGCGGACCCCATCCGCCCCGCTAATCCATGGAAGCTCCCTACCTGGCGATCCCCTCCATGGGTGTGTCCGCTCCACCGGTTCAGCCTTCTCCCCCGGACATCCTCAAGCAGAGCGGCCAGCGGGAAGTCTTCTGCGGCCTCACGTCCATTGTCTGGCTGCACCGCCGCATGCCTGACGCCTTTTTCCTGGTGGTGGGCTCGCGCACCTGCGCCCACCTGATCCAGTCGGCGGCCGGGGTGATGATCTTCGCGGAGCCCCGTTTCGGCACGGCGATCCTCGGCGAACGGGACCTGGCGGGCCTGGCGGATGCCAACGAGGAACTCGACCGTCTGGTGAAGGATCTGTTGGAGCGCCGGCCCGAGATCCGCACCCTCTTCCTGGTGGGCTCCTGTCCTAGTGAGGTGATCAAGCTCGACCTGGCCAAAGCGGCGGAGCGGCTCAACAACCAGCTGCTGGGCCGGGTGCGGGTGCTGAACTATTCCGGCAGCGGCATCGAGACCACCTTCACCCAGGGGGAGGACAACGCCCTGCTGGCCATGCTCCCCCTGCTGCCCAGCTCCGACGAGGAGCAGCTGCTGATCGTGGGCACCCTGGCCGATGTGGTGGAGGATCGCTTCCGGCTGATCTTCGAGCGGCTGGGCATCCCCACGGTCCGCAGCCTGCCGCCCCGCCGCTCCACCGATCTGCCCCCCGTTGGCAAGGGGACGCGGGTGCTGCTCGCCCAGCCCTTCCTGAGCGCCACGGCCCGGGCCCTGCAACACCGGGGCGCCACCCTGCTGAGCGCTCCCTATCCCTTCGGCGTGGAGGGCAGCCGCGACTGGATGGCCGCCGCCGCCACCGCCTTCGGCGTGCCCGCCGACCGCTTCGCCACGGTGCTCGACCCCCTCGTGGAGCGGGGCCGCCTGGCCCTGGCCCCCCATCGGCAGGTGCTCGCCGGCAAGCGGCTGTTCCTGCTGCCCGATTCCCAGATGGAGATTCCCCTGGCCCGGTTCCTCAGCCGTGAATGCGGCATGGAGCTGGTGGAGGTGGGCACCCCCTACCTCGATCGCCAGCTGATGGCCGCCGATCTGGCCCTGCTCCCCCCCGCCACCCAGCTCAGCGAGGGCCAGGACGTGGACCTGCAGCTGGAGCGGGTGCGGGCCGCCCGTCCCGACCTGGTGCTCTGTGGCCTGGGCCTGGCCAATCCCCTGGAGGCCGAGGGCATCGCCACCAAGTGGTCGATCGAGCTGGTGTTCAGCCCGATCCACGGCTGCGACCAGGCCGGTGAACTGGCCGAACTCTTTGCCCGCCCCCTGCGGCGCCGGGCCCTGCTGCAGCTTTCCTGAAACCCCCATGGAACTCACCCTCTGGACCTACGAAGGCCCCCCCCACGTGGGCGCCATGCGCATCGCCACCTCCATGGAGGGGGTGCACTACGTGCTCCACGCTCCCCAGGGCGACACCTATGCCGACCTGCTGTTCACGATGATCGAGCGGCGCGGCCTGCGACCCCCCGTCACCTACACGACCTTCCAGGCCAGGGATCTGGGCGGCGACACTGCCGAGCTGGTGCAGCGCTCGATCCGCCAGGCCGTCGAGCGCTTCCAGCCCGAGGCGCTGCTGGTGGGGGAGAGCTGCACGGCCGAGCTGATCCAGGACCAGCCAGGCGCCCTGGCCGGGGGTATGAATCTGGGGGTGCCGCTGGTGAACCTGGAACTGCCCGCCTACTCCAAGAAGGAGAACTGGGGAGCGGCGGAAACCTTCTACCAGCTGGTCCGCACCCTGCTGAAGAGCCAGTTGCCTGCGCCGGGCACCCCCAGGCCTTCCCCTTCCCGCTGGCGCCAGGAGGGCCGCCGGCCCCGGGTCAACCTGCTGGGCCCCAGCCTGCTGGGCTTCCGCTGCCGGGACGACGTGCTGGAGATCACCCGGCTGCTCGGGGAGCACGGCATCGATGTGGCGGTGGTAGCCCCGCTGGGGGCCCGGCCCGCCGATCTGGTCCGCATCCCCACGGCCGATGCCAACGTCTGCCTCTATATGGAGGTGGCGGGCCCGGTGTGCAGCTGGCTGGAGCGCAGCTTCGGCACCCCGGTGGTGCGCACGGTGCCGATCGGCATCGGCGCCACCGCCGCCTTCCTGCGGGAGCTCCATGGTGTGCTCGACCTTGAGCTTCCGGCCGATCTGCAAGCCGTTGAGGGGCAACCGAGTGAGGCCGAGCGCCGCTCCCGGCTGCCCTGGTATTCCCGCTCCGTCGATTCCACTTACCTCACCGGCAAGCGGGTGTTCATCTTCGCAGATGCGACCCATGCCATCGCCGCCGCCCGGATCGCCTCCCGGGAGCTCGGCTTCCAGGTGGTGGGCCTGGGCAGCTACAGCCGCGAGCAGGCCAGGGAGGTGCGGGCCGCCGCCGCCGAGCTGGGGCTGGAGGCCCTGATCACCGACGACTATCTCGCGGTGGAGAAGGCCATGGGCGAGGCGGCGGCGGAGCTGGTGCTCGGCACCCAGATGGAGCGCCACAGCGCCAAGCGGCTCGGTCTCCCCTGTGCCGTGATCAGCGCCCCCTTGCACGTGCAGGACGTGCCGGCCCGTTACTCCCCCCAGATGGGCTGGGAGGGGGCCAATGTGATCTTCGATTCCTGGGTGCACCCGCTGATGATGGGTCTGGAGGAGCATCTGATCGGCATGTTCCGCCACGACTTCGAGTTCGTCGACGGCCATCGCAGCCACCTGGGCGACGGCGCCCCTGCGGCGGCGGGGGCGGGTGAGCCCGAGGCGACTGCCGAGGGCCCTGCTGCTGCCCCTGACCTGGCCCCTGGCACCATCACGGCCGCCGACGCCGTGCGGGAGGCGCTTGAGAGCCTCTGGACAGCGGATGGGGAGGCGGAACTCGCCAAGATCCCCTTCTTCGTGCGGGGCAAGGTGCGCAAGAACACCGAAGCCTTCGCCCGGGAGCGGGGCCTGGAGCGCATTGATGCCGAAGCCCTCTACGACGCCAAGGCCCACTTCAGCCGTTGAGGGCCTCTCCGGCGATGTTTCGGTTTGCGTGATCCCCGGACAGCCGGGATCCGATCTGAGCAGGCTGTTGCCTTACGAGTGATCTGCCGGTGCGCCGGCTTCCCTTTGTTCTCCCTATGACCACCACACTCACGACTCCCTCGAGCACCACCGCCAACCCCCGCGAAGATGGCGAGGGCAGCCTGCAGGTGCATCAGGACACGTCGATGGCGATCGAGGAGGGGGCGCTGGTGATCGCCGTCTACGGCAAGGGCGGGATCGGCAAATCCACCACCTCCTCGAATCTGTCGGCCGCCTTCTCCAAGCTGGGTAAGCGGGTGTTGCAGATCGGTTGTGACCCCAAGCACGATTCCACCTTCACCCTCACCAAGAAGATGGTGCCGACGGTGATTGACATCCTCGAGACCGTCGACTTCCACACCGAGGAGTTACGGCCAGAGGACTTCGTCTTTGAGGGATACAACGGTGTGATGTGTGTCGAGTCCGGTGGCCCCCCGGCCGGCACCGGCTGCGGTGGCTACGTGACCGGCCAGACCGTCAAGTTGCTCAAGGAGCACCACCTGCTGGAAGACACCGACGTGGTGATCTTTGATGTGCTGGGTGACGTGGTCTGCGGGGGCTTCGCGGCGCCGCTCCAGCATGCGCACTATTGCCTGATCGTGACCGCCAACGATTTCGATTCGATCTTTGCGATGAATCGGATCATGCAGGCCATCAATGCCAAAGCCAAGAACTATAAGGTGCGCCTTGGTGGGGTGATTGCCAACCGCTCCGAGCAGACCGACGAGATCGATAAGTTCAACGAACGGACCGGTCTGCGCACCATGGCCCACTTCAAGACCGTCGATGCAATTCGCAAGTCACGGCTCAAGAAGTGCACCATCTTCGAGATGGAGAGCACACCGGAAGTGGAGGCCGTGCAGCAGGAATACCTGAGCCTGGCTCGCAAGATGCTCACTGACGTGGAGCCTCTGGAGGCCGTATCCCTCAAGGATCGGGAGATCTTCGACCTGCTCGGGTTCGACTGAACGCGCGGCCTTGCTGAGTCAGCCGGAATCGTGCTCCAGAGGTGTCGCTAGGCTCAACACCCCAGCGCCTGCGGCATGATCCTGGAGTTGCTGCTGTTCACGGCGGTCCTGAGTGTGGATTCCTTCTCTGCGGCCATCGCCCTGGGATTCCGGCACTTCTCCTGGCGACGGGCGTTGTTCTTTGCCCTGAGTTCGGGCCTGTCGGAAGGGCTGGCCACGGCGATCGGATTTCTGCTCGGCCGCGTCGCCCGCAACCTGATCATGGATTATGACCACTGGGTGGCCTTCGCGCTGCTGGTGGCGGTGGGGGGCCACATGTGTTGGACGGCCTACAGGGATCAGCACGATGGAGGGGGCCAGGAGCCGGGGGTGAGAGTGCACGGACCCTGGCGGATTCTGTTTGTCTCCGCCATCACAAGTATTGATTCGCTGGGGGTTGGTGTATCCCTTGGGATTGTGAATAAGCCCATCGGGATCTACTCCACGGCCATTGGTCTAGGGGCCTTCGTTTCCACCTATCTGGGCCTGTTCCTGGCGCGCAGGCTCTCCGGACAGCTGGGCAGCAAGGTGGAAATGCTGGCCGGTCTGGTGCTGATCGTGCTGGGAATCAAGATGCTGTCGATCTAGGAGTTGCCTCTGGGGCCTCACTGTGCCACCAGGCTGCAACCTTCAGATTTCTGCGGCCGCCCGCTCCACCAGCCGGCGAGCCACCGCCTGCACGCCCGTGTGCTGGTAGGTGTCGGTGAAGGCGTCGAGGAACGTGGCCATCTGCTCAAACCCCCCCTGCCAGGGGCCCAGGGTGGTCTCCAGGGCCCGCACCGCCTTCTGGCCGGTGAGGCCGAGTTGGCCCACGAAACCTCCCGCCCAGCCCAGCCACTGGTCCACACCCTGGCGGAGGAAGCCGAGATGGGCGTCATCGCCACGGCCTGGAAGCATGGAAGCCATGCCGGCATAGGCGGGCAGCTGGCGCAGATCCCCCTTGCCGGCTTTTCCCAGCAGCGTGTCCAGCCGCTCCAGAGCCTGATCGCCCAGGGGCAGCAGGGCATCGAAGCAGATGAGGGCAGCCATGCGCACCCGGGCCTCACCCGCGTACTCGTTCAGAGCGGCGGCGAAATCACCGAAGCTGTCGCCCGGCAGGCCGTTCACCTGGGTGAAGGCCAGCATTTCGGCGGCCACCTTCAGACTCAGATCCACCGCCTGCAGGGTGTCGCTGGTGGGAGTGAGATTGGCGACCCGCTTCACCAGGGGAAGGGCACCGCCGATGCTGGCCAGCACCCGCAGGCCACCGGCGGCCTTCTGGGAACGATTGACCGCGTCGTAAAGGCTCAGGGCACGGCCATAGCCCTCGTGGCGGGCCTGGCTCAGCTCGTCGGCCCGGGCCCGCACCTGACGGATCAGTTCGGGATCGTTGCTGCCCATCACATCAGCGATCAGCTCATCGGCACTGGTGATGTTGTGCCAGCCGCCTGGCACCAGGGTGCTGATGCCCTTGATGGCGAGCACCGTCAGATTGCGTCGGGGCAGGCGGTCGAGGCGCTCGAGAACGGTGCTCATGCGGCGGGCTCCAGAACGGAAGGAACGGACTGGGCGGCTTCCCGCCTGACCTCGGGCATCGGCAGATTCACGGGCTTCTGCTCCCCGGCGGGCAGCGCCGCCCTGGGGGCACGAGTTGGTTGGAGGGCCGCGAGACCTTTGAGGTTGAACTGACCGATCAACTCATGACGCTGCTCGACGTCGAGCCCTGCCCCCTGGCCGATCACCTTCACCTGGAAGCGGTCGGCCACCAGCAGGGCGCTGGCCTGGGCTCCCTGTTCCACCAGCGGCCAGCCCTGCAGGAGGGATTCGCTGCCATCGAACTTGTTGCGTGCCGACGGTGCGGTGGTGACGTCGGAAATGGCGAGCAGGGCCTTCACCTGGTCGCCCTGTTTGAGCCTGGCCTCACTGAAGCCGCGTTTTTCCTGGGTGAACACCAGTTGTTCCCCTGGCTCCGGGTGCGGGAACAGACGGTTGAACGCGGTGCCGTTCACCACCTCGCTCTTGGGCACATTGGCCACCGTTCCGCCGGGTAACCAGGATCGGAACGGCAGGAAGAGGAAGGCGCCGATGGCCAGGCTGGCGATCAGCAGCAGCCCAAGTCCCCAGCGCAGCGTGCGGGCCATCAACTCCGAGGGCGGTACTGGATGACTATTAGCCTCTCAAGCCAGGGATCCGTCTGAATCAGAAGAATCCGAAGCAATGCCAGTGGGCTGGCCATCCACTCAGGCAAGCCCCACGAGCTGCAGGGAAAGGTCCCACATCCGCTGGGCGGTGAGCGGGTTGCTCGCCTTGTCCGAGAGCTCCTGGCTGAACTGTTTGCCCCCCTTGGTCTGGCGATTTCCCCAGCTCCAGTGCACGCCGGAGCTGGCGAAGTCCGGATCCGCCGTGACCTGCGCCACCCGCTCACCCGCCAGGGCCTGGCTCACGTAGCCGCCGGTGACGTTCTTCTGGAACCAGGGGAAGATGGTCTGGAAAGCCTGTGGTGTGTGCCGGAACAGGGGGGTGTCGGCCACGCAGCCTGGATAGAGGGATGTGAACACGATGCCGGTGGCGTCATGGAGTCGCCGGTGCAGTTCCTGGGTCGTGATCATGTTGCACAGCTTGCTGTCCTTGTAGGCCTTGCCTGGCTTGAAGTTCTTGCCGCTGGCCATGGCGATGGGGGCCTTGAATCCGGCGGCAAAGCCGGAGAGATCGCCCAGATCGGCGGGGGCGGGAATGGGAATTTTTCCCCCCAGCTCCTTGGAGTTGGCGGTGACGGTGCCCAGGATCACCAGCCGGCGCGAGGGATGCGTGGACCGCTTGAGGTCGTCAAGCAACAGATGGATCAGCAGGAAATGGCCGAAGTGGTTGGTGGCCATCGAGATTTCGTAGCCCTGGGGGGAGCGTTCCGGATGCTTCAGCCGCGGCAGATAGACCGCCGCATTGCAGACCAGGGCATCGAGGGGGCGACCGGAGGCATGGAAGGCGTCGACGAGGGCACGCACGCTGTCGAGATCCGCCAGGTCCACCTTCAGGTGCGTGACCGCCGAATCGGCGATGGCCAGGGCCGCCTGGGCCCGGCGGGCCTTGTCGGTGTCCCTGCAGGCCATCACCACGTGCCAGCCGCGATCCACCAGGGCCTTGGCGGCGAACAGACCGACACCGGAGGAGGCGCCGGTGATCAGGACCGTTCCGGGAACGCCGCTGCGGGCGGGAGAAAGGGCGGTGTCACCGGATGGGGTCACCATGGCGGGGATGGTCCGGGGGCGAAGGGGGCCCCAACCTACGGACGGGCGCCCTGCTTTACGGAACCGGACGCGGGGGATTCAACAGTTGGAAACGGACGGTTCGACTGCCAGATCACCCGCAGGCGGTTCGGGGCGATCCACTGGCTCTGCTCCCGGATCAGGCGCTGCTCACCCTCCACCATGAAGAGGGCGTCGAAACGCTCCCTGGCCTTGACCAACTTGGCATTTTCGATGTCCAGAACAGCTGAGATCTCCCCCTGGCTCTCCATGCGCTGCTGGTAGGCGCCGGCGAGTTGGAACAAGCTCACGCCCGTGAGGCCGATGAGTCCCAGCTTCACCGCCAGGCCAATCAGGCTGCAGACCAGCTCCTGCCGTTCGGCAGACAGGGAGAGCAGCTGGCTCTCCATGCCATACCCTCCGGCTTCGGCAGAGTAACGGGGGGACTCGACAGTGAGCCGGGCCCCATCCATTCGGCCCGTGGAGCGGCTTGCAGCGGAAGACTGGCGCGGGGAAGGATGGGTCTGGGTCTGGCGCACCTGAGGAAAGGCTGCGAGCCCTTCGCTTGTAGCAGCCAGTTCGCCCCTTGCCAAGGGCGCAGCCCCTGGAGCTTCAGGCTTTGTAGAGGCTGAAGCAGAGACGCACGGCCAGGACGCCGGCATGGGCCGCCACGACGAGGGCGATCAGCACTTCGGCTTGGTTGATCGGGGTGACCATATCCTTGACGGTGAATGGAGTTTGACGGACCCATTCTTCGGCCATCACGAGCTACGGTCCAGCCCGCGACCCTGCCCTGTCACAGCTCTTGATGGCGTTTCCACCCTGCTCCGAGCCCCTGAAGGTCTCCGCCGATCAGGTGCGCCGGCTCGATCTCTCCCCCCTGGCGAGTCTGGCCTTGCTGGCGCCGGCCGAGCTGCTCACCGCCGCCAGCGGACTGCCGATCGACTTCGACTGGCCCCGGGGGGCGGAGGATCCCCGCGAACTCTCGGAGATTCCCGAGCTGCGGCTGTGGAGTCTGCGGGCCGATGCGTTCCATCCCTGGCTGCCCCTGGTGCTGGAGCGCAGCGGGGGGCAGCTCACCCGCCATGTGGCGATGCTGCTCCCCCATGGCTTCAGCGCCACCGAGGGGATCCGCTTCGCCCCCGAGAGCCTGGAGCTATGGATCACCCATCGCCTGTTCCTTCTCGACCACTGGGCCGCTGCGGGGGGGATCGAGTGCCGCGCCAACCTGGGACAGATGGCCGCCGTCCTCGGCTACGAGCTGGACCCGGGTTTCTGGAGCGTGATCCCCTGAGCCTCGAACCACAGGCCCACGGCGCGGCGGCCGCTGTCCAGCGCCAGTACCAGGGTGATGGCCCGTAGCATCCAGACCAGCCGTTCCTCAGGGACCCGATCGAGCCGCCTGGCGGACCACTGGGCCGCCAGGGCCGCGGTGCCTCCGAGCACGAGCCCGATCAGCGGATTTGCCCTGCCGTCGGCCAGGAACGCCAGCGAAGCACTGCAGGAGGAGGCCAGCACCGCCAGCGTGCTGTACCGAACCGCCCCATGGACCGACATCCCCAGCCCCCCCACCATCACAGGCACCATCACCAGGCCGCCGCCCACCCCCAGCAGGCCTGCCGCCACCCCCGCCAGGGCCCCCACCAGGGCGAGGGCGAAGGGTTGGGGCTCCTGCTCCCGGCTCGCCTGGGCCAGCTTGCTGCGGGGCTTGACCATGACCGTGAGCAGGACATAAAGCCCCGCCTGCAGGCTCATCAGCTGCCAGCCGGGGAGGCCCTGGCCCATGTGGCTGAACAGTCCTCCGCTGACGGCGGCACCGGCCGCGATCGCCACCGTCCCCGTCCAGGTGAGCCTGCCGCTGCGGACGTGGGCGATGCTGCCCCCGAGGGTGGTGGGCACGATCGCCAGGGTGCTGGTGGCCAGGGCCTGGTGGGGCGTCAGGCCCAGCAGCAGCAGCACGGGGGAGAAGATCAGCCCACCGCCGATGCCCAGCAGCCCCGAGAGCAGGCCGGCCACCAGTCCGAAGGGCAACAGAGGCAGCAGACTCCAGATCAGGGTCGTTGCCATCGGCTTGGGGGTCAGAGGTCATGACAACGCAGGTTGCCCCATCCTTCCAGCCGGCAGTGCCGGTTCGCTGGATCCAGTCGTGCTGCCTCGGCGGAGACTGGCAGATGGCCACCGATGCCTGGCTGCTGGATGGCCAGGCGGCGGTGGACCCCGCCTCTGAAGCGATTCCTGCGCCGGCCTTTCGTCTCTACAGCTGGATGCGGCCGACGCTCTCCCTGGGCTGGCACCAGCGGCGTCTGGAGCCCCACTGGTGCGATCTGGTCCGGCAGGGAAGCCTGGATCTCGTGCGCCGGCCCAGTGGCGGCCGGGCCGTGCTTCACGGTGGCGATCTCACCTATGCCCTGGTGTGGCCCCGGCCGCAGGGAACCCGCTCTGAGGTCTATCGCCGGGCCCTCGCCTGGCTCGTTGAAGCCTTCGCGGCCATGGGCCAGCCTCTTCTGGGAGGTAGCCAGGCGGCCAGCCTGCAGCGCAGCAGCTGCTTCGCCACCAGCACCGCCGCCGACCTAGTGCACGCCAACGGCGCCAAGCGGGTGGGCAGTGCCCAGCTTTGGCGCGGCGGTCATCTGCTGCAGCATGGCTCGATTCAGCTGGACCCCTGCCCCGCCCTCTGGCGGGAGGTGTTCGGCGGCGACCCTCCGGAGCTCGATCCCCTGCCGCTGGCCGGAGAGGACCTGGAGCACCATCTGTATCGATCGGCGGCGCGCTGGCTGCCCCCGCTGGAGGGAAGCGCCGGCGAGGTCGTGCCCCTCGGCCCTGGGGCCTTGGCCGCGATCGCTGCCCGTCTGTTGTGTTATCGACCCGCCTTGTCGGTGAGCGGGGAAACATCCCCGGAGCTGACCATGCCGCGGGCCACCTGACCGAGGGCCATGCCGAGGGGGTAGCCGTTCTCACGCCGGGCGGCGGAGAGCAGATTGGCGGGGAGCCGCAGGCCCAGCTTCTTCAGCACCGCATCCCCCAGTTCGGGCCGCTCCACGGTGCCGCAGGGCAGTCCGGCGGGACTCAGCACCAGCAGCCGCTGGTGATTGCCGTCTTCGAGTTGGAGAGCGGCCTGCCAGAGCGGGGCCGATTCCGGGATCGATGGCAGGCTGGAGAGGGGCTGCAGATGGCTGCCCACCCGTTCGGTGTCCCAGCACTGCACCGGCAGAGCCTGGAGGGGGCCGTCGTCGATGACGCCTTGCCAGCGGCCCCTGTCGCAGACGAGCAGCCAGTCCGCAGGGCCGTTGGCGTCGTTGCCGGCAGGGGGGGTGCCGTCGCCGGCCTCAGTGATCGGCGGGGCGGTGCCCAGGCGGATCCGACTCAGCTCCCGCAGGCTGGTGTCGGCCTCCAGCACCCGGAAGCGTCTCTGGGCCACATCCTTGACCTTGAGATCCTTGAGGGCCTGCTGGACGACCAGCATCTGCTTCTGGTTGCGGGCCGCCCCCAGGCCGAACCAACCCAGCAGGATCAGCCAGGCCCCGCCGATGCCGCCACCCCGAAGCAGCAGCACCGTGCCCATCCCGACGGCGAGCAGCGACAGGAAACGGCCGCAGGCATTGGCCACCTCCACGCCCCGCCTTTGGCTGCCGGAAAACTCCCAGACCAGGGCCTTGACGATCAGACCCCCATCCAGGGGCAGTCCGGGCAGCAGGTTGAACAGCCCCAGGATCAGGTTGAGGGCGCCGAGCCGTTCCACCACCTGCCCCAGGACAGGGGTCAGGTGGCTGGCGGCGTGGGTGGAGGCCAGCAGGCCGATTCCCAGCACCAGGCTCACCGCCGGACCCGCCGCCGCCACCATCAGGGCGCCGCGGGCGGTGGAGCATTCCCGTTCCACGCTGGCCACTCCCCCCAGCAGGAAGAGGGTGATGCTTTTCACCTTCACCCCTTGGCGCAGGGCCACCAGGGAATGGCCCAGCTCGTGCAGCAGCACGGAGACGAACAGGGCCAGGGAGGTGACCAGGGCCACGGCCCAGAGCGCCGCCGGGCCGATCTGGCCGCGGAGGCTGAGGGCGTACTGCTGCTGGAACCCCAGGGTGGCCAGCAGAAGGATCACGAACCAGCTTGGGTGGATGCGCAGGGGGATGCCGCGGATCGTGAGCAGTTGCCAGCCTTCACCCACGGGCACCGTCCGGGCAGAGTTCCGGCCAGGGCCGGAGTTGTGCGTCCCATCCTAGAAAGGCAGCCCGGTCGAGATGTTTCTGGTTTCCTCTCCGCTGCTGAAGATCTGTGGGCTCAGGGAGCCGGCCCAGGCCACCGCCATCGCGGCCCTGGGGGTCGATGCCATCGGCGTCATCGCGGTGCCCAGCTCCCCTCGCTTCGTGCCGCCGGCCCATCGGCCCGACCTGTTCACGGCGATGGCCGCAGGCGGCGACTGTTTCGGCGTGCTGGTGGTGGCCGATCCCACCGACGACCAGCTGGAGGAGCTCGCCATGGGGCGGGGCCATGCGGTGGTCCAGCTGCATGGGGACGAGAGCGTGGAGCGCTGCCGTGAACTGGCCCAGCGGCTGGATGTCCGCCTCTGGAAGGCCCTGAGGGTGCGCACCCCCGAGGATCTGGAGAGGGCGGCCGCCTACGCCGGGGTGGTGGAGGCCCTCCTGGTCGATGCCTGGCAGCCCGGCCAGCTGGGGGGCACCGGGCACCGGATCCCCACCGCCTGGCTGGAGGGCTTCCGCCCGGCCTCACCCTGGTGGCTGGCCGGCGGCGTCGGACCCGAGACGGCGGCCGAACTGCTGGCCCGGCTCCACCCCGATGGTCTCGATGCCTCCAGTTCCCTGGAGGATCGCCCCGGCGTCAAGAACCTGGCGCTGGTTGCGGCCCTGGTGGCGACGGTGCGTGGATCCCACGCCGGTTGATGGGCGTTTGACGCTGCCGGGTCCAGGATCGGTGCAGTCAACCCCTGACCCCCTCTTGGCCTTCCTCCGCCGCGCCTTACCGCTGACCCTGCTGCTGGTGACGGGGCCAGGGGTTCCAGGCCTGAAAGCCCAGGATCTGGTGGGCTGTCAGCTGGTGCAGGGAACGATCCAGTGCGTGCCGGGGATCACGGCCGACCCCCAGCAGCAGATCCGGCTGTTGCGCCAGGAGATCTCAGGGGATCAGCGGATCGAGGGGGCGGTGGAGCAGCGGATCGCCGGGCTCAACCAGCTGCTGCTGCAGGGGGAGGCCCGTCAGGGAGCGCTTCTGCAAGCCACGGCAATGGGTGATGGGCTGGCCGCCCTGCCCCCCACCGCCTTCCACTGGTACCGCCTGGCCCCTGGCCGGAGCAACTGGCAGCTGATCCAGGGGGCCAGTGGCCCCACCTATGCCCTGACCACGGCGGACGTGGCCTACCAGGTGATGGTGGTGGTGGCGATACCCACCTCCAGCGGCAGCCAGCGAAGTGTGTCCCAGGTGGTGGGGCCGGTCATGGCCCGACCTGGATCCTGAGCGCCAGTCCGCTGCTCAGTTCAGCAACGATTCCTGCTGACGCACGAGTTCGAAGAACTCCTGCTTGAGGCTGGGGTCGTGGCGGAAATCACCGCGCACCACGGAGTTCACCATGCTGGTCTGGGGTTCCTTCACGCCGCGCCACTTCATGCAGTAGTGCTGGGCCTTGACCAGGATCGCCAGGCCGAGGGGCTCACAGAGTCGCTCGATCTCGTTGGCCAGGATGATCACGGCTTCCTCCTGGATGTGGGGCCGCGAGAAGACCCAGTCGGCCACCCGTGAGAACTTCGACAGACCGATCACCCGCTCGCCGGGTTTGATCCCGATCCAGCAATTGCCGAGGATGGGCACCAGATGGTGGGAACAGGCGGAGCGGATGGAGATGGGGCCAACGGTGTAGATCTCATCGAGCTGCTTCACGTTGGGGAAGCTGGCGATCTTGGGTTGCTCGTGATAACGGCCCTTGAACACCTCGTGGAGATACATCTTGGCCACCCGTTCGGCCGTCTCCTCGGTATTGTGGTCGTTATCGATATCGATCACCAGGCTGCGCAGCAGTTCGCGCACTTTGCCGGCCACTTCAATCTCCAGCTGGTCGAGCTCACCTTCGCGCAGATGGTCGGAGATGTTGTCGTTGGCCAGAAATGGCACCCCTTCCTTCTGCAGTCGCTCGCGGATCCGCAGGCTGACGGAAATGGGGGTCGTGACGGGCGCGGCCTGACGGGCGCTGAGGCCGTTGGGGAGGGTGGATGTCATGGGGGGGGTTAGAAGGCTCCGGCGGCTGGCATCAGGGTGAGGTCCTCAACCGTCTGGCTGTGGGGTTGCCGCGCAAGGTAGAGCAGGGAATCGGCCACCTGCTGCGTTGAAAGCATGGCACGTCGGTCGAAGGAACTGTGGACGGTTTCACTGTCCCAGAGAGGTGTATTCACCGCCCCCAAGGTGAGGGTGCTCACCACGATGCCGGAAGCGCGCTCCTCCGCCTCGAGGCAGCGGCTGAAGGAGGCCAGGGCGGCCTTGCTGACGCAGTAGGCCCCCCAGTCGGGGAAGGCATGGCGGGCCGCATGGCTGCTGACGTTGATGATCCGACCGCCCCCGGCCTGGCGCAGGCCGGGTAGCACCGCCAGGCAGACCTGGAAGACGCTGGTGAGGTTGAGCTGCAGAAGCCACTGCCAGCGCTCGATGGGCATGGCCGCCAGGGGGCCGGTCCAGGCGGCACCGGCGTTGTTGATCACCACCGAAGGGATCAGGCCCCGGCCGAGCAGCTCCGCCATCGCCGTCGGGATGGCCTCTGATTGGGCCAGGTCGAGGGCCAGGGTTTCGACGCGCCGGCCCATCTCCCGCAGTTCCTCGGCCAGCCCATCCAGGTCGGCACTGCCGCGGGCCACCAGCAGCAGGTCGTAGCCCTCGGCGGCGAAGCGGCGGGCAGTGGCGGCACCGATGCCGCGGGAGGCACCGGTGATCAGGGCGGCGGGCAAAGGGCCAACGGGCAGGGGGACAACCCTACGGCGCGTGGGCGGGATCCGCCGCCGCCCCCTCCAGGACCTGACCCATGCGCCGGAACTTGGCGTAGCGGGCCTGCAGCAGGGCGGATTCGCCGCAGGCCTGGAGTTCGGCGAGCTGGCTGAGCAGGGCCTGACGGAGCGTTTCGGCGGCCTGCATGGGCGCCCAGTGGTTGCCCCCGGAGGGTTCCTTCAGCAGGGCATCCACCAGCCCCAGCTGCAGAAGATCAGTAGCGGTGATGCGCAGCGCCTCGGCGGCGGCGGGGGCCTTGGCCGCATCCCGCCAGAGGATCGAGGCACAGGCTTCGGGGCTGGCCACGGTGTAGACGCTGTGCTCGAACATCAGCAGCCGATCAGCCACTCCGATGCCGAGGGCTCCGCCGGAGCCCCCCTCACCGATCACAACGGCGATGATGGGCACCCGCAGGCGGAACATCTCCCGCAGGTTCACGGCGATGGCCTCTCCCTGGCCCTCCTCCTCGGCCCTCACCCCCGCGTAGGCCCCGGGGGTGTCGATGAAGCTGAAGATCGGCAGGCGGAAGCGGTCGGCGTGGTCCATCAGCCGCATCGCCTTGCGGTAGCCACCGGGCGAGGCCATGCCGAAGTTGCGCGCCACGTTCTCCTTCATGTCCCGGCCCTTCTGGTGGCCGAGCAGCACCACGGCCTGGTCGCCGATGCGGCCCACTCCGCCCACCAGGGCGCGGTCGTCGTTGCCGCGGCGGTCGCCGTGCAGCTCGATCCACTCATCGGTGATGACCTGGATGTAGTCGAGGGTGCTGGGCCTCTGGGGGTGGCGGGCCACCTGGATCTTCTGGGCGGGCGTGAGGGAGCTGAAGATCTCCTGGCGGCGGCGGCTGGCGAGGGTTTCCAGCTGCAGCAGCTGCTGGCTCACATCGACCTCGGAATCGCGGGCCAGCTGGCGGATCTGCTCGATCTGCTCCTCCAGCTCCACCAGTGGTTTCTCGAAGTCCAGCAGGACGCGGCGGGCCATGGGCAAAGAGGCGGGGATCAGGTGGAAGAAAGGCTGGGGACCGGTGCCGGACTCTCCAGGCCCAGGGCCTGGAAACCGTGGCGGAGGGAGGCGGCACCGATCAGATCCATCTTCTCAAGGGTGATGTTGTTGCGGCCCCAGCTGAAGTTGGTGTGCAGGCCTTCGAACTCCAGCAGCATCGCTTCGGCGAAGCAGGCGAACATCTGGCGTTGGGGATTGGCCATCTCCGCCGCTCCCATCATCTGCCAGCCGATGTCGGAACCAAATTCGACGATGCCACCTTTGAGCACGTGGATGCCGTCGCCGGCGGCCCTGGTGTCCAGGTTCTTGGGGTAGCCGCCGTCGATCATCAGGCAGGGACGGGGCAGCCGGCTGGGATCAATGCTGCTGGCCTGGGCCAGGCTGGCGACCCAGACCACCACGTCCGCCTCGGCCATGGCGTCTTCCATCGAAAGGATGCGGCCACCGCCCAACTCCTCCTGCAGATCGACCAGCGGCTGAGGACGGCGGGCCACCAGCAACAGTTCCTGAACGCCGGTGCGCTGGGAGAGCCAACGGCAGACGGCACTGCCGATGTCGCCGCTGGCGCCCACCACCGCCACCTTCGCCCGATGCAGGTCGATGCCCAGCCGTGGGGCGTTGTCTTCCACCTGGCGGCAGATCACCCAGGCGGTGTGGGTGTTGCCAGTGGTGAAGCGCTGCCAGTCCAGGGTGGTGGCACGCACCTGCTGTTCCCGCAGCAGCTTGAAGTCTTCGAAGATGATCGAAGTGAAGCCGCCCAGGGCGGTGATGTCGATGCCGTTCTTCTGGGCCAGCTCCATGGCGTTCAGCACCTTGCGCTTGGCCGTCTTGAAGCGGCTCAGCATCTCGGGTACGAACACCGAATCGATATAAGCCCCCTCGATGCGCTTGCCCGTGGGACTGGTGACGCTGATCCTCTCCACCACCTGGGGGGGGGCGCTGCACCACATGTCCAGATCCCCTTCGGCGTACTCCTCGAAACCGAGCCTTCGCGCCAGGTTGCGTGCCGACTCGAAGCTGGTGGAATGACCGATCAGGCCGAACATGCAGGGAGGAGAAAGCGGCGGCGGAGGCGGGGCCGGATGTCGCCGACGCTACATCCTCCCCCGGTGAGCGTGAGCGGGCTGCTCAGCCCACCAGCGCTGCGGCGGCCATGCGGGCGATCTCCCGAGGGGTGAAGCCGATGTCGGTGAGGGCGTCCTGGTAGGCGATCAGGAAATCCTCGATCAGGTCTTCCTTCTCCATGTGAAGGACGGCGGCATCGGCGGCGACCCGATCGAGCATGCGGCGCACGTGGGGAAGGTTGTCGCGGTTGGCCTGCTCCAGTTCGGCGCGGGACTCCTCAAGGTGGGCCCTGAGCCATTCCTGGCCGTAGTTCAGGTGGGTGTATTCATCTTTGACGACCCCCTCGGTGATCTTGCGGGCGAATGGATCGGCCACGGGGATGTAGATGTGGTAGGCCGAGATGGCGAAAGCTTCGATCAGCAGGGCCTGGATCAGCAGGCAGGTGACTACCTTGCCGTCCTGGAGGGCTGCCTGGAAATTGTTGCGCAGGGGGGAGAAGAACTCCTGGGCGAAGGGCATGTCGGCGGTGACGCCCAGGTTGTTGGCGCAGGCGGTGAAACCCTTCATGTGCTTCAGCTCCATGCGGGCCAGGCGGGCCAGCTCCTCGGCCTGGTCGGGAAGCAGTGTCCCCAGGGACATGTAGTTGTCATGGGCTTCCTGCTCGCCTTCGATCACGATCGCGTTGATGCGGCTATAAGCGTCCTTGTAGGTGGCGGTGCTGAAGTCGGGAAGCTCACTCCCCTCGAACGGGCCGCCCGATGGATCCAACGCGGAATCGACGGACGTGGTGGTTTCGAGGGTGGGCATGGGACCAGCAGGCTCAGGCAATCCAACGACTTTAGTCATGGTCTGCCGGAAGTCGGTGGCCAGCCGCTGCGCACCAGGGCGTCCAGGCGCCGCTCCCAGCTGCCCACCAGGCGCAGGAAGAGCTTGCGGCCGAGGTCCTCGCTGGCGCCACCGGGATCACCGATGACGCCGCTGGCGCTCAGTTCCTCCGTGCGCCAGGAACAGGGGCAGGCCCCTTCCAGGCTCCAGCCTGTGGGGGGGGGCGGTGAGGGGTCGAGTCCGTCGGCGGCGGGCAGGGCCCCGACCGTGGCCGGCTCCAGAAACAGCATCAGGCTGGTCTCGGCCAGGCCGGCATGCAGTCCGGTGCTGCGTTCGGGTTCGGGAATCAGGTTCGCGAGGCCATCGGCGCCTCGCCAGAGGAAGCAGGGCAGGACCGCCAGGGCGGGTTCCAGCACCCGCAGCTCCCGCGCCGCCGCCTCCAGCAGGCCGATCTGGCCGCCATGGGCGTTGAACAGCACCAGCCGCTGGAAGCCCGCCGCCGCGATCCCCCTGCCCACGGAACGCACCAGCTCAATCACCAGATCGGCCGGGAGGCTGAGGGTCCCAGGGAAACCCAGGTGCTCCGGCGAGAAACCGATGCTCTGCAGCGGCAGCCGCCAGATCGGCAGGTCGGGGTCGAGCCGTTCCAGCACCGTCTCGGCCACCCGCTCAGCGAACAGGGCATCGGTGCCCAGGGGCAGCAGGGGGCCGTGCTGCTCGATGGCACCGAACGGCCAGACCACCGTGCTTCCCGGACGGGCCGCCTGCTCACGCACCGTTGTCCAGCTCAGGCTGGCGAGACGTCGCTCGGTGCTGGGGGGCATCGGCGGTGGGAGGACTGGCCTCAGCGGGTGGTTCGTACAGTGTGGAGCCCCGTGCTTCGCTGAGGACCTCCATGGCAGGAACCGGCAACCCCGCGCCGCGTCAGCCCCGGAACCCCGCCCAGCGCCCCATGCCGCCGGCGAGGCCTTCCGGGTCGGCCCCTGTGCCGCTGCGCAAGCCCCCCCAGGTGCTGATGATCAAGAAGGAGGAGGAGGTGGCGGCGGAAGCGCCCCTCGCTCCAGCCGCGTCGAACGCAGCGACGTCGAGCCCTGCCGCGCCGCCGCTGCGCCCGCCCTCGTCCCCCCCAGCGGACGAGGACCGCTTCGGCATGGGTGGCCTCGAAGGCCTCACCATGGCCGACCTGCTCGGACCGGCATCGGATCGCCGCGCCGGTTCGTCGGCTGCGGTCCCCCGCGGCTCCGCCGGTGACGGGGCCGTCCCTGGCGCGGCCTCACGCCAGGCCCGCACGGTGGATGACTTCGATTTCGATGAGGAGGCCTTCCTCGCTGCCCTCGATGAGAACGCTCCGGTCGGCACCACCGGTGAGGTGGTCAAGGGGGTGGTGATCGGCATGGAGAGTGACGGCGTCTATGTGGATATCGGCGGCAAGGCCCCCGGTTTCATGCCGAAGGGCGAGTGCGGCCTCGGGGTGATCACGAATCTCAAGGAGCGCTTCCCCAAGGGGTTGCCGATCGAGGTGCTCGTCACCCGGGAGCAGAACGCCGATGGCATGGTGACCATCAGCGCCCGTGCCCTCGCCCTGCGCCAAAGCTGGGAGAAGGTGCGCCAGCTGGAGAAGGAGGGCAAGGTGGTGCAGGTCAAGGTGAGCGGCTTCAACCGTGGCGGCGTCACCTGCGATCTGGAGGGGCTGCGCGGCTTCATCCCCCGCTCCCAGCTCAACGAGGGTGAGAACCACGAAGCCCTCGTCGGCCAGACCCTGGGGGTCGCCTTCCTGGAGGTGAATGCCGAGACCCGCAAGCTGGTGCTCTCCGAGAAGCGGGCCGCCACCGCTGCCCGCTTCGCGACCCTGGAGGTGGGGCAGCTGGTGGAAGGCCATGTGGCATCGATCAAGCCCTACGGCTATTTCGTCGATCTGGGCGGCGTCAGCGGCCTGTTGCACCACTCCTGTATCACCGGGGGCATCCTGCGCGACCTGAGGGAGGCCTTCCAGCAGGGGGAGCCCATCAAGGCCCTGATCACCGCCATCGACCCCGCCCGGGGCCGCATCGCCCTCAACACCGCCTTGCTCGAAGGTCCCGCCGGGGAGTTGTTGATCGCCAAGGACACCGTGATGGCCGAGGCCGAGGACCGGGCCCACCGAGCCCGCTCGCTGCTGCGTCAGCAGGAACAGGACGCAGGATGAGCGTAGCGTTGCAGGCGCCTGGCCCTGACTGGGAACTCGACTATTACTCCAGGCCGATCCTGGAGGCTGATGGCAAAAAGCGCTGGGAGCTGCTGATCTGCACCACCGCAGGACTGCAGCCGGCCCCGGCCGCCTTTCGTTGGTCGATGGCGTGCCCGGCGGCCAGCGTCAATTCCCAGTGGTTGCGCGGGGCGATTGAAACGGCCATGGAGGCCGCCGCCGAGCAGGGCTACGGCCCGCCACGGCGGTTGCGCTGCTGGCGTGGGTCGATGCGGGCCATGGTGCAGCGGGCCGCCGAAGGGCTTGGGCTGGAGCTGGTGCCGAGCCGGCGCTGCTACGGACTGGTGGAGTGGCTGCGGGAGCGACAGGCGACCGTCTATCCCCAGGAGCCGGGCTACATGGCCGGTCCCCTGGCCCCCCCACCCCAGCCGATTCCGCCCGTGGCGCTGCCCCTGCCGGAGGCGGCCCGGGGCGATAACTGGAGCTGGGCCACCCTCAGTGCCGCGACCCTGGCCGAAGCCGGCGGCTGGGAGATCGCTTTCCCCGGCCTGGTGGCCCTGCCCGACCTGGTGGATCCCGCTACCCCCGTCCCTGGAATCCGGTTGTTCAGCCGCCGGCGGGCCCTGGCCATCGCCGGCTGGCTGTCCGGCCTGGAGCCGACGCGGCTGGAGGTCTGCGCCGGTCAGCTGGTGCTGGAGGCCGGCCTCGAGGACCGCTGGATCCTGGCCCGCCTGCCGGAGGAGGAAGCGCGGCTGGCCAGTGTTGCCCTGGCGGAGGCCCGGGAGCGGGCCGGTGGCCTGCAATTCATCGCCATCCAGGCAAGCGAGGAGGCGCCGGCCCTCGAAGGCTTCTGGCTGCTGCGGGATCTGCCGGATGGCTGAGGCGCTCGATCCCCCCTTCGAGCGGCCTGATGCGGGCTTCAACGACCTCCCCGGTTGGACCTGGGTGGGCACCTACGGCGGCTACTACCTGCAGTGCGACCTGCTGGCCGGCTTTGAGCACGGCTTCTTCACCCGCCAGTGGCAGGGCCGCCAGCCGGAGGAGCTGGCCGGGGCGATCAGTGCCGGTGTGAGCGTGCATCGCACCCGCCAGGTGCATGGCCGCCTGGTGCTCACCGCCGGCGCGGCCGAGCGGGCCCCCTGGCCGGAAGCCGATGGTCTGCGCAGCGATGGCGGTGGCCAGAGCCTCTGGGTGTGCGGCGCCGACTGCACCCCGGTGCTGATCGTCGACCCCGCCGGCGGCCGGGTGGCCGCCTGCCACGCCGGCTGGCGTGGGGTCGTGGCGAGGATCGTGCCGGTGGCGATTGAGGCGCTGGTGGCGGACGGGGCCTGTCGGGAGCAGCTGTTGGTGGCGCTTGGGCCGGCCGTGGACGGCATCCGCTACCAGGTGGAGCGCTCCGTCACCTTGCAGGTGGCGGCCGCCATGGAGGCCGGCGACAGTGCCGCCGTGCCGGATAGCGCCCTGACGGATCTCGAACGTTGCGGTGCCCTGCTGCTGGATCCGGACCCCGGCCGGGATCGGCTGGACATCCGCCGGGCCACGGCGCTGCAGCTGGAGCGGCAGGGCCTGGCGCCGGAGAGGATTTCCCTCTGCCCGCTCTGCACGGTGGCCGAACCGCTGCTGTTCCATTCCTGGCGCCGCGATCGGGTCAAGGCCGTTCAGTGGAGTGGGGTGGTGTCCCAGGCAGCGGCGGCGCGCAAAGGCTGAGGGCCACCGCCTCCGCCACCTTGATGCCGTCGACCGCTGCCGAGAGGATGCCGCCCGCATGCCCCCCCCCTTCCCCCGCCGGGAACAGTCCCGGGGTGTTCAGGCTTTCGAGCCGCGTCGGGTGACGCTTCAACCGCAGGGGCGAGGAGGTGCGGGTCTCCACGCCGGTGAGCACGGCGCCCTCCATCCCATAGCCAGGGAGGCGGCGGGCGAAGACCGGCAGGGCCTCCCGGATCGCCTCAAGGACATAGTCCGGCAGGCAGCCATCGAGGCTGCCGAAGCGGAGGCCGGGTCGGTACGACCCCTCCACCGATCCCGGGGGCGCCTCCTGGCTGGTTCGACGCGCCAGAAAATCCCCCAGCCACTGGGCCGGTGCCCGGTAGTCACCGCCGCCGGAGTGGAAGGCCTGTTGCTCCCAGTGCCGCTGGAAGGCGATTCCGGCCAGGGCCTCCCCCCCCGGCTGCCCGTAGGGAGCCAGGTCCTCCTGGCTCACGGGCACCACCAGGCCGCTGTTGGCATTGCGTTCCCGGCGGGAGTGCTGGCTCATGCCGTTGGTGACGACGCAGCCTTCCTCCGAGGTGGCGCCTACCACCAGTCCGCCGGGACACATGCAGAAGCTGTAGACACTGCGGCCGGCGGTCTCCCCGTTGCAGTGATGCACCAGCTTGTACTCCGCGGGTCCGAGGCGAGGATGGCCGGCGGCCTCCCCCCAGCGGGCCTGGTCGACCAGGGCCTGGGGATGCTCGATCCGCACCCCGATGGCAAAGGGTTTCGGCTCCATGGCCACCCCCAGGTCGTGCAGCATCAGGAAGGTGTCGCGGGCGCTGTGGCCCGGCGCCAGCACCAGATGCCGGGTGGCGATGGCCGTGCCGTCGGCCAGGCGCACACCTGTCAGCTGCCTGTCGCACCCGTCCCCCAGGAGCAGTTCGACCACGTGCTGGCCGAAGCGGACCTCGCCGCCCAGGGTTTCGATCCTGGCCCGCAGGCCCCGCACCACCGTGGCCAGCTTGAAGGTGCCGATGTGGGGGTGATGGAGGGTGAGGATTTCGGGGTCGGCCCCTGCGGCCACCAGCTCCTCCAGCACCTTGCGGATGTAGGCGGGGTCTTCGCTCACCTGGCTGTAGAGCTTGCCGTCGGAGAAGGTGCCCGCGCCCCCCTCACCGAACTGGGCATTGGAGCCGGGATCGAAGGGGCGTCGTCCTTGCCAGAAGCCGAAGGTGTCCGCCGTGCGCTCCTTCACCACCTTGCCCCGCTCCAGCAGCAGGGGCCGCCAACCCATCTGGGCGAGCAGCAGGGCGGCGAAGTAGCCGCAGGGGCCGGCGCCCACCACCACCGGGCGAAGCGCCTGGGAGCTCCCGTCGGCCCGGGCCACGGGCCGGTAACGGCTGTCCGGGGCCTGGCGCAGGTGGGGGTCGCCGGCGAAGCGGCGGAGGAGGCGGCGCCTGGCGCCGGCCTCGAGATCGAGGTCGAGGCAGTACACCAGGGCGATGGCTCCACGCCGCCGGGCATCCACGCTGCGTTTCACCAGCTGGTGGCTGCGCAGTTCACCGGGCGCCAGCCGCAGCCGCTGGGTGATGGCCGCCTCCAGATCGGCGTCGCTGTGATCGAGCGGCAACTTCAGCTCGCTGAGGCGCAGCACGGACGGCGCGGGCAGGGGTCTGCTGGCGTTCTAGGGCACGGCGCCGCAGGAGGTGCCATGGTGGAAGCTGATCGCGGTTGGGGCCGGAGTTCTGATGGGTCTGGCTCACTGTCCCCTCTGCATGGGTCTGGCGGCCCTCTGCGTGGTGCGTTGCAGCGCCCACGCCGTGCTGCTCTGGCGCCTCTGGTCAGGTTCCGCTGGCCAGCCCTTGGCCCGCCGCCCCGTGGCACAGCTCGGCGGCGAAGTCCCCTGCTGAAAGGGAGAGGTCGCGGTAGGCCTGATCAGGTCTGCCGTTCCATCTCTGCCTGGTCCAGCTCGGCCTCCAAGGCGGCGATGGCGATGCGGGTGGGCACCACCGCATCGGGGTTGAGGCTGATCGAGTCGATCCCCTCTTCCACCAGAAAGCGGGCGAAGTCGGGGTAGTCGCTGGGGGCCTGGCCGCAGAGGCCGATCTTGCGGCCGCAGCGCCTCGCCGTGCGGATCGCCAGGCGGATCATCTCCTTGACCGTGGGGTGCCGCTCGTCGAACAGTTCCGCGACCAGGGCGGAGTCCCGGTCGAGTCCCAGGGTCAGCTGGGTGAGGTCGTTGGAGCCGATCGAGAAGCCGTCGAAGCGCTCGGCGAAGGCCTCGGCGCCGATGACGTTGCTGGGCAACTCGCACATCACGTAGACCTCCAGGCCGTCCCTGCCCCGCACCAGTCCTTCGGCGGCCATCACGGCCAGCACCCTGTCCCCCTCTTCGGGGGTCCGGCAGAAGGGAATCATCGGGATCACGTTGCGCAGGCCCATGGACTCGCGCACCCGGCGCAGGGCCCGGCACTCCAGCGCGAAGGCGGCGCGGAAGGCAGGTGCGTAGTAGCGCGACGCTCCCCGCCAGCCGATCATCGGGTTCTCCTCGGCCGGCTCGAAGGCCGATCCGCCCAGCAGTCGCGCGTATTCGTTGCTCTTGAAGTCGGAGAAGCGCAGGATCACCGGCCGGGGATGGAAGGCTGCGGCGATCCGGGCCATGCCCTGGCTCAGCAGGTCCACGTAATAGTCGGCCGGGTCGTCGTACCCCACGACCAGCTCGGTGATGGCCGCCCGATCGGCCGCCACCGTCACCCGCTCGGGCTGCAGCAACGCCATCGGGTGCACCCGGATGTGGTTGGCGATGATGAACTCCAGCCGGGCCAGCCCCACCCCGTCGCAGGGGATCGAGGCCAGGTTGAAGGCCTCCTCGGGATTGCCGACGTTCATCAGGATCCGGGTGCGGGTGGCCGGCAGGTCGTCGATGGCCTGCTCCTCCACCCGGAAGGGCAGAGCCCCCGGGTACACGTGGCCCACATCCCCCTCGCAGCAGCTCAGGGTGATGGTGTCGCCATCCACGATGCGGCTGGTGCCGTCGCCAGTGCCGACGATCGCCGTCAGGCCCATCTCACGGGCGATGATCGCCGCGTGGCAGGTGCGGCCCCCCTGGTCGGTGACCACCCCGCTGGCCTTCCTCAGGATCGGCTCCCAGTCGGGGTCGGTGCGGCGGGTGACCAACAGGTCGCCGCTGGTGAACCGGGCGATCTCACCGGGATCGCTGATCACCCTGGCCCGGCCGCTGCTCACCGTGGCTCCGATGGCTCGGCCGCTGGTGATCTCCTCGGCCTGGTGCGGCTCGAGGTGCCAGCTGCGCAGCACCGCCCCGCCCCGGCGGGATTCCACCGTTTCCGGCCGGGCCTGGAGGATGAACAGCGCGCCGCTGAGGCCATCCTTGGCCCATTCGATGTCCATCGGGGTGGGCACCCCGCGCCGGGCACCGTAGTGGCGTTCGATCACGCAGGCCCAGCGCGCCAGGGTGAGCGCCTCCCCATCGCTGAGGGCGAAGCGCCGGCTGTCTTGCGGGGACACAGCCTCGTTGCGCACCGCCCTGCCATCGCCGCCGGAGGGGTCGGCGTAGACCATGCGCAGCGCCTTGCTCCCCAGCCGCCGGCTGAGGATCGGGGCGAAACCCTGCTCCAGGGTGGGTTTGAAGATCAGCCATTCATCCGGGTTCACGGCGCCCTGCACCACGTTCTCCCCCAGCCCGTAGGCGGCGGTCAGCAGCACGGCGTCGCGGAAGCCCGTTTCGGTGTCGATGCTGAACATCACCCCCGAGCTGGCCAGATCGGAGCGCACCATGCGTTGCACCCCGATCGAGAGGGCCACCTCCAGGTGATCGAACCTGTGCTGCTGCCGGTAGGCGATGGCCCGGTCGGTGAACAGCGAGGCGTAGCAACGGCGGCAGGCCGCCAGCAGCGCCGCTTCGCCCTCCACGTGCAGGTAGGTGTCCTGCTGCCCGGCGAAGCTGGCCTCCGGCAGATCCTCGGCCGTGGCGCTGGAGCGCACCGCTACGGCGGCAGGGACGCCGCTGGCGGCCATCGCGCTGGCAAGATCCCGATAGGCCGCCACAATGGCCTCGCGCAGGTGGGGCGGCAGTTCCGCCCCACCCAACAGCTCCCGGGCCCCCTGGCCGGCCGCCTGCAGGGCCGCCAGGTCATTGGCATCGAGCCCGTCGAGAAGGGCGGCGAGGGCGGGCCTGAGCCCGTTGGCCGCGATGAACAGGCGGTAGGCCGCGGCCGTGGTGGCGAAGCCACCCGGCACCTGGACACCCGCGGGTCCCAGCTGCTGGATCATTTCCCCCAGGGAGGCGTTCTTGCCCCCCACCTCGGCGATGGCCTCAAGGCCGACCTGGGCCAGGGGCACCACAAGCTGATCGGAGTCCTGCATCCCCTTCGCCCTGACGGCCCCAACTCTGGAGCCGCCGCCCGTCAACGGCAGCAGGCTGTGACCTTCGCCCATGGGTCCTGGTGGGCGGCGCCCGACGCCACAGGCCTCAGGGGTCGGAGGGGGGCGGGCCGGGTTCGGGCAACAGCTGGGCCAGCAGACCCGCTCCCATCAGGATTCCCCCCAGGCTGAGGGCCAGGCCACGGTTGGCGGCGGCCGGGCCCTCCATCCAGGTGCCAGCAGCCAGAAAGGCCCCGCCGAGCAGCAGGGTGGGCACCAGCACGATGCCCTTGGCGGTGCGGTTGAGGCTCATGGGCAGGACTCCGCCTGGGCCAGGCCAGCACCGATCAGGCCTCTGGCGATGTCGTCGCCGCTGGAGAGCAGGCTCACCTGGGCCAGGAGGGTGCCGTCCCTTTGCCCCATGGGGCGCAGATTCACCTTGGTGCGGCGGGGCAGGGCCTGCCGCAGCCAGGTGGTCGCCTCCACCTCGTGACCCTGTACCAGTTCCATGCAGGCCAGCTCCACGGCGTAGCTGCGGTTTCCATCGCCCACCTGCAGCAACGTGCCGCTGCGCACCTGGAAGACTTCCGCCGCTGCTGCTGCTCCGGGCCAGACGATCAGCAGGGCCAGCAGGACCCCTAGAAGGGTCAGAGTTTGGCCCCGCAACTGGGACAGAAGAGGTGGGCGCTGGCGGTGGTGCTGCCGCAGGCGTTGCATTGGCGGATCGTGTCGATGGCGAGTTCGGGATGGCTGGGCAGACCCACCATCTGGGCGTTGCTGGCTCCAGGGGGCACCATCGGGTAGCAGTTCTCGTTGCGCCGGACGCGCACATCGACGAACACCGGACCGGGGTGGGCCAGGGCCTCTGCGAGGCCGGAGCGCAGCTGGGTCCGGTCGGTGATGCCGATGCCCTTGACACCGAAGGCCTCTGCCAGGGCTGGGAAGTCGGGCATGCCGCCGGTCATCTCGGAACTGGAATAGCGCTCTTCGTAGAAGCTTTCCTGCCATTGGCGGACCATGCCCTGCCAGCCGTTGTTGATCACCACCACCTTCACCGGCAGGTCGTACTGGCTGAGGGTGCCCAGTTCCTGAATATTCATCAGGATGCTGGCGTCACCCGCCACGCAGATCACCCGCTCGTCGGGGAAAGCGGTCTGGACCCCCATGGCGGCGGGCATGCCGAAGCCCATCGTGCCCAGGCCGGCGCTGCTGATCCAGCGACGGGGTCCGTTGCGCAGGAACTGGGCGGCCCACATCTGGTGCTGGCCCACATCCGTGGTGAAGAACGCCTCGGGGGCCAGCTCCCTAAGGGCGATCACCACTTCCTGGGGGGCGATGTCCCCGATGGGCTGGGGGATCACCAGGGGGTAATGATGTTTCCAGGTGTCGATGCGCTCCAGCCAGGCATCGGTGCGGCGGTTGGAGCCTTCGCCGACCGAGGCCTGCAGCAGGGCCTCGAGGGCCAGCCGGACATCGGAGACGACCGGCACTTCGGGCACCCGGTTCTTGCCCACTTCGGCCGCATCGATGTCGATGTGGATCACCTGGGCCCGAGGGGCGAAGCTGTCCAGCCGCCCGGTGACCCGGTCATCGAAGCGCGCCCCGACGGCGATCAGCAGATCGCACTCGGTGACGGCGAAATTCGCATAGGCGGTGCCGTGCATGCCCAGCATGCCAACCGCCAGGGGATGGTTTTCGTCGAAGGCCCCCTTGCCCATCAAGGTGGTGGTGACAGGCAGGCGGAACCGTTCCGCCAGCTGGTGCACCTCGCCGTGGGCGTCTGAGGCGATGGCGCCACCACCCACGTACAGCAGGGGGCGACGGGCCTGGAGGATCAGCGCCAGGGCCGCCCGGATGGCCTCTGGCCTGGGGGCTGGCGGGCGCTTGAAGCCGGAGGGGACCGCCGACCCCGGGGCCACCGGTGTGTAGTCGAATTCCTCGGCACCCACATCCTTGGGCACGTCGATCAGCACCGGGCCGGGGCGACCGCTGGCGGCGATCAGGAAGGCCTCCGCCACGATGCGGCCGATGTCGGCCGGATCGCGCACCACCCAGGAGTGTTTGACGATCGGCAGGGTGATGCCGAAGATGTCGGTTTCCTGGAACGCATCGGTGCCAATCGCGGCCCGGGGCACCTGCCCGGTGATCACCACCATCGGCACCGAATCCATCTGGGCGGTGGCGATGCCGGTGACCAGGTTGGTGGCGCCGGGGCCGGAGGTGCCGAAGCAGACGCCCACCTTGCCGGTGGCACGGGCGTAGGCGTCGGCGGCGTGGGTGCCACCCTGCTCGTGACGCACCAGGATGTGCTTCAGCCAGCCCCGGGATTCGGCCTTGTGGAGTTCGTCGTAGATGGGCAGGATCGCGCCGCCCGGGTAGCCGAAGATGTGCTTCACCCCGTGGCGGTGCAGGGCATCCATCAGGGCGTAGCCCCCGCTCACCCGCATCGGAGCCGACGCCTCCTGGGCCCCCACTGCGACGGCTGAGTTCCCTGCGGCGGCTGGGTGCCCTGCGGCGGCTGTGGCGGGGGGAAGGGGCGTGATCGTCACGGCTGCGGCTGGGGACTGGCGAAGGGGAAAGCGGTCGTCAGGATGGAAGACCGGAGCACCCGAAGGGCATGGTTCCGGGCAACGGTCTGGACACCATCAGCGGAAGACATCCAGGGTAGGTCTCTGGAGGGGGATTGGGTTGGGCTGGCGGCGGCTCTCCGCCATGGCCCGCAACACTCTGGCCGGGTCCATCCAGGCGCCCCGGTAGCGCATGCCCCAGTGCAGGTGGGGGCCGGTGGTGCTGCCCGTCAGGCCGACGTGGGCGATCAACTGACCGGTGGCCACCTTCTGGCCCACCTGCAGCAGGATGCCGCCGCTGCGGTAGACCCCGTTGCCGGCCTGGCCACTGAGGTGGCAGTAGATGTGCTCGTAGCTGCCGGAACGGATCACCAGGCCGTTGCCGCAGCCGCCGTCGACGATCACCTCGCTCACCGTTCCTGTCCACCAGCTGTGGATCGGCGACCCCATAGGTGCGGCGATGTCGATGCCGTAATGGGGTCTGACGTCGCCGCTCAGGGGATGGGAGCGCATGCCGAAACCGCTCGTGTATCCCGCGAACGTCGCCACCGGAAACGCGCCCCGGCCCCAGAGGCTGGCGTAGCGGGCTTCGGCGGGCAGTCCCTGGCTGCTCAGGCCCAGGGTCGCCGCGATCAGCAGCGAACGGCCCCGCAACCGGGGACGCCTGGGGCGATCAGAGCAGTCCGAGGGCATGAAGGGGGCCTTGACCGGTGAGCAATTCCAGCAGAAAAGCGGAAAATCCGACCATCGCCAGTCGACCATTCCACACCTCGGAGCTGTTGTTCCAGCCCCAGGCCCATTTGTCCTGGGGGTAGAGCTTCACCTTCTTGGGCAGCTGGGCCGCCATGTCGAGGTTCACCTCCGGGCCCGCCATGGCTTCTTGCACCAGGTCGGCAAGGCCCTCGATGAAGGTGGGATCGGTGTCGAGGGCGGGCACCCGGCGGAAGTGGGTGATGCCGGCTTCGGTGGCGATCTCCCTGTACTCGATGTCGATCTCCTCGAGGGTCTCGATGTGTTCGCTGACGAAGCTGATCGGCACCACCACCAGCTCCTTGATGCCCTGCTCCCCCAGCTCGCGCAGGGCATCCTCGGTGTAGGGCTTGAGCCATTCCACCGGTCCCACCCGGCTCTGATAGGCGAGGGTGGAGGGATTGGGATGGCCCAGCAACTGCTCGAGTCGCTGCATCACCAGGGCGGCGCAGGCCTCGATCTCCTGCTGGTAGGGATCGCCCGCCTCCTCCACGTAGCTCTTGGGCACCCCGTGGGCACTGAAGAAGATGTGGGCCGCTTCCGGCGTGCCGGAGGCGCGCACCTCCCGGGCGATCAGCCCGGCCATGGCGTTGATGTAGCCCGGATGGTCGTACCAGCTGCGGATGCAGCGGATCGGCAGCCGCCGGAAGGCCGGATCGGCCTGGCGCAACCGCTGCAGTTCGCGGAAACTGGAGCCGCTGGTGCTGATCGAGAAGTGGGGGTAGAGGGGCAGGACCACCACCTCCTCCACACCGTCGGCCTTGATGTCGCCCACGGCCGATTCGGTGAAGGGATGCCAGTAGCGCATCGCCACGTAGGTGGTGGCATCGACCCCCTCCTGGCGCAGGTGGCTCTGCAGCTCCCTGGCCTGCTGTTCGGTGATGCGGCGCAGGGGGGAACCGCCGCCGATCGAGCGGTAGGCCTGCTTCGATTTGCCGCTGCGGAGGGTGCTGATCAACCAGGCCAGGGGCTTCTGCAACGCCGGCGTGGGCAGGCGGATGATCTCCGGGTCGGAGAACAGGTTGTAGAGGAAAGGCCCGACATCCTCGATCCGTTCCGGACCGCCGAGGTTCAGCAGCAGCACGCCGACCCTGGCCATGCCTTCGATCAGAAAGGCTGAGCGTAACGCCGCCTCCCCACCGGCGGGCGCCCGCCTGGGCACCGAACCGCACCCTGGCGGCCTGGGGATGGTACGGGTAGGTTCCGGCTCAGGTCCCCGCCTGCCGAGCCATCGTTCCGGCCGCCCTGCCATCACCAGCCGATCCCGGTTTTGAGGTCGGTGCCGCAGCCTGTGGCGACCCGGCGGCTCTGGTGCGGCAGGAAAACCGACGTCTGGCGGCCGCGGGCACCGGCCTGCGACTGGAGATCCGCCAGCATCGGCTGGGCTTGCGCGGCCCCTTGCCCTGTCCGAAGGGCTCCGCGGCGCGGCCCGTGCAGCGGATCAGCCTGGGGCTGCCGGCCACCCCGACCGGCGTGGCCGCTGCCCTCGACCAGCTCGTCCGGGTGTGCCAGGCGGTGGAGCAGGGCACCTTCCGCTGGGAGCCCTGGCGCCGTCGTCCGGCCACCCCGGCCTCCCCACCCCCTCCCCCGACGGAGACACCTCCTGAGGCGCTGGGACCGGGGCCGCTGCTGGCCGGTTTTGAGGCCGCTTTCTTCGCCGATCCCCGCCGCCGCCGCCGGCCCGCGGGCAGCCGCAGCACCTGGAGCGGCGCCTACCGGCCCTACCTGCGGCGTCTGGAGACGGTGGCCGCCGCTGCCCATGGCGCAGCGGTTGTTGACGCTCCCCTGCTGGAGCGGGTGCTGGAGACTTACCCCCTGGCCAGCCGCAGCCGCCAGCAGTGCGGCATCGCCCTGGGGGCCCTCGCCCGCCACCTGGCGCTGCCGCTCCCGGCCGACTGGAGCGAGCGCAGTGGCGGCTATGGCCTGCATGTGGCCCGGTTCCGGGGTCTGCCCAGCGATGCCCGCATCCTGGAGCTCGTCCAGGCCATCCCCAACCCCCGCTGGCGCCTGGCCTACGGCCTGATGGCCACGTACGGACTGCGCAACCACGAGGTGTTCTTCTGCGACCTCTCCGCCCTGGTGCCGGGGGGTGACAGGGTGCTGCGGGTGCTGCCCACCAGCAAGACCGGCGAGCACCAGGTGTGGCCGTTCCAGCCCGACTGGGTGGAACGGTTCGGCCTCGAGACCCTGGCTGAACACGGCGTCGGGCTGCCGGTGGTCTGCACCGACCTGCGCCGCACCACCTTGCAGCAGGTGGGCCGGCGGGTGGCGGAGCAGTTTCGCCGCTACGGGCTGCCGATCACCCCCTACGACCTGCGCCATGCCTGGGCCGTGCGCACGATCCACATCGGCCTGCCCGACACGGTCGCGGCCCGGATGATGGGCCACTCCGTGGCGATCCACACCCGCACCTACCACCACTGGATCACGCGCCGCGATCAGCAGCAGGCGGTCGACACCGCCCTGGCCCGCCTGCGGGCCTCCTGAGGCTCGGGGCCGCCCGGGGCGTCGGGGTTCCGCCAGAGTGCCCCAAACCAACACCGCTTCCGATGACGGCGATCGCCTCCACGACCCCAGCTGCGCCAGATGGGGCCCTGGCCCTGGATCGCCAGGCCGAGGAGCTGGGCCCGGGAGGCGATCTGGCCCCCGAGGTCGACCAGGAGGCCTATCGGCGCCGCATGCAGCGCCGCAGGGAGGTGCAGCAGCAGCGGGTGGGGGAGCGGAATCTGGAGAAGGGTCTGGTGCTCGTGTTCACCGGCGAGGGCAAGGGCAAGACCACGGCGGCCCTGGGCCTGGTGCTGCGCACCCTGGGCCATGGCGAGCACGTGGCGGTGGTGCAGTTCATCAAGGGCGGCTGGCAGCCGGGGGAGGCCCGGGCCCTGGAACGGTTCGGCGAGGCGCTCCACTGGCATGCCCTGGGCGAGGGGTTCACCTGGGAGACCCAGGACCGGGAACGGGACCGTCAGCTGGTGCAGAGCGCCTGGGAGCGCTCCCGGGCCTACCTCGCCGACGCCGACCGCAAGCTGGTGGTGCTCGACGAGATCAACGTGGCCCTCAAGCTGGGCTATCTCGACCCTGACCAGGTGCTTGAAGGGCTCGCCCTGCGGCCGCCGCTCACCCATGTGGCCCTCACCGGCCGCGGCGCCCCGGCGGCTCTGCTGGAGCGGGCCGATCTGGTCACGGAGATGAAGGCGGTGCGCCACCCGTTCCGGGAGCAGGGTGTGAAGGCCCAGGCGGGCATCGAATACTGAAGGCGAACCCTGAAGCGACCGGGATCAACCCAGGTCGTCCCGCAGTCGGGCGAGGCCGCACACCAGCACCGACAGCCCGCTGACCAGCAGGGCGCGGTGCACCTCGGGCTCGCACCAGAAACCGGGGCTGCCGCTGGCCCGATCCATGGCCGAGAGCGTCAGGCGGGCCATCACATCGCTGCTGCGGGGTCCGGGCTGCTCGATCGCCATGGCGGGTGCTCCTTTGGGGCAGTGAAGCGGGTGACGGAGCTGCGGGCAACTGGTGGTGCCGCGGGGAGGGTTGCTACTGTTCGGCCGATCGAATGAGTCGATGGCCTACAGGCGCGTTCTCCTCAAACTCAGCGGTGAAGCACTGATGGGGGGCCAGGGGTATGGGATCGATCCCGCCATCGTCCAGTCGATCGCCAAGGATGTGGTCGAGGTGGTGGCCGGGGGCACCCAGCTGGCGATCGTCGTGGGCGGCGGCAATATCTTCCGGGGCCTGAAAGGTTCGGCAGCGGGGATGGACCGGGCCACGGCCGACTACGTCGGCATGCTGGCCACGGTGATGAATGCCATCACCCTGCAGGATGGTCTCGAACGGGTCGGTGTGCCGACCCGTGTCCAGAGCGCCATCTCCATGCAGGAGGTGGCTGAGCCCTACATCCGCCGCCGGGCCATCCGTCACCTGGAGAAGGGGCGTGTGGTGATCTTCGGGGCCGGCTGCGGCAATCCCTTCTTCACCACCGACACCACCGCCGCCCTGCGGGCCGCGGAGATCAATGCCGATGTGATCTTCAAGGCCACAAAGGTGGACGGCGTCTACGACAAGGACCCCGCCAAGCACTCCGACGCGGTCCGCTACGAGACCCTCACCTTCCTTGATGTGCTCAGCGGCGAGCTGGAGGTGATGGACAGCACCGCCATTGCCCTGTGCAAGGACAACGCCATCCCGATCGTGGTCTTCGATCTTTTCGGCTCGGGCAACATCGGCCGGGCGGTCGCCGGTGAACCGATCGGCACCCGCATCGTGCCGGCGCCCCCCCGCTGACCCTCCCCCCCTGCCCTTCACCTGCCATGGATCTCGAAGCCAGCATGCGCAAGTCGGTGGAAGCCACCCAGCGCACCTTCAACACCATCCGCACCGGACGGGCCAACCCCTCCCTGCTCGACAAGCTGAGCGTCGAGTACTACGGAGCCGATACGCCCCTCAAGTCACTGGCGACGATCTCCACCCCCGACGGCCAGACGATCCAGATCCAGCCCTTCGACCGGGGCTCCATGGCGCTGATCGAGAAGGCGATCGCCATGAGTGATCTGGGCCTGACCCCCAACAACGACGGCCGCCTGATCCGCATCAACATCCCGCCCCTCACCGAGGACCGTCGCAAGGAGCTCTGCAAGCTCGCGGCCAAGTACGCCGAGGAGGGCAAGGTGGGTCTGCGCAACCTCCGCCGCGAGGGCGTCGACCGGATCAAGAAGCTGGAGAAGGACGGTGAGCTTTCCGAGGACCAGAGCCATGACGAGCAGGAGAAGGTCCAGAAGCTGACCGATCGCTACATCGCCGAGCTCGAGAAGAAGTTGGCGGAGAAGGAAGCCGACATCCTCAAGGTGTGAGCGGCACCGCCGATGCCGATGTGATCGTCGTGGGCGCCGGGGCGGCCGGCGGCGCGGCGGCCTTCCATCTGGCCGCCCGTGGCCGCCGCGTGATCCTGCTGGAGGCCCAGGCCCCGGGACGTTCCAAACCCTGCGGCGGCGGCATGGCAGCGTCGGTGCAACGCTGGTTCCCCTTCGATCTCGCCCCCACGGTGGATCAGGTGATTCGCCGCGTGCGGTTCACCTGGTGTCTGCAGGATCCGGTGACGGCGGAGCTGCCGGGGGCGGCTCCCTTCTGGATCGTGCGCCGCAGCGTGCTCGATGCCTTCCTGGCGGAGCAGGCCGTCGAGGCGGGCTGCAAGCTGCGCCATGGCTGCAGGGCCGAGCGGATCGAGCGCTGCGCCGATGGCCTCTGGGAGGTGTCGGTTCCGGGCGAGGGGCCGCTGCGGGCCAGGGGCGTGGTGATCGCCGATGGTTCCGCCTCCCGTTTCGCGGCGCCCCTCGGCCTGGGCCCGCCCCGTCCCCGCTTCGCGGCCACCGTTTCGGTGGAGGTGACGGCGGATCCCGACCCAGCCGACATGGCCCGCTTCGAGTTCGGCCTGGTGCACCACGGCTTCTGCTGGGTGTTTCCCCGGCAGGGGGGCTACAGCATCGGGGTGGGCACCTTCGTTGGCCAGCAGGAGGCGGACAGCGAGGCGGTGCTCTCTGCCCTGTTGCCCAGCCTGGGGCTGCCCGAGGCCGCAGGCGACCGGCGCCACGGCCAGCTGCGGCTCTGGAACGGCCACCATGCCCTGCACGGCCAGGGCCTGGTGGCGGTCGGCGACGCCGCCTCGCTCTGTGATCCCTTCCTGGCCGAGGGCCTGCGCCCGTCGCTGCTGAGCGGCTGTGAAGCGGCCGCGGCCCTCGATCGCTGGCTGGATGGCGATGGCCCTGCCCTGGAGCACTACAGCCTGCGCATGCGCGAGGCCTGGGGCGATTCGATGGCCTGGGGCAAACGCATCGCCCAGGTGTTCTACCGGGTGCCCCGGGTGGGCTATCAGCTCGGCATCAAGCGGCCCACCGCCCCCCAGCGCATCGCCCAGATCCTCTCCGGGGAGATGGGGTACGGGGAGATCGCCCAGCGGGTGATCCGGCGGCTGCTGTTCCAGCGGGGCTGAGCGGCCAGGGCCGCAGCCAGGGCGGAACAGCCTCAGGGGCGGGTCACCCCCTTGAGGTCCCGCATGCGCTGGTCGACGGAGCCCAGCAGCTCAATGGCGAACATGGGCGCCTCCTGGACGGCGAACAGGAACTTCTCGCGGTTCATCACCAGCAGCCTGCAGGGGGTGAGCGCCGTGGCATTGCCATAGCGGCGGTGGTCCGCTGTGACCAGGGCCCCAGCCCCGAAGACGTCACCGGCCTGGATGTCCTCCTGGCCCGCATCACCGTTCCAGCTGAGGCGCACCGTTCCCTCCAGCAGACCGAACATGCAGTCGCCGGCGTCACCGGCCTGGAAGATGACGGATCCGGCCTCGATATCCCTCACCTCACCTTTGTCGGCGAGGGCGCGCATGGTGTCGAGGGCATGGACGGTGTGAGCCATTCGTCAACGGGGAGGGGCCCCATCTTTGCCCATCAAGGTGAACATCTGATCAAGAAATGGGCCGGAGTTCTGAAGTTCAGCGGCTGATCGCCAGCGGAGCCCCCAGGCCGCCGCGCACATCCTCCGGAGCCAGACGACCGTCGTTGTCGGTGTCGAGGGCATCGAAGACGGCATCGCTGCCGAGCCATTCCTCGCGGGTGATGCAGCCGTCACCGTCCAGGTCGTTGAGCAGGAAGATCTCATGCACTGCGTGGGTGAAGGCGGCCCCGCCCTCGATCACCGCGAGTCTGTGGGCCAGCTGGCCTTCCAGGGTTTCGATGGCTTTGGAGAAGCCGCGGATGCCCTCATCGAGCTTCTCGCTGGCCATGGGGTCGGACTCCATCATCGTCCGGAAGGCGGCCTCGTCGAGGTGGATCCTGGCCTCGCTCGCGCCCGGATGGGCGGCATCAAGGCGCCGTTCCAGATGCTCCTCGCTCTGACGCAGCTGGTCCATCAGGGTCGGCGAGATGGTCAGCAGGTCGCAGCCTGCCAGCTCGACGATCTCGTCGAGGTTGCGGAAGCTGGCCCCCATCACCTCGGTGCCATAGCCGTGGGTCTTGAAGTAGTTGAAGATCCGTGTGACCGAGAGCACACCGGGATCCTCCGCCCCTGGGTAACTCTCGCGACCCGTGGATTTCTTGTACCAGTCGAGGATGCGCCCCACGAAGGGGGAGATCAGGGTGATGCCCGCCTCGGCGCAGGCCACGGCCTGGGCGAAGCCGAACAGCAGGGTGAGGTTGCAGTGGATCCCTTCGCGTTCGAGAACCTCCGCCGCCTTGATGCCCTCCCAGGTGGAGGCGATCTTGATCAGCACCCGGTCGGTCCCGATCCCCGCCTGGGCGTAGAGGCCGATCAGCTTGCGGGCCTTGGTGATGGTGGCCTCGGTGTCGTAGCTGAGGCGAGCATCCACCTCCGTGGAGACCCGGCCCGGGACGATCTTGAGGATCTCCTTGCCGAAGGTGACGCTGATCTCGTCGAGGGCCTCCCGCACCACCTCCTCGGCCGGGGCCTCGCCGCCGATCACCCCACGGGATTCGCGCAGGGAGCGGTCGATCAGCTCCTGATAAGCCGGAATCTGGGCTGCGGCCAGGATCAGGGACGGGTTGGTGGTGGCATCCCGCGGCGTGAACTGGCGAATCGCCTCAATGTCGCCGGTGTCGGCCACGACCACGGTCATGGCGGCCAGTTGTTCGAGAAGGTTGGCCATCGTGGAACGGTGTCGGGCGCGATGTCTTCTGGTGAGGACGCTAGCCACGGCCGCCCACGGGAAGGCACCGGGGTTGTGGGAATGAGGACAGGGTCCGATTCAGGCGGCGGATTCAGGAAGGAGTGGCGGCCCTGTTTGCTTTGACGATCGGTTTGCTGGGGGGCACCTTCTCGATCACCAGCAGGGCTTCGGCGATCTGGCGGGCCACCGGCAGGGCCACGGTGGAGCCGTAGGCACTGCCGCCCTGGGGTTCGTCCACCACGACCAGCACCACGTAGCCGGGATCGTCCGCCGGCAGGATCGCCACGAAGCTGCAGATCCTGGCACCGGGGATGTACACCCCGTTGCGGGCCTTCTGGGCCGTGCCCGTCTTGCCGGCGATCCGATACCCGGGGATCTTCATCCCCTTGCCGGAGCCGTTCTGCACCACCGTTTCCATCCAGTCGAGGACCGTTCGCGTGACCGGCGGATCGAGCAACTGCACCCCCGACGCTGGGGTGGAGCTGGCCAGCGCATCCCCGGAACGCAGGCCGCGGGTGATGTGGGGGCTCACCAGCCGGCCGCCATTGGCGAGCATCCCGTGCAGCTGCAGGAGCTTGAGGGGGGTCAGGGAGAAGCCCTGACCGAAGGCGGCGACCGCCGACTCGATGGGAGCCGAAGTGAATTCGCTGCGGCTCTTGAGCTGGCCGGCCACCGCCCCGGGCAGATCCGTATCAGGCATCTCGTCGATTCCGAAGGCGTGCAGCCAGTGCCAGAAGCGATCCCGCTTGACGTGGGACATGGCCTGCACCATGCCGACATTGCTGGAGACCTGCAGCACCGTGGGGAAATCGATCACGCCGTTGGCACGGCGGTCATGGTTGAAGATCGGCCAGCCACCGATGCTCAGCTGCCCCACGTCGTTCACCTTGTCACCAGGGCGGATCGCCTTCTCCTGGAGGGCGAGGGCCAGATTGATGGGCTTGAAGGTGGACCCGGGCTCGTAGAGATCCTGCACCGACCATTCGCGGAACAGGCCGGGGTTGTAGTTCCAGAATTTGTTGGGGTCGTAGCTGGGGGTGGAAGCGAGGGCCAGGATTTCGCCGTTGCGGACATTCATCACCAGGGCGGCGCCCTGCTTGGCCTTCCACTGCTTCACCTGCTTGCCCAGCGCCTGCTGGGCCACCTGCTGTAGGCGGGCATCGAGGGTGAGCTGCAGCCGCAGGTCGTCTCCGTAGAGGGCGCCGGCCTGGAGACCGTCAGGCAGGGGGGTGCCGTCCGCGCCACGACGCATGGACATCGTCACCTCCTGGCGGCGCAGATCCCGGTCGCGACTCTGTTCCAGGCCCGCCTGGGCGACCCGCTCCAGGTTGAGGAAGCCCACCACGTTGGCGAACAGCTGACCCTGGGGGTAGACCCGCTGCGGGTAGGCCTCCAGATCGATGCCGCTGATGCCGAGCTCCCGCACCCGATGGGCCGTTTCCGGATCCAGACCGGTGGCAAGCTTGACGCCGCTGCGGCGGCTGCCGATGGTCTGCAGCAGCTCGCCTGGCGACCGGGCGAGCACCTTCGACAACTCCCTGACGACGTCGGCGGGTGGCCGGATCCGCTGGGGTTCGTCACCAGGCAGGTTGAAGTAGCGAGGATGGGCCCAGAGGGTGAAGCGCTCTTCGTCGAGGGCCACCAGCCGGCCCATCCGGTCGACGATGGTGCGCCGTTTGCCGATGGGGGTGATCGAGTGGGTCTGGATGGCCCTGGCCCTGGCCTGGAGCGCCGGGGCCTGCACCACCTGCAGCCAGGCCAGTCGTCCAGCCAGTCCGACAAGGGCCGCGCAGAGCAGGAGGTAGACAGCCAGCATCCGACCTGCGGGGATCGGCTGGATCTCCACCACCCGCCGCGTCGCCGTTCCCTTGGCCCGGCGCCCACTGCCCTTGACGGAGGGGGCCTCGCCGCTGGACTCGCCGGACCTCGAACGGAACGGGGAAGGCATCAATAGCCGGCCGGAATGGCGCGCAACTGGAAGCCGGCAAGAAGGGGCAGGGACGCCCGGGAAAGACTGCTGCGGGGCTCGGGAAGCTGGATGAGTTTTTCGCTGCTGGTCGGCTCCAGCAGCCCGGGCCGCCGGACCAGGCTGAGGTGGTGCTGCTCAAGCAGGGCGGAGGACTCCTGCATGCGGTGCTCCAGGGTCTTGGAGGCCTGCAACTGGGCGAAACTCTGGGCCCACTGGTTCTGCCAGTGGAGGGTGAGGGCGCTCAGGCCCAGCATGGAAAGTCCCAGTCCCACCAGGGCGCCGCTGCTGATCCGATGCAGTCCGGCCAGCCAGGGAGCCTGACGTTCGATCTTGCGCGCCGAAAGCGATCCCTCGATCAGATGGAGGGGCCTCAGTCTTGGCAGGGGGTTCTGGCTGCGTTGGGAGGGGGAGGCGGCCAAGGGACCTGGTAAGGCACTTCGCAAGTGAACCACCCCCGGGGGGTGGCAGCAAGCGGTGTCAGTCGGCGAGAAAGAGGAGATTCATGAAGGTCAGCCCGTTCCAGAGGGCATGCATCATCACGGCGCTGCCCAGGCGGCCACTGCGCCACCGCAGCCAGCCGAGGCCGAGCCCGAGCACGAACAGCGGAGCCAGCTCCGCCAGGCTCAGGTGGGCGATCGCGAACATGGCCGCACTGAGGATCACGGCCCCTGCGCCCCCGAGCCTCTGACCCGCCACCGGCAGCAGCACTCCCCGGAAGAGAAGCTCCTCGAACAGGGGGGCCACCACGAGGGCGGTCAAGGCGAAACAGGTGAGCGCCAGGGGATCGGCGCTGGTCAGCACGAGTTCCAGCAGCGGATTGCTCCCCCCGGGGTCGCTCCAGATCCGGTCGATGACCCAGCTGGAGGCGGTCACCACCGGCAGCACCATCAACAGGCTGACCAGGGCGCCACTGACGGCGGACCGGACCGGCCACCACTTCCACTGCAGCCAGCCCCCCGCAGGCCTCGGGGTCCGTCGCGGCAGCATCAGGGCCAGCAGCAGCAGCGGCACGGTCATCAGGGCCGCGTAGAGCACCAGCACCTCGAGGCCCTGGCTGAGGGCCCTCGGTGCGGCCAGGCGCTGCAGGGCGATCTGGAGCGGTGGCTGCACCACCATGGGCACAACGACTTCGCCGATCACCACGAAACCGCCGGCGATCACCAGGGTCACGTCGACGGGGCTCAGGGGCGGACCCAGCAGCGGCGGCGCGGCGGGAAGCCGTTGACGCCAGGCCATCCAGCCCTGCCGCAGCAGCAGGGCAACCCCCAGCAGCAGAAAGAGCGCCGGCAGGGTGGTCACCGCCAGGAGCGTCAGCAGCAGCCGCAGGGAACGCTCCTCCGCCGGGCAGGCCCCTGGGTCCCCGGGCAGCTGTTCGCAGACCAGTTGCTGCACCATCTGGGGCGCCGACCAGGGGGCGAGCAGTTGCCGCCGCCGCTGCGCGTCCACGGGCCGTCCGTCGAGCAGCGCTTCGATCAGGGGACGCCGCACGGCCTCCACCTGGGTCGCCAGTTGCCCCAGACCCGTGTCATCCATCAACGCGGCAGGGGCCGCTTCGGAGCGTTCCAGCAGGGCGAGTTCAAGGCGACGAAGGGCCAGCGGGGGGTCCTCGGAGGCCTCCATCTGCCGCCTCAGTTCCTCCCTCAGGTCCTGGCGTGGGGCCTCCCCGGTGAGGACCGGCCGGAGGCCCTGCGGGACGGCCTCCGCTGCCAGGGCCCCCAGTTCGAGCTGCCGCAGGCTGAGGGAATCCACCACCGACGGCCGCTCCAGGCTGTCGATCAGCCCCCCCACCCACAGCAGGGCGCAGAGGACCAGGCTGAGCAGGGCCAGCAGGGCTTTCCAGCCCGGTGGAGCGGCGGGAGGTCCGGATCGGGAAGGGGTTCCGTTCAACCGGACCACCTGGGCGGTAATGGGAGCTGATTCTCCCCTGCGCCTGGCCTCTGGCCGCTCCCATACGATGGCTGGGCCTGCGCCACAAGCACCTTGCCCCTTCGCATCGTGCTGGTCCGCCATGGGCTGAGCAGCTTCAACCTGGAGCACCGCATCCAGGGACGTGATGACCTCTCCAACCTCACCGAGGAAGGGCAGCTCCAGGCCCGTCGTACGGGAGAGGCCCTGGCGGAACTGGCGTTTCAGGCCGTCTACAGCTCGCCGCTGCAGCGGGCCAGCGCCACGGCGGCGGCCCTGCTGGCCAGCCATGGCAGCCCGCTGCCCCCCCGCTACGACGACGACCTGCTGGAGATCGATCTGGCTCCCTGGAGCGGCCTGCTGCGCAGCGAGGTGCGGGCTCTGGATCCGGAGCAGGAGCGTCGCTGGCGCGAAGCCCCCGAGACCATGGAGCTGCAGCGCCCCGACGGCAGCCGTTTTCTCCCGGTACCCGAACTGCTGGCGCAGGCGGGCCGCTTCGCCGATCGGCTGCTGGCACGCCATGGGGACGACGACACCGTGCTCGTGGTGGCCCACAACGCCATCCTGCGCTGCCTGGTGCTGCACCTGCTCGGGTTGCCGGCCAGTGGTTTCCTGCGCCTTCGACTCGACAACGCCTCGATTTCGGTGCTCAACCTGGCTCACGGGGAGGAGGGCCGCCCCTCGGTGCAGCTGGAGTCCCTCAACGGCACCTCCCACCTGGGTGCCCCCCTGCCGCCGGCCGGTGCGGGCTGCCGGTTGCTGCTGGTGCGCCACGGCGAGACCGACTGGAACCGGGAGGGCCGTTTCCAGGGCCAGATCGACATTCCACTCAATGCCCATGGCCTGGCCCAGGCCGAGGCGGCGCGGGCCTTTCTCGCCCCGATCCCGTTGCAGCGGGCCTACAGCAGCGACATGGCCCGCCCGCTGCGCACCGCCGAGGTGATCCTGGCCTCCCATCCCGGCGTGCCCCTGACCACCACCCGGGGGCTTCGGGAGATCGGCCATGGCCTCTGGGAGGGCCGGCTGGAGAGCGAGATCGCCGCCGGCTGGCCCGATCTCCTGGCCGCCTGGAAACGCAGCCCCGAAACGGTGCAGATGCCCGAGGGCGAGACCATCGGTGAGGTCTGGGCCCGGTCCCTGGCGGCCTGGAACCGCATCGCCGCCGGACTGGGTCCGCAGGAGACGGCTCTGGTGGTCGCCCATGATGCGGTCAACAAGACCATCCTCTGCGCCTTGCTCGGCCTCTCCCCCGCCGACATCTGGACCGTGAAGCAGGGGAACGGCGGTGTCACCGTGGTCGACTACCCCCGGGGGGCGACGGCACCGCCGGTGGTGACCGCCCTGAACCTCACCGCCCATCTGGGGGGAGTGATCGACCGCACGGCCGCCGGCGCCCTCTAGCCCGCCCATTCCCCGAGGCTCCAGCCATGGTCCGTCAGCTGCTGATCCGCGGGGTGAATCTGCTGGAAGCCCCCGACCGGCCGCCGCGGCGGGCCGACGTGCTGCTGGAGGATGGGGTGCTGGTGGCGATCGACCCCGATCCGGCGACGGTGTCGGGGGTGCCCTGCGCCACCGCAGAGACCGGGGGGTGCTGGCTCGGCCCAGCCCTGGTGGATCCCCACAGCGTCTTGGAAGAGCCCCTGCAGGGGAGGGCGGAAACCCTGGCCAGCCTCGGGGAGGCCGCCGCCTCCGGTGGCTACGGAACCGTGGCCCTGCTGCCCTGGGCCCCCACCTGGCGGGACCGGCCTGAGCGGCTGCGCTGGAGCTGGCCCGCGCCCATGCAACTGCTCCGATGGGGCAGCTTCAGCGTCGATGGCCTCGACCGGGAGCTGGCGCCCCATGCCGAGCAGCTTGCGGCCGGCGCCTGCGGTCTGGCGGCCGGGGCGATCCTGCCGCCGATCGACCTGCTGGAACGGGGCCTGAGGCTCGCCGAGATGGGGGATCGGCCGGTGCTGCTGCCGCCGCGGGACGGATCGTTGGCCCAGCGGGGGTTCGTGCGGGAGCGGGTGGAGGCCCTGCGGGCGGGTTGGCCCCTCGATCCCCCCGGCAGTGAAACCTTTCCCCTCGAAACCCTCCTTTCCCTGGCCGACGATCTGCCCGCCCTCAACCTGCGGCTGATGAACGTCTCCACCGCTGAAGCGGTGGAGCGGCTGCGGCGCCAGGCCCACCTACCGATGGCTTCGGTGGGCTGGTGGCATCTGGTCGCGGACAGCGGTGGCCTGGATCCGGCCGACGACGGCTGGTTGCTGGAGCCCGCCCTGGGGGGACCGGACGACCGACGGTCCCTGATCGAGGCCCTCGCCGATGGCGTCATCAGCGCCGTTGCGGTCCATCACGTGGCCCTCGATGCCGAAGAGGAGCTGTTGCCCCTGGATCAGCGACGCCCCGGGGTGGCGGGCCATGGCCTGGTGCTGCCCCTGCTCTGGGAGGAGCTGGTGGGGCGCCAGGGCTGGCGGGCGGCGCAGCTCTGGCAGGCGCTCTGCTGGGGTCCTGCCCGCTTCCTGGGACGGCCTGAGCCGGCGCTGTCCCCCGGTACGCGCCAGTGGGTGCTGTTCGATCCTGGCCATTCCTGGTGCTGGGCCGACGCGCCCTCGGGATCCCTGGCGGCCAACAGGCCCTGCCGGGAGCGTCAGCTGCAGGGGCGGGTGGTCGCCACGGGACTCACCGATCCGGTTGGCTGGGTTCTGGCAGCGGGCCTGCCGAACTGAACGGGAAGAACCGCCAGAAGGCCCGGCCGATCAGTTCGGTTTCCGGCAACAGCGGCCCTCCGGGCCAGAAGCGGGCATCCCAGCTGTTGGCCCGGTTGTCTCCCATCACCACCAGATGGCCAGGGGGCACCACCACGTCGAGGGTGCGGCAGGGCCCGAGGCCCTGCCGATCGACGGGGCAGTAATTGCGGACGTAGGGCTCATCGAGGGGACGGCTGTTGATCGTGACCCGGCCGCGGGGATCGGCAACCACCCTCTCTCCAGGCAGCCCGATCACCCGCTTGATGTAGGCATCGCAGGCCGGCTGCTGGATTCCTGGCAGGGAACCGATCAGGGGAAGGTTGACCAGCAGGCAGCTCAGCCCTCCCGGCTTGGTGGGCCCGGTGAGGACCGGATCGAAGTGGTAGGGCGAGTGGAACACCACCACTTCGCCGCGTCTGGGGGCCCGCTGGCGGAAGGACAGCTTCTCCACCAGCAGCCGGTCCTGCAGCTGCAGACCCGGGAGCATGGAGCCTGAGGGGATGTAGCGGGCCTCCAGCACGAACTGGCGAATCCCCAGGGCCACCGCCAGGGTGATCAGGACGCTGCGCCAGAAAGCCCAGGGGCTCTCCCCCCGCACCTCCGGGTCAGGCTGCGCCTCCTGGGGAGGCCCCGGCTCGTCGCGGGCACCGTCGTCGGCCTGTGGATCCGATGGGCTCAAGGGGTTCGTGCGGCAGGTTCCGTGGTCGGGAGGCAGATTAGGCACGCATCCGCCCGCCGCGTTCCCGATGGCACGCCCACGCTGGCACCAGACCCTGGCCCTGCCCTCGAGTGGCCTGGGCCGCCGCTGGGATCGCTTCGTGGCGCTCTGGGCCGCCCTGAATCTGCTGTGGGTGGCGTTCGACGTCAGCTACATCCCCCTGCGCACCTTCTGGCTGCAGCGCAACCTCTATCCGCTGCCGTCGGTGCCCCTGGTGGTGCCGCTCACCTTCATCCCCGACATCACCCCCTGGGTGGATCCGATCAAGGGGATCGAACCCCATCGCGAGACCCAGGCCTATCTGCGCCATTTCAACCGGATGGACGCGGCCCTGCGCCAGCCCCCCCCGGGGGACGTCAGCCCCATCCAGCGCCAGCTCCTGGCGGAGCAGGTGCGGCTCACCGTCGAGATGATCGACTCCAACCCGATGCTGGCCTCGGGCACCTCCGGCACCCTGGAGAAGATCAAGAACCGCCTGCGCCAACGGGCCGACCGGGACTCGTCCAAGCAGGCGGCGGCGGTGTTGCTGAGCCCCATCTGGCTCTCCTCCCATCCCTGGGAGCGGGAGCGGTTGTTCTGGCGCCAGCAGGTGCTGCCCCTGGTGGCCACCACCTACTGGCGCTCGATCGATGAGAACGGCCGGCCCACCGACCATTTCTGGCGCTACGACCTGATCCTGTTCCAGAGCGTCTTCGCCCTGGACATCCTGCTGCGGGCCATCCGCCTGCGCCGCCGCCTGCCGGGCCTGAGCTGGAACAAGGCCCTGCTGCGGCGCTGGATCGATCTGCCCCTGCTGCTCCCCTTCTGGCGTCTGCTGCGGGTGGTGCCGGTGCTGGAGCGGCTTCACACCAGCGGATTGATCACCATCGAGCCGATCCGGGCCGTCATCAGCCGCGGGGTGGTGGCCCTGCTGGCGGTCGAGCTGTTCGAGGTGCTGGCGCTGCAGCTGATCGATGGCCTCCAGCAGCTGATTCGCTCCCGCCGCTGGCCGATGCGGATCCGGGCCCTGCGCAGCCACCAGATGGTCGTCAGCAACAACGAACGGGAACTGGTGGAACTGGTGCGCATCTGGGGCCCCCTGCTGCTGGTGCGGGTGGCCCCGCGCCTGGCCCCCGAGCTCCAGGGGGTGCTCGGCCATGCCCTGCAGCAGAGCCTCCAGAACGCCATCGTCCCGCCGGGCCTGCGCCAGCTCCAGCCGTTGCTGCAGGTGGAGAAGGGGCTCACTCGCCAGCTCGCCGGCGGGATGGTGGACAGCCTGCTCGACCTCACCCGAACCACCGGCGAGCGCCTCAGTCGGCGCGACGATCAGCAGCTGGAGTTGCTGCAGCGCTTCATCGACCGCTTCTGGGAGGAACTGGCCGAAGCCCTGGAGAGCGGGCCGGCCCTGGAGCGCTCCCAGCAACTGCTCTGCACCTTCCTGGAGGAGTTCAAGGGCAACTACCTGAGCCAGATCAGCCGGGCCGGCATCGAAGGGTTGATCGAGGAGCTCGACCAGCTGATGGTGAAGGGATCCCATGGGCCGGGCGAAGGCAACGACCCGGCCTAGCCGAGCAACTCCTCCCATTCCTCGGGACGGAAGCCGGTGACGATGTGTCCCGAGGCCGTGACCAGGAAGGGACGCTTGATCAGGCGCCCGTCAGCGGCCAGGGCCGCCAGGGCGGTGGCCGTGTCCATCGCCTTCACCGAGGCAGCCCCCAGGGCCCGATAGCTCTGGCCACTGGTGTTGAAGAGCCGGCCCAAACCGCCCAGCTGGCGATGGGCCTCGCTGAGCAGATCCAGCGAGGGTGGGCTGGTGGTGATGTCGATCGCTTCGAAGGGAGTCTGCCGTTCCCGAATCCACGCCAGCGCTTTGCGGCAGGTGCCGCAGCCGCTGTAGTGATAGATCCGGTGAATGGCGGGGTCAGCCATCGGTGCTTACTTGCGGCCGACCAGAGCCTTGAGGGCGCCGACCAGGCTGTTGGAGCCCTTGCCCACGCCGGCGTCCGGCTTGGTGCGGATGGTGACGTCCCCGTTGACGGTGGTGCGGCAGCTGAGTCGGTAGCTGGCGGGGCGATCCGCCAGATAGACCTCCTCAACATCGCTGCGGGGGGAGAGGTTACGGGCCCCCTCCACCACTTCCACCACGCAGGTGCCGCACTGGCCGAGGCCACCGCAGTTGTTGAGGTTGTTGAGACCCGTGTAGGGATTCACCCCGGCGTCGAGGGCCGCCTTGCGGAGATTGGCCCCTTCGATGCAACCAACCTGCTGGCCTTCCTTTTCGAAACGGATGGTGGGCACGGTCGATCGGGGGTGAGGGGCGCCGCCCAACCTAGGTCACGTGGCGTCCGATCGATCCCAATTTCGTTGTCTTGAGAAAGGATCGGGCCGGCCGGGAGGGGCTCCCTACGATGGGCTGGTTGCCTCCAGACCTTGCTCTCCTCCGACCCCTCCCCGGCCCGGCAAGGCACCTACGACCGGGTGGTGCAGCAGCTGATCCCCGGCTACGCCAGCCTGGCCCGCCTGTCTGTGGCGTTGCTGGCCTCCTCGCCCCTGGCGTCCAGGCAGGAGTCGGCGGTCCTGGTGGCGGGCTGTGGCACCGGGGCCGAACTGCTGGAGGCCAAGGCCCAGCGGCCGGACTGGCAAGTCACGGCGATCGATCCATCGGCGGAGATGCTGGCGGTGGCAAGGCAGCGGCTGCAGAACCGGGGCCCCATCGATTGGTACCACGCCACGGTGGAGGAGCTGGGCGCCGAGGCCCGCTTCGATGGCGCCCTGTCGGTGCTGGTGCTGCAATCCCTGCCGGACGACGGCACCAAGCTGGCGTTCCTGTCCGCCCTGGCCCGCAGCCTCAGGCCCCAGGGGCAGCTGGTGCTCGTCGATCTGATGAGACCAGAGCGCTCAGCCCTTTCCCCCCAGGTGGCCGAAGCCTGGCGCTGCTTCCAGCGGGCCAGCGGCGTGGACGGCGAGGGCGTGGATCCCAGCGGCCAGATCCAGGGCTTTCATCCCATCGGTATCGCCCGCCTGACGGCCCTGGTGGAGGCCGCCGGATTCAGCGATCCGGCGCCGTTCTTTCAGGCCCTCGACTTCCAGGGCTTTCTGCTACAGCGACGGGCCTGAAGCGACCCTCCCTGGACCCCTGATGGTCGCTCAGCAGTGGTCGGTCCATCACCACCCCGGTCAGGGGCACCAGGAGGGTCATCACAGCGAGCAGGAAGCCGCCGACGGCGCCGAAGGGTTGGTCGAAGAACAGCTCGGCCGATGGGTCCACTCTGGGGCCATAGGCGGTGGATCTGGGTCCCGGACTGTCCGGCTCTCCGCTGGGTTCGGCTTCACCGGAGCTGGTGGCCAGCGAAACGCCTTCGATGGAGCTTCCTGGTGATCCGGTGCTGGTGAGGGTGCCAGGGGCGGAGAGTGATGGGCTGGCTCCGCGATGGGAACCGGAGCGGGGAAAGGGCCGGGCGGGTTGGACGTGATCCATGCAGTCGTGCAGCGGAAGGACCGGTGCACTCGACGGAGAGGAAAGGTGGTAAGGCTGATTCTGACACCGATCGGCCCTAGCGGCCGCCGGCAGGCGGCTTCGGACAGGGTGGCGGGACTCAGGCTGCGGGCCGTGACTGGGAATGCTGCTGGCGGTGCAGGTGGAGGTCGGCGGGGGGGGCATCAGCCCCGTCGAGCCGGGCACGGATCGCCCGCAACTCCTCCAGGATCGATGCCAGCAACTGCTGGGTGGCAGTGGAGGGGGAGTTGAGCACCTCCACCGTCACTTCCTTGATGCGCAGCACATCGCGGGCGAAGCGGGCCACCTCGTGGGGGTGGAAGACGAGGGGCTCCTTCTGGTCGCTGCGGTACTCGGGATTGAGTTTGCGGGGATTGAAAGGGGGATTGAGATTGCGTGGATCGGTGTTGGTGTAGCGATACACCGAGGCGCGGGATCGGTTCAGCGAACGCTGTACTTCATCAATGCCGATCAGGGTTTCGTTGTCGGCGCTGGGCTCACCCTGCAAAGCCAGCGGCGGTGCCTGCGAAGGAGCCACAGAAGCCGTCAGAGCCACCGAAGCGGTGGTGCCGCCCACTGGAGAGCCGGCATGGGCAGGGTGAGCGAGCATTGAGACGGCTGTGGGACGCACTGAACTAGCGGCTGACCATAGCAGAGTTTTTTGCTGGCGGCTGGCCCGGCGTCAGGGCTAAGGCCGTTGCGGTGACTCACTCTTTGCCCCGTTCTCCCTCGGGGCCATCGGGCCTGCGGTGATAGCGTCCAGCCCCGAGCCGGACTTTCTCCATGCGCGTCTCCCGCCTGATGCTGGTGACGCTTCGGGACGACCCGGCCGAAGCTGAAATCACCTCCCACAAGTTGCTGTTGCGGGCGGGCTATATGCGGCGGCTGGCGCCGGGAATCTTCGCCTACCTGCCCCTGCTCTGGCGGGTGCTCCAGAAGATCTCCGCCATCGTCCGCGAGGAGATGGCCAGCGTCGACGCCCTCGAAACCCTGCTTCCCCAACTGCAGCCCGCCGATCTCTGGCGCCGCAGCGGCCGCTGGGATGGCTACACCGCCGGTGAGGGGATCATGTTCCACCTGGTCGACCGCCAGGAGCGGTCCCTGGGGCTCGGCCCGACCCATGAGGAGGTGGTCACCGAGCTGGCGGCCGACCTGTTGCGCTCCTACCGCCAGCTGCCGGTCTGCCTTTATCAGATCCAGACCAAATTCCGCGATGAGATCCGGCCCCGTTTCGGCCTGATGCGGGGGCGTGAATTCATCATGAAGGACGCCTATTCCTTCCATGCCGATGAGGCCTGCCTGCGGCGCACCTACGCCGCCATGGACGGGGCCTACCGGCGCATCTTCGAGCGCTGCGGCCTGCGGACCGTGGCTGTCGAGGCCGACAGCGGCGCCATCGGCGGTTCCGCCAGCCAGGAGTTCATGGTCACCGCCGAGGCCGGCGAAGACCTGATCCTGGCCAGCCCCGACGGCCGCTATGCCGCCAACCAGGAGCGGGCCGTCTCCCTGCCTCCAGCGGCGGTCCCCCTGGAGGCCGGCGCCTGCTGGCCCCTGGCCACGCCCGCCCAGAAGAGCATCGAGGACATCTGCGCCGCCCATGGCTTCGACCCCACCCAGACGCTGAAGGTGCTGCTGCTGCTGGCCCGGTTCGCCGCAGCCCCTCCCCGCGGCGTGCTGGTGTGCCTGCGGGGTGACCAGCAGCTCAACGACGTCAAGCTGGCCAACGCGGTGACGGCCCGCTGCCCCGATGCCGGAGCCCTGCTGGAGATCGTGCCGTTGCTGAGCGACCACCTCTGGGACGCCGTGCCCTTCGGCTTCCTGGGCCCCCATCTGGAGGATCCGGAAGTGCGGCAGAGCGAGGGCCGCGCCGTCGCAGCGCCGCTGTTGCGCCTGGCGGATCCTTCCGCCGCCGAACTGGAGGCCTTCGTCTGCGGTGCCAACCGCAGCGATGAGCACCTGGTGGGGGCCCGCTGGGGTGAACTCTGCCCGCTCCCCGAGGTGGTGGACTTGCGCTCGGCCCAGCCGGGGGACCGCTGCCTGCACGATCCTTCCCAGCGGCTGGAGGCGGCCCGGGGCATCGAGGTCGGCCACATCTTCCAGTTGGGTCGGAAGTATTCCGAGGCTCTGGAGGCCCGCTTCACCAACGAGGCCGGCAGCGATGAGCCCCTCTGGATGGGCTGCTACGGCATCGGCGTGTCCCGCCTAGCCCAGGCGGCCGTGGAGCAGCACCATGACGCCGATGGGATCCGCTGGCCCGTGGCGATCGCGCCCTTCACGGTGATCATCGTGATCGCCAGCAGCCAGGATCCGGTGCAGGTGGCCCTGGCCGAGGAGCTCTACGAACGGTTGCGGGTGGGGGGGTGCGACGTGCTGCTTGATGACCGCCCCGAGCGGGCCGGGGTGAAGTTCAAGGACGCCGATCTGATCGGCATCCCCTGGCGGCTGGTGGTGGGCCGCGCCGCCGGGGAGCAGAGGGTGGAGCTGGTGGACCGCAGCGGCAGCACGGGCAAGCGGGAACTCACGGCGGACGCCGCCCTCGAGCACCTGCTCGGGCTCCCGGGTGCATCCCCGTAGGATTTCGGCAGCCGCCGTACCTCCCTTGGTCGCCTTCCTGCGCCGCCGTCTGCTCCGTCCCCTTCTGGCCCTCGGCCTGTGTCTGTGTCTCGGACTGAGCGGTTGCAGCCAGGCCGCCTCCGGCCTCAGCGGGAACTACGTCGATGACACCGTCAGCGTGGCCCAGAACCTGCTGACCACCATCGCCCTGCCCCAGGAGGACCCCGCCCGCCAGGAGGCGGAGGTGCAGGCCCGTCAGCTGATCAACGGATACACGGCCCTTTACCGGCCTCGCCAGGACATCCACCGCCTGGCGTCCTTCACCACCATGCAGACCGCAGTCAACGCGCTGGCGGCCCACTACGCCGGCTATGCCAACCGCCCCCTCCCCGATCCCCTGCGCAGTCGGCTGGAAAAGGAGCTCAAGAAAGCCGAAGCGTCCGCGGTGCGAGGCGCCTGAACCTTTGACGAAGGGGACCTCGATCTGAGAAGCTCTCCCCTTGTGCTTAGAAGCGGCTGCGGGCCGCTGTTTCCTTGGCCAATGTTGTCGTCATCGGTGCGCAATGGGGTGACGAAGGGAAAGGCAAGATCACCGATCTGCTGAGTCGCTCCGCCGATGTCGTGGTCCGCTACCAGGGCGGGGTCAACGCCGGGCACACCATCGTCGTCGAGGACCGGGTCCTCAAACTGCATCTGATCCCCTCCGGGATCCTCTATCCGGACACCATCTGCCTGATCGGATCGGGGACCGTGGTGGATCCGAAGGTGATGCTGGGCGAGATCGACACCCTGCTGGAGCTGGAGATCGACGTTTCCGGGCTGAAGCTCGCCTCCACGGCCCACGTCACGATGCCGTACCACAGGCTGCTCGATCTGGCGATGGAGCAGCGCCGCGGCGACCGCCGCATCGGCACGACCGGCCGGGGCATCGGCCCCACCTATGCCGATAAATCCCAGCGCAACGGCATCCGGGTGTTCGACCTGCTCGATCCGGACTGCCTGCGCGATCGCCTGCTCGGCCCCCTGGCGGAGAAGAACGACCTGCTCGAGAAGGTCTACGACATCCCCGGTCTGGATCCGGATGCGGTGATCGAGGAGTACGCCGCCTACGGCCGCCGTCTGGCTCCCCACGTGGTGGACTGCACCCGCACCATCCACGAGGCGGCCCGGGCCCGTAAGAACATCCTCTTCGAGGGTGCCCAGGGCACCCTGCTGGATCTCGACCACGGCACGTATCCCTATGTCACCTCATCCAACCCCGTCTCGGGGGGAGCCTGCATCGGCGCCGGCGTGGGTCCCACCCTGATCGACCGGGTGATCGGTGTGGCCAAGGCCTACACCACCCGTGTCGGCGAAGGCCCCTTCCCCACCGAGCTGGAGGGCAGCCTCAACGACCACCTCTGCGACCGCGGCGGGGAGTTCGGCACCACCACCGGCCGGCGTCGCCGTTGCGGCTGGTTCGACGGCGTCATCGGCCGCTACGCGGTCCAGGTCAACGGCCTCGACTGTCTGGCGATCACCAAGCTCGACGTGCTCGATGAGCTGGACGAGATCCAGGTGTGCGTGGCCTACGAACTCGACGGCCGCCGCATCGACTACTTCCCCAGCAGCTCCGACGAATTCGCCCGCTGCCGGCCCGTGTTCAAGAGCCTGCCGGGCTGGCAGTGCACCACGGCCGAGTGCCGTGCGCTGGACGATCTGCCCCCCACCGCCATGGCCTACCTGCGCTTCCTGGCCGAGCTGATGGAGGTTCCGATCGCCATCGTCTCCCTCGGCGCCAAGCGGGATCAGACGATCGTGGTCGAGGATCCGATCCACGGCCCGAAGCGGGCCCTCCTCAGCGTCTGAGCCCCATCCCCTCCGTCCCCACTGTCCCCTTTCCCTTTGACCAGCACCGAAAAGCGCTTTGACGTCGTCGGCATCGGCAATGCCATCGTCGATGTTCTCATCCAGGCCGATGACGCCTTCCTGACGGGCCACGACCTCACCAAGGGCACCATGGCCCTGGTCGACGAAGACCAGGCCGAGCGTCTTTACGCCAGCGTTGGCGCCGGGCTCGAGACCTCCGGGGGTTCGGCGGCCAACACCCTGGCCGGCATCGCCCAACTGGGAGGCCAGGCCGGTTTCATCGGCAGGGTCAGGGACGACCAGCTCGGGGCGATCTTCGCCCACGACATCCGGGCCGTGGGGGCCCGTTTTGAGACGCCACCGGCCAGCAGTGGACCCTCCACCGCCCGCTGCCTGATCCTGGTGACCCCGGATGCGCAGCGCACCATGTGCACCTACCTGGGCGCCTCGGTGGGCCTGGACCCCGCCGACCTCGATCTGGACATGGTGCGCCAGGCGAAGGTGCTTTACCTGGAGGGGTACCTCTGGGACAGCGAGGAGGCCAAGCGCGCCTTCATTGCCGCCGCCGAGGTGATGCGCGCCAGTGGCGGGGAGGTGGCCCTCTCCCTCTCCGACGCCTTCTGTGTCGAGCGCCACCGGCAGAGCTTCCAGGAGCTCGTCGACGGGCACGTCGATGTGCTGTTCGCCAACGAGACGGAGATCACCTCCCTCTACGAGACCGACAGCTTCGAAGCGGCCGCCGATCAGGTGCGGGGCCGCTGCAAGCTGGCGGCCCTCACCCGCAGCGAGCGGGGTTCTCTGCTGTTGAGCGGTGACACCTCCCTGGCGATCGCGCCCTTCCAGCTCGGCCCGCTGGTGGATACCACCGGCGCCGGCGACCTCTATGCCGCCGGCTTCCTTTTCGGCCACACCAGGGGCGAAAGCCTGGAACGCTGCGGCCGTCTCGGTTCCCTCTGCGCCGGACAGGTGGTCACCCAGCTGGGTCCGCGCCCCCAGGTCTCCCTGCCTGAGCTGGTGGCCCGCCACCTGGGCTGATCACCACTTGCTCCAGCAGCCAGCGGCCATAGGGGCCCTCGCTGCTGGCCCGCCAGTGGATCCATTCGGGCGTGTCGTAGCTGTGCAGCTCCCCCAGGGTGCGGCGGAGCGCCTCCAGCTGGTCGGGGGTCGTCTTGAGCAGCAGTTGCACCTCCTCGGCCCGCTCCAGCCGCCCCTGCCAGCGGTAGAGCGACACCACTGGATGCAGGCTGGCGCAGGCCACCAGACCCCGCTCCAGCAGCGACAGGGCCAGGGCCTCGGCCCGCTCCCGGTCGGCTTCGGTGGTGAGCACCAGACTCAGGGGGATGGGGTCGGGATCAGGCATTGGGGCCACTCTGGCCCAGGCGTTGCAGCAGCGCCTGCAGCGGCAGGGCCTCCCCCTGGCCGGGCTCCCGGGGGCGCTCCAGGAGCAGCAGGCGCAGTCCCAGCTCGGCGCAGATTCGGTGCCACTGCGCTTCATTGGGGCCTCCGGAGCGGCGGCAGAGCACCGCTTCGATGCGCCAGTGACGGCAGAGCGCTCGCTCGATGCGACCGTCGTCGGTGGGCCGCAGGGGGGCCAGCCGCCCTGGCGGCAGTCCGGCGGCCAGGGCCAGCGCCAGGGCCTCGCCATGGGGCAGCAGGCGGGCGTGATGCAGGACCCCCGGCGCGGCCGCCACGGCCTCGCCCAGGCGGCGGGCGCCGATGGCCAGCAGCAGCCGCTCGCCCGGCCGGCAGTGGGCGCCCAGGCTGGCCAGATCCCCGAGAGCCACGGCGCCCGTGGTGCTCAGATCCGGTCGCTTCAGCCGCAGCAGGGGTTGCCCCAGGGCCGGGCAGGTGAGGGCAAGGGCGGCGCTGATGCGTGTGGCGAAGGGATGGGTGGCATCAATCACCCAGGCGTAGGGGTCGCCCCGGCGCCGGCCCTCCCCCAATTCGGCGGCGACCCCCGCCTCCGGCCCGCCAGCGCCGCCGATCGCCCCCACGGCCAGCTCCTGGTGTGGGTGGGCGCCGTAGGCCAGGGCGGCCGCCCGGCTCACCAGGGAGACCTTCAGGCGCCAGCCCCTGGCCAGGAGCTGCTGCGCCAGGGGCGGCCCTTCCCCCGTGCCGGCGATCAGCCAGATCCGGCCGCAGCCGCCGGAGCGACCGGGCGGATCAGCCTCGATCCAGCGGGGAGGATGCATCAGGATGGACCCTTCCATCCGTTGGTCCTGGCGTGAATCACTGCTTGCTGGAGGTGGAGGTCCTGGAGGCGCCCCAGGTGCGTTACACCCAGGACAACCAGACGCCGGTGGCCGAAATGGCCGTGCAGATCGAGGGGTTGCGGCCCGATGATCCGCCGGGTCAGCTGAAGGTGGTGGGCTGGGGAAATCTTGCCCAGGATCTGCAGAACCGGGTCCAGGTGGGTCAGCGGCTCGTGCTCGAGGGGCGGCTGCGCATGAACACCGTCACCCGGCAGGACGGGATCAAGGAGAAACGGGTCGAGCTCACCCTGGCGCGGCTCCATCCCCTCACCCCCGGCGCCGTGGTGGCTCCGGCCCCGGCGCAGATCCCAGCCCAGGTGCCACCGCCGGCACCCCGTTCCGCTGCTGTGGCCGCTGCGCCTGCCACTGCACCGCGCCGGGCCCCTGCACCGGCCCCATCGCGCCCCGCCAGCGCCGCGCCTGCCGAGGCGGCGGCGCCCGTCTGGGACACCTCCCCGCTGGTGCCCCTGGGCGACGATGACGACATCCCCTTCTGAGTTGGGTTCCTGATTCAGAGCCGTTCGCCGGCCTGGTCGATCAGCTGGCCCAGTTCCCTCTCCAGGGCCGCCAGATCGAGCCGCCATTGGCTCCAGCGGCCGCTGTCGAGCTGGCGCAGCAGCCAGAGCCGGTCCTCTCCCAGCTGACAGAGCAGTTCGCTCGTCGAGGCTGCTCCAGGCGTGCTCCAGGGGGTGTCAACGGCCGCGTCGGAATCCACCCGGCTGGCGGTGGAGACGTCTTGATGGCTGTCTTGGGGGCTGGCCATGGGTCTGGCGGAGGAGGCCTTTCGACTCCATCCTGGCCCCCGCTGCTGGACAATGGGGCGATGCAAGCGTTTCTCTCCCCCGGCAGTCTGGTGACGGTCGCTGGTGCCGTCCTCACCGTCATCGGTTCGATCGCCTACGTGACCGACAGCCCCAACATCAGTCTGGCCGGAGTGTTCTACGGCGTGCCGATCCTGCTGGGGGGGCTGGCCCTGAAGTCCTCCGAGCTGCCACCCGCCGAGCGCCTCACCCCCGCGGCCCAGCTGCGCGACCTGCGCCAGCAGCCCGGGAGCGAACCGCTGCGCAAACTGCTGGCCGACGTGACCCGCTGGCGCTACGGGCAGAAGGCCCACCTGGAAAGTTCCCTCGAAGCCCTCAAGCTCTGGGACGAGGAGGCTCCTCCCCAGCTGGTGGCCGTCGAGGAGCTCGACCACGGCGGCGGCTATGGGCTGCGTCTGACGATCGACTGTCAGGGGGTGGCGTTCGAGCGCTGGCAGGATCGAACGGAGCGACTGGGTCGTTTCTTCGGTCCCGGCCTGACGGCTGACCTGCAACAGGCCGGACCGGGACGCCTGCAGCTGAGCCTGCTGCCGGCCACCTCCTCTGACCCCGCTCCCTCCGACCCGTCCCTCGCCGCCCCCGCCCCTTGAGCCCCGATCGGCACATCAGCTCGGAGGACACCCTGCGGGTGTCCGTGCTCAGTGAGGCGCTGCCCTACATCCAGCGCTTCGCCGGCCGCCGCATCGTGATCAAGTACGGCGGAGCGGCCATGGTGCGCGAAGACCTGCGCGATGCGGTGTTCCGTGATCTGGCTCTTCTGGCCTGCGTCGGCGTCCAGCCGGTGGTGGTCCACGGCGGTGGGCCGGAGATCAACCAGTGGCTGGAGAAGCTGGCGATCGTGCCCCGTTTTCAGGATGGCCTGCGGGTCACCTGCCCAGACACCATGGACGTGGTGGAAATGGTGCTGGTGGGCCGGGTCAACAAGCAGATCGTCAACGGCCTCAACCGGGTGGGGGGCCGGGCCGTGGGCCTCTCCGGCAGCGATGGGGGGCTGGTGCTGGCCCGCACCATGGGGGATGGCAGCCTCGGCGTGGTGGGAGACGTGGCGCGGGTGGACCCCTCGGTGCTCTCCCCCCTGCTCGCCAGCGGCTACATCCCGGTGATCTCCAGCGTGGCCCCCAATGCCGATGGCCTGGCCCACAACATCAACGCCGACACTGTGGCCGGGGAGCTGGCCGCGGCCCTGCAGGCGGAGAAGCTCATCCTGCTCACCGACACCCCCGGCATCCTGCGCGACCGCAACGTCCCCACAAGCCTGATCCGTCAGCTCAGCCTCTCGGAGGCCCGCCAGCTGATCGCCGAAGGGGTGGTGGAAGGAGGGATGACGCCCAAGACCGAATGCTGCATCCGGGCCCTGGCCCAGGGGGTGAAAGCAGCCCATATCATCGACGGCAGGGTGGCCCATTCCCTGCTGCTGGAGGTGTTCACCAACGCCGGCATCGGCACCATGGTGGTGGGCAGCCCTGGCCTGCTGCATGCCTGAGGATCCGCTGGCCGAGGCCCGGTGGGCCCTGGATCGCGGCGAGTACGGCCAGGTGCTGCGCTTGCTGGAGCCCCTCCAGGAGGAGTGCTCTGCGCTCACCTCCGCCGGCGCCGAGCTGCGTCTGCTGATGGCCACCGCCCTGATGGGTCAGGGCCGCACCGACCAGGCCGCCGCCTGCTGTCGCGCTCTGGTGCGTTGCCAGGACCTGACCCTGCGGGCCCAGGCCAAGGCGCTGCAGATGGTGCTCGAGGCCCCGGAGCTGCGCCGTCCCCGCAACTGGTCGCTCACCCTGCCGGATCTCGCCGGCACCACGCCCCTCGAAGGGGTCGGCGCTGGCGTCACCGGTCGCTCCCGCCTCCGGCCCGAGCCACCGCCGCCGCCGCCGGTGGGACCCACCCGGGCTCCGGTGGGCTTCGCGGTGGTGGTGGTGGTGGTGCTGCTGCTGCTGGCCTCCCTTTTGGGGGGTTGCATGGAGGTGCGCACCGAGCTGCACTTCGAGGGACCCGGGCGGCTGCAGGTGAGCCACCAGCTGCGCAGCCCCGCCGGCCCGCAGAGCCCCTGGCAGAGGCGGTTCGTCGCGGCGCTGGAGGGTCACGAGCCCCAGTTCCCCTCCCCCGGTCCCTTCCGTCTGTCGGGGGGGAGCGGCGAACAGATCCTCTCCACCCCAGTGTTGCCGGCCCTCCAGGCCCTCGGCTCCCTGGCGGGCAGCCTGGAGGTGGCCGGCCAGCTCAGCGGTGTCGCCCTGGCCGCTCCGGTGGTCCGCTGGGAGGAGCGCAACTGGCTGGTGGGGGTACGCCAGCACCTGCTGCTGGAGCTCGATCTGCAGCCCCTCGAAGCGATTCCAGGGCTGGATCTGGCGCTTGTTCTCGCCCCGGTGCGACCGGCGGCCGTGCTGCAGGCGGCCCCCACAGGTCTCGCGCCGGCCCCTCCTGGGGAGCGGACCGGCCGTCGTCGGTTGATCTGGCCCCTGCAGCCCGGGCAGATCAATGTGCTGGAGCTGCGCTGCTGGCGCTGGAGCGGCCTGGGGATGGGGGCGGCGGCGGTGGGCCTGGCCCTGCCTCTGGTGCTGGCCCTGCAGGCGATCCGTCGCCGGCTGGGCTTCGGGCTGCCGGAACTGCCGGCCTGACGCCGGGCTCAGAGCTCCAGCGGGTCTGGATCAATCGTCAGGCTCACCCCCGGGGGCAGGGCCTGCCGCAGGTGGCTTTCGGGGGGCAGCGGCAGGGCCGCCTCTGTGGATGGCGACCCTTCCGCCGCAGGTCGGGTGGTGTGCAGCAGCAGTTGCCAGCGGCTCCTCCCCGCCACCCTGGCCACCGGGGCGGGCGCCGGCCCGATCAGCACCCAGCCGGCCCTCTCCACGGCGGGGCGGATCCTTTCGGCCAGGGCGGCGGCGGCGGTGGCGGTGCCGCTGGCGGTGGGACCGGCCAGTCGCAGCAGGCAGGCCCGACCGAAGGGCTCCATGCCGCCCTGCCGCCGCAGCTCCAGCTCCTCGGCCAGGAAAGCCCCGTAGCGGCCATCCACCAGGTGCCGGATGACGGGATGGTCGGGGCTGTAGGTCTGCACCAGCACCTCCCCGGGGCGTTCGCCCCGGCCGGCCCGGCCGGCGAGCTGCAGCAGCAACTGCAGGCACTGCTCCGAGGCGCGCAGGTCCGGGCGGTGCAGCAGGCCGTCGGCGGCCAGCACCGCCGCCAGGGTCACCGCGGGCAGGTCCATGCCCTTGGCGAGCATCTGGGTCCCCACCAGCACGTCCGCCTCACCGGCGGCGAAGCGTTCGAGCAGGCGGCGATGGCCATCCCGGCCGCGGGTGGTGTCGCGGTCGTAGCGGATCAGGCGCAGGCCCTCCAGCTCCGCGGCGAGCTGTTCCATCACCCGCTGGGTGCCGGCACCGAAGGGCTTGAAGGCGGTGGAGCCGCAGTGGCCGCAGCGGTCGCCCATCTCCTGGCGGTGGTCGCACCAGTGACAGCGCAGCCATTCCCGGCCCTCCCGGTCGCCGGCGCGGGGGCCGCGATGCACGGTCAGGGCCACGTCGCAATGGGGGCAGAGCACCACCTCGCCGCAGCTGCGGCAACTCAGGAAGGAGCGGTAGCCGCGCCGCGGCACCAGCACGACGGCCTGCTCTCCCTTCTCCTGCAGTGTCTCCAGCCGGGCCATCAGGGGGCGGCTGATCAGGCGGCGGTGGCCGTCGACCAGCTCCTGGCGCATGTCCACCAGCCGCACCGGCGGCAGGGGCCGGTGGCCGATCCGCTCCGGCAGCGGCAGCAGGCGGGTGTCGCCGGGCTGGCCCTGCGGCCCGCTCTGGCAGCGCCACCAGGTTTCGAGGGAGGGCGTGGCACTGCCGAGCACCAGCCTGGCCCCCGTCAGACGGGCCCGCAGCCGGGCCACCTCCCTGGCGTGGTAGCAGGGCATGGGGCTCTCCTGCTTGTAGGAGGCATCGTGTTCCTCATCGAGCACGATCAGCCCCAGGTTGCCCAGCGGCAGGAAGACGGCGGAGCGGGTTCCCACGGCCAGGCAGGCCTCCTGCAGCCGGGTGGCCTCGAGGCAGCGTCGCCAGGCGACGACCCGCTCGCCATCCCCCAGGCCGCTGTGATACACGAGCACCGCCACGCCGAAGCGCCGCCGACAGCGATCCAGCAGCTGGGGGATGAGGCCGATCTCCGGCGCCAGGATCAGCACGCTGCGCCCCGCCGCCAGTTCCCGGGCGGCGGCCTGCAGGTAGACCTCGGTCTTGCCGGATCCGGTCACCCCCCACAGCAGCAGGGCCTGGCCGGGCGGGGCGTCGGCAATCGCCGCCATCGCCTCGGCCTGGGCCGGGCTGGCCCGTTGGGGGGCCTCCAGGGGGGTGGGCCCATCTCCTCCCCCGCCACCGTTCCTTGCAGGGCCGCGCCCGGACTCCTTCAGGAGCAGGCCCCGGCGTTCCATCGTCCCGATCATGGCGCGCCCGAAACCGCCCTCCTGCACCAGGTCGCGCAGCAGCTGCGCGCTCCCGTGGCTGTTCAGATGGTCCAGCAGCTCCTGCTGTCGTGGGTGGCTGGCCACCGCGCCGGTGTCGGGGTTGAGCCGCACCGTCCAGAGCATCCGCCCCTGGCCTGCTGGCGTTCGGCGGGCCTGCCCCAGCCAGCCGGGCGGCAGGGCGCTTTTCAGGGTGCGGAACAGGCCGGCATGACATTGCCGGGCCACCTCTTCGAGCAGGGCCTGCCAATGGGGATCGATGGCGGCGCTCTGCAGCACCGCCTCCACCGGCAGGATCGCTCGTCCCTCCATGGCGTCCGGGCAGGCCGTCGCCGTCGCCACGACCAGGCCGGTGTGGGGCCGCCCCTGGAGCCGGACCCGCACCAGATCCCCCACGCCGATGTCCAGGGCTTCGGGGTTGACGTAGGTGAAGGTCCGACCCTCCCGGCCCGCTTCCAGCCAAACCTCCAGCCAGCCTGGGGCGGCAGTCCGGAGGAAAGTGGGTGGGGGGCTGGCTGGCAATCTTGCAAAGATCTCACGCCATTCCTAGGATGACGGAGTTGGGCCGCTCAGAAGGCTGCCGTCGGAACCCCGCAGAGTTCCGTCCACAGGGAAGACCCGCTGAGGATGCAGGGATTCACTCCCTTCCCATTTCTCCGGTCTGAGACCACCCGTGACAACCCTGCACCGGCTCTCGCCGATCTTTCCCACCCCATTCACGCTCCTGGAGCGATCCATCCACGATCCAGACCCAGGGGCTCCATGACGGGGGTCATCCATCCCGCGCCGTCCTGTTGCTCTCCTTGCCCTCCCGACCTGCTTCGTGCCGGATCCATGGAGGATGGGGGCCCGAGGACTGGATCACTCCTCTGACCATTGACGGATCGAGCGGGTCGTCACCCGCCAGTCCTGCCCCGCCTCCTTCTCCCCCGCTTCCCTCCCTTTCCGCTTCGTTTCCATGAGCCCAGTCGCCGCCAAGGCCAAAGCCGCCGTTCCTGAAATCCTGGCCACCGTCTCCGCCAACGGGGACGTTCTGCCCATCGAGCCGGCGTCTGCTCCAGCCCCTGCGACGGCCGGGAAGACCGTCTCGCGCTCCAAGACGGCCACCCCCAAGCCGTCTGCAAAACCAGCCGCCAAGGGCGCCAAGGCCGCTGCGAAGCCCGCCGCTGAAAAGCCCGTGGAGCTTGTCCTCGACGATTTACTCGACGCCGGCGATGACCAGTCGGAGGCCGGTGGCGACCTTCCCAAGGAGGCCAAGAACGCCAAGGCTCTGGCCAGCATCAAGGTGGGGCCGAAGGGTGTCTACACCGAGGACTCGATTCGCGTCTATCTCCAGGAAATCGGCCGCATCCGTCTGCTCCGGCCCGATGAGGAGATCGAACTGGCACGCAAGATCGCCGATCTGCTCGAGCTGGAGGAGAAGGCGGCCGAGTTCGAGGCCGACAAGGGCCATTTCCCAGACACCAAGGAATGGGCGGCTATCTTCGACATGCCGCTGATCAAGTTCCGTCGGCGTCTGATGCTGGGCAGGCGGGCCAAGGAAAAGATGGTCCAGTCGAACCTGCGGCTGGTCGTGTCGATCGCCAAGAAATACATGAACCGGGGCCTCTCCTTCCAGGATCTGATCCAGGAGGGCAGCCTCGGTCTGATTCGCGCCGCCGAAAAGTTCGACCACGAGAAGGGATACAAGTTCTCCACCTACGCCACCTGGTGGATCCGGCAGGCGATCACCCGGGCGATCGCCGATCAGAGTCGCACCATCCGACTGCCCGTTCACCTCTACGAGACCATCTCCAGGATCAAGAAGACCACCAAGACCCTTTCCCAGGAATTCGGCCGTAAGCCCACCGAGGAGGAGATTGCCGAGAGCATGGAGATGACGATCGAGAAGCTGCGCTTCATCGCTAAATCGGCCCAGCTGCCGATCTCCCTTGAGACGCCCATCGGTAAGGAGGAAGATTCCAGGCTCGGCGACTTCATCGAGGCCGATATCGAAAATCCTGAGCAGGATGTGGCCAAGAACCTGCTACGCGAGGACCTCGAGGGTGTTCTGGCCACCCTCAGCCCCCGTGAACGTGATGTTCTGCGCCTGCGCTACGGCCTGGATGATGGTCGGATGAAGACCCTTGAAGAAATCGGTCAGATCTTCGACGTGACCCGAGAACGTATCCGCCAGATCGAAGCCAAAGCCCTGCGAAAGCTCCGCCACCCCAACCGAAATGGCGTCCTGAAGGAGTACATCAAGTAGCTCCCACTCAATCCAGGGGGCGCTTTCGCCCTGCTCCGAGTGGATGAAAGCTTCCCAAGCTGTGGGCAACGTTTCTGATGACTGATCCTGGTGATTGTTTGCGGCTGTCGGTGGTTCTGCCCACGTTCAATGAATGCGACAACATTGAACCCATCGTCACCGCACTACTGTCTCTAAGCGATCAATATGATCTTGAGTTGCTCTTCGTCGATGATGATTCCAACGACGGAACCTCCGAGAAAGTTCGTCAACTGGCCCATCGCCATGACAGCGTCAGGTTGATCCGCCGGGTGGGGCGTTTCGGCCTTTCCAGTGCCATCAAGGAAGGCATTCTTGATGCCACCGGCGATGTGGTGGTGGTCATGGACAGTGATGGTCAGCACGAACCCGCCGCAGTGGCGGAGGCCGTTTCTGCCCTGCTTGCCAGTGGCGCAGATCTCTTGATCGGCAGCCGGTTCCACCATCAGGCACGGATCATGGGACTGAGTGAACAGCGGGAGCGGAACTCCACCTGGGCGAACTCAGTCGCCCGCTTCAGCCTGCCCCGCTACCGCCATCTGACCGATTACATGAGCGGCTTCTTCGCCCTGCGCCCGGAGCGGTGTCTCTCTTTTGTCCGACAGGTGGATGTCAACGGGTTCAAGTTTCTCTATGAATTGCTGGCCATCAGCCACGGACACCTGGTGGTCGCGGAGATGCCGCTGCGTTTTCAGCCCCGCAGTGCCGGAGAGTCCAAGCTGAATGTGGCGGTGATCTGGGACCTCGGGGTCTCGATCCTGCACACCCTTCTGTTGCGGATGGTGCCCCGGCGAGCCGTCAGCTTCGCCCTGGTGGGAGCCACCGGCATCGGCATTCACCTGCTGGTGTTCGGCCTGACTCTGGATGTTCTGGGTCTCAGTTTCGAGCAAGCTCAAGTGGTCGCGGTGGTCAGCGCTGGATGTTCCAACTATCTGGTCAACAATGTGTTGACCTTCCGCTCTCAGCAGCTCAACGGCATCAGCCTGTTGTTCGGTCTGATCCGCTTTCTGCTCGTCACTTCCCTGGGCATGGCGGCCAATGTGGGGGTTTCTTCGGCGTTCTACCGGCAGGTCTCGCCGCAGCCTCTGCTGGCCCTGCTGGCCGGAATCGCTGTCGACTTCGTCTGGAAATATGCGGCCTCATCGCGCTTCGTTTGGAATACCCCCTAAGAAAGGGACCTGTGTGTGTGCACCGCTTGCGTCGAGCTAGAGCTGGTGAGAGAGGCTCGCCATGGTTGGCAGGTTGATGGCTTGCCAAAGCAGCGTGATGATCACGGCGGCCAGGTTGGCCGCACGCGTCGCCGGAAGCAGCCTTGACTGGAGCGTCAGCATCCCAGCAAGGGAGAGGCCGATGATGGCGGGATAGAACTTCGCCAGGTATCGGATGTGAATGAAGGCGAAAAGCCATCCTGGTACGAGAGTGAAGACCATCGCTGCAGCCACGATCACGACAGGAAAGCGAAGGCTGCCCAAGGCTCTGAAGTTCAAGACTGTGACCAGGGCTGGCACCAGCATCAGCTTCAGAGAGGCTGCGATGTTGATGATGCTTTGGATGGCGGACAGGGCAAGAAAGTCGATGTAAGCCCTGGGATGGCCATTGACAACGTCAGCCACGCTCTTTGCGCCGGGGAAGACCTGATTCATGATCAATATTGCCGATGTCCAGGGATCGAGCGGATAGGGCTGGTATTGGTGTGCAAGAAATAGGGAGGCATAGTGCACTGAAAAAGCATCGAAGCCGCGGGTGCCGGCGATGACGCCTGACCCGTGCACAGCAAACCCTGGCGCAAGGAAGAGGCCAATCCAAAGACCTACAAGGCAAGGAATTCGCCATCCAGACTCCATGGACTTTCGCTCCCGCCACCACCACAAAAGTGCCAGTAATGGGGCCGCGAGCAGGAATTCAACCTTGCAGAGCGAAAATCCAGCCAGCAGCAGCGAGCTGATGGCCACAGGCCATCGGCGGCTGGCCGCCACTATAAAAAGAGTAAACAGACTGCCCGCCAGAATCTCGCTGGAGGGTTCAATCAAGGCGAATCCCGATGTCGCGACCAGAAGCAGGCCTGCGATGCGGCCCAGAGGCTCCGCTACGAAGGCTCTGAGCAGGACGTCAGTGGAAAGGAGATACCCCAGCATGGCCAGTGTGCGGATGTGCCAGTTGATGGTTTCAGCGCCGGTGGGAATGATCAGTTTGTACAGACCAACCAGCAGACTTGAACCGATTCCGCCTGAATTCTGGAGCTGGGGGTAGTGAAAGTTCCAGTGGCCGCCTTCCCTGTAAAGGCGTAGGTCAGCGGCACTGATGAAGGATTGATCCATCGGCCATGCAGGGGCTGCTCCGCTGCCTTTGAGGATGGCGATGAAGGTGGCTGTGATCGAGATGATTAACAGCGATATATAGAAAGCCTGCAAACATTTCTGAGATTGCCTGAACATGTCAGTAGACATAGGATTGTGGATTTCTCATTTACTTTTTGCTGTGACATTAGCAGTCATCAGCCAACGGCGCTGCTGCCACTCAGGGCATGGCTTCTGCCGGCCATGTGCTCGGGACTCCCCATCCAGAGTCAACGCCCCCGTCGCTCTGGACGGGGGGTGGCCGTGTGTTTGCCTTACCTTAACTTCTCCTTGACGTTGGCACCGGATCCCCGAATGGTTGTTGCCCACCCCGGAACTGCCGTGGAAGTCTGTCCCACCTGGAGCCACAGGCACCTGATCTGGGTGCTCAGCGGCCTCTGGCTGCTCCTGCTGTGCTGGCTCGCCTTCTTCCAGGGCCTGGGCAGCCTCGGTCTGATGGACAAGACCGAGTCCCTGTTCGTGGAGGTGGGCCACCAGATGCTGGAGCGGGGCGACTGGATCACCCCATGGTGGAACGGCGAGCGCTTCTTTGACTACCCCGTCTGGGGGTACTGGATGGTGGGTCTCAGCTTCCGGCTGTTCGGGGTCAGCGAGTGGGCGGCCCGCCTGCCGGTGGCCCTTGCCGCGAGTGCCGTGGTGGTGGCGGGGTTCGGCCTGATGCTGGCCTGGTCTCCGGCGGGCGAAAATGGGCAGCCCCGGATTCTGCGGGCGGCCGTGGCGGCTGGGGTGATCGCCACGACTCCGGGCTGGATCGGCTGGGGACGCGCCTCCACCACGGACATGTTCCTCGCCAGTGCCATCAGCCTGGCGCTGTCCGGCTTCCTGCTGGCCCATCGCCACCAGGCCCACCCCTGGAGGGCGGCCCTCGGCCGGGTGGCCATGGCGTTGTTCGCTGGGATCGCCGTGCTGGCCAAGGGGCCGGTGGGTCTGCTGTTGCCGGGTCTCGTGGTGGTGGCCTTCCTGCTGCTCACGGGCCACTGGCGAGCCTGGCTGCGCTGGCGTCCGCTGCTGGCCATGGTGGCCCTGTTTCTCGGGGTTAGCGCCCCCTGGTACACGGCGGCGGCCGTCGTCAATGGCGGTGAGTTTCTGGGCGGGTTCCTCGCGTTCAGCAACCTGCAGCGATTCACCACGGTGCTCTACGACCACCCCGGCCCTCCGTGGTTCTATCTGCCCTGGCTGGTCCTGCTGGTGCTGCCCTGGTCGCTGTTCCTGCCCCTGGCGATCACGGCCCAGGGCTTCTGGCGGCCCCGGCGCTGGCGATCGGGATCGGCGGGGGATCCCTCGGGGGAGGGTTGCGCTCCCGCCGAACTTGGCCTGTTCCTGCTGCTGTGGCTGGTGCTGGTGGTGGCCTTCTTCTCCGCGGCCGCCACCAAGTTGCCCGGTTACATCCTGCCGTCGCTGCCGGCGGCGAGCCTGCTGGTGGCGCTGCTGTGGCGGCCCCTGCCGGAGGCGAACGCCACGCCCCAGGCCGCCAGGGGGAAGGGCGGGGTGCGGATCGCCGCGGCGCTCGAGGTGCTGCTTCTGGCCGCAATGGCTGTGGCGGCGGCCCTGGCGCCGGGCTGGGTGGCGGCTGATCCCGCCTATCCAGGCTTCGGTGCGGCCCTGTCGCGCTCCGGCCTGCCCCTGGTGCTGACCCTGTGTCTGGGGCTCACCGCCATGGCCCTGGTGCTGCTGCTGCTGCGCCCGGGGGCGGCGGGCTGGCTGTGGCTGCCCAGCCTGGGTGGCTTCCTGGCGGTGCTGGGCCTGGTGATCGCTCCCCTCGGCCCCCTGCTCGACCGCGAGCGCCAGCTGCCCCTGCGCCGGATGGCACGAACGGCCCAGGCCGCCGCGCAGCCCGATGAGCCGCTGCTGATCGTCGGCACCAAGCGCTACAGCCTGCTGTTCTACGGCGAGCCGGAGGCCGTCTTCGTCTCCGATCGCCTCCACATCACCCAGCTCGCGCTCCAGGGCCCCGCGGCCCTCTCGCTCACTCCGGCCAGTCGGTCGGTTCGGCTGCTGGGCGATCGCCGTGACCTCGAGGGGCTGGCCCTGCCCCCGCAGGGGATCGAGCGCCTTTCCCGCTCAGGGGAACTGTCCCTCTGGCGTGTGCCCCGTCGGGATCTGCTGCCGTGATGCACTTCCGTCTGCTGCCGCGGGACAAGGTGCTGCTGCCTGCCTGCCTCGCCCTGTTGCTGGGGCTCTCCGTGGCCGTGGCCCCGGGCCGGCCCCTGGCCTTGCTGGATGACACAATGCTGACCTGGCTCGGCAACCACCTCCGGGGCTGGGTGGGCGAGGGGCTGAACCAGGTGTACAGGGCCACCGGTGCCGGCTTCACCGCCGTCCTGGTGGCGATCGCGCTGATCCATCTCCTGCTGCACCGTTGGTGGAAGGATCTGCGCCTGCTGGTGATGGCCAGCGGCGGCATCCTGATCCTGGTGGATCTGCTGTTCAAGCCGCTGTTCAGTCGCCAGCGCCCCCCCGGCAGCCTGCTGCCGCTGGATGGCCACAGTTTCCCCAGCGGCCACGCCGCCGGGGCCGTGGCCTTCTACTTCGCCATGGTGGTGATCCTGGGGTCCCACCATCCCCGTCTGAGGCGTCTCCTCACGGTCGCCGCCTGTCTGCTGGTGGGCCTTGTCTGGCTCAGCACCCTCTACGTGCGTGCCCACTGGCCCACGGATCTGCTGGCGGGCGCCGCCGTCGGTGTGGCCTGGCTGACGGTGTGTCTGGCCTTCTGGCGGGATCCTCCCTCCGTGGAGCTCCAGAGTGGGGTCTCCCGAGCGCAGCGATCCCCTTGACGACCGACCTCCCGATCACCGACCTGGCCGGTCTGAGGGGCCTCCGCTCCGCCCCATGCCTCGATGCTGCCCAAGGCCAACTGTTGCGCGATGAGCTCACCGCCCGGCTGGGGGCCTGCGGCTGGTTCACGGTGGGCATCATGGCGCCGTCGTCAGCGGCGGCCCTGACGGCCCTGCGGGAGCTGGAGGTGGCCCTGGGCTGGCCGACCCTTCAGCCAGCGGAGGCCGGCGACCCGGAGCCCGGTGATGGGCCCGGTCCGGTGTTTCTGAAAGGCAACCAGCGCACGGGACTCTTCCATTGGCGCCGGGAGGATGGCCTCGGCGAGGGGATTCTGATCACCGGGCAGGAAGGCTCCGATCCGGCCGCCGAGGACACCTGGGGCCCCCTGCCGCTGGATCTGTTCGCCTGATCCCATCAGCTGATCACGTTCCGCCCGCAGGCCTGAGGCTGGGACGGGCCGGTCCCTAGGCTGATTGGCTGTTGCCTGGCAGCCGTCGCTGCCGCCCGAAGCATCCGATGACCAGCTCCACCCTGCGCATCGCCTCCCGCCGCAGCCAGCTGGCCATGGTCCAGACCCACTGGGTGCGGGACGAACTCACCCGGGCCCATCCGGAGCTGACGATCGCGATCGAGGCGATGGCCACCCAGGGGGACAAGATTCTCGATGTGGCCCTGGCCAAGATCGGCGACAAGGGCCTGTTCACCAAGGAACTGGAGGCCCAGATGCTGGTCGACCGGGCCGACATCGCCGTGCACAGTCTCAAGGACCTGCCCACCAACCTGCCGGAGGGGCTGATCCTGGGGTGCATCACCGAGCGGGAGGATCCCGCCGATGCCCTGGTGGTGCATGAACGGCACAGGGACCGCACCCTGGCCACCCTGCCCGAGGGCAGCGTCGTGGGAACCAGCTCCCTGCGGCGCCTGGCCCAGCTGCGACACCACTACCCCCACCTGGTGTTCAAGGACGTGCGGGGCAACGTGATCACCCGTCTGGAGAAACTCGACGCCGGTGTCTATGACTGCCTGATCCTGGCGGCGGCAGGGCTCTCCCGGCTGGGCCTGGGTGAGCGCATCCACGAGCTGATCGATCCGGCGATTTCGCTCCATGCTGTCGGTCAGGGGGCCCTGGGGATCGAGTGCCGCGCCGGTGACCAGGCCGTGCTGGAGACCATCGGCGTGCTGGAGCACCTGCCCACCGCCCGTCGCTGCCTGGCCGAGCGGTCCTTTCTGCGCAGCCTGGAAGGGGGCTGCCAGGTGCCCATCGGCGTCAACACCCACTTCGAAAACGACGAGCTCGTGCTGACCGGAATGGTGGCGAGCATCGACGGCCAGCGCCTGCTGCGCGACAGCTGCCGCGGTCCGGCCTCCGATCCCGAGGCGATCGGCCTGGCTCTGGCGGGGACGCTGCGTTCCCAGGGGGCCGGAGCGATCCTGGAGGAGATCTTTGCCACCGTCCGCCCCGGAAGCTGAGGCCAACGGCCACCGGGCTCCAGGGCCTGAGGCCGACCTGCGCGGCCTTCCCTTCCAGTGGAACCTGCTGGCCTGGGCGGCCTTGGTCGGCACCCTCACCGGCCTGGCGGTGGTGGCGTTCCATGAGTTGCTGGGGTTCATCAACAATTTTCTGTTCGGCCCCTTCGTGGAGGGCCTGCTTGTGATCGGGCGCTCCTCCCCCGCCACCCCCGCCGACCTGCCACAGATCGACCTGCCGCCCCTGGCGGCCGATGGCGGCACCCCCCTCAAGGCCCTGCTCCAGCTCGGGCTCGATGGCATTGGCCTGTTGGCGGCGGCACCGCCCCCGCCTCCCGAACCAACGCCCATCAGCCTGCCCACCCCGCCCGACTGGCTCGCCCTCTGGCCGGTGGTGGTGGTGCCGACCCTGGGCGGTCTGGCTGTGGGCCTGCTGCGTCATGTGGCCGGCAGCATCGGCCCGGGTCTGTCGAGCCTGATGGCGATCGCAGACGGCAGCCAGGGCGGGGAGCCACGCCTGCCCTGGCTGCGGCTGGTGGCGGCGTCCCTCAGTCTGGGCAGCGGCGCCTCCCTCGGGCCGGAGGGCCCGAGCGTGGAGGGCGGTGGCAACATCGGCCTCTGGGTGGCCCTCAAGGGACGTCTTTCCCCCCAGGCCCAGAAGGCGCTGGTGGGGGCAGGGGTGGCGGCGGGCCTGGCGGCCGGTTTCAAGGCTCCGATCGCCGGGGTGTTCTTCGCCTTCGAGGGCAGCTACAGCGCCATTCCAGGACGCCCCAGTCTGCGGGCGGTGCTGGTGGCGGCGGTCGCGTCTGCCCTTGTCACCCAGCTTTGCCTCGGTGACACGCCGATCCTGCGCCTGCCCGCCTACGAGGTGCGCTCGCCCCTGGAGCTCCCCCTCTACCTGGGGCTGGGCCTGCTGGCCAGCCTGATGTCGTGGCTGCTGATCAGGCTGCTGGCGGCTGGCCGTGGCGAACGGGTCCAGTCCGTGGTGCGGCGGCTGCCGCCGGGGATGCCCACGGCCCTGGGGGGGGCGGCGCTCGGGGCCATGGCCCTGGTGTTTCCCCAGGTGCTGGGCGTCGGTTACGACACGATCGAAGCGCTGCTTGGTCGGGACGGCGGCATCCCCCTGCTCACCCTGGTGGCCCTGATCGGTGTGAAGCTGGTGGCCACCACCGTCAGCAACGCCACCGGCTTCGTGGGCGGGGGCTTCGCTCCCTCCCTCTTCCTGGGAGCCGTGCTCGGCAACTGCTACGGCCAGGCCCTGGGCAGCGGCGGCCTGAACCTGCCGGTGGCCGAACCTCCGGCCTACGCCATGGTCGGCATGGCGGCGGTGCTGGCCGGCAGTGCCAGGGCGCCGCTCACCGCGTTGCTGCTGCTGTTCGAGCTCACCCGCGACATCCGCATCGTACTGCCGCTGATGGCGGCCGCTGGCCTCAGCGCCGCCCTGGTGGAGCGCTGGCAGGGCATCCACGATCCCGGCCTGATGGGCCCCGATCCCCTTGAGGAACGGCGCCGCGGCCAGCTGGCAGGCATCGGGGTGGAAGAAGCCTTCGAACCGGAGGCGCCCCTGGTGCTGCCGGCAGCCATGGCGGCCTCAGCCGCCCTGGCCAGGCTGATTGACAGCCATGGCCACTGCCTGCTGGTGGAGAAGGCCGGCCAGGTCCTTGGACTGGTGACGATCGGAGACCTGCAGCGCGGCCTTTCCTCCGAACTCAAGCACCAGGAAGCCCTGGGCCTGGCGGACTGCGTCCGAACCGACCTGGTGTGGTTGCCGATGGGGGTGAACCTCGATCGGCTCGAAGATCAGCTCAGACCCAATGGTCTGCGGCAGGTGCCGATCTTCGAGCTGGAGGGAGGATCCGGTGATCACCTGCCCCATGGGTTGCCAGCGGGTGGTCTTCCCGTGACCCTGTTGCGGGGAGTTGCCAGCCGCGACGGTATGGCCAGGGCCCAGGCGCGCCGTTTTCAGGCGGCGTCGGAGCGGCCTTCCATGAGGGCCTCGGCGACAGGATCGACCTGAGAGAGCAGCCCGAGGATGCGCTGGAGGTCGAGTTCGGAGAGCTCACCATCGTTGCCCCACTTGAGCGACGTGCTGTTCAGCTGGTCGGTGGTGGGTTGGTTGCTGGAATCGAACATGGGAGGCAACAGCGGTTTCGAAGGGGCGGCTGGTGAGGGTGCCGCTCGGGATCGGTCTTTTGAGATTAGGTGTTAGCACCCAGACATCAGACCCTTCTTGACCAATATCCAGAATCTCTTCGGTCGTTGTTCATTTCTGCGGGATCGCCCTGCGGAATTCAGGGTTTGACAACCACCGGCGTTCCGAGCTCCACCTGGTCGAACAGGGCACGCACGTGGGGGGTGAGCATCCGGACACAGCCATGGGTGACCGCCGCCCTCTGGTTCACGGCCCAGGCCCAGGCCGCAGGGGTGCCATGGATGCCGAACTGGTCCTTGGTGGTGGCGTGAAAGCCGATCCACCGATCCCCGAGGGGGCCATTGGGTCCGATGTTGGGGTTGTTCTTGCCGCTCTTTGTGCTCTGGTACTGGGGATTGACAACCTTGTTGCGGACCTTGAAGCGGCCGGTGGGTGTGGGGTTCTCGGAATCACCGATGGCCACGGGCCAGCTGCCCAGCACCTTGCCGTTGTCCCGCAGGCTGATGGTGCGCTTGCCGAGTTCGAGCACGATTTCACGGGTGCTCGTCACGGTGGCTGTTGCCGGAGCCGCGCTGCCTGGGGTGGTGATGGCTGGGGCGGTGGTGGTGGGAGGAGCCTGAACGGGGGCCTCGATGAGCGGGGCCCCTGACGCCAATGCGGCTCCCCCGCCGGTCGTCAGAAGCAGGGCAAGGAAGAGGGAACGCGACATGGCTGGAACGGAATCGGGTGGGGAGGCCCGGCGGGAGTGGCGAGGAACGTCAGCCGACCAGACGGGAGTCGATGACGGAAAGATAGCGATCTTCGCATTCCTTGATGATGCGAACGGCTTCGCCGTTGTCGTGAAATCCGTTGACCTTGCAGGTGCCGGGCTTCTTGAGGTCCTTGTAGTGCTCCCAGTAGTACTGGGTTTCCTTGAGCCAGTGGTCCCCCAGCTGGGTGTAGCTGGTGATGTGATCCATGCGCTTGTCGTCGGCCAGCACGGCGATCACCTTGTCGTCCACCTCGCCGCCATCGTCGAAACACATGATGCCGATGATCCGGGCCTCCACCAGACTGCCGGGCACCAGGGGCTCGGTCACGCCGACGATCTCGATGTCGAGGGGATCACCGTCCTCGTCCCAGGTGCGGGGAATGCAGCCGTAGGCGAAGGGGTAGGCCAGGGAGGAGTAGCCCACCCGATCGAGCTTCAGGTGGCCGGTTTCGGTGATCAGCTCGTACTTGTTGATCGTGTTCGAGTTGAGCTCCACGATGGCGTTGAGGCGCAGCTCGGCCTCATCGGCGAAGGCCGGCAGCACATGCAGCAGGTTGAGCATGGTGCGGCTGGGGGCGTGGTCGATGTTCGCCATGGTGGGTGCTTTCCTGCGGCGGCATCTTAGGCAGCGGGCACTGGCAGACCCGGTTCAGGACCCGCCGCTCAGCTGGCTCATCTTGGCTCGGAGGTAGGTCAGGAAGGGTTGGGCACTCAGCGGTCGGCCCGTGACCTGGTGGACCAGCTGCTCGGCGTTGACCGATCGGCCCAGGGGCCAGATGGCCCTGGCGAGCCAGTCCTGCAGGGCGGACTCCTGGCCAGCAGCGACCAGGGTCTCGATCGGCCCGATCTCCTGCTCCAGGGCCTCCGAGATCTGGGCGCTGATCAGATGGCCCAGGGCGTAGGAGGGGAAATAGCCGAACAGGCCCTCGGCCCAGTGGATGTCCTGCAGGCAGCCTTCGGCGTCCGTCCGTGGCACCAGGCCCAGCAGGTCCTTCAAGCGCCGGTTCCACTCCCCGGGCAACTCCTCCACCGGCATCTCCTGCTCCAGCAGCGCCAGCTCCAGCTCGAACCGCAGCACGATGTGCAGGCAGTAGCTGAGTTCGTCGGCTTCCACCCGGATCAGGCCCGGCCGCAGCGGGTTGAAGGCCCGCCAGAACCCCTGGGCACCGCCCCAGGGATCGGACCCCAGGCCGGTGCGGAAGCGGGGATGCCAACGCTCGGCGAAGGCCCGGCTGCGGGCCACCCGACACTCCCAGAACAGGGACTGGGATTCATGAACCCCCATCGAGGTGGCCTCCCCCAGGGGCCAGGGGAAGAAATGGTCGTCGCTGCGGGGCAGGCCCTGCTCGTAGAGGGAGTGGCCCCATTCATGGGCGGTGGCCAGGAAGGCCGAGAGCGGCTGGCCGCGCACGACGCGGGTGGTGATGCGGAAGTCCTCGGGGCCCACGGTGCAGGAGAAGGGGTGGGCGGAGCGGGAGCGCTGGCAGCGTCGAGCGTCGTAGCCCCAGCCGTCGAGCAGCTCGGCGCAGAGGCTCTCCTGCAGGCCCTCCGGCAGGTCGAACGCCTGCGGCTGGCTGGCTGCAGGCGCGGCCGCCACCTGCTCCAGCAGGCCGGGCAGCTCCGCCGCCAGGGGCGTGAACAGCTCCTGGAGCCGCGCCTTGCTGATGTCGGGCTCGAAGGGCTGGGCCAGGATTTCCCAGGGGCTGCGGGCCACGGGCTCGGCCGCCGCCAGCTGGGCGGCCTGCTCACGGCGCAGCTCGATCAACTCCCGCAGCGCCGGCGCGAAGGCGGAGACGTCGTTGGCCGCCCTGGCCTGCTGCCAGACGGCATTGCCTCGCGACTGGGCCCGGGCCAGGGCGGAGACCAAGGCCGGATCGAGGCAGCACTGGCGGTCCAGCTCCAGGCGCAGCAGCTGCAGGTTGCGGTGCCGCTGCGGCGCCGTGTCCGCCTCGAGCTCGGCTTCGGCGGCGGCCACCAGATCGGCGTAGGCCGCATTGCTCTGGCGTTCGTGCAGCTGGGCCGCCAGCAGGGCCAGTTGCTCGCCGCGCCAGGCGGCACCGGCGGAGGGCATCACTGTGTTCTGGTCGTAGTAGAGGGTGCTGTTGATCGAGCCCAGCAGGCGGGTGGTGTGCAGGTGCCGCTGGAGCTGGTCAAAGGCCGGTGCCGTTGCAGGCATGGGGTCGTTCAATCCGCTGGGGCCAGCATGGCGCCGGAGGGAGCCGGTGGCCCCCTGACGGAGCCCCGCTGTGGATCGCACAACGCATGCACCGGCCTGACGCTGGCGGCGCCATGGTGGAGCCACACCTTCTCTCCGCCGGATCGATGCATCCCCCTTCTCCGGAGCAGGCCCTGGTGCTCGCGGCCATCGAACGGTTCATGTCCGACCCCGATCTGGTGCTGGACGACCAGCCCAGCGACGGGGAAGCCGGTGACGTGCTCAGCGCGATCCTGCGGGCCCTGACCATGGTGCTGCCGCTCGGGGAGATCGAGCTGGCGGTGACGGGCCTGCTCACGGTCCATTGCGCCCAGCTCGACGACGACACCCAGCTGGTGCTGGAGGCCCTGCTCACCGCCATCGAGCGGGATGACGACGAGATGGCCCTCGACACCCTGCTGGCCAGTGAGGCGAGTCTGCTGGAGGCCAATGCCCTCGACGGCAACTACCTGCTGGTGTGGGATCCGGCCGACGCGGCGCCGCTGCGGGAGATGGACATCCTCGACGTGCTGGAGCGCTACCCCTGCCGGGGGGAGGGGGCCCGCTGGACCTGCGACGACTTCGTGGCGCTGCTGGAGGGAAAGATCCTGCAGTGGCGCAAGACGATGGTGGCCCTGGAGATCCTTCAGGAGCAGCCCGGCACCCGGCCCGCCGCCAGCACCATGGTGCTCCTGGTGCCGGTGGATCCCGCCGCCCCGCTGGAGCAGCTGGAGGTGGGGGTCACCCTCAGTCCGCCGCCGCCGGAGTCCAGTGAAGCCGTATCGGCACGCAGCCTTCCAGGCTGACCTTCACAGGGCAGCCCTCGCCGGCGCGGATCAGTACCTCCCGCTGCTGGTCCCCGAGGCCGGCCGGCAGGTCGATCCAGGCCTCCAGCATGGCGATGCGGCGCTTGCCGCTCTGGCTCATGCCCTTCTCCAGCCGCACCGAGGCGCCCTCCAGGGAGAGGCCCTGGCGTTCGGCCACGATCCCCATCACCGTCAGCAGGCAGGTGGCCAGGGCCGTGCCCACCAGGTCGGTGGGGGAGAACGCCTCCCCCTTGCCCTGGTTGTCGACGGGGGCATCGGTGATCAACCGCGACCCGGAGGCGGCGTGCTCCGCCGCGCAGCGCAGGGCTCCTTCGTAGCGGCAGACGATCGTGGTCATGGCGGGCGGTGGGAGTCGAAGGCAGCAGCAGGCTGGCAGGGGCCGTCGCCCTAAATTGCTTGCCGCGTGCTGTGGATCCTTGCCGCTGATCCTGCTGGAGGCCAACCCGAACTCCGTGGGACTGGCAGAGACGATCCGGCTGGCGGTCACACCGGTGTTCCTGCTGGCGGGCATCAGTGGCCTGCTGGGGGTGATCACCACCCGCCTGTCACGCATCATTGACCGGGCCCGGGTGATCAAGGCCCTGGATCCGGCCGCCAGCGTGGCCCAGGAGCGGGAACTGCAGGGGGAACTGCTGCTGCACCGCCGCCGAATGACCCTGGCCTCGGCGGCCTTCGCTTCTGCCACCACCAGCTTCCTGTTGGTGGCGACGGTGGTGATGGTGCTGTTCCTCAGCACCCTGGCCACGATCGACCTGACCCCCCTGGTGGCCCTGCTGTTCGTGCTGGCGATGGGTTCGCTGATGACGGCGGTTCTGCTGCTGCTGCGCGAGGTGCAGCTGGGCAACCAGGCCCTGCGCCGCTTCTGAGCGCTGGCGGCGGCATGGCGCCGTCCCCGCTTCAGAGGTCCGTCAGGCCTATCTCGTTCAGGAGTTGCCGTTGTTGCCGGGCGCTGACGAAGCGGTGGGCAGCCATGGCCCCGCTCACCGCCACCGGGGGCACACCGATGCCCGGGAACACGCCGGCGCCGCAGAGCACCAATGCCTCGATCGGGGTGGTGCCGCTGGGGAAGGGGCCGCCGCCGGCCGGCCAGGCCGGGCCATAGCTGCCCTGGTGGATCCGCAGGTAGTGGCGGTGGCTGAGGGGGGTGCCCTGCAGTTCGATCACCACTCGCTCCCGCCAGTCGGGCAGCACTTGGGAGAACACCTCGCCGAAGACGGCGCAGCGTTCGTTCTTGAGGGCGTCATAGGCGGCGCTGCCCCGCTCCAGCCCCTGCCAAAGCTCCCATGGCTCGTTGGCCGGTGTGTAGCCGTGCAGCACCTGGTGGCCCGGTGGGGCGCAGCTGGGGTCGAGACGGGAGGGCATCGAGAGCACCACCATGTTGCGTTCCGCCCCGATAGCCCGTTGCCAGTCGCCCACCCACACGTGGTGGACCGGCAGGTGGCCCAGGTCGTCGCCCCGCAGGGCCAGGTGCCAGTGCAGGAAGCTGGCGCAGGCCAGGGTGGCCGCCTGGCGCCGCCGCCAGCGGGTGGGCAGTGCCGCCTCCGGCAGCAGGTGGAGCAGATCCCAGGGGCTGGTGTTGGCGATCACCCCCCGCCGCGCCTCCAGGCGCTCGCCGTTCTCGAGCTGGACGCCCACTGCCCGACCGCGTTCCACCAGGATCTCCGCCACCGGCGCTTCGGTGCGCAACTGGCCGCCGTGGCGCTCCAGAGCGCGCACCAGGGCCGCCGCCACGGCCCCACTGCCGCCGATGGGGTACTCGAGGCAGGCGTCGGGTTCGAACCATTCGCCGAACAGTGTCGCCATGGCGGCGGCGCTGGTCTGGTCCATGGTCAGGCCCGAGATCAGGAAGCAGAGCAGCTCGACCCAGTGGAGCAGGAACGGGTCGCTGAGGTGGCGGCGGGCGATCGGCCCGAAGGCTCCCCCCAGGCTGGCCAGCCGCCCCGCCTGGCCGAGCAGGCGCAGGGCGTTCCCACCGCCGAGGGTGGTGGCCAGACCCGCCCCGGACCGCAGGGCCAGCAGGGGAAGGGAGCGTGCCGCATCGCAGCTGGGCTTCAGGGCTGTCAGGAAGCGCTCCCATTCGGCGGCCACCGCCGGGCCGCGCAGCTCGCGCAGCAGGGCCAGGAAGGGAGCCTGCCCCACCCCGACCCGCAGCGCTCCCTCGGGCAGCAGCAGGCCCCAGTCGTGGTAGGTGGCCACGGGCAGGGTTTCCCCCACCGCCCGCAGCACCTGGGCCAGCGGGTTGGTGCTGGGCCACCGCCCCAGGCCGCTCCAGAGCGACGGACCGGACTCGAAGTGAAAGGGTCCGCGCCGAAAGCCGTGGGCGGCGCCGCCAGGGGTGGTGTGGGCCTCGAGCACCACGACCTCAAGCCCATGGCGGGCGGCCATGGCGCCGGCACACAGGCCGCCAAGGCCACTGCCCACGACGATCAGGTCGCTCACCTGGGGTGCAGCAGTTCCACTGCAGATCCTATGCAGATTCCTTTCGTGGGAGAGCCGATCGCCGCGCCAAATGCCTGACTAGGATCTCCCGATCAAGCAAAGGTTTGCATTGCCGCAGGGATACTCCCCAGCCACCCTGCCCGATATTGCATCGGTCCGTCAGCCCACCCGCGGCGATTTCGAGCTGAAGTCCTTCATGGACAGCTCGGATCTGCGCGGCTCCTGGCAGATCGCCAACACCGTGATTCCCTACGCCTCCCTCTGGTGGCTCGCCGACTGGAGCCTCAAGAACGCGCCGCTGCTGCTGATCCCCACGATGGTGGTCATGGTGCTGCTGCTGGCCCGCTGCTTCTCGCTGATGCATGACTGCGGCCACGACTCCCTGTTCCGCAGCCGGCGGGCCAACCAGGTGTTCGGCTTCCTGCTCGGGGTTCTGAGCGCCATTCCCCAGTACCCCTGGTCGCGCGGCCACGCCTACCACCACCGCCACAACGGTGACTGGGAGAAGTACCAGGGACCGTCGGCCCTGGTCACCACCAGTGCCTTCGCGGCCCTCAGCCCCGGCCAGCAACGCTTCTATGGCGTGCTGCGCCACCCGGCGATGCTGTTCCCCGGGGGCTTCTTCTATCTGGTGATCAAGCCCCGGGTGGCCCTGCTGCTGGGGCTGGGTGCCTTCTTCCCCCACCTCGTGGCGTGCCTGCGCAGCCCGGAGCCGATGGGTCTGGGCAGGATCCTGGCCAGCTACCGCTCCAAGCACTGGTACACCCAGGGGGAGTTCCGCCATCTGCTGGCCAACAACATCGCGGTGATCGCCTCCTGGTGGCTGATGGCCCACTGGCTCGGTGCCGGGGAGTTCTGGTCGATCTACGCCCCGGTGATGGCCTGCGCCGCGGCGATCTTCATCTGCATCTTCTTCGTCCAGCACAACTTCCCCGGCTCCTATGCCCACGCCACCGCCGGCTGGAGCGAGATGACCGGCGTGCTGGAGGGTACCAGCGATCTGGAGCTGCCGCCGCTGTTCAACTGGTTCTCAGCCGACATCGGCTGCCATGCGATCCACCACCTCTCGTCCAAGATCCCCAACTACCGGCTGCGGGCCTGCCACGCCCGCAATGCTCACCTGCTCAAAGGGGTGCGCCGGCTGTCGCTGGCCGACATCCCGGGCTGCTTCAGCTACATCCTCTGGGATCCCCAGGCCTGCAGCCTGACCACCATCGACGCCCAGGGATCGGCCGCCCCGGTCCCCGCCGCCGGCTGAAAGACGCCGGGAGGCCGTGATGTTGCGCCAGACCCTGGGCCAGCTGCAGCTCACCACCAAAGGAGAAGGCTTCGATGACATCACCGGGGCCCTCAACGGCCTGATCGCCGCAAGCGGGCTACAGCTCGGCAGCGCCACCATCGCCAGCCAGCACACCTCGTGTTCCCTGACGATCAACGAAAATGCCGACCCCAGGGTGCTGGTGGATCTGGCCGCCTTTCTGCGGGCTTTGGTGCCGCCCGAGGGGGTACGGCCGATGAGCGGCCAGGGTGAACGGCGCGACTGGCTGCACGATGATGAAGGCCCCGACGACATGCCCGCCCACATCCGCACAGCCCTGACCTGCACCAGCCTGGTGCTGCCGTTCCAGTCGGGCCGGCTGCTGCTCGGAACATGGCAGGCTGTTTATCTGTGGGAGCACCGGGCCCGACCGCACCGGCGCAGTCTCAGCCTGCATCTGGTCGGCGAATGACCCTCTGCCCCCTTCCGCCATGGCTGCCAAGCCCCTGACCCCGGCCCAGATCTCCGCCCTGCCAACGGAACTGCCGCAGTGGACCTTGCGGGAGGGGAAGCTGCACCGCGAACTGCGCTTCGCCGATTTTTCGGCCGCCTTCGGCTTCATGACCCGGGTGGCCCTGGCGGCCGAGACGCTGGGCCACCACCCGGAGTGGTGCAATGTCTGGAACCGGGTGACGATCAATCTCACCACCCATGACACCGGTGGTCTCTCGAACCTGGATGTGGAACTGGCCCAGCGGATCGATGGCTTCGTGGGCTGAGGCGGGCCCCGCCCCTAGCTTTCTTTGGTGCTTCCCTGTCTCGCACCGCCACCATGGGTTTCCGCTACCTCGATCGGATCGCCACCGAGGAGAACATCCGCTCGTTCCTCGAACTCGCTGATCTGGCCGCCGGAGCGGGCGCTTCGGCCAACAACGTCTTCCTGCTCTCCCACAGGCTGCGTCAGTCCCGGCCCATGCAGGTCTGCCGCGCGCTGCTGAAGCGAGATCCTGCCTCGATGGACCTGATCGAGCAGCGGCGGCTGAGCGGCCCCTATGACGCGGACGCCCTCAAGGGGCTGCCAAAAGGGACCCTGGGCCACACCTACGCCACGGTGCTGGAGGCGATGGGGTACGACATCAACTTCTTCCCCAAGCCCGATTTCTACGCCAACCTGGAAACCGATGCTGACTACATCAACTACCGCGTCTATGCCACCCACGACATCCACCACATCGTGAGTGGCTTCAGCCTCGACAACTTCGGCGAACTCGGTGTCATCAGCATCAGCGTCGCCCAGTTCTCCCACCCGGGTCTGGTCTTCACCGATCTGATGGCATTGCTGCTCAACTGGTTCCGCAACGACACGCCGATCGATGAACATGAAACCCCGGCGGAGCAGGCTCGCACCGCCAGTTACGCCTTCGGCATGATCAGCAAGGGTCTGCACATCGGCGCCGAATCCCATCCGCTCTTTCCGGTGATCTGGGAGGAGCGGATGGGCCAGAACCTTGAAGAACTGCGGGCCGAGCTTGGCATCGCGGCGGTGAAGGAAGGGACCTGGAGCTGGTACTCCAATCCAGCCCTCGTGGCGGCCCTGGCCGCCTGAGCCTTCAGACGAGCGCGGGCAGGCGGGCCTGCTCGGCGTGACGGAAGAGAAGGCGTGGTGGTTCTGCCGATGGATCCACCGCCACCGTGATGGTGGAGCCGGCCAGGTAGGTACCGGCCAGGATCGCCTTGGCGATGGGGGTCTCCAGCTCACGCTGGATGGCCCGCTTCAACGGCCGCGCCCCGTAGACCGGGTCGTAGCCGACGCTGGCCAGCCAGTCAAGGGCGGCCTCGTCGAGTTCGAGCCCCAGCTTCTTGTCTTCGAGCCTCCTGGCGAGGCGCTGCACCTGCAGCCCCACGATCTGGCGCAGTTCCTCGGCCTTGAGACTGTGGAAGATGATCGATTCATCGAGCCGGTTGAGGAACTCGGGGCGGAAGTGACCCCGCAGGGCGTCGTTCACCCGCCGTTCCATCTCGGCATGGCGGGCTGGGTCGCCGGCCAGATCGAGGATCGAAGCGCTGCCGATGTTGCTGGTCAGGATCAGCACCGTGTTGGTGAAATCCACCGTGCGGCCCTGGCCGTCGGTGACGCGGCCGTCATCGAGGATCTGCAGCATCACGTTGAACACATCGGGGTGGGCCTTCTCCACCTCATCGAACAGGATCACCGCGTAGGGGCGGCGCCGCACCGCTTCGGTGAGCTGGCCGCCTTCCTCGTAGCCCACGTAGCCCGGAGGGGCCCCGATCAGCCGGCTCACGGCGTGCTTCTCCATGTACTCGCTCATGTCGATGCGCACCATCGACTCCTCGCTGTCGAACAGCTGGGACGCCAGGGCCTTGGAGAGCTCGGTCTTGCCCACCCCCGTGGGGCCGAGGAACAGGAAGCTGGCGATGGGGCGGTTGGGGTCTGACAGGCCGGCCCGTGAGCGCTGGATGGCGTCGGCCACGGCAGTGACGGCCTGCTCCTGGCCGACCACCCGGTGGTGCAGTTCGTCCTCGAGCTGCAGCAGTTTCTCCATCTCCGACTGCACCAGCTTGCTGACCGGGATGCCGGTCCACTTGGCGATCACCTCGGCGATGTCGTCCTCGGTGACCTCCTCGCGCAGCAGGTTCTTCTCGCCGGCATGGGCGCTGAGCTCTTCGGTGCGGGCGGCCAGTTTCTTGTTCAGACCCGCCAGTGTACCGTACTCCAGTTCGGCGGCCTTGTTGAGGTCGTAGTTGCGCTTGGCCTGCTCCACCTGCAGCTGCACCTGCTCGATCTCCTCCTTCAGGGAGGAGAGTTCGTCGATCGAGCCTTTCTCCTTCTGCCACTGGGCATTGAGGCTGCTCTGCTGTTCGCCCAGGTCGGCCAGTTCCTTCTCCAGCCGCTCCAGCCGGTCGCGGCTGGCGGGATCCGATTCCCGCCCCAGGGAGAGCTTCTCCATCTCCAGCTGCAGGATGCGGCGGTCGAGCTCGTCGATCTCCTCCGGCTTGGAGGTGATCTCCATCTTCAGGCGGGCCGCCGACTCATCCATCAGGTCGATGGCCTTGTCGGGCAGGAAGCGATCGGCGATGTAGCGGCTGCTGAGGACGGCTGCGGCCACCAGGGCGTTGTCGGCGATGCGCACGCCATGGTGCACCTCGTAGCGCTCCTTGAGGCCGCGCAGGATCGAGATGGTGTCCTCCACCGTGGGCTGGTCGACGAACACCTGCTGGAAACGGCGCTCCAGGGCCGGATCCTTCTCGATGTGCTGGCGGTGCTCGTCGAGGGTGGTGGCACCGATGCAGCGCAGTTCGCCGCGGGCCAGCATCGGCTTGAGCAGGTTGCTGGCGTCCATGGCGCCGCCGCTGGCGCCGGCTCCCACCACCGTGTGGATCTCGTCGATGAACAGGACGATCTGCCCTTCGCTGGAGGTGACTTCCTTGAGGACGGCCTTGAGGCGTTCCTCGAACTCGCCCCGGTACTTGGCACCGGCGATCAGGGCCCCCATGTCGAGGGCGATCAGCTGGCGATTCTGCAGGGCCGTGGGCACGTCGCCGTTGACGATCCGCTGGGCCAGCCCCTCCACGATGGCGGTCTTGCCGACGCCAGGTTCACCGATCAACACCGGGTTGTTCTTGGTGCGACGCGACAGGATCTGGATGGTGCGGCGGATCTCCTCGTCGCGGCCGATCACCGGGTCGAGCTTGCCGTCGCGGGCGGCGGCGGTGAGATCACGGCCGTATTTCTCGAGGGACTCATAGGTGCCCTCCGGGTTCTGGTCTGTCACACGCTGGCTGCCACGCACGGCCTGGACGGCCTGCTTGATCCTGGCCCCATCGGCGCCCGCCTGCGACAGCAGCTGGCGGCCGCAGCGGTCATCGCCGGCCAGAGCCAGCACCAGGTGCTCCACGGCGATGTAGCTGTCCTCGAACTCCTTCTTGAGCGCATCGGCCCGGTCCAGCACCGCATTGAGCCCCTTGCCCAGGTAGACGTTGTCGGGGGCGGCGGCCAGGCTGGGCTGGGCGGCGATGAAGGCCTCCAGCTTCTGGCTCAGCACGCCCAGGTCCACGCCGGCCTTCTCCAGGATCCGGCTGGCCAGATCCTGCTGGGCCAGCAGGGCGGCGAACAGGTGCTCGCTGTCCATCTGCTGCTGGCGCTTCTGCTGGGCAAGCTGCTGCGAGGCCACGACGGCGCCCCAGCCCTTCTCGGTGAACAGTTCGGCGGTGGGATGCATGGCTGAGGTCTCCCTGGGGCGGTCAATGAAGCCAACGTATGTATGCGTTCCCAATCGGCCGAGTGGGAGGACCGAACCGCTGCGTTCGGCCCTCCTCCCTCCAGGCGTGCAGGCCGTACCGAAGGAGGAGGTCAACCGCCCGGCCAAACGCGATCAGGGGCTCAGGGGCACCTGGTAGCCGTGCTTCTGGCCGCAGAGCTGGCTGGGGCAACCGTCGGGGCCATAGAGGGCATCCGCCGCCGACAGGCAGCCCAGGCTGTTCTTCTGGGCCACCTGGGCCGGCTGGATCCGCAGGGGCTGGAGCAGCGCGTCGCCCCTGGGAACCACCAACCGGCAGGCAGGGGGCGACAACCCAGGGCGGGCCTTGATGGCCAGGGGTTGATTGGGTGTCAGCCCCTGGGCCAGGACCGGCATCACGGCCTGGGGCAGCCCGGCCAGCGGAATCACCCCTGTCAGCAGGCCCGCCAGCAGCTCGGCAGAAGGGCGGATCGCCATGATGGGAACGCGGCTGTTCCCCATTCTCGCCTCTCCAGCCCGTCCGCTTCCGATGCCGTCTGCCGCCGACAATCAGGCCCTGGTGGCCGAGCTGGCCAGGGAATCCCTCGCCCTGGGCGGCGGCGACGAGCCGGAGCGCGACTGCTGGCGGGTCGTGCACCGCCATGTTCACGGCATGCTGCCCTCGGAGTACGACATCCGCGAGGTGCCCGAGGAGCTCTTCCTGGCGGTGCTGGCCGCCAGCCGCGCCCAGCTCTGAGCCCTGGCGGCCGGGCCATCGCGGTGGGCATCAAAAAAGCCCCGGCGGGGCCGGGGCTTCTGGCCGTTGGAGACGGAACGCCGGGTGGGGTGGATCAGGCCCAGCCTTTGGAGGCCATGTCCTCGATGTAGGCCGCCACGTCGGCGATGTCACCGTCGCTGAGCTTGCCGCCGAAGGCCGGCATGGCGTTCTTGCCGTTGGTGACCTGGTAGGCGATGGCGGCCTCATGGCCGGCGTCGTAGTTGGCCAGGTAGGCGGTCAGGGCATCGGACTTGAGGGTGCGCTCGGCGTTGACCACGTTGCCGCCACCCATGTGGCAGGCGGCGCAGTTGGCGGAGAAGATCTGACCGCCGTGGGCAGCATCGGCGGCGAAGCTCGGAGCGGCACCCAGCACCAGCGCCAGGCAGAGAGCGAACAGGGAAAGAAGACGACGCATGGGAGGGTGCAAAAGAAGGTGCCTGAAAGCACTTGCAACCGCATCAAATTAAGCAACGGCCGCCTCCGGGTGGGGCCCCCTGACAGATTCGCAACAATTCAGCGGTTCAGGGTTGGCGCCCCTGCCCGAGCCGGCCCCGGTGGGGGACTCCCGCCGTCTCCAGCACCGCTTCGAGGCTGGGGGCCAGGCTCACCAGGCCGAAGCGCTCGGGCGGGCTCACGGGCTGGTGCACGAAGTGGCGCTGCTGGATCGAGAAGCGGTCCCAGGCGTTCACCTCGATGCGCAGAAGCTTGATCAGCCCCTCGATCAGCCAGCCGCGCAGATCGATTCCCACCGGCGGCACCCACACCCGCCGCCAGCGGCACAGGGAGGCCACGGCGCCGTTGATCGTGATCGGCGCCTGGCCGAGCACCAGCCGCCGCACCGGCCCCTGGCCCGGCTCCGGATTGGGGCCGTGGGGGGTGGTGGCCAGGTGGGCGCAGACCGTGGCGATGTCGGCGGCATGGATGAAGTGGAAGCTGGCGTCGGTGCGCAGCCAGCGGGCCAGCCACAGCCAGCCGAAGGCCTCCTTCAGCCCCGCGGTGAGGTAGCTGGTGGGGTGGGGATCGGCCGTGCCCACCGAGCCGCCGAACACCAGGGTGGGGAAGATCGCCACGATCCGCTCGGCCAGGGGGTGGCGCTCCAGGTCCTGCAGGCAGGTGGCCTTGGTCTGGATGTACTCGGTGCCGTAGGCCGTCGCTTCCGGCAGCAGCTGCAGCCGCCGGTCGAGGATGCTGGCGGTGGAGAAGTAGATCACCTGCTGCAGCCGGGTCGGATCGGTGAGCCGCAGCAGTTCCTTCACGGCCACCACGTTCACTGCCTGTGCCCGCTCCGGATCGCCCCAGGCGGTGGCCGTGTGGATGATCCGGTCGGCGCTGGCGATGGCTGCAGCGTGGGGGCCCAGCTCACGCAGGTCACCCACCAGCAGGGAGATGCGCGGGTGATCGATGGGGACGGCGCTGAGCTTGGCGGGATCCCGCAGCAGCAGCAGCAGGTGGGCGTCGCTGTTCGCCAGCAGGTTTTCGGCGATGTACTGGCCGACGCAACCGCTGGCCCCGGTGATCAGGATCCGCTGGGGCCCGGAAGTGGCGGCGCTCAAACAGCGGCCCCCAGCAGCTCAGTGACGGCCTTGCCGGTCTCGAAGAAGACGCGGGCGTTGTCTTCCGGGGTGCCGGGCAGGATGCCGTGGCCCAGGTTGAGGATGTGACGGCGGCCGCGGGCCTTGCGCACCGTGTCGAGGATCCGCGCGCGGATCGCCTCGGGCGTGCCGAACAGCAGGCCGGGATCGACGTTGCCCTGCACCCCCAGGTGCTGGGGCAGGCGGGCGCAGCCATCGGCCATGTCCACGGTCCAGTCGAGGGAGATGAAGTCCACCCCGGTGGTGGCCATACGCTCCAGCACGCCGGCGCTGCCGGAGATGTAGAGGATCAGGGGCGTGTCCGGGTGGGTGGCCTTCACCTGGTCGATCACCCGCTTCTGGTACGGGGCGGCGAACACGTCGTAGTCGATCGGGCTCAGCTGGCCCGCCCAGGAATCGAACAGCTGCACCACCTGGGCGCCACTGTCGATCTGGTAGCGCACGTAGGTGGCGATCGAATCGGCCAGGTGGCCCAGCAACTGGTGCAGCAGGGCGGGTTCCTGGAAGGCCATCGCCTTGATCACCGAATACGTCTTGGAGCTCTTGCCCTCCACGGCGTAGGCGGCCAGGGTCCAGGGGGCCCCCACGAATCCGAGCACGGCCGCTGCGTTGCCCACCTCGGCCCGCAGCCGCCCCAGCACGTCGCCCACGAAGGGCAGCGCCTCTGCCGGATCCAGGGGGCGCAGGGCGTCCACCTGGGCCTGGCTGCGGATGGCGGGCTCAATGATCGGCCCCTTGCTCTCGATGATGTCGAAGTCGATGCCCATGCCCGGCAGGGGCGTGAGGATGTCGGAGAACAGGATCACGCCGTCGGGACGGAAGGCAGCGAAGGGCTGCATCGAGATCTCGTAGGAGAGATCGGGGTTCTCCGAGCGTTCGCGGAAACCGGGATGGCGGTCGCGCAGGTCGCGGTAGACCTTCATGTAGCGGCCCGCCTGGCGCATCATCCACACCGGCGGCCGCTCCACCTGCTCCCCTCGGGCGGCGCGCAGCAGCAGGGGGGCGGATTCAGTCATCGAGCCGGCCAGAAGATCAACCGCGAAAGCTAACCGAGCACCCCCAACCCCCGGACGCTCCTGTCACCTGTCGTGGCATGGCGCCACCGCCCGGCGCCGCCGACGGCCCGGTCAGGCCTCGACCGCCTCGGGCCGCTCGAGGCTGCGGGACGTGTCCAGGCGGAACACCACCACGCTCAGGGGCGGCAGACACAACTCGAGGGAGTTCTCGTAGTCGTGGATGGCCCAGGCATCGGTGAAGCGGCCGCCCAGGTTGCCGAGGTTGCTGCCGCCGTATCGGCTGCTGTCGGTGTTGAAGACCTCCGCGTAGAAGCCCTCCAGGGGCACGCCCACCCGGTAGTGGGAATGGCTCTGGGGGGTGAAGTTGGCCACCACCACCACCCAGCGCCCGCTGGCGCTGTCGCGGCGCATGAAGCTGATCACCGAATGGCGGTTGTCGTTGCAATCGATCCACTGGAAGCCGTACTGATCGAAGTCGTCACCCCACAGAGCCGCCTCCGACTTGTAGAAGACGTTGAGGTCGTCCACCAGGTTGAGCAGGCCCCTGTGGGCTTCGTAATGCAGCAGCTCCCACTGCAGATCGCCCCAGACGTTCCATTCGCTCCGCTGGCCGAACTCCATGCCCATGAAGATCGTCTTCTTGCCCGGGTGCGTCCACATGTAGGCAAGCAGGGCGCGTACGTTGGCGAATTTCTGCCAGTCGTCACCGGGCATCTTGTGGAGCAGGTTACTCTTGCCGTGCACCACTTCATCGTGGCTCAGGGCAAGCATGAAGTTCTCGGTGAAGGCATACCAGATCGAGAAGGTGACGTGGTTCTGGTGGAACTGGCGGAACCAGGGATCGAGCTCGAAGTAATCGAGCATGTCGTGCATCCAGCCCATGTTCCACTTGAGATTGAACCCCAGGCCGCCCATGTCGGTGGGCTGGGTCACCATCGGCCAGGTGGTGGATTCCTCCGCGATCGAAAGGGCGCCGGGGAAGTGCTGGAACAGCACGTGGTTGGCCTGCTGCAGGAAGCGCACCGCTTCGAGATTCTCGCGACCCCCTTGTTCGTTGGGCAGCCATTCTCCATCCGGACGCAGATAGTCGCGGTAGAGCATCGACGCCACGGCATCCACCCGGATGCCATCGATGTGAAACTCCTCGAACCAGTAGATGAGGTTGGCGACGAGGAAGTTGCGAACCTCGTTGCGGCTGTAATTGAAGATGAGCGTGCCCCACTCCTTGTGCTCGCCGATGCGGGGATCGGCATGCTCGTAGAGGTGGGCGCCATCGAAGAAGGCCAGGCCGTGGCTGTCCTTGGGGAAGTGGCCGGGCACCCAGTCGAGGATCACGCCGAGGCCCTCGGCGTGGCAGCGATCCACGAAGGCCCGGAACTCGTCGGGGCTGCCGAAACGGCTGGTGGGGGCATACCAGCCCGTGACCTGGTATCCCCAGGAGCCGTCGAAGGGATGCTCGGAGATCGGCATCAGTTCGATGTGGGTGAACCCGCGTTGCTTCACGTAGGGGATCACCTTGTCGGCCAGTTCCGGGTAGGTCATCAGCCGGGCCCCCGGTTTCAGATCGGCGGCGGGCACGGGCGGTCGGGCGCTGCCGTCGGCTTCGATGAAGGGCTGGTCGGCGGCGGCATGCATCCAGCTGCCCAGGTGCATCTCGTACACCGCGATCGGCTGGGGCAGAGGATCGCGGCCTTCACGCTCCTCGATCCACTGGCTGTCGTTCCAGCGGTAGGTGCCCAGCTCGGCCACCACAGAGCCGGTATTCGGCCGGATCTCGTGGCGGAAGCCGTAGGGGTCGGCCTTCTGGTAGCAGTGGCCGTTCTGGGCCCTTACCTCGTACTTGTAGGTCTCGCCGACACCCAGCCCGGGGATGAACAGTTCCCAGGCGCCCCCGAGCCGCTGCTGCATGGGGTGATGACGGCCGTCCCAGCCGTTGAAATGGCCGAGCAGGGCCACGCTGCGGGCATTGGGAGCCCAGAGACAGAACTGCACACCGGTGATGCCGTCGCGTTCGACGACGTGGGCACCCATGCGTTGCCAGATGTGATGGTGATTGCCCTCGGAGAAAAGATGACGATCCAGATCGCCCATCCACTCCTGGCGAAACGCCCAGGGGTCGTGCTGCTCGTGCTCGATCCCGCCCCGCTGCACGTGGAGGCGGTAGCCGCAGCCGGGGTCGACGTCGAGGCGGGTTTCGAAGATCCAGGGATGGTGGGGGTTGGCCATGGCCAGGCGCTCGCCCCCGAGCAGCAGGTCCACCGACTGGGCGTCCGGCATCCAGGCCCGCACCACCCAGCCGACGCCGTCCAGTGGCTGGGGTCCGAGCACGGAGAAGGGATGGTCGTGGCGACATTCCGCCAGCCGACGGGCATCATCGACCATCCATTCGAGGCTGGACAGGGCCATGGAAGATGGGACGGACATGCGCCGGGAGCTTACGTCGGTGGGAGCGTGTGATTCAGCGCGCCGGTGAGGGAGGGGCGGGGTCGGTGGGGAAATCCACGCCGATGATCCGGTTCTGAGAATCGAGCGTGACGAAGAGGTTGTCGGTGAGGCGGTTGAACTCGGTGTTCACGATCACCAGCCGCATGTCCGCGGTGCTCTCGGCGCGGTTGATGCGCTTCACACGCACGAAGTTACCGGTGATGCGCTGCAGGTTGAACCATTTTTGCTGCAACTGGGCCTGGGAAATCTGCTCCTGCAACACCGGGGAGAGGAAGCTGCTGGCGGAGATGAAGTGGCCGCTCGAGAGGGCGCCGATGAAGTCACGCACCACCTTCTCGGCGGGTTGGTCGGTGACATCAAAGTGATACCCGTCGATCCGGCCGTTGGCATCGATCACCATCAGCAGATCGCGCTCGCCGGAGCTGGTGAACAGGGTGGCTTCCACCGTGCTCGAGTCGTAGCCGGGCTGGATGTTGCGGATGGTCCAGCGCAGCAGCCGGGGCTGGGTCTTCATGGTGGCGGCCACCATGCTGGGGCTGCTGACGCGTTGCAGGGCCGGGGAGAACTGGTTGAAACGCGTCTGGGCATCCCCGTTTCGGAGGGTGGTGAGGATCCTCTCGGCTGCCGTGCGGGCCTGGGCTTCACTCAGGGCCGCGCTCGGTTGGCCGGTGGTGGTGACGGGAATGGGCACGGCCTGGGCCCAGGCCCCACGCGGCGCCAGCACCGCCAGGCTGCTCAGGAGCAGCGTCAGTCCGATCAGGGCTGGGCGCGGTTGGGGGCGCGGCATGGGCGAAGGGGTTCGGGTGGGCTCAGTTTGCCCGAATCAGGGGCTCCAGGCCCAGCTGGCTTCCTTTGAGGTCCAGCGTCAGGCTGATCACCCGGTGGGCGGAGCTGCTACCACCCGCCGGCAGGCTGCCATCGCCGGGATTGACGGCGATCAGGGGCCAGGCCGCCGCCGCCACCGACAGCCGCAGCCGCTGCCCGGCGCCCACCAGGCTCGCCAGGGGCTGCAGGGCCAGGCTGCGGTACCCGTCGCCGACGACCGCCCCGGTGCCGAAACGGGCCACTCCGGTGGTCAGCTGGCGCACGGATCGGCCGTCCGGACTCACTTCCGAAAGGGCGGCGCAGAGATCGAAGCTGGGCTGGTCGGCGCTCACCCGCAGGTGCAGGCGGAACGTCCCGAGCAGCCACAGGGCTTGCTCCAAAGTGGCGGTGGTGAAGCAGGCCACGTCCGCGCGCCGGTCGAGGTCAGCGCGCTCCACCGGTCCGGGTTCCGTTCCGAGGTGGCCGCCCCGGCCGGGCACCGGCCGCCAGGGGTCATGCACCAGCACCACCACACCGCCCCCCCCCGCCCCCAGCGGCGAGGCTGAGGCCGGCCGCAGTTCCCCCTCGTCGCTGCGGATCGCCGCCAGGCCACCCGAATGCAGCGACCAGCCGATGGCCGCCGCCGCCCCGGCCTGGGGGTCGTTGCCGCCAGGGACGTTCAGGGTGCGCCAGGCCCCGGTGGCGCAGCACTGCAGACGGATGGCCCCCTCTGCGGATGCAGGCGGTGGGCTGGGCGGCTGCACCGGACCCTGCAGATGCCGGCGGAAAAAGGCCAGCAGCGTGGTGTCGAGGCCGCCGTCCCAGTCGAGATGGCTCCAGGCGCCGATCACGAGGTCGGGACTGCCGCCGGCGGCACGGGCCCGGCCCCAGAGATCGAGAACGCCGTTCAGGTGCGGGTCGTGCCAGCCGCCGATCAGCAGCATCGGACGCCGCAGCAGGGCCGGCGCCGCGGTGTGGACCGTCCAGCCTTCTGGACGGCTGGGATCCTGCCGCAGCCAGCGGAGGCCCATGCCGGCGGGGTCGTGGCGCTCCAGCAGGGCCAGCCCCTCGTCGGTGAAGCGGCCACGCCGGAGGCTGCGGCGAATCTCCCACCAGCCGGCCTCGTCGCCGCGGCGCCGGCAACCTTCCGCCGCCAGCTGCAGGGCCCAGCCCAGTCCAAGGGCCCACCAGTGGGCGCCGCCCTCGCTGGCCCAGTGGAGGCGCTCGTCGAGGCCGCACATGGCCGGAGCCAGACAGTCCGGCAAGGCCGTTGCGTCGTCGCCCCCGCCGGCCAGGCCGTCACCACCGCCGCTGTTGAGCAGCTGGGTCAGGCCCTGGTAGGAGAAGCCGTAGGTGCCGACCCGGCCGTTGCTGCCCTCCAGCGCCCTGGCCCAGCGGATCGTGGCGGCCCCATCGGACGCTTCCTGGGTGAAGCCATCGAAGCGGCCATCCGACAGACCACGGCCGCGGACGTCCTGCACCACCACGAGGAAACCGTGGCCGGCATACCAGCTGGGATGGGCGTAGGTCACGGTGGAGGCGATCGTCCGTCCATAGGGCTGACGCATCACCAGAACGGGCCATGGCCCCCCCCCGTCGGGGTGCCACAAACGGCTCACCAGCCGAGGCCCATCAGCCAGCTGCAGGGTGGCGTCCCGGGCCCAGACCAAAGGATCAGAACACGGTGGAGCAGTGCAGGCCGATCACATAGGTGGCCAGCACTTCCGCATCCATGGGGCTCAGGCCGCGGCTGCTGGCCAGGCTGGAAATCGACGCCTTGGCTGTGGCCGACACGCCCTGGGCGTTCAGCTGGCGGAACTGCTGGCAGAGGCTCTGGGCCAGGGCCGGGTTCTGCTTCACCGACTCCAGCAGGGCGGACTGGGCCCGGACCATGGGCGCCGCCACGGCGGTGAGGCAGGTGGCGCAGAGCAGGGCGGTGAAGCGCCGACCAAGATGGTGGCGAAGGGGGTGGTTCGTGGCTTTGGGGGGGAGAAAAGGAGTGGATGGGGGCATCGCTGCCTCCGTCTCTATGTGTCCATTCCAGTCACCCCCGCCTGGGTGGTGCGGGCCTGATGGTCAGTTCGGGGAGCGACCGGATGCCTGACTGGCCCGGCGGATCCACGTCAGCACCAGGGGCAGATCGACCGGCGGAACGGCGCCCCCGGTGAGCCGACGCTGCAGCCGGCCCAGCTGCAGCAGCAACTGCTGGGGATCGGCGGCGGCCAGGCCGGCGGGACTGGCGACGCCCCCGTGGAGCAGCAGGGCCGCCTCCTCCGGAGCGAGCCCCACCACGCTCACCAGCCGGGCCTGACCGCGCAGGCGGATCAGCCGCGCTTCGCTGGCCTCCCCGGAGGCCGCCAGCTGCCGGAGCTGGGCGTCGTCGAGCTCGGCCAGGGCGTCCCAGCTCTCGATGCCCGCCCGTCGCAGGCGTTGCTGTTCCCGCCACATGTGGGCCGCTGGCTGCAAGGGGAGGGCCACTGGGGTTCAGGAGGCCTCGTCGAGGCTGCTGGTGGCCAGCTCCCGGGTGGTTTCCGCCAGCACCACGGGCCGCGCCAGTCCCGGCTCGACGGCCTCGACCCGCCGCAGCCGCACCCGGATCTGGCCACCACCGCCACCGCTGCCACCACGGCCGCCCCCACGCAGGTTGCGGGCCACCTGCTCCACGGTGGGGGCCGCCGCTTCGCTCTGCAGATCGGCAGGTGCGGCGGCAATGACCAGATCTGTGCCGTTGTCGAACACGATGGGCACCTGGATCGCCCCCGGCACGCTCACCCTCGGGTTGTAGCTGATGGCGAAGGCGAGGCAGGAGAGCGAGAGCAGGGCCGTGAAGCTGGTGATCCCCACCAGACGGAAGCGGATGCCCCAGCGGGAGAGGAATCCGGCGATGGTGAGCACCGCCAGCACGCCGCTGGCGGCACCCAGCCAGGTGCCGGCCACGAGCAGGATCGGATCAGCGTCCATGGGGCTGGGGAAGGCGTGACAAGCCCCCTATATTGCGGCCGCCCATGGACGGCGACCGACCCCGGTGGATGCAATGGAAGCCTGACAGACGGTCCCTGCCTGCCCGCCGGCGCGCGTGGAAGGGACTTTTCGCCGTTGGTCTGGTGGGGGCGGGCCTGGGTGCGGGGGTCTTCTGGTTCGACCGGATTGTCGCCGGCCTCTACGGCCGTTTCAGGCCGTCCCTGGAGCGCCAGATCGGCACGGCCATGGGCCGTCCACTCGTCATGGGCCCCTACCGGGGCCTGAGCGCGGATGGCTTCTGGATTGGTCCCACCCGTTTTCTTGCCGGCCGGGAGGACGGCTCCACCGTCGCGGTGGAGGCGGTGCGGCTGCGGATCGACCCGCTGGCCAGCCTGGCGTTGCGCGGGCCCGTGCTGGATCTGGGCCTCCGGGGGGCCCGGGCCGAACTGCGCCGCAATGCCAGGGGCCAGTTCTGGGTGCTGGGGTCGGTCCCACCCGGGCACGAGCCGCCGCGGATCGACGTGCGCCTGGGTCTGCTCCAGCCCGGCGCGCTGCGGGTCTGGGGCGCCGGAGCGACGGCCCGCCCCCTCGATCTGGCCCTCTCGGGCCAGGTGGCGCTGCGCCTGCATCGCCGGGAGATCGACCTGGGGCTGCGGCTGGCACCCCCTGCCGGCCAAGGCGGTGGCTCGTTGCTGGTGGACGGCGAGGGTCAGTGGCAGAAGCAGCACTGGCTGGGCCGGCTGACGGCCCGCCGTTTTCCCCTGGCCCCGCTGCGGTCGTTGTTTCCAGCCGGTGACCGGGTTGGGGGGGAGCTCGCCGGCGAGGCTGATGGGCGCCTGGGGCTGAGGATCAACGCAGGTCTGGCCCGTTGCGACGGCGGCCTGGAGCTGCGGGCCCTGCGCTGGCGACTGCAGGGCGGCTCCGTGCCGCTGACGGCGGAGCGGTTGCCCCTGAGCTGCCGGGATCGGGCCCTGATCGTGCCCGCCAGCCCCTGGCGCTACGGGCCATGGGGTGGCCGCCTGGCGGCCAGGGCCGAGGCGGATCGCCGCCTGGATCTCCAGCTCGTCGTCCAACCGCCGCCGGGCCATCCGCTCGGGCGCCAACCGGTGACGGTCAATCTCAAGGGACGCTGGGGGGATGGCCTGCTGCGCATCGCCCGGCTGGATGGCCAGCTGGGTGGCTCCACGGTCAGGGCCAGCGGCAGCGTCGGCCGGTTGCTGGCCCTGGACGCCCGCTGGCGCCTGAATCCCGATGACTTCCCCGCCGCCTCCCGCCTGAGCCAGTGGCTGCGGCAGCCCCTCGCCGGCCGCCTGCGGGCGGATGGCCGCCTGGCGGCGCCTCGCCTGCTGGTGGAGACGGGCCAGGCCTCCCAGCAGCTCCTGGGGCCCTGGCGGGCAGCCCTGGTGTGGAGCGACCGGATGCTGCGGCTGGAACGCTTCAATGCCGACCGCCTGGTGGCCACGGCCCGGCTGCCCCTGTCCTTCCAGGCGGGCAAGGGTCTGGTGGCTGGTCCGCTGCAGGCGCGCGTGGGCCTCCGGTCCTACCCCCTGTTCCGCCTCAATCCGCTGCTGGGCACCACCCTGCAGGGGCATCTGGATGTGGATGGCACCATCGCCGGGCCCCTGGCGGAACTGCGTCCCGACCTCCAGCTGCGCCTGCAGCAGCCCGGGGCGGGTCCCCTGCTGCTGCGGGAAACCTGGCGCGGCCGCCTCAAGGACCGTTCCCTGGATCTGACGATGGTGGCGCCGACGCCGGAGGGACGCCTCACGGCCCTGCTCGACCGGCGTTGGCAGCCGGTGCGGGCCTCCATCGAGCGGGACGGTGGCCGGCTGACCCTCGAAGGCCGGCCGGTGGGCTACCGCTGGTTGGCGCGCGCCTTCCCGCTGCGGGGCCTTTCGGTGGCCACCGGACCCAACCGGCGCCTGCGTCCCCTGGAGGGGGCCCTCAGCGGCAGTGGCCGGCTGGGGCTGCAGCCGCTCGGTTTCGACGGCCGGGTGGAGCTGCTCTCGCCCCAGTTCCTGGGGGTGGGGGGACGCCGCATCCAGGCCGATGTGGTCTACGACGACCGCCAGTACCGGGTGAAGGGCCGGATCGAGCCGCTTGGCGAGGGCACCATCGCCGCCACGATGTCCGGGCGCTGGAACGGTCCCTTCCGGGCCCGCTTCGAGGCCCGCCAGCTCTCCACCCTTCTGTTCCGGCAGCTCAGCGACGCCTGGCCCATCTGGCGTGGGGCACCGGCCCCGGCCCGCGGACGGGCCAGTGATCTGGGCAGCCTGGTGATCGACACCATGGCCGGCACGGTCACCGACCAGTTGCTGGCCCTTGGCCAGGCCGAGCAGCGGGTCGCCGCCAGGGTCCAGGCGGCCAGCCGGGCCAGCCGGGCGGAACGGTTCGAGCGGCTGCAGGCCCGGATCGATGCCGATCTGCTGCTCAGCGGCCCGGACTTCGCCCGCACCAGGGCCGACCTCAAGGCCACCGGCCATCTCTGGTTCAACCAGGGCGATCGGGCCCAGGCCCTGGGCGTCAAGCCGTTCGCGGTACGGCTGGAGGGGCCGCTCACCGGAGGCAGCGGCAGCTTCAGCCTCGCTGACCTGCCCCTCTCCCTGCTGGCCCTGCTCACCCCACTGCCGGAGAACCTGCGCGGCAGCCTGGCGGCCCGAGGCCGCTACCGGCTGGGCGGCGCCCGCCCCGAGCTCAGCCTCGACCTGGCGCTGGTTGACGGCCGCTTTGGGGAGCAGGCGCTGCAGCTGGAGCGGGGACGGGTGGAACTGAAGGCCGAAGGTCTTGGTCTGGATCTGGCCCTGCGGGCCGAGGGTGCCTCCCGCAGCGTCGACCTGGCGGGCACCATCCCGCTGGTGGCCTCCCAGCAGGGACTGGAACTGCGCCTCGCCACCCGTGGCGATGGCCTGCGCTTCCTCACCCGTCTGGGGGGGGAGGCCTTCGAATGGAAGGAGGGCGGCGCCGACCTCCAGCTGCTGGTGCGCGGCAGCCTCGACGATCCGATCGCCAACGGCTTCCTGCGGCTGCGGGAGGTCCGCTGCCGCTTCATCGGCCAGGAGGTGCGGGATGTGGAAGCCACGATCCTGTTCGACTTCGAGCAGATGGTGGTGCAGGAGTTCCGCGCCCGGGTGGGGCCGAAGGGTGTGGTCGCCGGCGAGGGCCGTCTGGGCTTGTTCCGGCCCCTGGACAAGGACAGGACCCTGGTGATGAACCTGGAGCAGGTGCCCTTCACGGTGCCGCGCCTGGTGGCGGTGGGGGATGGCCGGCTGCAGTTCAGCGGCAGCCTGGTGGCCCCCGTGCTGGGCGGCGACGTGGCGATCAGCCGCGGCACGATCAACGTCCAGCCCGGTCGGCTGGCGGCCAGCGCGCCGGTGTCCGACCAGCCCGTGAAGCCGCGCACCATGCCCGAGCTGCTGGAGGCGAAGTGGAACTTCCAGCAGCCCCTGGTGCTGCTGGGTCCCGATGTGGAGTCCACCTCCGCCGAAGCCCTGCGCGCCTCGGTGCCCCGCTTCCCCTACCTGGCCTTCGAAGACCTGACCCTGCGGCTGGGGCCCGATCTGCGGGTGGTGATTCCCAACATCGCCAACTTCACCGCGGCCGGCCGCCTGCGGATCAATGGCCACCTGGATCCCTCCCTGAGGGCCTCAGGGGTGGTGCGCTTGCTGGGGGGACGGCTGAATCTCTTCACCACCAGCTTCAGTCTCGATCCCGATGCCCCCAACGTGGCGATCTTCACCCCCTCCCTCGGGCTGGTGCCCTACCTCGACATCGCCCTGCGCACCCGCATCTCCGACAGCCTCAGCGTGCTGTCCCCGGCCGGGGTGGGGGAGGTGGCCCCCTCGGTGCAGAACGCCCCCAGCCAATCCGGCCTGTCGGCCCTCAACCAGCTGAACCTGATCCTGGTCGTCGTGTCGGTGAGCGGTCCAGCCGACCGCATCGCCGAGAACCTCAAGCTGCGCAGCAGTCCGCCCCTGCCGCAGGAGCGGCTGGTGGCGCTGATCGGCGGCAACACCCTGGCGGGCCTGAGCGGTGGCGGGGCCGGAGCGGCCCTGGCCACGGTGGTGGGCCAGACCCTGCTGTCGCCGCTGCTGTCGTCCCTCAGCGATGCCTTCGGCCAACGGGTGAGCCTGGCCCTCTATCCCACCTACGTGGACCAGTCGATCGACGCCCAGCGGGAACGCACCACCCGGCGGGTGCCGCCCCAGCTGGTGCTGGGGGCGGAGATCGGCGTGGACATCTCCAACCGTTTCAGCATGTCGGTGCTGGCGGCCCCGAACCGCTCCGACGTGCCCCCCCAGGTGACCCTCACCTACAAGGCCTCCGACACCTTCAACCTGCAGACCTCCGTCGACACCGAAGGGGCTTGGCAGTCGCTGCTGCAGTTGTTCCTGCGCTTCTGAAGCCGAAGGAGGCCGCGCTGATTAAGGTGCGCCGATGCCGTCGTCCCCCGCACGACCTCCCGGTGAGGCCCAGCTGATCGGCATCGATCTGGGGGGCACGGCCATCAAGCTGGCCCGCTGCGATCGTCAGGGCACCCTGCTCGCCGAGGCCGAGGTGCCCACCCCCCAGCCGGCGATGCCCGGGGCGGTGAGCCTGGCCGTCGCCGAGGCCATCGGACAGCTCGACCCCGATCGCCTCGCAGGCCAGGTGGGCATCGGTCTGCCGGGGCCCTGCGATGCGGCGGGTAGGGTGGCGCGGATTTCCATCAACCTGCCGGGCTGGCGGGATGTGCCCCTGGCCGCCTGGCTCGAAGCCGAGCTGGGGCGGCAGGTGATCCTGGGCAATGACGCCAACTGTGCCCTGCTCGGGGAGGCCTGGCAGGGGGCGGCCCGTGGCGTGGACAACGTGTTGCTTCTCACCCTGGGCACCGGCGTGGGTGGGGCGGTGTTGCTCGGCGGCCAGCTGTTCACCGGCCACGGCGGTGCGGCGGCCGAACCGGGCCTGATCGGCGTGGACCCCGATGGCCCCCCGTGCCGCAGCGGCAACCGGGGCTCCCTGGAGCAGTTCTGCAGCCTCGGTGGTCTGGCGCGCCTCAGCGCGCTCGATCCGCTCGAGCTCTGCCGCCGCGCTGATGCCGGCGATGGGGAGGCCCTGGCGGTGTGGGAGTCCTACGGACGGTTGCTCGGGGTGGGGCTGAGCTCGCTGCTCTACGTGCTCACCCCGGAGTTGGTGCTGATCGGTGGCGGCCTCAGCGGCGCCAGCCACCACTTCCTGCCGGCGGTCTGGCGGGAGGTGAACGAACGGGTGCTGGCGGTGAGCCGGGAGGGTCTGGTGATCCGCCGCTGCGCCCTGGGCAATGGCGCCGGCCGGCTGGGGGCGGTGCGGCTTGCGCTGGATCGCTTGGGAGGATGGGAGCCATGAGCCAGACCATCACCCCTCCCGTCAGCGTCGTGCCGGAGCCCGATCCCCAGCTGCTGCAGCGGGCCGCGGCGGTGCGCCGGGCCGCCATGGCCCTGGGCCAGTGCAGCGATGCCGAACGCCGCGCCGCGGTGGAGGCCATGGCCGAAGCCCTGGAAGCCGCCAGCTCCCAGATCCTGGAGGCCAACCGGGCCGACCTGGCCGCCGCGGACGCTGAGGGGGTGACGCCTGCCCTGGTGGCCCGCCTCAAGCTGGATGGCCCCAAGTTGGCGGGCGCCATCGCCGGGGTGCGCCAGGTGGCGGCCCTGGACGATCCCGTGGGCCGGCGCCAGCTGCACACCGAGCTCGATGCGGGGCTGGTGCTGGAGCGGCTGAGTGTGCCCCTGGGGGTGCTGGGGGTGATCTTCGAGGCCAGGCCCGATGCGGTGATGCAGATCGCCTCGCTGGCGATCCGCTCCGGCAACGGCGCCCTGCTCAAGGGGGGCCGGGAAGCCCGCCGCAGCTGCCAGGCGATCATGGCGGCCCTGCAGCGGGGGCTGGCCGCCAGTGTGGTGGCCCCAGGCGCTCTGGAGCTGCTCACCAGCCGCGAGGAGAGCCTGGGCCTGCTGCGGCTCGATGGCCTGGTGGATCTGATCATTCCCCGGGGCTCCAACGCCCTGGTGCGTTTCATCCAGGACAACACCCGCATCCCCGTGCTCGGCCACGCCGACGGCATCTGCCACCTGTACGTGGATCGGGCCGCCGATCCCGCCCTGGCCCTGCGCATCGCCCTCGACAGCAAGACCCAGTACCCGGCGGCCTGCAACGCCATCGAGACCCTGCTGGTGCACGAGGCCATCGCTCCGGCTTTCCTGGCGGCGGCGCTGCCGGGCTTCGCCGCGGCGGCGGTGGAGCTGCGGGGCGATGCCGCCGCCTGCGCCCTGGGGGTGGAGCAGGTGGCCGGGCCCGGCGCCTGGGACACGGAGTATTCGGATCTGATCCTCAACGTCAAGGTGGTGGGTGATCTGGAGGCGGCGCTGGAGCATGTGCGCCGCCACGGCTCCCGCCACACCGATGCCATTGCCACCAACGACCCTGTGGCCGCCGACCGCTTCCTGCGGGCGGTGGACAGCGCCGGGGTGTTCCTCAACTGCTCCACCCGCTTCGCCGACGGCAACCGCTACGGCTTCGGCGCCGAGGTGGGCATCAGCACCCAGACCCTGCCGCCGCGGGGACCGGTGGGGCTCGAGGGGCTGGTCACCTACCGCTACCGCCTGCGGGGCGAGGGCCATATCGCCGCCGACTATGCCGAGGGCCTGCGGCAGTTCAGCCACCGCCCCCTGCCCCTGTGAACGAGGCGATCCATGTGCGCGGCCTGCGGCTCTGGGCCCACGTGGGGGTGGTCGAGCGCGAACGGCTGCACGGCCAGTGGTTTGAGCTCGCCTTCTCCCTGGGGGTCGACCTTGCCGCCGTGGCCCGCAGCGACGATCTCAGCCAGGGGCACGACTACGGCCGCGGCATCGCGGCGCTGCAGGAGCAGGCCCGCACCATCCGCTGCCTCACCCTGGAGCACTACAGCGAGCGGATCCTCGATCGCCTGGAGGACTGCTACGGGCCGATCCCCCTGGCGCTGGAGCTCAGCAAGTGCCGGGTGCCGGTGCCGGGCTTCGACGGCAGTGTGGCCGTGAGCCGGCGGCGGCGCTGGGGGTGAACCTCCAGACGCTGGACAAAGGTGTCGCTTAGCTTGGTGGGCGGGTGTTTCGGCAGTACCAACGAGTCAATCAGAGCCAAGGAGTGGTATTTCCGAAGCCGAACCGCCGTTCGGCTTAACGGCTGAGCAGCAGTGGGGGAGCCCCCTCCCAGCGCCGGTACCTCGCCTCAGAGGGGCGCGAAGGACTCTGTCCAGACCTCCCCGGCCAAGCTCACAGGCCAGGACCAGCATGAAGGGCAGCCCCCGCTGCAGCCGCTGATGACCCGGCACTGGCCCAACCTGGCGGCCAGACGGGGATTCGGATCGGCCCCGCCTCTGATCCCAACGGCCCCAAGAACGGCTGGCAGCCCTGACGTGACCCCCATCAGTGGTCCAGTTCCTATGAGAGCTGGTGGGGTGATCAGGCCGCTTTCCATTGCTGGAGGACTTCCAGGGGCGTACGCCCCTGGAGAGCCGAATGCGGTCTGTAGGTGTTGTACTCCATCCTGT
>CAIXBB010000004.1 GCA_903917565.1 uncultured cyanobacterium | reverse complement strand
GCCACCGTCGCCTCCCACCACGTCAACGGCGTGGCGGCCCTGCACAGCGAGCTGGTGCAGAAGGACCTGTTCCCGGAATTCGCCGCCCTCTGGCCCGGGAAGTTCACCAACGTCACCAACGGCGTGACCCCGAGACGCTGGCTGGCCCTGGCCAATCCGGCCCTGCACAGCCTCCTCTTCGACAGCATCGGCGCCGACTGGCCGGCCAGACCCGAGGCTCTCAGGCGCCTGGAGGACTTCCAGCAGGACGGAGCGTTCCTGGAGCGCTGGGGCCAGTGCAAGCGGATCGCCAAGCAACGCCTGGCCGGCTACATCCACCGCCACATGGCTCTGAGCGTCGATCCCGAAAGCCTCTTCGACGTGCAGGTGAAGCGCATCCACGAGTACAAGCGCCAGCACCTCAATGCCCTCCAGGTCATCGCCCAGTACCTGCGCATCAAGAACGGCCTCGCCGATGGCATGGCCCCCCGCACCGTGATCTTCGGCGGCAAGGCCGCCCCTGGCTACGCCATGGCCAAGCTGATCATCCGCTTCATCAACGGCATCGCCGACGTCGTCAACGCCGACCCCGACATGGACGGCCGCCTGCGCGTCATCTTCCTGGCCGATTACAACGTCAAGCTCGGCGAGCGCGTCTACCCCGCCGCCGACCTCTCCGAGCAGATCTCCACCGCCGGCCTGGAGGCCTCCGGCACCGGCAACATGAAATTCATGATGAACGGCGCCCTCACCATCGGCACCCTCGATGGCGCCAACGTCGAGATCCGCGAGCAGGTGGGCGAGGACAACTTCTTCCTCTTCGGGCGCACCACCGAGGAGATCGCCCAGCTTCGCGGCCACTACAGACCCTGGGAATGGATCGCCGCCGATCCCCTGCTGGCCGAGGTGTTCGACCTGATCGGCCAGGGGCACTTCAGCCAGGGGGACACGGACCGGTTCCGGCCCCTGACGGACCAGCTGCGGGGGGCGGATCCGTTCTTCGTTCTGGCCGATTTCGAGGCCTACATGCAGGCCCAGGCCGCCATCAGCGCCACCTGGGCCGATCGCAGCCGCTGGAATCTGATGGCCCTGCTGAATACGGCCCGCAGCGGCTTCTTCTCCTCCGATCGGGCCATCGGGGAGTACGCCGAGAGGATCTGGGATGTGAAGCCCTCTCCGGTGGCCATGGCCGGAGGCCCAGGCCCCAACTGATCCTTAACCGTCCGTCAGCATGGTGGGGAGATCCAGGAGTCCCCCATGACCTCCCCAACCCCAGGCGCCCTGACCACCATGCGGCTCCTGGCCCAGGAGCAGAACCTGCGGACCATCCAGGCCGGGGAGGTGATCTTCCGGACTGGTGATGAGGGTGCATCGGTGTTCGGCATCGTCGATGGCGAGGTCGGGATCGACTGGGGAAAAGACCACGACGGCGAAATCCTCGGCCCTGGCAGCAGCTTCGGGGTGGGAGCGCTGGTGGACAACCAGCATCGACGCGTCGGCACCGCCACGGCCCTGCGGGAGACGCAGCTGCTGGAAATGGACCGGGAGGAGTTCCTGTTCGCCCTTCAGGAACTGCCGATGTTCGCCGTGGAGATGCTCCACGGCCTGGAAGATCGCCTGGCCCACCAGAAGCATTCCGGCAGCGATCTCAGCCAGCCACCCCAGGCATGAAGCGCCGCTCGTGGGGGGCTCCCTTGAGCATGCGGTTCCAGTAGATCCAGGGCAGCACGTCCTTCTTCACCACCCACATGCTCCAGCGCTCCTGGGTGGGGTCGAGGGGGAAGGAGGGAACGGATTGTCCGTCGTAGTTGAATTCGGCCATGATCACCCGCCCGTAGCCGGTGATCAGCGGACAGCAGGCGTAGCCGTCGTAGCGGGCAGCCGGGGGCTGGCCATCGAGGTGGGCCAGCAGGTTGGCCACCAGCACCGGGGCCTGGCCCCGCACCGCGGCGGCGGTCTTGGAGTTGGGCAGCGAGGAGACGTCGCCGAGGGAGAAGACGTTGGGATGGCGCACGTGCTGGGTGGTGAATTTGTCCACCTCCACCCAGCCGCCCGGTCCGGCCACCGCCAGGGGGCTGGTGGCCACCACGTCCGGGGCCGCCATCGGCGGAGTGACGTGCAGCATGGCGAAGGGCAGCACCTCTTCGCGCACCGTGTCCCCGTCCTTGACGGCGAAGACGGCCTCCTTGCTGGCGGCGCGAACCTCCTTGAGGGTGTGCAGATAGCGGGGCTCGATGCCGCGGCGGGCCACCACCTGGCGCAGCGGTTCGGCGAAGGTGGGGATGGCGAAGATCCCGGGCGTGGCGGTGGCGTAGATCACCTTGGTCGCCGCCGCCACCGCCGCCGAACGCTTGAAGACGTCGTCGGCCAGGTACATGATCTTCTGGGGCGCCCCGGCGCACTTGATCGGCGTATCGGGGAAGGTGAAGAGTGCGTTGCCGCCGGAAAAGTCCTGGATCGTCTTCCAGGTGTAGTTGAGCAGATCCTTCGAATAGTTGCTGGTGATGCCGTTGCTACCGAGGGCCTCCGGCAGACCCTTGATCCGGTCCCAGCAGAGCTGGATGCCGGTGGCCACCACCAGCACGTCGTAGTGGAGCGTCTCCCCGTCGGTGCTGGCCACGGTGCCGGCCACCGGATCGAAACCAGCGGCGGCGGCGCGGATCCAGCGCACCCCCTCGGGAATCAGATCAGCCTCGGCGCGGCGGGTCTGCTCGAGGCTGAAGACGCCACCGCCCACCAGGGTCCAGCCGGGTTGGTAGTAGTGGTCGGAGGAGGGCTCCAGGATGGCGATCTCCAGGCCCGGCCGCGCCCGCTTGAGCTGGCTGGCCACGGTGAGGCCCGCTGCCCCTCCGCCGACGATGAGGATCTGGTGATGGGCCATGGAACGGAGATCGAACGCGGAGGGCCGGGCATCGGCGAGGGGAAAATGTCACGATCACTACCCTTCATGGCGCCGACGCACCAGATTGGAAGTATCGAGAACCGGTGCAGGGCGATGTTCCTGAAAGTACGCCACGACGATGACGCCAGCCTGGTGGAGGTGCTGAACGTCAAGCAGCTGTTCAATCCGTTTGACGCCCGGGTGCAGGCCCGTCTCCATGGCGGCGAGGAGATGCAGGACCCCGAGGAGTACGCCAAGGCGGATCTCTTCTTCCCCTCCGGAGAGGCCTTGCCCCGATGCTGGGTCGATTCCCACTACCAGAGCTGACAGCCCCCGGGCGCCAGCCCTGCTAAGACGCGTTCATGGCGACCCATTCCCATTCCCCGCAGCATCACCACCGGGGCGCACCGAGGGCCTTCTTCTGGGGGGTGCTGCTCAACAGCGGCCTCTCGGGGCTGCAGCTGGCGATCGGCATCGGCTTCGGATCCCTGGCCCTGATCGGCGATGCCATTCACAACCTCGGTGACGTGGCCGGTCTGCTGTTCGGCTGGGGAGCCGAAAGGCTCAGCTCCCGTCCAGCCACGGCCCGCTTCACCTACGGCTTCGGCCGCAGCACCCAGCTGGCGTCGCTGATGAACGCGGCCCTGATCCTGATGGCGGCGGGTGTGGTGATCGTGGAGGGGGTGCAGCGTCTGTTCCATCCCGTGCCGGTGGTGAGCGGCCCGGTGGCCTGGGCGGCGGCGGCCGGGATCGTGGTGAACCTGCTCTCGGCCCGCCTGTTCGGCGGCGGTCACCACCACGATCTGAACCGGCGGGCGGCGGTGGTGCACCTGCTCACCGACGCGGCTGTCTCGGCCGCGGTGCTGGTCAGCGCCGTGCTGGTGGGGCTGGTGGGCTGGATGTGGCTGGATGCCGTCACCGCCATCGGCGTGGGGCTGGCGGTGGCCTGGAGCGGCTGGGAGCTGCTGGGGGAAGCCCTCAGTGCCTCCCTCGACGCCGTGCCACGGGAGATCAACCTGGCCGAGGTGGAGGCGGCTCTGCGCAGCCTGCCCGGGGTGGAGAACGTGCACCACCTGCATGTCTGGGGCATGAGCACCTCCCGGACCGCCCTGACGGCCCACCTGGGCCGCCCCACCGCTGGCGGGGACGACGGAGATCTGCTGCTGCTGGCCCAGCAACGGCTGGCCGACCTCGGCATCACCCACAGCACGATCCAGATCGAGGTGCCCGGGGGCTGCTCAGAGAACCGGATCAGCCGTCCTGAGGGAGCCGGCTCGCCTTCTTGTCCTGCTCCAGGACCTGCTCCACCAGGATCTTGAGCAGCAGCGACACGATCGCCACCCCCCCCAGCACCATCGCCGCCCCGAAGGCCAGCTCAGTCTGGTAATTCTTGTAGGCATCCTCCACGAACAGCGGCAGGGTCTGGGTCTGGCCCTCGATGTTGCCGCTGACCACCGCCACGGCCCCGAATTCCCCCAGGGCCCGGGCCGTGGTGAGGATCAGGCCATAGAGGGCGGCCCAGCGCACCGAGGGGAGCGTCACCTTCCAGAACACCTGCCAGTCCGTGGCGCCGAGGGTCCGGGCGGCCTCCTCCTGCTCCCAGCCCTCCTCCTCCAGCAGGGGAATCACCTCCCGGGCCATGAAGGGGAAGGTGACGATGATCGTGGCCAGCACGATGCCCGGCCAGGAGAAGATGATGCGCCAGCCCAGGCTCTCCACCACACCCCCCAGCAACCCATGGTTGGGGCTGTAGAGCAGCACCAGCATCAGGCCCACCACCACCGGCGAGATCGAGAAGGGCAGGTCGATGACGCTGAGCAGCAACGCCTTGCCGCGGAACTCACGGCGGGCGATGGCGGTGGCTGCGGCCAGCCCGAAGATGACGTTGCAGGGCACGGCCACGGCGGTGGCGAACAGGGTGAGCCGCAGGGCCGAGAGCAGTTCCGGGGAGCCTAAGTTCTCCAGGAAGGGGCCCACCCCCTTGGCGAAGGCCGAGACCACCACACTCAGGGCCGGCAGCAGGATCACCACCCCCACGTAGAGGCAGGCAATCAGTGGAATCAGGATCGCCGGGAGGTCGAGGCCCCGGCGGCGTGACCTTTTCCCTGGTAGGGGTGTGGGCCTGGAGGTCTCCAGGGTGGGGACGACAATGGTCATGGTGGAAGAAACAGCAGAACAGAAGCTGGAGGGAAATCAGGCCTGATCGCCCTGGTAGCGCTGGCCCCAGACCTGCAGCAGATTGATCACCAGCAGGCTGAACAGGGAAAAGATCAGCATCACCGAACCGATCACGGTGGCGGCCTGGAAGTCGTACTCCTCGAGTTTCTGGATGATCAGGGTGGGGGTGATCAGGTCCTTGAAGGGCACGTTGCTGGAGATCATCACCACCGAGCCGTATTCCCCCACGGCCCGGCTGTAGCCCTGGGCCACCCCGCCGAGGATCGCCGGCAGCAGCTGGGGCAGCACCACCCGCACGGTGGTCTGCAGGGGCGAGGCCCCCAGGCACCAGGAGGCTTCCTCCTGCTCCTTCTCCAGGGAACGCAGCACCGGCTCCACCGTCCGCACGACGAAGGGCAGCGAGATGAACACCATCGCCACCGCCACCCCGGGGGCGGCGAAGGCCACCTTGATGCCGAAGGCCTCGTTCAGCGGTTGTCCCAGCCAGCCGTTGGTGCTGTAAACGGCCGTGAGCGCCAACCCGGCCACGGCGGTGGGCAGGGCGAAGGGCAGATCGATCAGGGCATCCAGCACCCGCTGGCCCGGGAAGCGGCTGCGCACCAGGGCCCAGGCCACCACCAGACCGAACACACCATTGATCAGGCTGGCCACCAGAGCGAGGCCGAAGCTGACCCTGTAGGTGGCGAGGGCCTCCGGGGTGGTGGCCATCTCCCAGAAGCCGACGGGCCCCACGCGGGCGGCCTTGAGCAGCATGGCCCCCAGGGGCAGAAAGAGGATCAGGCCCAGGTAGGTCCAGGTGATGCGCCAGGGCCAGCTGGGCAGGCTCAGGCCAGGGGGGCGCCAGCGGCGCAGGAGAGCTGGAGTCATCGAGGCGCCGGGTCGGCGATATGGCGCTGACCGTATCACCGCCTCCGGTCTAAAGGGCGGTTTGGCAGTGTGGTTACCGTTATAGTCGGCTCCACCCTGCCGCCATGACCTTTCCGATGGGCATCCGCGTCGCCAACGTCAGCAAGAGCTTCGGCGACTTCCGCGCCGTGGATGACGTCAGCGTCGACGTGGAAAGCGGCTCCCTGGTGGCTCTGCTGGGGCCTTCCGGATCGGGCAAGAGCACCCTGCTGCGACTGATCGCCGGGCTGGAGGAAGCCGATACAGGCCGCATCTGGATCACCGGCGAGGAAGCGACCGAACGCTCGGTGCAGGAGCGCCAGGTGGGCTTCGTGTTCCAGCATTTTGCCCTGTTCAAGCACCGCAATGTGCGCCGCAACGTGGCCTTCGGCCTCGAACTGCGCCGCTGGAAGCCCGAGGCGATCCGCCGCCGCGTGGACGAGCTGCTCGATCTGGTGCACCTCCGGGGTTATGGCAGCCGCTTCCCCTCCCAGTTGTCCGGCGGCCAGCGCCAGCGGGTGGCCCTGGCCCGGGCCCTGGCGGTTCAGCCCCAGGTGCTGTTGCTCGATGAACCCTTCAGCGCCCTCGATGCCAAGGTGCGCAAGGAACTGCGCGCCTGGCTGCGCAATCTCCATGACGAGATGCACGTCACCACCGTGATCGTGACCCACGACCAGGAGGAGGCCATGGAGGTGGCCGATCGGATCGTGGTGATGAACGAAGGGCGGGTGGAGCAGATCGGCTCCCCGGCGGAGATCTACGACCATCCCACCTCCCCCTTCGTGATGAGCTTCGTGGGGGCCGTCAACGAGCTGCCCAGCGGCGCCCTGCCCGTGCACCGCGGAGCTGTGCCACCCTTGCCGACGGAAGGGAGGATCTTCGTGCGCCCGCACCACGTGCAGGTGCATGCCACCCCCCAGCCGGGCACGGTGCCGGCACGCCTGCGGCGCCTCACCCACATGGGCCGCGATCTGCAGGCGGAACTGGTGCTCGATACCGAAGAAGTGGTGGTGGCCCAGTTCCCCCGCGAAGACGTCGATTACGCCAATCTGAAGCCCGGCGACCGGCTGCACGTGATCAGCCGCCAGGCCCACGCCTTCCAGCCGGACTACTCGATCTGAGCCGCCGTGGCCCGGAGGCGGGGAGGTTCGGGATGAACCTCCGCCAACCGGGCATCGGAGAGGTACTGCGCCACGGCCATGGGGTCCTGGTGGCGCAGCAGTTCACCGTTGCGGAAGACGAGCGTGAAGCGCTGGGGATGGGGGTCGTTGATCCTGGAGCGGAAGTACTGGGCGGCCATGGGTGTCAGGAGGTGGTGGAAAGGATGGGTGCTGGGCAGGGGTGCTGAAACTCTTCAGCCCGCTCAGGGGATGCTGACCATCAGGTCGTTGTCACTTACCTGGTGCAGCAGGCCGAGGCGCTTGAAATGGTTGAGGGTCTTGGTCACCGTCACCCGGGTGAGGCCGCAGATCTCCGCCAGGGCCTGATGGGTGAGGTTCATGTCCCGCAGGGAGAGCCGGTAGCCCCGGCTGCTGACCTGCCCGAAGCGGATGCCGATCCAGCGCAGCAGCCTCAGCAGCCGCGAGTCGGCGCCGCGGACTCGGTTGATCTCGAACAGTTCTTCGGTGTTGCGGATCTGGTGATGCAGAAAGGCCAGGATCTCGGCCTCACTGGGATGGCCCTGCTCCACCACGACGGTGGACAGGCACTGGATCTCCACCGGCCGCAGGGCTGAGTAGGCATTGGTCACCCAGTCACCGGGGCCCCAGAGACCCAGGGTGAAGGACTCCCCTTCCTCGTCGTGGGAGGCGGTGCGGATGTAGCCGTCCTGGATTCTCCAGTGCAGCCCATCGGGCAGGACGTCATGGGGCAGGAGCGTGAGGCGGAGGGCCTGGGGTGTTCGTGAAGTGGTCATGGCCGCAGGAAAGAAGGGATGGGTACGGGGTCATCTGGGCAGAGCGAAGGGCCAGCGATCGGCTGGCAACAGGCATTCGCCGACAACAGCACATGGGGAGCCTGCGGGAACCCCCAAACCATACCTCACATTCCCCATCGGCAATGTGGTCTATTTAACGCCCTGGGATGTCCCCTTCAGATGAAGTACATCGCCTGGGCCTGGGCCAGGTGGTCCCGCTGGTCGAGCAGGTCCTGCAGGGTGGTGCTTGAGAGGATGCCCAGACGCGCCTCCTCCAGCCGCTGCTCCAGCCGGCCCAGCACCTCGAATTCGGGCGTGGCGCCCTCGCCACCGGAGCGGGCGGCGGCGTCCCCCTCCAGACAACTGACGATGTCGTCGACGCGGATCTCCGCCGGCGGCCGGGCCAGCTGGTAGCCCCCCTTCGGACCGCGGATGCTGCGCAGGATCTGTCCACGCCGCAGGCTGGCGAGCATCTGCTCCAGGTAGCGGTCGGGGATGCCCTGGCGCTGGGCGATCTCCGCCACCTGCAACACCCCGCCGCGGGCATGGATGGCGGCCAGCTCCATCAGCGAGACGAGGCCGTAGCCGGTTTTCGCACTGAAGGCCAAGGGATTCCACGGTTGTCTTACGGGGATTGTGACAGCCCCCCACCGTGGGAGACCCACCTGCCAGGTTTCCTGGGGTTGTAATCCGCCCTACGTCAGCGCGGCAGGGCGCGGTATAACTTTCACCAGTTCACCCATCGGACAACCGTGCTTCATCCGTTCTCCTCCCCTGTCCCGCCAGCTCGCCAATGGTGGCTGCCCGGCCTGGTGGCCGCGCCACTGGCCGCCGCTGTCGCCCTGGGAGGCTCCGGCACCCTGCTGCCTCTGCAGGCCCAGGCGCAGCAACCGGCTGCCAGCCAGGAACTTCTGCTGGTGTCCTACGCCGTCACCAAGGCGGCCTACGACAGGATCATTCCCGGCTTCACGGCCGACTGGAAGAAGCGGACCGGCCAGAGCGTGGTGATCCGGACAAGCTATGGCGGCTCCGGTTCCCAGACCCGGGCTGTGATCGACGGTCTGGCGGCGGATGTGGTGGGCCTGGCCCTGGAGGGCGACACCCTCAAGATTCAGGAAGCGGGCCTGATCAGTCCGGGCTGGGAGAAGGAGAACCCCAACAACAGCATCATCACCAACTCGGTGGTCGCCTTCTTCGTGCGACCTGGCAATTTCAAGAAGATCCGCACCTGGAACGATCTAGACAACAAGAACGTTGAAGTGATCACCGCCAATCCCAAGACCTCCGGTGGTGCCCGCTGGAACTTCCTGGGCCTCTGGGGCTCGGTGACCGAGACCGGCGGCAACGAGGCCAAGGCGCGCGCCTTCGTGACGAACGTCTACCGCAATGTGGACACCCTGCCCAAGGACGCCCGGGAGGCGACCGACGTCTTCGTGAAACGCAACCAGGGAGATGTGCTGCTCAACTACGAGAACGAGGCGATCCTGGCCAGGAAGAGCGGCACCTGGAAGACCCCGTTCATCGTTCCCGCCACAAACATCCTGATCGAGGGGCCGATCGCCGTGGTTGACAAGAACGTGGATCGCAAGGGAACCCGAAAGGTGGCTGAAGCCTTCGCCCGGTATCTCTACACCGACACGGCCCAGCGGGTGTTCGCCGAGGAAGGATTTCGGCCCGTGAATGCCAAGGTGAAGGCCGAGACCAAAGGCCGATTCTCGCCGATCACGAAGCTGTTCACCGCCCGGGACTTCGGCGGCTGGGAGAGCATCAACAAGAAGTTCTTCGGCAAAGGAGGGCTCTGGGATTCGATCTTCGCCAAATCCCGCTGACGCCGTGGTGGCTGGCTAAGCCGATCGGGTGACCGGTCTAGGCTCTGCCGAATTGTCGATGAACGAGCCGTGGTTGATCCCGTTCGCCGCGCCACGGCCCCCCGCACCACCTTTCCCCTCACCCTGAGCGTCGTTCTGGTGGGGGGGCTGACCCTGGGAGGCTGCAGCTCCCATCCCGATGGCAACAGCGGCGATGGCGGCGGCGGCGCTCCCAAGGAACTGCTGCTGGTGAGCTACGCCGTGACCAAGGGGGCCTACGACCGGATCCTGCCCACGTTCGAAGCCGACTGGAAGGCCAGAACCGGCCAGGCCATCGCCGTGAAGACCAGCTACGGCGGCTCCGGTTCCCAGACCCGGGCGATCATCGACGGCCTCGATGCCGACGTGGCCACCCTGGCCCTCTCGGGTGACGTTCTCAAGCTCCAGGAGGCGGGCCTGGTGCAACCGGGCTGGGAGAAGGATCTGCCCGGCGGCTCGATCATCACCCAGTCCGTGGTGGCCTTCATCACCCGCGACGGCAACCCCCGTGGTGTTCGCACCTGGGCGGATCTGGCCAAACCCGGCGTCACCGTGGTGACGGCCAATCCCAAGACCTCCGGCGGCGCCCGCTGGAACTTCCTGGGCCTCTGGGGCTCCATCAGCCAGACCGGGGGCAGCGAGGCCCAGGCCAAGGCCTACGTGGGTTCGGTGTACCGCAACGTGGACAACCTGCCGAAGGACGCCCGCGAGGCCAGCGACGTGTTCCTCAAGCGCGGCCAGGGTGACGTGCTGCTCAATTACGAGAACGAGGCGATCCTGGCGAAACGGACCGGCGACCTCAAGGCGCCCTTCATCGTGCCTGAGGTCAACATCCGCATCGAGGGCCCGGTGACCGTGATCGACCGGAACGTGGACCGCAAGGGCACCCGCAAGGCCGCCGAAGCCCTGGCCGCCTATCTGCAGAGCGAGCCGGCCCAGGAGATCTTCGCCGAGGAGGGCTTCCGTCCGGTCAGTCCTGGCGTCTGGAGCCGGGTGAAGGGCCGCTTCGCCCCCGTGAAACAGCTGTTCTCGGCCAGCGACTTCGGCGGCTGGGACAAGATCAATGCCACCTTCTTCGGCAAGGACGGGGTCTGGGACCAACTGTTCAGCCGCTCGCGCTGATCCGGGCGCCCCTGCGGAGACAATGGTGGCGACGGTGGCTGCCAGACGATGTGCGAACTGCTGGCCCTCAGCGCCAACACCCCCACCGACATGCGCTTCTCCTTCCATGGCCTCACCCGCCGGGGCGGAGCCACCGGTTGCCACGGGGACGGTTGGGGGGTGGCCAGCTTCGACCCCGACGGCCGCGGGGTGCATCTCTACCGGGAGGACGCGCCGGCCGCCTTCTCGCCCATCGCCGCCCGGGTGGCCAGGCTGGATCTTCGCTCCCATTGCTCGATCGCCCACATCCGCAAGGCCACCCAGGGTGTGGTGGCCCTGGAGAACTGCCATCCCTTCCATCGCCGCTGGCGCGGGCGTGAATGGGTGTTCGCCCATAACGGCAATCTCCTGGGGCCCCTGCCGGACACGCACCTGTTTCGACCGGAGGGGACCACCGACAGCGAAATCGCCTTCTGCTGGATCCTCGAGCAGTTGAACGCCGCCGTTGCGGATCCCGAGGATGGGGACACCACCTTCGGCACGTTGGTGGAAGCCTCAAGGAGGCTGGAACATCAGGGCACGTTCAACTGTCTGATCAGCAACGGCAGCTGGCTGTTCGCCCACGCCAGCAGCCGGCTGCACCGGATCACACGCCGGGCCCCGTTCGGTCGGGCCACCCTGGCCGATGACGACCTCAGCGTTGACTTCTCCGAGTTGGCCGGCGCTGACGACGTCGTGACGATCGTCAGCACCGAACCGCTCACCACGGACGAGGAATGGCTGCCGTTGCAGGCAGGAGAAGCCGTTCTGCTGGTGGACGGAGAAGTGGTGCGGCATCAGCCACCGTCTCCCCCCAACCCCAGGATCCCCTAGGCCAGGCAGAACACATGCCGATAGCCGAGGTTGAGCAGGTGCTCCGCCAGCTGCACGGCTGAGGCGTGAATCGCTTCCTCACTGCCTATCCCGACACAGAGCAGGGGCTGGGAGGTGTCGGGCAGGAGCGCCCTGATCTGATCGGATTCCATCTCCTCTCCCAGCAGGATGGCTCCCTGGAGGGAATCGCTGAGGGGTCGCTTGCGCTGCACCAGGGTGGCTCCTTCCCACAGCATGCGGCGCACCTCCAGGGGCTGAAGGTCCTGGCGCTCGGCACGGGGAACAAAGCATGGGTCGCAGAGGTCCTCGGGGGGACTCTGGAGCCAATCGCGATCGTGGTGGTAGCCCATGCAGAACGGAGAACTGTTCCAGTTCGCTGCAGCATGACTTGACTGGAAGCGACCAGGATGTGTGTTCATGCCAGCGGGTGTGTGCCCGCGACCACGACCAGAGCGACAAGCAAGGGGCACGATGGCCGGGTGCTCCCAAAGAGTGCGAGTAAGGGAATTCAGGGATCCTGCTTCACCACGGGATCCCTTTTTCATGGCCGTTTTCAGGGGTTTGATTCGCCAGGACTCCAGCTTTCAGCGGTTTGTTGCCCGGAATACCGTTGTTAATATCCTGACGGTCTAGCTTTTGGCCACTCACCGATACCTTCTGCCATGGGTTCTGCAGGTTTATGGCCAGGCGCCCAACCGCTTCCCGATGATCTTCTCTCCCCCCAGCAGCTCTTGCATCTCGTCGCCGGCTCCTCCTCAAGCGGTCAGGATTCGGGCCAGTTGATCATCGATCTTCGCTCCAGATCTCGCTATCACCACCGCCACATCCCAGGAAGCCACAGCATCCCCAGCGGCAGGCTCATCAGCGGTGAGCCCCCGGATGGCGATCTGATTCTGGTGGGCGAAACCACGCTGCATTCGGCCGCGACGCTGGAACAGCTATACGCGCAGGGCTATGCCCGCCGGATCCGCCATCTCGCGGGCGGGTTCGAGGCCTGGAGGCAACTGGAGCTGCCCGTGGCCGCCCAGCGAAGCCGATCCCGCGCTGGAGCCTGACCTTGTCGAGCACGCTGACCAGCCGTCGCCACAGCCGACCGAGGCGTCACGGCGGCTGGCGCCATGGCGATCCCATCGGCCATCGACAGTTCATCGAACTGTTCCCCGGGCAGCCGATGCGGCTGGAATCAGGGCAACAGCTGGGGCCGATCACGATCGCCTATGAGAGCTGGGGCCAGCGCAACGCCTCCGGGAGCAACGGGGTACTGCTGCTGCATGGATTCAGCGGGGACAGCCACGCCGCCGGTCCTTCAGGGCCGGGGCACGCCAGCGGCGGCTGGTGGGACGGGCTGATCGGCCCGGGACTGGCGATCGACACCGATCGGTACGTCGTGATCTGTCCCAATGTGCTGGGAGGCTGTCAGGGCAGCACCGGCCCTGGCAGCCAGGCCCCCGACGGGAGTCCCTGGGGGAGCCGGTTCCCCCCGCTCTCGATCCGCGACCAGGTGGAAGCGGAAGTGGAACTCGCGGAGCGTCTCAACATCGCCAGATGGCACGCCGTGATCGGTGGCTCCATGGGCGGCATGCGTGCCATGGAATGGGCGATCGACCATCCCGAGCGGGTCAGCCGATTGGTGTTGCTGGCCACGACCGCGCGCTGCAGCGCGGAGACCATCGCCTTCCACAACTGTCAGATCCAGGCCATCCGCCAGGATCCGGCCTTCCTGGGGGGCGACTTCTACGACCATCCGCAGGGTGGACCTCTCGCGGGGCTGGCCCTGGCCCGTTCGATCGCCAGGCTCATCTATGGAGGCGAGGAGCAGCACGGGATCGTGGAACGGTTCGACGCCAACAGCTACATCGTTCTCACCGAAGCCATGAGCGGGCATGACGTCGGCCGCGACCGCGGTGGTGTGGCCAAGGCCCTGGGCCGGATCACCGCCCGTGTGCGCGTGGTGTCGCTGAGCTCCGACCGTCTCTTCCCACCGCAGCGGCAACGGGACATCGCCAGGGCGATCGGTGAGGCCGTCACCTTCTCCTCCATCGACAGCCCCGATGGCCACGATGGATTCCTGTCGGAACGGCGTCAGTTGCAACCGATCCTGCGGCAGTCGCTGGGTTGATGGGGACCCTGGGGCCGCCGCCCCATGGAACGGGCAAGGGATGGCAGCGCCGGGGTTCCATCAGCCGAGCGCAGCATGGACAGCCCCAGCAGAAGGAGGGGCACCCCGATCAACAGGGGGGCCATCAGAAAACCAACAACCAGCAACAGGGTCGGGCCGAGATTGTTGGGGACAGGATGGATGGTCGGGGCACGGGCCACGGAGGACTGATCGGGATCGACTGACATGAGAATGGTTGGCAACAAGGTCTGAAAAAAGAAGTGGGAGCAGATCAAGGCGCGAAGAACCATCCGAAGGCCAGACATAACGCCGCCAGAAGAATGATTAACTGTGGCGAAAAGCCAACCAAATCGCCCACCATAATGCCCACAAGAATCACGATCCCGCCCCGCCAGTTCAAGCATCGGCTGAAGAAGGATGTGTCGCAGGTTTCCCCAGATGGCTCAGAGGCTGCATCGGACTGGGGTTGGCATGTCATCGGTTTCAGGCTGAAGAGGCTGGCCTCTGAACTGAACGAAGTTTGCTGCTATTTAGGTTGGCGAGGTGTAAGTGAAATCACATCAGTTTCCCTGGTGTGATGTCGGGCTCCCTGGGCTGGCCTCGGCAACCACCAACCGGATTAACTTGTGGGCCTTGGTAGGGCTGGACGATGACGAAGGACCCATTCAGCCTTGCCACCGCCGCCAGCTTCTGGCTGCGGCTGGGGTTGGTCAGCTTCGGCGGGCCGGCCGGCCAGATCGCGCTGCTGCACGCTGAGCTCGTGGAGCGGAGGCGCTGGCTGTCGGAGCGGCGCTTCCTGCACGCGCTGAACTACTGCATGCTGCTGCCGGGGCCGGAGGCCACCCAGCTGGCCACCTATCTCGGTTGGCTGATGCACGGCCTGGGCGGCGCCCTGATCGCCGGGGGCCTGTTCCTGCTGCCCTCGGTGGTGGTGCTGCTGAGCCTCTCGGCGATCTATGCCCTCTGGGGCCAGCTGCCGGTGCTGGCGGCGGTGTTCTGGGCGCTCAAACCGGCAGTGCTGGGGATCGTGCTCCAGGCGGCCTGGCGGCTGGGGCGGCGCACGCTCCACAACCCTGCCCTGGTGCTGATCGCGGCGGCAGCCTGCCTGGCCCTGGCCATGGGGCGGGTGCCCTACCCGGCCCTGATCATCGCCACGGCCCTGGTGGGCTGGATCGGCGGCAGGCTCCGACCAGCCCTGTTCCGGGCCCCGTCACGGGCCGCCACCGGCACCGCTGCCGAGGCCACTCCCGGAGCCACTGCCGGGCCCACTCCCCCCGGCGGCGCCCTCCACGGCGATGACACGCCCACGCCTCCCCACGCCCACTTCAGCGGTCGCCGGCTCGGCCTCGCCCTGCTGGGGGGCGGTGTGGCCCTCGGCCTGCCCCTGACCCTGCTGACGCTGGCGGGCGGCTGGAACGGCCAGCTGGCCACCATGGCCCGCTTCTTCGCCAAGGTGGCCCTGGTCAGCTTCGGGGGCGCCTATGCCGTCCTGCCCTACGTGGCCCAGGGGGCGGTGGACCGTTTCGGGTGGCTGGATGCCGGCCAGATGGTGGACGGCCTTGCCCTGGGGGAGACCACGCCAGGACCCCTGATCATGGTGGTGGCCTTCGTGGGCTTCATGGGGGCCTGGAACGCCAGCGGCAGCCTCTCGGCCGGTGTGGTGGCCGCCCTGGTGGTGGTGTGGTTCACCTTCCTGCCCTCCTTCCTGTTCATCCTGGCCGGAGGTCCCCTGGTGGAAGCGAGCCGCGAGGACCTGCGCGTGGGAGCCCCTCTCACCGCCATCACCGCCGCGGTGGTGGGGGTGATCCTGAGCCTGGCGTTTTATCTGGCCGGACCGGCCCTCGCCCCCGCCGGCCGCCTCGATGGAGGCGCGGTGGTGGTGCTGCTGGCCGCTCTGGTGCTGCTGGGGCGGGGCCTCGGGGCGTTGCCCGTGATCGGCGCCGCCACCGCCGTGGGCCTGGGGCGCTGGTGGCTCACGGCTGGTGGCTGAGGGGGCCGCTCACGGGATCATCCCGCAGACGAACAACTTGTTCATCACCGGGCCGGCGATCTGACTGAAGAAAGCCTGCCGCATCTGGGGATCGTCATTGAGCAGGTCGTACACCCGCTGTTCCTGGGAGCCTCGCCGCTCGCCGCGGGCCGCCCACAGCTGGTCGCAGGTGGATTTCTGGTAGCGCTCAACCACCCGCTTGGCCACCAGCCCGACGACCGGGGACTCGGCCCGGACGGGGGTCGCGACAGCCAGGACAGCGGCCACCCCCAGGCTGGCCATCAGGTTGAACTTCATGGAGCGCAGTCCGAAGAAAGCCTTTCAACCTAGATCCGACCCACCAGAGCGGATCAGGGACGCCCGCCGCTGGACCCAGACTCAGAAGACATCCAGCGGCTCCAGGCTCGGCGTCTGAACGCCGCCGCTGACGGGCTCGTCGAGACGCAGGCTGAGCGACGACGCCTGGCGCCGCGCCGACTCGCCGCAGCTGCGCGGGGTGGGGAAGATCTTGCCGGGGTTGGCCAGGCCCGCCGGGTCGAAGGCCTCGCGCACCAGGCCCATGGTGGCGAGGTCGTCGGGGGCGAACATCCAGTCGAGGTAGCAGCGCTTGTCGCTGCCCACTCCATGTTCACCGGTGATGCTGCCGCCGGCCTCGATGCAGAGGCGCAGGATGTCGGCACCCAGCTCCTGCACCCGGTCGATCACGCCGGGCTCGTCGGCGCGGTAGAGGATCAGGGGGTGGAGATTGCCGTCACCCGCATGGAACACGTTGGCCACCGGCAGGTCGTAATGGCGGCTGAGCTCCTCGATCGCCGCCAGCACGGCGGGCAGGGCGCTGCGGGGCACCACGCCGTCCTGCACGTAATAGGTGGGGGTGATCCTGCCGACGGCGGCAAAGGCGGACTTGCGACCCTTCCACAGCAGGGCCCGGTCGGCCTCACTCGAGGCACGGCGGATCGTGCGGGCGCCGGCCCGGCGGCAGAGATCCCCGGCGATCTCCACCGCCGCGGCCACCTCCCGCTCCTGGCCGTCCAGCTCGATCAGCAGCACCGCGGCGGCATCGCGGGGGTACTCGTCACGGCCGAACAGATCGTCGACGGCGTTGATCGTGAAGTTGTCCATGATCTCCATCCCCGCCGGCAGCACCCCGGCCGCCGTCACCAGCCGCACCGCCTCACCGGCGGCCTCCATGGCGGTGAAATCGGCCAGCAGCACCGCCACGCTCTGGGGGGCCCGCAGCAACCTCAGGGTGATCGCGGTGGCGATGCCCAGGGTGCCTTCGCTGCCGATGAACACCCCGCGCAGATCGAGTTCCGGCGTCTCAGCCAGGCCGCTGCCAAAGGTGGTGATGGTGCCGTCGGGGAGCACCACCTCCATCTCCAGCACGTGGTTGCTGGTGACGCCGTACTTGAGGCAGTGCACCCCACCGGAGTTCTCGGCCACGTTGCCGCCGATGCTGCATACCACCTGGCTGGAGGGGTCCGGGGCGTAGTAGAAGCCATCGCCGGCCACGGCCCGGGTGACCCAGCCGTTGATCACCCCCGGCTGCACGGTGATGCGCCGGTTGGCCAGATCGAGGTTGAGGATGGAGCGCATGCGGGTGGTGGCGATCACCAGCGCCCCGTTCTCCGCCAGGGCGCCACCGGAGAGCCCGGTGCCGCTGCCCCTGGCCACGAAGGGCACCCCCTGGGTGTGGCAGAGCCGCAGCAGGGCGGCCACCTGCGCGGTGGTCTCCGGGAGCACCACCAGAGACGGCTGGGCCCGATGCAGGGTCAGGCCGTCGCAGTCGTAGGCCAGCAGCTCCTGGGGCGCCGCCACCACCGCCCGTGCCGGCAGCAGGGCGCGGCAGTGACGCTCCATCGCGGCCCAGTCGATGGTCACGCAGGCGCTCCGGTGGGCCGGGGGAGGGGGGGGCATTGCTTCCGAACTTACTGAGGCCAGGCACCCCGGCACCCTTCTGGGTCAGGATGGGAAACGAAAGCCTCCACCTTCCGCGGATCCCGCCTTGAGTTCGGCCACCCCTTCAGCGCCCACCTCGGCCCCTGCTCTCCTCACCACCCGATCCGAGGAGATCTTCGCCGCCGCCCAGACACTCATGCCCGGCGGCGTCAGTTCGCCGGTGCGGGCGTTCAAGTCGGTGGGCGGACAGCCGATCGTGTTCGACAGGGTGAAGGGCGCCTACGCCTGGGATGTGGACGGCAATCGCTACATCGATTACGTGGGCAGCTGGGGCCCCGCCATCTGCGGCCACAGCCACCCGGAGGTGATCGCCGCCCTGCACGAGGCCCTGGAGAAGGGCACCAGCTTCGGTGCCCCCTGCGTGCTGGAGAACGAGCTGGCCGAACTGGTGATCGCCGCGGTGCCGTCGGTGGAGATGGTGCGCTTCGTGAACTCCGGCACCGAGGCCTGCATGGCGGTGCTGCGGCTGATGCGTGCCTTCACCGGCCGCGAGAAGGTGATCAAGTTCGAGGGCTGCTACCACGGCCATGCGGACATGTTCCTGGTCAAGGCGGGCTCCGGCGTGGCCACCCTCGGCCTGCCCGATTCCCCCGGGGTGCCGCGGGCGGTCACGGCCAGCACCCTCACCGCCCCCTACAACTGTCTGGAGTCGGTCAAGGAGCTGTTCGCCAACAACCCCGGTGAGATCGCCGGGGTGATCCTGGAGCCGGTGGTGGGCAATGCGGGCTTCATCACCCCCGAACCCGGCTTCCTCGAGGGCCTGCGCGAGCTCACCAAGGAGAATGGCGCCCTGCTGGTGTTCGACGAGGTCATGACCGGCTTCCGCATCGCCTACGGCGGCGCCCAGGCCCGCTTCGGCGTCACTCCGGACCTCACCACCATGGGCAAGGTGATCGGCGGCGGCCTGCCGGTGGGCGCCTACGGCGGCCGGGCCGACATCATGGCGATGGTGGCACCGGCCGGGCCGATGTACCAGGCCGGCACCCTGAGCGGCAATCCCCTGGCCATGACCGCCGGCATCAAGACCCTGCAGCTGCTGAAACAACCCGGCAGTTACGAGCGGCTGGAAACCATCACCCGCCGGCTCAGCGACGGCATCCGAGCCGCCGCCGCCGAGGCGGGGGTCCCCTTGTGCGGTGGCAGTATCAGCGCCATGTTCGGCTTCTTCCTCTGCGAAGGGCCGGTGCACAACTTCGAGCAGGCCAAGGCCGCCGACACAGCCCGTTTCGGCCGGCTGCACCGCGGCATGCTCGAGCACGGTGTCTATCTGGCGCCGAGCGCCTTCGAGGCCGGCTTCACCTCCCTGGCCCACAGCGACGCCGACATCGACGCCACCATCGCCGCCTTCCGCGACGTCTTCCTCTCGCTGGCGTGATCCTCGGCCGTCTCCAGAGGGTCGGCACGGGGCTGCTGACCCTGACCCTGCTGCTCGCTGGCTGCGGCTCCGATGCGGGCAACCAACCGCTCGAGGTGGGGGGCGGGGTGCCGGTGGGAGCGGTGCTGGCCCTCACCGGCAACGCCAACGTCTACGGCCAGGACCAGAAGATCGGCCTGGAGCTGGCGCTCCAGCACCGCAACGGTGGCGGCGGCATCAACGGCCACCCCCTGAAGCTGGCCCTGGAGGACAGCGGCAGCGACGAACCGGGGGCCAATGCGGCCTTCACCCTGCAGATCAACCGGGGTGTGCTGGCCCTGGTCGGTCCCACCCTCTCCCAGCAGGCCTTCTCCGCCGACCCCATCGCCCAGCGCCGCGGCGTGCCGGTGGTGGCCCCCTCCAACACGGCCACCGGTATCCCGGAGATCGGCTTCTTCATCAGCCGGGTGTCGGCCCAGAGCTCGGTGATCGCGCCCCTGGCCATCGCGCAGGCCCTGAAGATCCAGCCGGGCCTGAAGCGGGCGGCTGTGTTCTACGCCCAGGACGACGCCTACAGCACCGCCGAGACCACCATCTTCCAGAAGGCCCTCAAGGAGCGGGGCCTCGATCCGGTGACGGTGCAGCGCACCCAGCTCAACGACCAGGACTTCCAGAACCAGATCAGCGCGGCCCTGCGGGAGACGCCCGATCTGATCGTGCTGTCGCTGCAGGCGGTGGATGGGGGCAACCTGATCCGCCAGCTGCGGGAGCTGGGTTACCGGGGCCTCATCGTGGCCGGCAACGGCATGAACACCCCCAACATCTACCCGATCTGCCAGAAGTACTGCGACGGGCTGCTGATCGCCCAGGCCTACAGCCCCGAACTGGACACCCCCGCCAATGCGGCCTTTCTGAAGGCCTTCAAGGCCGCCAAGGGTGGCGCCATCCCGCCCCAGCTCACCGCCCAGGCCTACACGGCCCTGCAGGTGATCGGCGAGGCCCTGGTGCGCCTCGACAAACGCCAGCCCCTGGCCGGCGCCAACCTGGCGGCGGCCCGCAAGCAGCTGATGCAGGAGATCCTGGCCGGCACCTATGCCACACCCCTGGGCGAGATCCGTTTCACCCCCGAGGGTGAGGTGATCCAGAGCCAGTTCTTCGTGGCCCAGGTGCGCATGGACCCGGGCGGGCGCAGCGGACGCTTCGCCCTGCTGAAGTAAGGCCGGGTGGACCTGCTCCAGATCCTGGTGAACGGTCTTTCGGTGGGGGCGGTCTATGGGCTGTTCGCCCTGGGCTACACCCTGGTGTTCTCGGTGCTGGGGGTGATCAACTTCGCCCACGGGGCCGTGTTCACCCTCGGGGCCTACTTCACCTACCTGCTGATCGGCGGCGCGGTGGGGGCCAACGGTCTGCTGGCCGGCTTCCAGCTCCCCGTCGCCCTGCCTTTCTGGGGCGCCCTGCCCCTGGCGGGTCTGGGGGCGGCCCTGGTGGCCCTGCTGGTGGAGCGGGTGGCCTTCCGCCCGCTGCGCCGCCGCCGGGCCGACCCGCTGCTGGCCCTCATCACCAGCCTGGGGGCCGGCGTGATCCTGGTGAACCTGATCCAGCTGCTGGTGGGGGCGGAAAGCTATGCCATCCCCACCGGCGCCCTCGGCGCCCTGCCGGCCTCCTTTCCCCTGCTGGGCGCGAGGGTGCGCACGGTGCAGGCCCTGCTGCTGGGGATCGCGGTGCTGCTGCTGGCCCTGCTCACCCTCTGGCTGGAGGGCAGCCGCAACGGCAAGGGGCTGCAGGCGGTGGCCGAGGACGCCGAAACCGCCCAGCTGCTGGGCATCGACAGCACGGTGATGGTGCGGCTGGCCTTCGGGCTCAGCGGGTTCCTGGCCGGGGTGGCCGGCGGTCTGGTGGGGCTGAGCGTCAGCATCGCCGGGCCCTACTTCGGCATCGGCTATGGCCTCAAGGGCCTGGCGGTGCTGGTGCTGGGGGGGCTGGGCAGCGTGCCGGGGGCGGTGCTGGGCGGGCTGATCGTCGGCCTGGCGGAAGCCTTCGTGCCGGCCGACTGGTCGGGCTACAAGGATGCGGTGAGCTACGGCTTCCTGTTCCTGGTGCTGCTGCTGCGGCCCCGGGGGCTGCTGGGCCGGCCCCTGCCCACCAAGGTGTGAGGGCCATGGACGCCGCCCTGCTCGAACAGATGTTGCTCGGCGCCCTGCTGGCACTCTCGGTCTTCCTGCCCCTGCGCTGCGGTCAGCTGTCGCTGGCCACCCCGGGCTTCTATGCGGTGGGGGGCTACGTGGCCGCCCTGCTCTCCACCGACGTTCCCGCCTTCGCCGGCAGCGGCGCCACCTCACCGCTAGCGGCCCTGCTGGCGGAAATGGTGCTGGGGGGGAGCCTGGCGGGGCTGATCGCCCTGGCGATCGGCGGCCCGGTGCTGCGGCTGCGGGGCATCTACCTGGCCATCGCCACCATCGCCCTGGTGGAGATCCTGCGGGTGCTCAACCTCAACCTGCCCTTCACCGGCGGGGCCATGGGCATTTTCGGCATCCCCCAGCCCTTCGAGCACGCCGGCGGCTACGTGCTGTTCACCCTGGGGCTGCTGGCCGTGGCCTGCTGGCTGTGCCAGCGGCTGGAGGCCGTGCGGCTGGGGCGGGCGATGGCCGCCATCCGCGACGACGAACTGGCGGCCGCCAGCGTGGGCATCGACACGCCGCGCACCAAGCTGATCGCCTTCGTGGCCAGCGCCGTGCTCGCCGGCGTCACCGGGGCGCTGGCGGCCCATTTCTTCAATTCCTGGAACGCCCGCGCCGGCAGCTTCGATGCCAGCATCACCACCCTGGCCTTCGTGGTGTTCGGCGGTTCGCGGTTCTGGCCTGGGCCGGTGCTGGGGGGCCTGGTGCTCACCGCCCTTCCTGAGTTGCTGCGGCCGGTGGGGGACCTGCGCCTGATCCTGTTCGGCGCCGTGATCCTGCTCGGACCGCTGTTCTTTCCCCAGGGACTGGTCACGGCGGAGCGGCTGCGGGGGCTGGCCGCCTTGCTGGGCCGGGTCCGCCAGGCGCCGCAGGCCCCATGAGCGCCAGCCCCGGTGGAATCACCCCGGCCCCCGCTCCCCTGATGCAGGTGGAGGCAATCAGCTGCCGCTTCGGCGGCCTGCTGGCCCTCGATCAGGTGAGTCTGGAGCTGGCGGAAGGGGAGATCTTCGGCCTGATCGGGCCCAACGGCGCCGGCAAGACCACCCTGTTCAACGTGATCTCCGGCCTCACCACCCCCAGCGGCGGCCGTTGCCTGTGGCGGGGTGTGCCCACCACGGGCCTGGGGGCGTGCGGCCTCAACCGGCTCGGCATCGCCCGCACCTTCCAGAATCTGCGCCTGTTCGAGAGCCTGTCGGTGCGGGAGAACGTGCTGGTGGGCCTGCACCACGCGGCCCGCGCCCCGCTGCTGGGGGCCCTGCTGGGCAATGGCGTCTTCCGCCGCCACCAGGGGCGGCTGGAGGCCCGGGCCATGGAGCTGCTGGCGCTGCTGGAGCTGGAGGCCCTGGCCGACCAGCGGGCCGCGGATCTGCCCTATGGCGATCGCCGGCGGCTGGAGATCGCCCGGGCCCTGGCGACGGCACCAAAGCTGTTGCTGCTGGATGAACCCGCCGCCGGCATGAACCCGGCCGAGAAGGAGGACCTGCGGCAGCTGATCGGCCGGATCCGCGACCACTTCGCCCTGACGGTGCTGATCATCGAGCACCACGTGCCGCTGATGATACGTCTCTGCGACCGGCTGGCGGTGCTCAACTTCGGCAGACGGATCGCCCTCGGCAGCCCCGCCGAGGTGCGCCGCGACCCGCGGGTGATCGAGGCTTACCTAGGCGGCCAGGCCAGTGTCGCTGGAGAGGGTCAATGACGCCGCTGCTCGAGCTGCGGCAGCTCACGGTGCGCTACGGCGCCCTCACCGCCCTGCGGGGCCTCGATCTGCAGGTGCACCAGGGCGAGCTGGTGACCTTGCTGGGGGCCAACGGCGCCGGCAAAAGCACCACCCTGCGGGCCATCTCCGCTCTGGTGGGCGCCGCTGCCGGCCAGGTGCTGTGGCGCGGCGCCGACCTGGCGGGGGTGCGCACCCACCGCACGGTGCGGCTGGGCATCGGCCACTGTCCCGAGGGCCGGCGGGTGCTGGCATGGCAGACCGTGGCCACCAACCTGGAGCTGGGCGCCTGGCTGCGGCGCGACCGGGCTGGCATCGCCGCCGACCTGGACCACTGCTACGGCCTGTTCCCCCGCCTGGCGGAACGACGCCAGCAGCTGGCCGGCAACCTGTCGGGGGGCGAGCAGCAGATGCTGGCGATCGCCCGGGCCCTGATGGGCCGGCCCAGCCTGCTGCTGCTGGATGAGCCCAGCCTGGGGCTGGCGCCGAAGCTGGTGGGCGAGGTGATGGCCGCCCTGGCGGCGCTGCACCGGGACGGGTTGTCGATGCTGCTGGTGGAGCAGAACGCCACCGCTGCCCTGGAGATCGCAGACCGTGGCGTGGTTCTGGAGGGCGGCAGCATCAGCCTGGAGGGCAGTGCCGATGCCCTGCTGGCCGACGCGGGGCTGCGGGCCTCTTACCTGGGGAGCGGCTGAGGGGGAACGGCAAGGAGCTGTGGATTCCGCCACGATCAGCCATGACGCCGTCCAAGAGGTCGCGACCGTGCCTGCCGCTCTGCTGCTGCTGTTGCTGCTGGCCGGCCTGATCGCCGCGGCCCTGGGGCTGGTGCGGGTCGCCGGCCGCCCCTGGCTGGGCCGCACGGTCCTCGAGACGGAAACGCCCTCGGGCAAGGCCTTCGACGCCCTGCTGATGCTGGCGATCGCCCTCAGCGTGCTGGCGGTGGTGCTGGAGAGCGATCCGCTACTGCGGCAGCACTGGTCCGGCACCTTCCTGCGGCTGGAATGGGGATTCACACTGCTGTTCAGCCTCGAGTACCTGCTGCGGCTTCTGGTCGTGGCCGAGCCGCGGCGCTACGCGAGCAGCTTCTTCGGGGTGGTGGATCTGCTGGCGATCCTGCCCACCTACCTGGGGCTGCTGATCGGCGGGGGGCAACTGTTCCTGGTGGTGCGGGTACTGCGGCTGCTGCGGGTGTTCCGGGTGCTGAAGCTGGGGGCCTACCTGCAGGAGGCGGAACTGCTCTGGAGTGCCCTGATCGCCGCCCGCCGCAAGATCACGGTGTTCCTGCTGGCCATGGTGACCCTGGTGATCCTGATCGGCGCCTTCATGTATGTGATCGAGGCCGGCAATGATGGCTTCCGCAGCATCCCAGTGGCCATCTACTGGGCCTGCGTCACCATCACCACGGTGGGCTACGGCGACGTGGCCCCGGTGACGCCGCTGGGGCGCTTCATGGCCTCAGTTGTGATGCTGATCGGCTACAGCATCATTGCGGTGCCAACTGGCATCCTCAGCGCCGAGATCGGCCTGTCGGTGTTGCGGCAGCCAAGCGATGGGCCAACACAACCGGGCGACTCGCCTGCCCCTCCGCTGTGTCTGTCCTGCCAGTTGGGCGGGCACGAGGTCGACGCAAAGCACTGCAAACACTGCGGAGACGTCTTGGAGAGGCGTCCGCGGCTGGAGGTCGAGCCTGATCGGCCTGGGCAGCTGCAGACCCCACAGTCCTGATCGGCCGCCGACTCGCCGCGATGGATCAGAAACTTTTGATTTTTTCCGCACTTCCAAGGGAAAGACAACAAATGGCGTCAAGCCAAACAGGAGACGGTGGAACAGAATGCACACCGATACGTTGCCAGGAGAAGATGGTCAGCTGTCGTGATGGCCAGGGCAGAGGAATCCAATCCCAGCGCCCTGAGATGGGCCAGCACCGACAACTCCTGAAAGGTTGCCTCACTGCTGCGGTGCCGGGCGCTGTGGCCTTGCTCACTGCCACGGGCGTTCTGATCCCGATCAAGCCTGCGGCTGCCACACCGGTGCAAGTGCCGTTAACGGCACGATCTATACCTTGGATCTATCCCAATGCTTTGCACCCGGGACGATCCTGAGCGGCTGCAACGGAGCCACGGACTTCCGGCTGAGCTCCTGGTATGGGAATTCACAGCTTGCCCAGAGTCTTTCAGCAGCCACAAAAGCCTTGCTGGGACTTCCCAATCCTGTCCTGGGTACCGGTCTGGGTCCGAACTTCGTCTGGCAGTCGGGAAGTCCATCGCAGTTCAACGCCAGCTCGCTTCCTTTCGACGGTTTTGTGTGGGATCCGCCTCTGAACAGTTCCTATGCCCGAGGGGGAAACTGGAACAGCTTCGACGGCACGTCCTCCTTCAACACCGTGTGGCTGGCAAAGGAGGTGGCAGCGCCCAGACCCCTGGCCGGTCCGATCCTGCCGGTCAACGACGGCACCAGCGTCAACACCACCGCCAGCCTGCTCAACCGAACCCTGCTGCCCCAGTTCAAAGGTGGCACCCTCACCGTGTCGACCTCCGGCACAGCGGTACCAGACAATTTCAGCCTGGATGACTCCAGCAGCAATGCCATCGATGCTGCCGGCAACAACGCCAGCTTCAGTGGTGTATTCGCTGATCAAAGTGGCCTTCAAGGAAGTCTCAACTTCCGAAACTCAGGCGCCAACGGGGCCATTATCAGTCTCACCGGCCAAAGCACCTACAGCGGCCTCACCTCCATCTGGGACAACGCCACCGTTGACATCGGCGTCGCCAATGCCCTGCCCACCAGCACCGAGCTGATCCTCTATGGGAATGGACGCTTCCGCCTCAGGGATAACAACCAGACCATTGCTGCCCTGGGCGGCGCAGGCTCCATCGAACTGGGATCAGGAGATCTCACGCTCAACCTGAATGCCCCCTTCACACGCAATTCCAGTGCCGACATCAGCGGCAGCGGTAACCTCATCAAGGATGGCAGCTATACCCAGGTGTTCAATGGCGCCTTGAGTTATACCGGCCTGACGCTCATCAATGGCGGGAGCCTGATTGTCAACGGCACCAGCACCTCCGATGTTCTTGTGCAACCCAATGGACTCCTCGGAGGCAACGGCGTCATCAGCGCCAATGTCTTCAACTTCGGCACAGTTTCTCCAGGTCAGGGTATCGGCACCCTGACCATCAACGGAGGCTCCTATCTACAGGATACGGCCGCAACCCTGGCGATTGACGTAGCCGGTGCCGGCCAGAGCGACCTGCTGCAACTCACAGGCTCCGGCGTCGGACAAGTTATCTTTCTGGAGGGAAATCTACAGCTCTCCAGCTATCAAGGAGCGCCCATCACCCCCGGGATGGTGTACACCGCGGTGACCGTTCCCAATGGCACGGTTGGCGGAGACCCTGGCCTTTTTGCTGATACCGGCGGTGTGGCGGGAACCAGCGGCTTTCGATTCGTGCGCGATGAAGATTCACTCTTCAACCTGCTGGCCAACGGCACGGCCCTGCCAGATCCCAACAAGCTGCAGTTCGGGTGGCTCCAGCTCAGGCCTACCGCCTCAACACCGACTGTGGCTGACGTGATCTCCACCGCCACCCCACCAGGACCAGCCACCATCGCCCTCGTGAAACCAACAGGGGGTGCCATCACCCAGGCCATCACCGGCAGCATCCCCACACTCCTGCAGCAGTGCATCGCGAACACGGGGAATCCCGCTACCTGTCAATACAACCTGGCGGTGGGTGGCTCTTCCGGATCGAAGGGGCCCAATGGCAACAGCATCGCCGTGGCGAAGACCATCGATGCCGGCATGTCGTCCGTGTATGCCGCCGTGAACCAAGGCAGTAAAGGTGGCTTTCCCGTCCCCACCGCCAGCGGCGGCTTCAGTGGCTACACCAGCAACCAGGCCCTGGCAGCTGCCGTCACGCCAGACTTCATCTCGGTGTACGGCGCTTTGTACACCATCCCCAGCCGGTCCCAGCTCAACCAGGCCCTCCACTCCATCACTGCCGAGCCCTATGCCTCGCTGCCGTCGGTGGCCCTGGCGGCGATGGAGCAGTTCCGCGAAAACTCTCTCTCCCTCAGCGACAGCGCCCATGCCATTCGCCTGTTCACAGAATCGGAGGTGTGCCGAGCGGATGATGGCAGCCTGATCCCCGCGCATAGCGATCAACGCCCCAGCAACTGCAAACCCCTCAAAGTCTCCCAGGCCAGCCGCTGGTCGCTGCTGATCGACGCCACCTACACCCAGGCCAGCCTGAATGGCACCAACGATCTGTCTTCCCTCGACTACAACATCTTTCAGAGCACCTACGGTCTCCAGTACGACGCCTCCAGGCAATGGAGCATTGGAGCCGCCTTTGGCTATGGCCAGGCCAACCTTTACAACTACCAGTATGCCAACGCCGCCATCAACTCTGATACCTATAGCGGCAGCCTCTGGGGCCTCTATCGCCCCTCGAAACCCTGGAAATTCACAGGACTGATCGGTTACACAAGTTTCCAATACAACGCCAACCGCAACATGAACTTTGTTGGCATCGACCGCATCGCCACGGCCAACTGGAGCGGTAACGGCTTCACCACGGCCCTGCAGGCCGAATACGATTGGATTCTCTCGGCCGACAAGGCCGATCGCAACGCGGTTCGCCTCAAGCCGACCACCTACGTGGCCTACAGCCGCTACAACCAGGGTGGGATCACCGAATCGGGTGCCCAGTCACTCAATCTGAGCGTCAACGGTCACACGGCCGATTCCCTCGTGTATGGCATCGGCTTCACGCTGGAAACACCCCTGCAACTGGCCAGCCAGACACGCCTGATCCCTCGGTTTTCGGTGGGCTACGAGCATGACTTCTATGCCGGCACCAATCCCAATGAGGAGCACCAACTGACGGCGTCCTTCGCCGAAGTCCCGGCCCTTGGGCCCATTGATGTGCTGGGGCAGAACCGCGGTGCCAACGACCTCAAGCTCGCCCTGAACGTGGAACTGGAAACCTCCGACCAGTTCTCCCTCTACGCCGGGGTGGGGGGCTCTTTCCGGAGCAATGTCAATGAACTCAGCTACGGCGGCGGCCTGCGCTGGCGCTTTGGCGGTGCTCCCCACGCGGCAGTCGCCAAGGGCGGGACGGCGGCCGCACCGGCCGCCGAACCAGCCAGTCCTGGTCCATCGGAACCTGCCACCCCGACGATCCGCGGCCTCTGGTGAGCAGCAACGAGGGACCTCCGCCCGTCACGCCGATGGCTGGGCCAAGCCGTCGCGATGTCCAGCAGGGCTGTTTCGTGGCTCTGGATTTCGAGACGGCCGATCAAGGCCGGGACAGCGCCTGCTCGATCGCCCTGGTGCGGGTGGAGAGGCGGACCATCGTGCACCGCGAGCACCGCTTGATTCGCCCACCGCGCCGGACCTTCCTCTTCACCTCCATCCATGGCATCAGCTGGTCGCAGGTGGCCGATGCGCCCCCATTCGCTGAACTCTGGCAGGAGCTGGCGACCTGTCTGGATGGGGCGCAATTCATCGCCGCCCACAACGCCAGTTTTGACGCCGGTGTGATGCGGGCGTGCTGCGATCAGGCCGGCCTGCGCCCTCCAACCCAACCCTTTGTCTGCACGGTGCAGGTGGCCAGGCAGGCCTGGAATCTTCGGCCCACCAAGCTGCCGGATGTGTGCCGCCATCTGGGCCTGCCGCTGCAGCATCACGATGCCCTTTCCGATGCTGAGGCCTGCGCCAACATCATGTTGGCGGCGATCAACGAAACGCCCTCACCAGGTCGGTGACGTTGCGGCGCATCACCTCGCCATAGCTGGCAGGGATCCTGGAGGCCCGCTCGGTGCCGGTCTCCATGGGATCGAAGACGCTGATGCGGATCCCCAGATCCCCGGCCAGGGCGTTGAAGGAGCGGTTGCCCTGCTGGGGTTCGGTGAGCAGCGCCTTGAGCTGGGTGTTCTTCACCGTGTCGACCACCCGTGCCAGATCGGCGGGGGAGGGGTTCTGCTCCGGCACACCCACGAGGTACTGGACCCTGAGGCCGTAGCGCTCAGCGAAGTAGGGGGCAAAGTCGTGCACCACCACAAAGGTCTTGCCCCGGAACGGGGCCAGCTGCTTCTCGAAGTCCGTGTTGAGCCGGCGCAGCTCGCCCGTGAAGGCGGCGGCATGGCGGCGGTAGCCATCGGCGCAGGCCGGATCCGCCGCGATCAGGCCGTCGCGGATGGTCTCCACCTGCTGGGCGGCGCGTACCGGATCCAGCCAGATGTGGGGATTGATCGGGCCTTGGCCCTGATCATGGTCATGGCCATCAGGGTGATCCCCACGGGGCTCCTGCGGGTTCTCCAGCGTGGCGATGCCACGGCTGGAGTCGATCACCTTGAGGGCGGGGTTGCCGGCGGCCTCCACCAGCTTGTCGAGGAAGGACTCCATTCCCAGGCCGTTCTTCACCAGCACCCTGGCGTTCCTGATGGCGGCCACGTCCCCCGGCCTGGCCTGGAAGTCGTGGGGGCCGCTGGCGGCAGGGATCAGCGCCGTCACCTCGGCGCAGTCGCCGGCCACGGCCCTGGTGAACAGGGTGATCGGCAGGAAGGTGGTCAGCACCTGGGGGCGATCGGGGCGGCCGGTCCGGGGGTCCGGCGGTTCCACCGCAGCACGGCAGCCGAGCAGCAGGGCGGACAGAGCCGCGGCCACGGCCACCAGTTGACGACGGGAAGGGGGCAGGGACCTGGCGATATCGAAACAGGTTTGGGAATCATTATCAATCTACAGCCTCAGGTCCCTTTCACGGCAAACCGCTTCCATCACTACCGCCCCGGAAAGGGGGGCTGCCTACGGTTAGCTCCTGAGGATTGCGCTTGATGGCCCCGGAACGCTTCTTCCTCGAGCTGGATCCGCCGCTGGAGGCCATGCGCGACTGGCCCCATGTGGTGATCGTGGGCGGCGGGTTCGCCGGGCTCAAGGCCTGCAACGCCCTGGCCGGCCAGCCGGTGCGCGTCACCCTGATCGACAAGCGCAACTTCAACCTCTTCCAGCCGCTGCTGTACCAGGTGGCCTCCGGTCTGGTGTCGGAGGCCGACGTGGCGTCACCCCTGCGCCAGATGGTGGGGGAGGCCGCCAACATCCAGATCCTGCTGGGCGAGGTGGTCGACATCGACACCGGGGCCAGGGAGGTGGTGTTCAACGACCACCGCTACGGCTACGACCACCTGATCCTGGCCAGCGGTTCGGGCAGCACCTACTTCGGCCACGAGGAATGGCGGCCCCTGGCGCCACCGATGAAGATCCTCGAGCACGCCGATGAGATCCGGCGCCGGCTGCTGATGGCCCTCGAAGAAGCCGAGCAGACCCGGGATCCCCAGCGGCGCCGCTTCCTGCAATCGGTGGTGGTGGTGGGGGCCGGGCCGGCGGGCTGCGAGCTGGCCGGCTCCCTGATCGAGCTCATGCATCGCGCCGTGGCGCGGGACTTCAAACAGCTCGATCGTGCCCAGTGCCGGGTGATCCTGCTGGATGCGGTGGATCGGGTGCTGCCGGCGATGGCCGCCAACCTGTCCGGGGATGCGGCGGCCTACCTGGAGCGGGCCGGCGTGGAACTGCGGCTGAACGCGATGGTGGCGGCGATCGAACCCGGCCGGGTGATCCTCAAGCGCCCCGCAGACGAGAGCGCAGACGGCGCCGATGGCGGCCAGCAAGACAGCTCAGGTGAGAGCCCTTCCCTGGAAGCGGCCACGATCTGCTGGACCGCCGGGGTGCGCGCCTCCCGTCTCGGCCGGCTGCTGGCCGAGCGCACGGGGGCCCCGGTGGACCGGGGCGGCCGGCTGGAGGTGGAGGCCGACTTCTCGCTGCCGGGTCACCCTGAGATCCGGGCGGTGGGGGATCTCTGCCACTACGCCCATACCGGCGACGGCAGGGTGCTGCCGGGCATGGCGGGCCCGGCCGTGCAGATGGGCGGCTGGGTGGCGCGCGACATCCTGGCGGGCCTCGAGGGGCGCCGCAGTGAGCCGTTCCGCTGGTTCGATCTCGGCAGCATGGCCGTGATCGGCCCCTGGTACGCGGTGGCCGATCTGCGCGGCCTGCATGTGAGCGGGCTGGCGGGCTGGGTCCTCTGGGCCCTGGCCCATCTCGCCTTCATCCCCGACACCGAGAACCGCATCGCCCTGTTCAGCAAGTGGATGTGGCAGATCGCCACCCGCCAGCGCACGGCCCTGCTGATCACCGGACGGCCGGATCAGCACATCGGCGTCGATGTGGGCCTGGAGCGGGCCGTGCCGCCGGGGCCCCTGTCTCAGCCGCCGGAGCCCCCCACCTCCGAGCCCGTGAATCGGCTGATCAGCACCCCCAGGATCACGGCGATGTAGAGGGGGCCGGCGATCCCCAGCACCACGCTGGCCATCCGCGCCGGCGGCTTTGCCGGGATGACATCCCCGTAGCCGGTGGTGGTGAGGCTGACAAAGGCGAAGTAGTTGATGCGGGCGAAATCCAGCTCCCACATCGAGTAGGAGTCAGGCCCCGAATCGGCGCGAACGACGCGGGCCGGCTCATCGCCGGCGTTGACCACGAAGCTGCCGGGCTGGATCGTTTCCAGCACGCTCAGCACCAGCCCACCGCTGAGCCCGAGCAGCAGATAACCGGCCACCGTCCCGATCACCACCGGACTGGTGGCCCGGGGCTCCCGGCCGAGGACCCTCACCAGACGCACCAGACTCCAGCCGATGAACACCGTGCCCAACACCAGCAGCGGCACGCCGGAGAGGCGCTGCTCCATCGGCGTCAGCAACCAGAGCAACTGGGCCAGAAGGTTGCCACAGCCCAGCGCCAGAAAGATCCGGTTGCTCCAGGAGCACTGGAGCCGGCCGCTGGTGAGGCCGCTGAGTTCCACGGTGGTGAAGACCGTGATCAGGAAAAATCCCACCGTTCTGACCAGACGCAGCGACTCCGGAAACGCCAGGCTCAGCATCACCAGCAGACACAGAAACAGCAGCCGTCGGTAGAAGCGGTGCCGCCGTCGCGCCAGGCCTTCCGGCGTGGCCGGCGCTGCCAGAGGTCGGATCACGGACGCCATCGACTCAGGACCGACAAGGTAGGCCGAGGCTCTGCGGCCCCCAGCGACCCCGAGACGCGAAACCAGGGAGCGCCCTCAGAATGGAGACATCCGCAAGGACTCCGATGGCCTTCCGCTTCCGGCCCACGACCCGCCTGCTGCCCGCCGCCGCTGGGCTCCTGCTGGCGATGGCCCCCCTGGCCCCGGCCCTGGCCCAGGGCATTCCCTTCAACGAGATCCGGGCCCTCAACCTGGCCCGCAACGCGGCCGTGCTCAGCAACGGCGGGCTGACGGTGTACACCCCGGCGAACTGCATGTTCTCCACCTCGGCGGCCTCCAACCCGTGCCTGGTGCGCAACGATGCCAACGGCTTCGTCTACCGCTTCCTGGGAGGCCCCCCCGGCTGGGAATCCAAGGGGCTCCCGGCCACCATGGAAACCGAGATCAAGATCGCTCCGGACGGTCGCCGGGTGGTGGCCATCCTTTTCAACGGCCCGCCCCGATGAGCGCGGCGGTTTCCGCCGGCAATGCGGCCTAACCTCCCACCAGCCTCCCTGAGCCCTTGTCCGTCCCCGCTTCCCCCACCCTGCGCTGGCTCACCGCCGGCCTGCTGCTTGTAGCGGCCGTCCTCGCTCTGGCGCTTCCCTTCGTGTCGGCCACCCTGCTCACCATCGCCCTCGGTGGGGTGGCAATCGCGGCGGGCGCCTCCCAGCTGCTGCGGCTTACCTCCGCCGATGACACCCGCAGCAAGGTGTTCCGCGCCATCTCCGGGGTGCTCTACGTGATCGGCGGCATCGGCCTGGTGGCCTTCCCGGTGGCCAGCACCGTGAGCCTGACCCTGTTCATCGGTGTCCTGCTGGCCGTCGAGGGGGTGATGGAGCTGGCGGGCGCCGCCGCCGGCTCAGGGCCGGCCAGGGGCCTGGTGCTGCTCGACGGCATTGTCACCGTTGTGCTGGGGGGGATGCTGATCGCCGAGTGGCCTTCCGACAGCATCTGGGCCATCGGCACCCTGCTCGGGTTCGGCCTGGCCTTCTCCGCCTTCAACCTGCTCACCGCCACCCCGCCGCAAGCCCCCGCCGCGCCCCAGGGCTGAGCCTCATTCGGCCACGGCCGGACCTTCGGCGCGGCGCGGATCCACCGTCCCCAGGCTGCCGCCGGCCTCCAGCACCTCGACACTGTTGGCCGCCCCCATGGCCGGGGCCTGGCGCACCTTGTGGCCCATGGCCTCCAGCAGACGGCGGGTGTCGGGGCTGAGGCCCTGCTCCCCATCGATCCGGTCGGGCCACAGCTGGCTGTGGATCCGGGGCGAAGCCACGGCGCTGGCCAGGTTGAGGCCATGCACCACCCGGTTGAGCAGCACCTGCAGCACGGTGGTGATGATGCGGCTGCCGCCGGGGCTGCCCGTGGCGATCCAGGGGCGGCCATCGGGGCGGAACAGCAGGGTGGGGGCCATCGAACTGAGGGGCCGCCGGCCCGGGGCGATGGCGTTGGCTGCCCCCTGGCGCAGGCCGAAGGCGTTGGCGCTGCCAGGGCTGGCGGTGAAATCGTCCATCTCGTTGTTGAGCAGGAACCCCTGGCCCGGCACCGTGATGCCGTTGCCGTAGGGGAAGTTGAGGGTGGTGGTGAGGGCCACCAGCCCGCCCTGGTGGTCGGCCACCGACAGGTGGGTGGTGTTGGTGCCCTCCCGGCCGGCGGCCGCCTCCAGCTGCGGGGCCGGAGTGTGGCGACGGGGGTCGATGCGGCGGCGCAGGCCATCGAGATGGGCCGCCGACAGCAGCCGCTCCACCGGGACCGGCACCTGATCCGGATCCCCCAGGAGGGCGTTGCGGTCGCGGTAGGCCAGGTTCATCGCCTCCGCCATCCGATGCAGGCTGGCGGCGGCGTTGAGGCCACTGTCCGCCAGGTCGAAGGGCTCAAGGATCGCCAGGATCTGCAGCAGGGTGAGCCCGCCCCCGGGCGGCGGCATGGTGAGCAGCGGATGGCCGCGGAAGCGCCCCTGCAGGGGCTCCACCAGCCGGGCGCGGTAGGCGCGCAGATCGCCGTGGCGGATGAGGCCACCGCCCCGCTCCATGGCGGTCACCAGGGCCTCGGCCACCGGCCCCCGGTAGAAGCCCCGCTCTCCCTGGGCGGCGATGCGCCGCAGGGTGGCCGCCAGCTCCGGCTGGCGCAGCCGCGTGCCCGGGGGGGGCGGCGGCAGGAAGAGGCGGCGGGAGGCGGAGTCGGCCTGCAGCAGGGGCGCCGAGGCGGTCAACGAATCGCTCAGGTCCTTGCTCACCGGAAAGCCCGCCTCCGCCAGCCGCAGCGCCGGCGCCATCACCTGGGCCAGGGGCAGGCGGCCGTAGCAGCGCTGGGCCAGGGTGAGGCCGGCGACCGTGCCAGGCACGCCGGTGCTGAGCAGGCTGCGGGTGGCCCGGGCGCGGTCCACCTGGCCATCGGCGCCCAGGAACATCTCGGGTCGGGCGGCCTGGGGGGCGGTTTCGCGGAAGTTCACCGCCACCGCGGTGCCGCCGCCGAGGCGCCGTTCCGGGCCCTCACCGGCGGCACCACCGGGAACCGTGGCGGCCAGGCAGCCCCTTGCCGCCGCCGGCGACGGCCCCGGCAGCCACAGCAGCAGGAAGCCCCCCCCGCCCAGGTTGCCGGCCTGGGGCAGGGTGACGGCCAGGGCGAAGGCGGTGGCCACGGCCCCGTCCACCGCGTTGCCCCCCTGGCGCAGAATCCCGGCGCCGGCCCCCGCCGCCAGCGGCTCCTGGGCCGCCACGATCCCCTTCGCCGACCAGACCGGCCGGAAGCGCTGCTCCCCCTCCTGCAGCACGTTGCTGCCCAGGGCGGCGGCGGGCTGAATGTCCCCAGAAGGCTTGGCGAATGTCGCCGGTGCGGCCAGCACAACCAGCACCAGCCCGATGGCCCCCCGGCGCCCGTTGCTCATGGGGGATCCCCGTTCGGGCCTGCCACCGGCGTGCCATAGCCGCCGCCCCCGGGGGTGGCGATCTCCAGCAGATCGCCGGGCTCCACCGTCATCTGGGCGCAGCCGGGGAGGTCCTCGATCCGGCCATCGGCGCGCTCCAGCCGGTTACGGCCCACCGCCCCGTCACCGCCGCCGGCCAGGCCGAAGGGGGGCACCCGCCGGGAGCCCGAGAGAATGGCGGCGGTCATCGGCGCCAGGAAGCGCAGCCGCCGCACCACCCCCTCGCCCCCCGGCCAGCGGCCCAGCCCGCCACTGCCGGAGCGGATGGCGAAGCGCTCCAGCCGCACCGGGAAGCGGTCTTCGAGGATCTCCGGATCGGTGAGGCGCGAGTTGGTCATGTGGCTCTGCACGGCGCTGGCGCCGGCGAAGCCGCGGCCGTCCGGCAGCACGCCGGCGCCGGTGCCGCCGCAGATGGTTTCGTAGTACTGATGGCGGCCATCGCCGAAGCTGAGGTTGTTCATGGTGCCCTGGGCCGCCGCCAGCACCCCGAGGGCTCCGAACAGGGCGTTGGTGACCGCCTGGGAGGTTTCGACGTTGCCCGCCACCACCGCCGCCGGCGGGCGGGGATGCAGGAGGGAGCCCTGGGGCACCACCAGATCGATTGGATCGAAGCAGCCGTCATTGAGGGGAATCGCCTCGCCCACCAGGCAGCGGAACACGTAGAGGACCGCCGCCCGGGTGATCGCCAGGGGTGCGTTGAAGTTGCCGGGCTGCTGGGGGGAGGTGCCCGTGAAATCCACCGTGGCCCGCCGTGCGGCCCGGTCGATCCGCACCGCCACCACGATGCGGCTGCCGTCATCGAGCTCCACCACGTGGGAGCCGCCCTCGAGACGTTCGATGACGCCGCGCACGGCTTCGGCGGCGTTCGCCTGCACATGGCCCATGTAGTCCCGCACCTCGGCCACACCGGCCCGTTCGACCAGGCGCTGCAACTCCTCGGCCCCCAGCCGGTTGGCCGCCACCTGGGCCTGGAGATCGGCCAGCAGCTGCTCCGGGTTGCGCACGGGGTGGGGACCGGCCGCCAGCCGGGTGCGCCACATCGCCGCCTCGAAGCGCCCGCCCCGCAGCAGGGGCACGTTGGCGAGCAGCAGACCCTCCTCGCTGATGCTGCGGCTGAAGGAGGGCATGGAGCCGGGGGTGATGCCGCCCACGTCGGCGTGGTGACCGCGGCAGGCCACGAAGAAGAGCGGCGGGCCGGAGCCATCGGCGATGAACACCGGCGTGATCACGGTGATGTCGGGCAGATGGGTGCCGCCGGCGAAGGGATCATTGGCGGCGATGGCGTCGCCTGGCGCCAGCGGCGGCACCACCTCCCGCGCCACCGCCGCCAGCAGCTGGCTGACGCTCGCCCCCATCGAGCCCAGGTGCACGGGGATATGGGGGGCATTGGCCACCAACCGGCCGTCAGCGTCGAACAGGGCGCAGGAGAAGTCGAGCCGCTCGCGGATGTTGACCGAGCGGCTGCTCTGCTGCAGACGCACCCCCATCTGCTCGGCGATGGCGGCGAAGCGATGGTTGTAGAGCTCCAGTCGCACCGGATCGGGTCCGGCGGGTTCCGGCGCCGCCAGCTGGGCCGGCTCGCCCCGGCCCGACGGCGTCTGGGCTTGCCCGGGTTCCCAGGCCAGCAGCAGTTCGCCACCCGCCAGCACCCGGCCCGTCCAATCGGGCTCGAGCACGGTGGTGCCGGTGGGTTCCACCACCAGGGCGGGCCCCCGCAGCCGCTGGCCGGCCGCCAGCTGCTCGCGCCGCCACAGGGGCACCAGGCGCCAGGCCATGGCAGGGCCAGCGCCGCCCGCGGCGGGGGGAACCTCCGGCAGACACAGGGGGGTGAGCTCGGGAGGCGGCGGCGACCCGGCGCCCACCGGGGCGTCCGGAGCCGGTGCGGGTGCGCCCTCCGCCACCCCGGCGGTGAGCTCCACCGTCACCCGCTCCACCACCAGCGCCTCATCGGCCACCACGTGGCCGAAGCGGCGGCGGTGCTCCGCCTCATAGGCCTCGCGCAGGGCTTCCGGCGCGGGCAGCCAGGGCACCTCCAGGCCGCGGTCGCTGCCGGAGCTGCGGATCTCCAGCTGCACCCGCTGGCGACAGGGGACGCCTGCGGCCAGATCGCCGCAGGCCTCCAGATCGGCGCGCGCGGAGGCCTCCAGATCGGCGATGCCCTGCGCCAGCAGGGGCATGAGCGCGGCGGAAAGGGGCCGCCGCACGGGCTGCTCACGCACCAGACCCTGGGGCGCCAGGCCGATGCCGAGGGCCGACAGCACCCCGGCCAGGGGGTGGAGCAGCACCCTTTCGAGGCCGAGACGCCGGGCCAGGGAACAGGCGTGCTGGCCGCCTGCGGCGCCGTAGCTGATCAGCACGGCTTGGCGGATGTCGTGGCCCCGCTGGATGGAGATGCGCCGGATCGCCTCCGCCATCCTCTCGACGGCGATCTCCAGGCCCCCCTGGGCCACCGCCTCCGCCCCGAAGCCGGCGCCCCCGGCCGCTGTCAGCTGGCCTGCCAGATCGTCGAAGCGTTCCCGCACCAGGGGCGCGTCGGCGGGCTGGTCGCCGCCGGGGCCGAACACCCGCGGCAGGGCAGCGGCCGGCAGGCGTCCCAGCAGCAGGTTGGCGTCGGTGACGGTGAGGGGGCCACCATTGCGGTAGCAGGCCGGGCCGGGATGGGCCCCGGCGGACTGGGGGCCCACCTGCAGGCGACCGCCGTCGGCATGGAGCACCGAACCGCCCCCGGCCGCCACGGTATGGATCGGCAGCATCGGCGCCTGCAGCCGCAGACCGACGATTTCGGTTTCGATGGCGTGCTCCCAGCCGGCGTCGCCGAGGCGGCCATCGAAATGGAACACATCGGTGGAGGTGCCGCCCATGTCGAAGCCGAGGATCGGCCCGGTGGCCAGGCCTGCGGCCCGGGCGGCCGCCACGGCCCCCACCATGCCGCCGGCAGGTCCGGAGAGGATCGTGTCCTTGGCCAGCAGGCGCTCCGGTGCCTGCAGGGCGCCGCTGGAGGTCATCACCCGCAGTCGGGCATGGGGCCCGAGGGCGGCGGCCAACCGGTCGAGGTAGCGGCGCAGCACTGGCCGCACCGCCGCCTCCACCACGGCGGTGGCGCAGCGGGGCACCAGCCGGGGCTGGCGGCTGACGGCATGGGACAACACCACCGGCCCGGCCCCGAGCTCCGTCAGCCAGGCGCCCAGCTGCCGCTCGTGGCCGGGCTCGCGATAGGCATGCAGCAGGGCCACGGCACAGCTCCGGTAGCCGTCAGCCAGGGCGCGCCTCAGCCGGTCGGCGAGGGCGTCGTCGAGCCGGAGCGGCTCCAGCTCCTGACCGTCAGCCGCCAGGCGCCCCTCCACCTCGATCACCCGCACGCTCAGGGGACGGGGCGGCAGGATGTGCAGGGGGAAGATGTCGGGGCGGTGCTGGTCGCCGATGCGGGGCAGATCGGCGAAGCCCCGGTTCACCAGCAGCAGCACCGGCTCCGCCCGGTGCTCCAGCAGGGCGTTGGTGGCCACGGTGGTGCCCAGGCGCACCTCCTCGATCAGCCCCGGAGGGAAACCCACTCCCGGTGCCAGCCCGAGCACCTCCCGCAGGGCCTCCACCACCGGATCGACCGACGCAGCCTCGCCCTTGCCCGGGCGACGGGAGAGGACCTTGCGCACCACCCTCTCGCCCGAGGGGGAGAGGGCCACCAGGTCGGTGAAGGTGCCCCCCCGATCGATCCAGAACCGCCATCCCGGCGATGGGTGCCCAGCTTCCACGATCGCTGTTCCGTGCCGGCTGTCCGGCCTTCCAGGCCCAGCTTGCCTGGCCGCAGCACCCAGGCCCGCCAGTTCGACCACGCCAGCAACTGATTCGTCGAACTGCGCTCGGCCCTCCAGGCTGCTGACTCCAGCGCCGACCTGCAGCAGCGGATCTGAGGCGACCGCTGTCGCAATTGCATCTCCGGCTGCTCGATGGACTGGAAGGGGCGGAAAACAGGTTGAGGGACCAACTGATCGACCGAAACGTTGTAAGCCTCCAACCGAGAGAAGCACTTCCGCAAATCGCCATCAAAAGCTGGAACTCCAGCCTTCATGCCTCGACGACGGGTGTCCCGCGAAACCAGGCCACGAACGGCCAGCCACTGAGGATGGATGCCATCCAGGCAACGACGTTGGAGCTGTTGACAGCAATGAAGCGATCTCTAGGCTTCTGCAGATGGATGCAGATCTGCAGCTTTCCATGCGTGCCAGAACTTCGCGGATCCTGATGCTGTCGTTGGCCGTCCGTCCCGGGGCCACCACTGCCGCCTTCACTCTGTTGGAGCTGATGATTGTGGCTGCCATCGTCGGCATTCTTTCTGCCGTTGTTGTTCCCCAGTATCTGAACGCGAAGAATCGAGCCGCCGCTGCAGCACGCATCGGTGAAGCGATCGGCCTGGCCAAGGAATGTGCGACCGCGAATCTTTCCAGAATCCATGCCACACCCGCTGGTGCCAGCGGTGTCTGCAATGGTGAAAATGACATCAGCTTCTTGGTCACCTGGGGCGGTGGGGTGGCTCCTGGAGTGCCTTGCCTGACGACGGTGGCGACCACGGAAACCAGCTTCACCATCACGGCCAGCAGAAATGGCGTGATCAGCTGTTCTTCAGGCTCCCAGATCGGCAGCCAACCCGCGGTAGCCTCTCAAGAGCCCATCAAGGCGCTCAATCCGGGGGAAGCGAAACCGGCGCAGGAGAGTGCGGAAGATGTGGCTGAAAAAGCCCCAGAGGCTGATCCGCAGAAGCAGGAGGAGGCCCTTCCCGCCGATGAGACGGCTGAAAAAATGAAGGAGGCGGAAAAATTGAAAGAAGCCCCAAAAGACCAGGAGAATGAAAAGGCGAAGGAACAGAAAGCCGCCGAATCGTTCAGCAAGGAGAAAGAAGCAACAAGAATCACTAAGTTCTGATTCAAGCCCGCCGGCGCTTCAGCGGTCATTCCCGCACTGCAGCCGCACCCCCAGCCGTCCGCCACGGGTGTCAGAGGCGGCTGAGCAGCTCGGCCTTCTTGGCGGCGAATTCCTCCTCGGTGAGGATGCCTTTCTGCATGAGCTCCCCGAGGCGCTCAAGGGTGGCGAACACGTCGGTGGCGGGCTCGGCGGCAGCGGGTTCGGGCCTGGCCGGAGCGGCTGCCGCCGGGGAAGCGGCTTCTGGAGGCCCCGCCACAGGGGGCCTCGATGGGGCCTCCGGCGCCACCGGGGCGCCCACCGCCGCGAGGTGCGCCAGGCTGATGCTGCCGTCGCCTGTGCTGAACACCAGCCCGCCGCCGGAAGACTGCTGCTGGGAGGAGATGCCGGCGATCTGATGGCCGCTGGTGTCGTAGACGCTGACCTGGCCGTTGACCTCCACCGCCAGCCGCCCGGCAGCCGGGAAGTAGGCGTAGCGCACCTCGTTCTGGGCGCCGCTGGAGCTGGGGGTTCCCAGTTCGGGGGGCCACCAGGTGTCGCGGGGGTCGGGGGTGAACAGGGGGGCGGAGCCGAAGCTCATCGGCCGCATCGGGGCCATCGATCCCATGGGAGCCATCGGCGCCATGCCGCCACTCACCTGCATCTGCTGACCGCCACTGCTGGCCTGCTGCTGCAGTCCGGCGCCACCCACCATCACCTGCTGTGCGCCACCGCTCTGGCTCTGCGACTGGAAGCTGCCCCGCGGAAACAGCTCGGGCTGGCTGGCGATCGCGGCGGCGAGCTCCCGGCAGACCCCATCGACGCGGGCCTTGAGCCCATGGTTGAACATGTCCCCCAGCATCATCATGCCGCCATTCATCCACTGGCCGGAGCCGGCGAATTCCGGGTGGTTGAACTGGGCCATGCCGCCACGACCCTTGAGCAGGGCGAAGGTCATGTGCAGCACGGCGTCCTGGCTGAAGCCATACCGCTGGGCCAGGTCGTTGACGACCTCAAGCCCTTCGGCTGTGAGTTTTTCCATTGCTAGGTGCTGGCGGAAGCCATGTCCGGCGCGAAACCGGACAGAAATTTTTGTGCGACCGGCAACGCTACCACTACCCCCCGTCGATGTCCCAAGGCGTTGCGGCTCCACGCGTCAATGACGCACTGTTCCGCTGCCCAGCTCCAGGACTTAGCCGCAATTCGACCAAGCCGAGTCCAACCCTGGATCCGCCCATGCAGGTGAACCTCCATGACGCCAAAACCCACCTCTCGCGCTACGTGAGCCAGGCGCTGCAGGGCGAGGAGGTGGTGATCGCCAAGGAAGGAAAACCTCTGGTTCGCCTGGTGCCGGTGGTCTCCAGCACCGATCTCCGCCGTGGCGGCTTCCTGCGGGGCTCCGCCGTGATCGATACCAATCTCAAGGCGAGCTTCGCCGATGCGATCGACGCGATGTTTGGCTGAGCTGGTGGCCAATTCCCATGAACAGCGCCAGCCGCTTCTGCTCGACACCCAGCTGCTGCTCTGGTGGGCCGTGGAGCCCGAGCGGCTTCCGGCTGTCGTCGCCGGTCATCTGGCCGACCCGTTGCAGCCTCTGACGCTGAGCGTCGTGAGCCTCTGGGAGGTGGCGATCAAGGCGTCCCTTGGACGGGCGGACTTCCAGGTGGATGCCACTGCCCTGCGGCTCGGCTTGCTCGGGCAAGGATTCCAAGAGCTGCCGATCAGGGCCGAGCATGCCCTGGCCGTTCAGCAGCTCCCCTGGATCCACCGTGATCCCCACCGCTGCGCGGAAGACTTCGTCTTCGATCGCCTGCTGGTGGTGCAGGCGCAACTGGAGGGGCTGCGGCTACTGAGCGCCGATCGGCAACTGGCCGCCTATGGGGATCACGTGCAAGCCGTGAACGAGCGCTCGAGGGAGCTCCTTTCCCATCCGGCGCCATCGGCGGCCGCCTCGTAGGTGCTCTGCAGAAAGTCGAGCAGCAGGACGTCGGGCGAGGCGGCGGTCCGCACCAGTTCGTAGGGGAGCAGGAATTCCCCCAGGGATGGCTCCCAGATGGCCCCATCCGGCCTGACGGCGGCAGCGGCGAAGTCGGCCGGCGCTGGGTAGGCATAGGAATAGAAGGCTGGATAGGCGATGTCGCCGCCACCGGGCCAGAAGCCGGCGCTGCTCACTTCATGGGAATAGGCCTCCCGCGCCACCCAGTCGGGGAAGTTGGGGATGCCGCCGGGATGGGGCGGCGCCGGCCGACCGGAGAAGCGGGTCACCGCCAGATCGAAACTGCCCCAGAAGAAGTGCACCGGGCTGCACTTGCCGAGGAAACGGGCCCGGAACTCCTTGAACACCCGATCCGCCTGGAGCAGGGCGCGCCAGAAGCGCTGGGCGGCCTCCGGGTCGTACTGGTGGTGAACCGTGTCCTGCTCGAAGGGAATGGCGGCGGCGATTTCGCTGGGGGTGGTGTGGATGTGAATGTGCAGCCCCAGGGAGTGCAGGGCGCTGAACACGGCGGCATGGAAATCGGCCACGCTGCGGGGCTCCAGGGCCACCTGCCGGCAGGCGCCGTCACTCGACTGGATCACAAGCTGATGATCGAGGAAATCGAAGCTCAGTTCAAACAGCCTGGCGTTGCAGGGAATCGGCGAAGTGGAGAGCCCCCTGGTCGTGAGATACAGAGGCACGTGCCAGGAATGGTTCGTCCAGGGTGATTGCGCCAGACGGATCTTGCCCACGATCTGGGTCCACAGATGCAGAGTGGTGGCCGTGTCCGCCCAGTCGCCATAGGGAAGGGCCGGCCAATCGCTGGACAGCGATCGCTGCGGTGAAGCCATGGGGTTCGGCGCGCTCATGCCGTCTCAGTCTGAGGGCTTGGCAACGCAGGGCCTGGTTCAAGCAGCGTGCCAGGACCATGGACAGGGCCGATCACGCGATTCTCCCAAACCATCTGATGCACGTCCACAGCCTATCTGCATCGGGCATTAAGTTGTAGCCGAATGCACAATGCGTCTACACACATCAGAGAATGCTGGAGTCGATGACTGAGGGGAGAGTCGCAATGAAGCGGAAACAAGTTCGTGGATTCCCTACCACTTTCATCGGAGCCATTGCAGGGATCCTGCTGGCCCCGCAAGCGGCCTATTCCCTTGGCCTGATCTTCGTGTTTGATGGAGTGCTCGGCACGTTCCGCAGCCTGGAGGCCGGCGTGACTACCAATTTTCCACCGGGCGAAGTTGAGATTAACTTCGGGCCTGCCAAGGGTTTCTACATCAAGGCACCCCGATGCATCCTTCCAGACTGTGGCTATGTGTCCGTCACCGCCAAAGGATCCATTTTCACGGCCCCAGCTTTCTTCCATGGACAAAACAATGGTTGGCAACTTCTGATCACGTCCCCTCCCCCGACACCAACTAGCTGGACCGTGTTTGGATCATTGTTGTATTGCCCAGGCTATGAAGTGGATGGCGATCCTGAAAAGTGTCCAGCTCCGGGCCCAGGAACCGAGTCCCGGGCCGGATGGCTCACCCCACCCCCTCACCCCGATCCCGGGGAGGACTCCGGCCCTGCCGTCCCTGGCCCACTTCCATGGCTCGGAGTTGCTGCCGCCTTCGGGCTGAGTCGCAAGCTGAGGAGAAGGATCAACGGACCCCTCAGCGGTAGTTCTCGAACTGCAACGGCACCTCCAGATCCTCGGCGCGCAGCAGGGTGATCACCTGCTGGAGGTCGTCCTTGTTCTTGCCGGTCACCCGCAGGCTCTCGCCCTGGATCGCCACGGTCACCTTCTTGATCTGATCGCGCACCAGCTTGCTGAGCGTCTTGGCCAGCTCCTGGCTGAGGCCCTTGCGCAACTTCACCACCTGCTTCACCCGGTTGCCGCCCACCGGCTCGGGGGTCTGCAGGTCGAAGATCTTCAGCGACAGGTTGCGCTTGGTGGCCTTCTGGCGCAACACGTCCACCACCGCGTCGAGGGTCATGTCGCTGGCGGTGGTGATGGTCAGGCTGGCCTCCTCCACCGCGATCTCGGTGGCCGAGTCCTTGAGGTCGTAGCGCTGGCCCACCTCCCGGCGCACCTGGTCGACGGCATTCACCAGCTCCTGGCGGTCGAAGTCGGACACCACGTCAAAGGAATAGGTGTCGGCCATGGCGCAGACTGGAGCGGTGGTGGGCTGATGGTATGCCTCCCGCTGGCGTAGCGGCCGCATTCCTGAAGCTCGGCGACTCCAGCCGCGGCACCCCCGCCACCTTGCTTGGGTTCCTAAGAGTGTTGCCAGGAACGGTCTCAGCCGGTTCTGCCCTGATCGGCAGGTTGGTCGCCCCGAGTAGGGCGCTTGGCCATACGCAGAAGCAGCGCGGAGGCGCGAAGGCCTGCCCGGAGGGAGGTGGCAACGGGCGGCTGGAACAAGGTGCGCGCCGCCTGGCCGACCTCCCCCTTGCGCAAGGCGCTGGCGGCGTCCATGGCGGCGATAGCGCCGTGCATGAGCACACTGGTGTCCCGGTAACAGGACATGGTGCAGGCCGTGCAGTGGTCACGCATCGCGGGGATCTGGTCGAGATCAAAGACGGATCCAAGTTTTTCCTGCCATGCCTCGCAGCGCCAGATGTCGAGATTCCAGTCGATGTAGAAATACCTGTGCCCGCCGACACAGGGGAAGCGCTCAGGCTCGCCCTTGTGATGACGCTGGATGTCGGCGACAGAGGCGGCCGGGTTGAGCACCGGAAAACGTTTCCTCACCACAGCGATCTGATCCAGCGCCTTCAGCAGCTCCGCCTGACTGAAGGCGATCAGATCCGAGTCCTCGCTGTACACCAGTGAGGAGGAGCCGAACGGGGCCCGCCTTGGGTAGGAAAAGGTAACGGCGCTGAAGCCGAGTCCCCGCAGGGCGTCGGGTAGATCGGCGAGCTTGGCGAGGCGGCTCAGCGTGACGGAGGCGATGGCCGGTATGCGCCGGCGACGGGCTTCTGCAAGGCCCTGGCCGATGCGCTCGCCAAGGCCGCGCAAGCCGCGGTTGGCTTCGTGGGCGGCCATGTCGGCGCTGTCGATCGAGACGAGCAGGTTGCTCAGCCCCGCATCAGCAAGGCGCGCAATGTCGCGTGGCAGGTGCCAGCCATTGGTGATCAGGCTTGGATGCAGGCCGGCGCGGCGTGTGTCGGCCACCAGGCCGACGATCTCCGGATGCAGCAGCGGCTCGCCGCCCTGGAAATTGACATAACGCACACCGCGGCGATGCAGGATCGGCAACGCCTGAGCGAAACGCGTGCGATCGATGCTGCGACGATCCCGGACGAGGCCCTTGTCGTTGGCAAAGCCGCAGAAATCGCAGGTCGCATTGCACATATTCGTGACCGAAACATCGCAGACCGCCGGGGGGAACGCCGATGAGCGCGTTGGAGCTGTTTCGGCGGTTTGCATGAATTCGAGGGTCCGGCTGCTGCTTGCTTCAGCCGGACCGTAATCGGAATTCCGTCACCGCTTCACCTGCTGCAGCCACACCGGCGCTTGGCAGAGGGAAGGCAAAGCTGCGCCAACCTAGAAAAGAGACCCTTCGGCCCTGTCCCGATGATCACCTCCGTGCCCAGCCAGCTCCTGGCGGCCAGCATCGCCCTGCCGGTGCTGCCATCGGCAGCGGGCGGATCCTTCGCCTGGTCCCTGGTGCTCTCGGGCGCCGTGGTGGTGCTCAGCCTGATTCCCCTGGGGGCCGCCCGCTCCCAGGCCGATTTCAAACCCTCCGACCTGGCTGCCCCCCGGGCGATGTTCGAGCGGCTGCCGGCCTGGGGCAAGCGGGCCAACTGGGCCCACCAGAACAGCTTCGAGGCCTTCACCCTGCACGCCCCGGCCTGCCTGCTGTGCCTGGTGGTGGCTCCCGCGCTGCTGGCAGCCTCTCCCTGGGTGGCGTTGGTGGCCTGGCTGCACCCGGTCCTTCGCCTGGGCTACCTGGCGGCCTACGTGGCCAACATCCCCCCGGTGCGCAGCCTCTGCTGGGCCGGCGGGATTCTCTGCACCGCCCTGCTGTATGGCGAAGGGCTGCGGGCGGTGCTGCGCAGCTGAGGGCATGGGAAAAGGGCCGGCTTCAGCTGCCGCCCTTCTCCTGCAGCCCCTTGAGGGCCGCCAGCAACGACGCCGGGCTCTGGGGATCCACCATCAGCACCGATCCCCCCTGGGCGGCGGCCATCTGCTGGCCCATGGCCATCCAGTCCCTGGCCAGCAGCAACCGCAGACCTTCGGCCGCCGCTGGATGGGCCTCGATCACGGCCGCCAGTTCGGTGGCCGACTCGGCCCGCGCCTTGGCCAGCAGCAGCTGCTGCTTGGCCTGGGCATCGGCATCGAGCAGCACCGCCTCCTGCTTGGCCTTGGCATCCAGCACCAGGGCCTCGGCCCGGCCCCGGGCCGCGTTCACCTGGGATTCCCGCTCCCCCTCGGAGCGCAGAATCGCCGCCCGCTTCTCACGCTCGGCGGTCATCTGCTGCTCCATCGCCTGCTGCACCCCCTTGGAAGGCTGGATGTCGCGCAGTTCCACCCGGGTCACCTTCACGCCCCAGGGATCGGTGGCCTGATCCAGTTCCTTGAGCAGGGTTTCGTTCACCTCCTGGCGGGTGGTGAAGGTCTGGTCGAGGTCGAGCTTGCCCATCTCGGCCCGGATCTGGGTGAGCACCAGGTTGACCATGGCCGCCTGCAGGTTGTCGACGCCGTAGTAGGCGCGGGCGTGCTCGAGCAGCTGCCAGTACACCACCGCATCCACCTCGATCGAGACGTTGTCGCGGGTGATGCACTGCTGGGGGGGGATGTCGAGCACCCGCTCCTTCAGCGACTCATGGCTCACCACCCGCTCCAGCCCAGGAATCACCAGGGACAGACCGGGGCGCAGCTCCCGGTCGTACTTGCCGAGCCGCTCCACCAGCATCGAGCGGCTGCTGCTGGTGACCTTGACGCCGCTGATGCCCAGACCCGCGAGCACCACCAGCACAGGAATGATGAGCGCTTCCATGCCGGGGGCTTCACTGCGGCAACGCTAGGCAGGATGGGGGCGAAGGCCAGCGTTCCCGTGGCTTTCGTTGTCCTCGCCACCGCCCCCTCGCCCCCTGCCGATGCCCGCACCTCCGATCCTCTGGCTGGTCCTGGCGGCGGTGCTGCTGCTGTCGGTGCTTGTGGGAGCCGACACCGACGGACTGTTGCTCATCGCCGGCGTGGCAGCCCTGCTGCTCACCCTCGTCGCCGTCCTGGTGCCGGTGGTGCCGCCGTTGGCGCAGGTGCTGCTGTTCGGCGCTCTGGTGGGGGCCGCCTACGCCTGGATGCGGCGCTGGTCGGCCGGGCGCCAGGCACGGGTGATCCCGGCCTCGACCCGCGCCGAGCTGGCCGAGGTGATCAGCCCCTTCGACGCCCAGGGCGAAGGCCGGGTGCGCTGGCAGGGCCAGAGCTGGGCCGCCCTCAACCTGGCCCCCGACGAAATCCTGCAGCCCGGCACCCAGGTGACCGTCATGGGCCGGGAAGGCACCCGCCTGCAGGTGCTGCCGCGCCAGGACTCGCTACCGGACTAGAACCGCCTTGGCTAATCGAAGAACATCAGACTCACCACCTTGCCCATGTCCTCGGCGGTGCGGCAGCTGGAAAGCAGGGTTTCGCTGTCGTGGAAGGCGTAGCAGATCAGCTGGTCGCAGCGGTTGATGATCTCCTGGTTGCAGAGGCTGCTGGCCATGGGCAGGGGCAGCTCATCGTTCTCGGGCTTTTCCACCAGGTGCAGCACCCGCTCCAGCTGGCTGCGGGATTCGCCGGGCTGGCGCTCCAGGCTCTGGGGCAGCAGCACGGTGAGCCGGGCCGGATCCACCTCCAGCACACTGCGGATCACGGCCGCATTGACCCCCTGGGCACCGGAGGTGATCAGGTTGTGGCCCTCCTGGGCCAGGGAGCGGGCCACCAGCTCCACCAGATGGATCGACACCACCGGCACATGGCGGCTGCCGAGGAAGGCGATTCTGCGTTTGCCCCGGTCCTGGAGCATGGCCAGCTCCTGGGCGAGCGTATCGATCCGGTCCAGGGCCGGAAGATCTAGGGACCGGGTCACCCGTTATCGACAACCAACAGTCAGAAACTAGCAGCGCCCTCAGGCATGGACCGCCAGGCGCAGCCGGCCGAACAGCCGTTCGAAGTGGCAGTGCTCCTCCACCAGGCGGATGGCATAGGTGGCCTTCACCACTTCATGCAGCCGCACATGGCCGATGGCGCCGTCGATCACCTCCACGGTGGTGAGGGTGTCGTGGTCGACCTTGAGCACCGGAACCTCCAGCTCTTCGGCCCGGCTGATCAGCTGGGGCAGGGGTTCCCCGGCCCCCGTGAGGATCAGGCACTGGGTGGAGGCCTCCAGGGCCGCCAGCTGGATGTCGGTGCGGTCGGCGCCGGTGACCACGGCCATGTTGCGGCGGCGCCGGAAGAACTCCATCGCTGAATTGACGTTCATGGCGCCGATCGACAGCGTCTCCACCAGCAGGTCGAGGCCGTCGTGGCAGCAGAGCACGGTGGCCTCGAGGCGGCGGGCCAGCTCCTCCACCGTGACGCTGCGCAGCAAAGGGCTGCGGGGCATCACGCCCAGCACCGGGATGCCCAGCCGTTCCAGGGCCGGCTGCACCTCCTCTCGCACCTCCGGCACCATGTCGGGCAGCACGGCGTTGAGCACCACACCGGCCAGCAGATCGCCCAGCTGGCGCCTGGCCTCCAGCAGAGCATCGACGCTGCGGCTGTCGCTCCAGGGATGCACCAACAGCACCGGCGCCTGCAGGGCCTGGGCCAGCTGCACCAGGCCCAGGCCGTAGAGCTGGCCTTCGCTGAGGCTGCCGGCCCCCTCGAGCAGCACCAGGCGATCGGCGTCGTCGTGGATGCGCCGCTGCAGGAGCGTCAGCCCCTCACCAGGGGTCAGATCCCCCGCCAGCAGGCGCTCCCGGGCGGCAGCCGGCTCGAGCACGTGCAGGGAAGGGATCAGCTGCTCCTGGGACAGGCCGAGGGTGGCGCCGATGAAACGGACATCGGGATCGAGCAGGGGATTGCCCGGCGCCGCATCGGGGAAGCTGTCGAGCGGGTCGTCCATGCAGGTGACCAGCGGCTTGCCGAAGGCCAGGGGCACGCCCTGGCGGGCGAGCTGGCGGCCGAGACCGAGCACCACCGCCGACTTTCCGCTGAAGGGTTCACAGGAGCCGATCAGCAGGGGGATGGACATGAGTTGACCTCGCCGGGTCCTGCAGGTGCGGGGCAATCTAGGCAGCACTTCCACCGCAGGCCCATGCCGGACCCGTCGAGCGCCCCCCTCACCGTGGCCATCACCGGGGCCAGCGGCGCCCTGGGCCAGGCCCTGCTGCGCCGCTTCCACGGCCGCGGAGCGCAGCTGATCGCCCTCTGCCATGGCCGCACGCCGCTGCAGCTGGATGGCCCGGACGGGCAGCCGATCCCCCTGCACCAGGTGCACTGGCAGGTGGGGGAGGAGGCGGTCCTGGAACCCCTGCTCGAGCAGGTGGACGTGCTGGTGATCAACCACGGCATCAACGTCCATGGCGACTGCAGCGCCGAGGCCACCGGCTCCTCCCTGGAGGTGAACGCCCTGAGCGCCTGGCGGCTGCTGGAGCTGTTCGCCGTGGTGGCGCAGCGGCGGGAGGGGCGGCGGCGGGCGGAGGTCTGGGTGAACACCTCGGAAGCGGAGATCCAGCCGGCGGTGAGCCCCCTCTACGAGATCAGCAAACGGCTGCTGGGCCAGTTGCTCAGCCTGCGGGCGCCGGAGCTGGCACAGGCCCTGCGCCTGCGGCGGCTGGTGCTGGGGCCGTTCCGCTCAGCCCTCAATCCCGTGGGAGTGATGGGCGCCGACTGGGTGGCGGGGGAGATCCTGCGGCAGGCCGAGTGGAACTGCAGCCTGATCATCGTCACGCCGAACCCGCTCACCTACCTGCTGATGCCACTGGCGACCCTCGGACGCTGGGCCTACGTGGGGCTGCTCAGGCGCTCTTGAGGGATGGGGCGGCGATGGGGCCTAGAAATCGCGGTCGGTGAGGATGTCGCAGCCGTCGGCGGTGACGACGATGGTGTGCTCCCACTGGGCCGAGAGGCTGCCGTCCACCGTCACCACGGTCCAGCGGTCCTTGAGGGTGCGGCAGCCCTTGCTTCCGGCGTTGAGGATCGGCTCCACCGCCAGGGTCATGCCGGAGCGCAGCTGCATGTTGGGCAGATCACTGGTGCGGTAGTTGAACACCGAGGGCTCCTCATGCAGGTTGCGGCCGACGCCGTGGCCCGTGTAGTCCTCGACGATGGCGTAGCCATTGGCCTCGACGTGGTCCTGGACCGCGCCGGCCAGCTCCAGCAGGGTGCTGCCGGCCTTCACGGTGGCCAGGCCCTGCATCAGCGATTCCTGGGCCACGCGGCTGAGACGGCGGGCCTCCTCGGGCACGCCCTCGCCAACGCAGAGGGTGACGCAGCTGTCGCCATGGAAGCCCTCGAAGTAGGCCCCGGTGTCGATCTTGACCAGGTCGCCGGCCTTGATCACCCTCTTGGCACTGGGGATGCCATGCACAACCTCGTTGTTGATGCTGGCGCAGATGCTGGCGGGGAAACCGTGGTAGCCCTTGAAGCTGGGGGTGGCCCCCATGGCGCGGATGCGGGCCTCCGCGTGGCGGTCGAGGTCGCCGGTGGTCATGCCCGGGGCGGCCATGTCGATGATCTCCCGCAGCACCGTGGCCACGATGCGGCTGGCCTGGCGCATGATCGCGATCTCCCGGGCCGATTTCACCTCGACGCCGCGGCGGCCCTTCTGGATGCGGGGGCCGGCCTGGGTGAGAGGGGTGCCACCGCCCTTGACGCCGTTGGTGCTGGCCAGCAGATCGGCGAACAGGTTCATGCGGTGGGGTACGAAGCCGGACATTCAAGTTATCAATGACGTCCCTCCAGCCGTCGATTCCCCGTGTCCAACCCCACCCCAGCCGCCGCCCCGTCCTGGGGTGCCCGCCTGCGGCAGGCCCATGCCTGGCTGGCGCCGCTGGTGCTCGCCCCCCTGCTGCTCTCAGCGATCACGGGGGTGGGCTACCGGCTGCTGCGCGACTGGGGCGGGCTGAGCCGGGACCAGGCCCATCCGCTGATGGTGCTGCACGAGGGCGAATGGCTCCAGGCCTGGGTGGGCGAGGTGGGCGAGTCGCTTTACGTACTGCTCAACGGCCTCGGGCTGCTGTGGATGCTCGTCACCGGCGGCGCCCTGGCCTGGGAGCGGTTGCGGCGGGGCTGGCGGCGGCGTGGGGGGAAGGGGGTCACCTGAGGCGGTAAGGTGTTGGTTTGGCCTGGCGCTCCGAGAACAGGGATGGCAACCGAGATCGATCCGTCCACGGAAGTGGACCAGCAGACCCCAGACGCGGAGCCCCAGTCGGTGCAAGCGGAAACCGTGACTGCCAACGCAGCAAACGGCGTGAAGGTCACCACGGGCAAGCTCAGCGCCCGGGCGCTGATCGAGGAGTTCGAGGCGGGTCAGCTGAAGAGCGATCTGCCCGACATCTACGTGGGCGACACCGTCAAGGTGGGCGTGCGCATCAGGGAAGGCAACAAGGAGCGGGTGCAGCCCTACGAGGGCGTGGTGATCGCCAAACGCCACGGCGGCCTCAACCAGACCATCACCGTGCGCCGCATTTTCCAGGGCATCGGCGTGGAGCGGGTCTTCATGCTGCACAGCCCTCAGGTCGCTTCCGTCAAGGTGGAGCGGCGCGGTAAGGTGCGTCGGGCGAAGCTCTTCTATCTGCGTGACCGGGTGGGTAAAGCCACTCGCGTCAAACAGCGCTTCGATCGCTGAAGCCTGGTTTCACGGGATTTCATTGCCCGCGTTTCCCTCTCACGCTTTCCAGGGACCATCGCCTTGCGCCGTTAGTTCAGTTGGTAGAACGCAGGTCTCCAAAACCTGATGTCGGGGGTTCAAGTCCTCCACGGCGCGTTCGATGGTCCCCTATGCAGTCTCGTGGTTCCGAACATGGAGTTGGATCTACAACCCGGTGATGTGGTCAAGGTGCTGGAATCAGCAGCCCTTGGCTGGGTCCGGGCCCGGGTGATCCGGGTCAAGTCCGGAGGTCGGGTCGTTGTCCAGAGCGACCAGGGGCGGGAATTCACCGCCCGGGGGAATCAGGTGCGCCTGATCGAACCCGCCGGCTTCCGCCCCTGAGGATCAGGGGTTCTGTCGCCCCCGCCTGACGGCCAAGGCCCTATGCCCCGTGCCCGGCACGGGGCTTTTTCTGCGGCCGATCGACGCCCCGGACCCCGCGCCAGCCACCCTTCTGGCGACGTTGACGGGCGGCGTTGACGGGCTGCGTTGACGGGGGGACCGGTGACGATGGATACTTCCCTAGTCGGCGTCCGCGCTGTCGCAATCGCCCATCGGCGCCGGATCCACCCCTCGGGGCGATTCGTGCCACCAACGGCGATCGCAGCCTGTCTGGGACTGTAGTTCAATCGGTTAGAGCACCGCCCTGTCACGGCGGAAGTTGCGGGTTCGAGCCCCGTCAGTCCCGTTCTCATCATCAGGAGCCGCATCCGTGCCCGCAACGGTTCCCGTACGCGTTCGGCTGGCCCCCAGCCCCACCGGCACCCTTCACATCGGCACCGCCCGCACGGCGGTGTTCAACTGGCTGTTCGCCCGCCACCTGGGGGGCGCCTTCCTGATCCGCATCGAGGACACCGACCGGGAACGCTCCAGGCCGGAATTCACCGCGAACATCCTCGATGGCCTGCGCTGGCTGGGCCTGGACTGGGACGAGGAGCCGGTGGTGCAGAGCGAGCGCATCGAGGCCCACCGGGAGGCCATCGAGCAGCTGCTCGAGCGCGGCCACGCCTACCGCTGCTACGCCAGCGACGCGGAGCTGGCGGCGATGCGGGAGCGCCAGCAGGCCGAGGGCCGGGCGCCCCGCTACGACAACCTGCACCGCGACCTCACCGCCGAGCAGCAGCAGGCCTTCATCGCTGAGGGCCGGGAGGCGGTGATCCGCTTCCGCATCGACGACGGCGCCACGATCACCTGGAGCGATCTGGTGCGGGGCGAGATGCGCTGGGCCGGCAGCGACCTGGGCGGCGACATGGTGATCGCCCGCCGGGCGCCCGCCACGGCGATCGGCGACCCCCTCTACAACCTGGTGGTGGTGGTGGACGACGCCGCCATGGCCATCAGCCACGTGATCCGCGGCGAGGACCACATCGCCAACACCGGCAAGCAACTGCTGCTCTACGGGGCCCTGGGGCTGGCGCCGCCCCAGTTCGCCCACACCCCCCTGATCCTCAACCAGGAGGGCCGCAAACTCTCCAAGCGCGATGGCGTCACCTCCGTGGGCGACTTCCGCGCCATGGGATACACCTCTGAAGCCCTGGTCAACTACATGACCCTGCTGGGATGGTCGCCGCCGGAGGGGATCGGCGAGCGCTTCAGCCTCGAGCAGGCGGCGGCGGTGTTCTCCTTCGAGCGGGTGAACCGGGCCGGGGCGCGCTTCGACTGGGACAAGCTCAACTGGCTCAACGCCCAGGTGCTGCATGGGCTGTCGGCCGGCGAGCTGCGCCAGCGGCTGCTGCCCCTCTGGCAGGCCCGGGGCTGGGACGAGGGGGCCGGCGCTGATGCCGCCTGGCAGGAGGATCTCTGCACCCTGCTGGGGCCCTCCCTCAGCCTGCTGGCGGACGGGGTCGACCAGGCCGCCCCCTTCTTCGAAGCTCCTGAGCCCGACGGGGCGGCCCTGGCCCTGCGCAGTGATCCAGGCAGCCGCGGCGCCCTGACGGCCCTGCTGGAGCGGCTGCCGGAGGGGACGCTGGACGCCGAGACCGCCCAGGGGCTGCTGGCGGAGGCCGCCACGGCCGCCGGCGTCAAGAAGGGGGTGCTGATGAAGGGACTGCGGGCCGCCCTGCTGGGCAGCCTCAAGGGGCCCGACCTGCTCACCACCTGGCTGCTGCTGCACCGGCTGGGCAGCGACCGGGAGCGGATCGCCGCGGCCCTGTGAGCCTCTTCTGCGCGCTTCAGACTGCGCGCTTCAGTCTTCGAGGGCGCCGTAGATCGGCTCCACCCGGATGGCCTGGACGCTGCCGGCCCGCAGCACGAGGAATTCGCTGGTCAGGTCGCTGATCGGCACGTTCACGAAGGCGTCGAGGGCCGCCGCGTTCAGCACCCCGCCGTACCAGCCCTGGAAGTCTTCAAGGGTGTTGAAGTGCACCTCCTGGTGGTGACCGCCGATCAGGAACAGGTGGATGGCGTAGCGGCGGGGGGTGCGGGCCATGGAGCAGCGGCTGCGGCTGAACGCCCACAGGATGGCCCATAGGGCCGCAACAGGCTCGCCGCCGGTTGGTAGAGGGGATGGAGCGGGGCGCCGCTGGCCGTCTCTCCGAGACACACCAGGGCCGCATTCTCCTCACCGAGCAGGCTCAGCACCCGCTGGTCCTGCCCCAGCAGGCGGCCGCCGTTCCCCCAGCCCAGCCAGATCGGGGTCGCCGGCGCCCCCTGCTCCCGGGCCAGGGCCCGCAGCCGCCGTCGCAGCCAGCAGCGGTTGGCCGCCCCCTCCGGATCGGGGTCACGCCGCAGGGCCGCGGGGTTCGGGCTGACCCGGGCGAACAGGTTGAGCACTTCGATGCCCCCATAGCCCCAGCCCGCCGCAAAGGCCATCAGGCGGCGCAGGGTGGGATCGTCGCTGCGACCGTCGGCGCTGGAGGGGTTGAGGCCGATGAACAGCAGCCGCCTGGCGTCCGCCTGCCACACCCGCTCCAGCCACCAGCGGTAGCGGCCGCAATCACTGAAGCAGGCAGGCATGGCGCTGGGCGGTGGCAGGCTGTGGCGGCGGATCGGACACGGCGGTGTGAATGGCTGAGGCACCCATGTTGCTGCTGGTGGACGGCCACTCGCTGGCCTTCCGCAGCTTCTACGCCTTCGCCAAGGGCGGCGAGGGGGGCCTGAGCACGAAGGACGGGGTGCCCACCAGCGTCACCTACGGCTTCCTCAAGGCCCTGCTCGACAATTGCAAGGGTCTGGGGCCCCAGGGGGTGGTGATCGCCTTCGATACGGCCGAACCCACCTTCCGCCATGAGGCGGACGCCGCCTACAAGGCCCACCGGGAGGAGGCGCCGGAGCAGTTCTTCGCCGATCTGGCCAACCTGCAGGCCATCCTCCGGGACTGCCTCGACCTGTCCCTGTCGATGGCGCCGGGCTATGAGGCCGACGACGTGCTCGGCACCCTGGCCAACCGGGCGGCGGACGAGGGCTGGCGGGTGCGGATCCTCTCCGGCGACCGGGACCTGTTCCAGCTGGTGGACGACGCGCGCGACATCGCCGTGCTCTACATGGGTGGCGGGCCCTACGCCAGGAACAGCGGTCCGACCCAGATCCGCCGGGCCCAGGTGATCGAGAAGCTGGGGGTGCCACCGGAGGGGGTGGTGGACCTCAAGGCCCTCACCGGCGACAGCTCCGACAACATTCCCGGCGTCAAGGGGGTGGGCCCCAAGACGGCCCTGACCCTGCTCAAGGCCCACGGCGACCTGGACGGCATCTACGCCGCCCTCGACCAGCAGAAAGGGGCCCTGAGAACCAAGTTGGAGACCGACCGGGAGAATGCCTTCCGCTCCCGCATGCTGGCGGAGATCCTCGTGCAGATCCCCCTGCCCCAGGAACCCCGCCTGGCCCTGGGCCGGGTGGACAGCGAGGGACTGGGGGCGCGTCTTGCCGAGCTGGAGCTGTTCAGCCTGGTGAAGCAGACCGAGGGCTTCGCCCGCCTCTTCTCTGCGGAGCCCCCCGAGCCCGTCGCCGCCATCCCCGCACCCCCCAGCGAGCCGGAGGTGCCCGCAGCGGAAGCACCAGAGGCCCCTGAAACCCAGGAGGCCCAAGGCAGCCTGCCGGCCCTGCGGCCAGAGCTGATCACCACCCCGGAGGGCCTGGCGGCCCTGGTGGAGAGGCTGATGGCCTGCACCGATCCGGCGGCGCCGGTGGCCCTCGACACCGAGACCACCTCGCTCAATCCCTTCAAGGCGGAGCTGGTGGGGATCGGCGTGTGCTGGGGGGAGGGGCTGGCGGATCTGGCCTACGTGCCCATCGGGCACCACAGCCCCCCCGCCGCCGACCTGCTCAGCACGCCACCGCCCCCGCCGGTGCAGCTGTCCCTGGCTGCGGTGCTGCTGGCCCTGGGGCCCTGGCTGGCCAGTGCCGCCCACCCCAAGGCGCTCCAGAACGCCAAGTACGACCGCCTGATCCTGCTGCGCCATGGGCTGCCCCTGGCCGGGGTGGTGATGGACACCCTGCTGGCGGACTACCTGCGGGATGCCAACGACAAACATGGCCTGGAGGCGATGGCGGAGCGCGCCTTCGGCTTCCACCCGACGGCGTACGGCGATCTGGTGGCCAAGGGGCAGAACTTCGCCGACGTGCCGATCGACGCGGCGGCCCTCTACTGCGCCATGGACGTGCACCTCACCCGGCGTCTGGGGGCCCTGCTGCGGCAGCAGCTGGCGGCGATGGGGCCAGCGCTGCTGCCGTTGCTGGAGCAGGTGGAGCTGCCCCTGGAGCCGGTGCTGGCCCAGATGGAGGCCACCGGCATCCGCATCGATGTGCCCTACCTCAAGGAGCTGGCCGAGGAGCTCAGCACCACCCTGGTGCGTCTGGAACAGGAAGCCCAGGAGGCGGCGGGGGTGGACTTCAACCTGGCCTCCCCCAAGCAACTGGGGGAACTGCTGTTCGACAGCCTGGGCCTCGACCGCAAGAAGTCGCGGCGCACCAAGACCGGCTGGAGCACCGACGCGGCGGTGCTGGAGAAGCTGGAGGACGACCATCCGGTGGTGAAGCTGGTGCTGGAGCACCGCACCCTCAGCAAGCTGCTGAGCACCTACGTGGAGGCCCTGCCGGCCCTGGTGGAGCCGGAGACCGGGCGGGTGCACACCGATTTCAACCAGGCGGTGACCGCCACCGGGCGGCTGTCGAGCAGCAACCCCAACCTGCAGAACATCCCCATCCGCACCGAGTTCAGCCGCCGCATCCGCAAGGCCTTCCTGCCCCAGGAGGGCTGGCGGATGATCAGCGCCGACTACTCCCAGATCGAGCTGCGCATCCTCACCCACCTCTCGGGCGAACCGGTGCTGGTGAAGGCCTACAACGAAGGCGACGACGTCCACGCCCTCACGGCCCGGCTGCTGCTGGAGACCGACAGCGTCACACCCGAAGAACGGCGGCTGGGCAAGACGATCAACTTCGGGGTGATCTATGGCATGGGGGCCCAGCGGCTGGCACGGGAGACCGGCATGGGCCAGGCGCGGGCCAAGGAGTTCCTGAGCCTCTACAAGCAGCGTTACCCGCGGGTGTTCCTGTTCCTGGAGTTGCAGGAGCGGCTGGCCCTCAGCCGCGGCTACGTGGAGACGATCCTGGGGCGGCGCCGCCCCTTCCACTTCGATCCCGGCGGCCTGGGCCGGTTGCGGGGCAAGGATCCGCTGGAGATCGACCTGGAGGTGGCCCGCCGCGGCGGCATGGAGGCCCAGCAGCTGCGGGCGGCCGCCAACGCCCCGATCCAGGGCTCCAGCGCCGACATCATCAAGCTGGCCATGGTGGGCCTGCAACAGGCGCTGACGGCGGCCGCCCTGCCGGCGCGGCTGCTGCTGCAGGTGCACGACGAGCTGGTGCTCGAGGCGGCCCCGGAGGCGCTCGAGGAGGTGCGGGCGCTCACCCGCCGCACCATGGAGCAGGCGGTGCAGTTGCTGGTGCCCCTGGCGGTGGACACCGGGGTCGGCCCCAACTGGATGGAGGCCAAATAGCGGCGCGAAGGTAGGCTGCGCCGGAGCCATTCCGCCGCCATCGATGCCTGAACCGGTGCGGGTGCTGCTGACCGGCCGCGACGGCCAGCTGGGCCGGGCCCTTGTGGCCTCGGTCCCCGCCGGCATCGACCTGATCGCCACGGGCCGCGGCGAGCTGGATCTGGCCGACCCCGGGGCCTGCCGGGCGGCGGTGGGGCGGCACCGGCCTGACTGGGTGCTCAATGCCGGCGCCTACACCGCGGTGGATCGGGCCGAGGCAGAGGCGGAGCTGGCTGGGGCGGTGAATGCCGGCGCCCCCGGGGCCTTCGCCGAAGCCCTGGCCAGCGGCGGCGGGCGGCTGCTGCAGGTGAGCACTGATTTCGTGTTCGACGGTGAGCAGGGCCATCCCTACGCGCCGGAGCAACCCCTGCGGCCCCTGGGGGTGTACGGCGCCACCAAGGCCGAGGGGGAACGGCGGGCGGCGGCGGCCCTGCCCCCCGAGCGCCTGTGCCTGCTGCGCACCAGCTGGGTGTATGGGCCGGTGGGGGCCAACTTCTGCCTCACGATGCTGCGGCTGCACCGGGCCAGGGCCGCCGCCGGCGAGCCCCTCAAGGTGGTGGCCGACCAGGTGGGCTGCCCCACGGCCACCCCCGGGCTGGCGGCCGCCTGCTGGCGGGTGATCGAGCGGGGCGTGGGCGGGCACCACCACTGGAGCGACTGCGGCGCCGCCAGCTGGTACGACTTCGCCGTGGCCATCGGCGCCCAGGCGGCGGTGCGGGGGCTGATCGACGCCCCGGCCCGGGTGAAGCCGATCACCACCGCCGACTACCCCACCCCGGCCCGGCGCCCCGCCTATTCCCTGCTGGATGGAAGCACCACCCGGCGCACCCTGGAGCTGGAGGGGCAACACTGGCAGGCCGCCCTGGCCGAGGTGCTGGCGCAGATCCCCCTGCCCAAGGCCTGAACCCCCTTTGTCGTCTCGCTCCACCCCGATGCTCCCCAACCACTCCCTCGACCTGCCGGTGCTGCTCGCCGGCCGTCGCCGCCTCCTGGTGACGGGGGGGGCCGGTTTCATCGGCGGGGCGCTGGTGCGGCGGCTGCTGCGGGACAGCACCGTGACGGTGTTCAACCTCGACAAGATGGGCTACGCCAGCGATCTGCTGGGGGTTTACAACACCCTGGCGGAGCTGGGCGAAGCGGCCGAGCGCTCCGACGGCCCGCGCCACCGACTGCTGCAGGTGGATCTGGCCGATGGGGAGGCCGTGGCGGCGGCGGTGCGTCAGGCCGATCCGGATCTGGTGCTGCACCTGGCGGCCGAAAGCCATGTCGACCGCTCGATCGACGATCCGGGCGCGTTCCTGGTGAGCAACGTGATGGGCACCTACAACCTGCTGCAGGCGGTGCGGACCCACTGGGAGGGGCTGCCGGCGGAGCGCCGGGAACAGTTCCGCTTCCACCACATCAGCACCGACGAGGTGTTCGGCTCGTTAGGGGCCACCGGGCGGTTCTCGGAAACCACCCCCTACGACCCGCGCAGCCCCTATTCGGCCAGCAAGGCGGGCAGCGACCACCTGGTGCAGGCCTGGCACCACACCTACGGGCTGCCGGTGGTGCTCACCAACTGCAGCAACAACTACGGCCCCTGGCAATTCCCCGAGAAGCTGATCCCGGTGGTGATCCTCAAGGCCGCCGCCGGCGAGCCGATCCCGCTGTACGGCGATGGGGCCAATGTGCGCGACTGGCTCTACGTGGAGGACCACGTGGAGGCCCTGCTGCTGGCCGCCACCAGCGGGCAGCTGGGGCGCAGCTACTGCGTCGGGGGCCATGGGGAGCGCACCAACAAGAAGGTGGTGCAGGCCATCTGCGCCCTGATGGACGAGCTGCGGCCCGCCGGCTCCCCCCACGCCAGCCTGATCACGCCGGTGGCCGACCGGCCGGGCCACGACCGGCGCTACGCCATCGACCCGGAGCGGATCAGCACCGAGCTGGGCTGGCAGCCGCGCCATGACTTCAACCAGGGTCTGAGGGAGACGGTGCGCTGGTACCTGGAGCACGGCGACTGGTGCGCCAACGTGCGCAGCCGGGCCGGCTACGGCGGCGGCCGCCTGGGCCAGGCCACGGCGGGAGCGGGCCATTGACCCTGCGGCTCACCAACACCCTCAGCCGCCGCTGCGAGCCCTTCGAGCCGCTGCAGCCGGGGAGGGTGTCGATCTACTGCTGCGGTGTCACGGTCTACGACCTGTGCCACCTGGGCCATGCCCGCAGCTACATCGTCTGGGACGTGCTGCGGCGATATCTGGTGTGGTGTGGCTACGCGGTGACCTTCGTGCAGAACTTCACCGACATCGACGACAAGATCCTCAAACGGGCCGAAGCGGAGGGCAGCTCCATGGCGGTGGTGAGCGAGCGCAACATCGCCGCCTTCCAGGCGGACATGGCCGCCCTGCACATCCTTCCCCCCGACCGGATGCCCCGGGCCACCCGCAGCCTGGACGCGATCCGCAGCCTGATCAGTGACCTGGTGGAGAAGCGGGCGGCCTATTCCGCCGATGGCGATGTGTACTTCTCGGTGATGCGCCAGGCCGGCTACGGCAAGCTCAGCGGCCGCCAACTCGAGGAGCAGCAGGAGGGCGCCAGCGGCCGCACCAGCGAGGCCGAAGAAGCCCGCAAGCAGCATCCCTTCGACTTCGCCCTCTGGAAAGGCGCCAAACCCGGTGAGCCCAGCTTTCCCTCCCCCTGGGGGCCGGGACGGCCGGGCTGGCACATCGAGTGTTCGGCCATGGTGCGCGAGGAGCTCGGCCCCACGATCGACATCCACCTGGGCGGTGCCGACCTGATCTTTCCGCACCATGAGAACGAGATCGCCCAGTCGGAGGCGGCCAGCGGCCAGCCCCTGGCGCACTTCTGGCTGCACAACGGCATGGTGAATGTGGGCGGCGAGAAGATGTCCAAATCGCTGGGCAACTTCACCACGATCCGTGCGCTGCTCGAAAGCGGCGTCAGCCCGATGACCCTGCGGCTGTTCGTGCTGCAGGCCCACTACCGCAAGCCGCTGGATTTCACCAGCGAGGCCCTGGCGGCGGCCGCCACGGGCTGGAAGGGGCTCGACGGCGCCCTGGGCCTGGGGGAACGCCACGCAGCGGCCCTGGGCTGGCGTGCCGCGCCGCCTGCAGAGCCCTCAGACGCGCTCACAGAGGCCCGCAACCGCTTCGCCGCCGCCATGGACGACGACCTCAACACCTCGGCGGCCGTGGCGGTGCTGTTCGAGCTGGCCCGGCCCCTGCGGGCCCTGGCCAACCGGCTGGAGCGAGGCGAGCGCGAAGGGGGCGCCGCCCCCGAAGTGGCCCAGCTGCAACCCCGTTGGCAGCTGCTGGTGGAGCTGGCCGGGGTGCTGGGGCTGGAGGCGGAGCCGGCGGCAGAAGCGGTGGATGGGGGGGAGATCCAGCAACGGATCGAGGAACGCCGGGCCGCCAAGGCCGCCCGCGATTTCGCCACAGCCGACCGCATCCGCACCGAACTGGCCGCCGAGGGCATTGAGCTGATCGACCGGCCGGGTGGTGTGACCGACTGGGTGCGGGGCTGAAGCGTCTACTGGAGCCGATCCAGCAGGGCCTGGATGGGCAGCACGCTGCGGCCTGGCACCGCTGGATCGGCGGGACAGTCGAGCACCTGCCAGTCGAGGCCGGCGGAGCGGCCCGCCAGTTCCAGCATCCGCCAAGCGCCACCGTGGGGCCGGATTTCGATCACCGGGGTGCCTTCAGGGGCGAGCAGGGCATTGGCAAGCCCAGCTCCATGGATGCCGATGAAGCCCCGAGCCCGGCTGATCAGGCCATGGAGGGCCCGGATGTCGTAGTGACCCGGATCGAGGATCAGCACGCCGTGGTTGCTGAGTTGCTCGAGCAGTTCGGCGTGGTTGCTGAAGTGACGACCATGGGGAACTTCGGTGGGGGCGGCCAGATTGCGGCTGAAGTAGATCCAGTGATCCTGCAGCGCGAAAGGAGGCGAGGGCTGATGCAGCTCCCGGCGCAACAGCTCCACCCCCTCGCGGTAATCCTCCAGCGCAAAGCACCAGACCCGCTGGAAATCGGGGTAGAAGCCACTGGCTCCGTTGCAGGCCACCGGCTGCAGCACCAACCGCTCGACGCTGAACGAGGCCGGAAGATCCTCCCGGAACTGCACCTCCCCGGGCCAGAGCAGGCGACGCAGGTGGGCGAGATTGGCATAGCGTTCGCGGCAGGCCAGCACCTTCAACTCCCCCAGCTCGCTGGAGAGCCGGCGGATGGCCGCCAGCTGGGGGAGGGTGTCGTGAAAGAAGTGGCCCAGGTTGCGGCGGCCAACGATGTCGTTCAGTACGCACCAGGTGCCCGCCAACCGCAGGGGTGAGGGCCCCTGATCGGGCCGGGGACGGAGGCTGATGCTGTCTCCATCGCGTTCGAGCTGGTAGCCGCCGAGCTGCTGCATCCAGTGGGCCTCGGGCCAGCGCGCGGGGAGGTACTGGAGGCAGTCGCAGAACCATTCCCCGTCGGCGATGACGCCGATGGGCAGTACCACGGCGTTGCTGGCCAGGCGATGGCTGAGCCGATAGGTGTGGAGGGGTTCCGACCAGGGGAAGGGGGCAGGGCCAGTTGGGGGGGCAAAAAATCCACGCGGGATGGGAGCCGCGGCCTGCTCCAGCTGCTGGCGGGTGGCGCTGATCCAATCGTGTTGCGTCGGATTGAACTGCAGCAGGCGATCGATCAGCGGCAGTGCCCGAAGGGCCAGATGGGGATCGGATCGGCCCTGGTCCTTGATCCAGAGGACGCCGAAACGGCAGAACTGCTCCTCGATCACGGCGACCCAGTCGGGCTCCGCGGGGCTGGTGGCCTGCAGCCAGCGGTAGAGGCGGGCGCCATCGAGGGCGAGGGCGATGGCCTCGTAACGCTGCTCTTCGGGCAGGGCCAGCATGTGCTGATGACAAGCGGCTCCGAGCTGGCGCAACCGATCCCGTTCGGTGGGATCCAGTGCGGTCTGGCTGCCCTGGGGAGGCAGGGGTGGCAACTGCCGGCAGGCCTCAGCGAGCTGGCGAGCGTTGCTCATGGCATCGGCGGATCACGGTTGACTTTGACACTGGTTGAGGGTTGGTGGAGCAACCATGCCCTTCATGATGGAAGCCGCGCCGATCACTCCCCCGGAGGGGGGTCGCAGCATCTGAATGGAGACATCCCCCAGTCCAGGCCTGGCCCTCCCCGCTTCGAACGTGCTGAGGGATCGGGCCGTCTGCATGGACCTGGCCAGAGAGTGCCTCAAGCGCCAGGGTCTGGACAAGATTGCGGAGCTGGCCTGGCAAGGCGTGCTGGCTTCCGACACCGCACTGGCGAGCGACGATCTGGAGTTGCTGCTGGAACTGGGGCTGGCCTGCCACCAGCAGATGCTGGCCGTGGCCACCAGCGAACCGGACCACGCCATCTCCCTGGCCGGCTGGGGGGCTCGGCTGTACGGCCATCTGCTGGAAGGGGCCGAACCGCAGCCGGAGTGGGTGGCCATCCACCAGGAGCAGTTCTGCCGCTATGGGTCCATCTGGATCCACAGGCGGTTGAAGGCCGGCGACCATGGCTGGTCTCCCCGGCAGCGCCAGGACCTTAACGCCTTGGCCTTGCAACTGCTGGAGCAGCTTGGCAGCTACCACGATCCCCTGCCGCCATGGATACCGTCCATGTCCATGTGGCAGGAGTTGCTGGGCATGGCGTCTGCCGCCGCTGACGCCACGGCGACAGCGAGGCCGGCAGGGGCAACCCTGATCACGATCGTGGGCAACTGTCAGACCCATCCGCTGTTCCTGGGGCTGGAGCGGGCCCTGCCCTCGCACCGGTTCCACTTCTGCACGCCGGTGCATCTCGCCACTCCGGAGGAGGTGAAGGATCTGCATCGGGTGCTGGGCGAAACGCAGGTGCTGGTGATGCACCGGATCACCCCGGGCTATCGCGACGGCATCGGCCTGGATGGGGTCACCCTGGAGGCCCTGCTGCCGGCAGGTGCTCACGCCATCGTGCTGCCGAATCTGCACTACGAGGGGTATCACGCCACGATCGGCTACGCCCACGACGACCGGGGCGAACTGCCCGGCCTGGCGGCCGAATCCCCCTTGGGCGACTATCACGATTTTCTGGCGATGGTGGCCGCGGAGCGGGGGCTGGAGGCCGAAGCGATCCTCGAGCTGCCCGCCACCCCGGCCATGGACGATCTCCTGCGGGGCTGGCACCGGCGATCGCTGGCAGAGCTGGCCCGGCGAGAACACGATTGCGACCTGCAGCTCTCCCCCTGGCTGGAGGCGAACTACAACGCGTCTGGCCACCCCTTGCCGCTGTTTCACACCTTCAACCACCCCAGCAACCAATTGCTGGAGAGGCTGCTCGCTGATCTGATTGGGATGTTGGAGCTGGAAAACGGCATGGAGCCGCCCAGGATCTCCGACACGATGGAGATCCTGGGGCGGCAACGGCACGGGATCCTCCCCTGGACGCGCCAGGCCCTGGGGTTACCGACCTGGGCCAGCGCTGAAGGGCGCAGCGACTGGGAGACCAGCTGGACGCTGGCGGAGCAACTGGGGGCCTCCATCGGCTTCTACCGGCGGCACGGCTGGCTCGTGGCCTGCAACCGGAAGCAGGAGAAGTTCCAGCTGGCGGATCGGTTGCTGGCACTTGCCCTTGAGGGGAACTGAACGGCCCCCAGGCCTGGGGAACCTAGGAATCGCGAGGGCGCTGGGCCAAGAACACCAGGATCCAGGGGATCTCGGCACCGAGGATGCCGTAGGTGGGGGAGTGGATCGCTTCGATGCGGGGATCCTCGAAACCGGCCTCGCGCAGCTGATCGAGAAAGTCCCAGCCCGGAATGCGGTACACGAGCGAGCCTCGTTTCGGCTGCACCGGGTCGCCGTGGAACTCCGGCTCCACCAGGAGTTCGGGATCCAGCTCCTGGGCGAGATGCAGGGCCTTCACGGTGGAGGCGGACTGGCCGTAGGCAAAAGGAACCGTGCCGAAGAGCACGCCACCGGGCACGAGCACCCGCAGCATCGAACGCAGGGCGGCCGGCAGGTCGTAGACATGCTCGAGAACCTCATTGCAGATCACCACATCAAAGCGGCGATCCTCGAAGCTGAGCTGGCAGAGATCCTCGTGGCGCACCTGCTGACGCCGGCGATCCTGGGGATCCGGTAGATATTCGCTACCGTGAAAGTGCCCCACAAGCCCCCGCAGATGCTCTGCGAAGGGGGTGATGGCTTCCGGGCAGTAGAGCCGCAAGGCGTCCAGACGCGGGAGGAGACCGGCTTCGATCAACTGACGCAACAACAGGAGCACGGCCCGTTGCCGTGACACCAGGCCCTCGTGCTGCAGGCTTTCGCGGAAGTTGGTTCCCTCCACCCGGAGATCGGTGGCCGCGATGGGAGCATCGGTGAGTGGATCACGTATCCCGTTCAAGGCCATCAGGCGAAGGCTGGTGTGCACCTGCCTGGCCAGATCGCTCCATTGCGCCTTGAAGTCGCGCTGAAAAGCCGCCTGCTGGCGATAGGTGCGCTGCACGAGATCCGGGGAGGCCAGGGGCATGGCGCCAGGGAAGACCACAGCGCAAAGCTACCGTGATCACTCCTGCACGGTCTGTTGCGGATGGATCGACGCCGTGGCGCAGAGCTTCTAAGCTTGATCCAATGAGCACAACTCCTGCCAAAGCAGCCGATCCCCAGGCGCTGAAAGCCGAGATCGCCAGCCTGCAGGGCCAGCTGGAAGAGGCGCGGGATGAAGCCGAACTGAATCTGCTTCAGCTGCAGCAGGTGCAGGAGGAACTGGAGTTCTATTTCCTGGCCCACCAGGAGCTGCTGCAGCTGCTGGAGCAGCATCAGCAGGAGGAACGGCGGGCGGAAGTGCTGATCGCCGCCCTCCTGGAGAGGATCGAAGCGGCCGGGGGCTGAGTTCCGGCCCTCAGGCCCCCAGGGCGAAGCGGGCTTCGGCGTCGCTGAGGCTGCTGGAGAAGGCCTCAAGCCGCTGGCGAGCCGCCTCGGGATCCGGCACGGGGCCCTGGGGGTCGGAGGCAATCGGGGGAAGGGTGAGCCCGATGCGGGCGGCGGCCTGCTCCAGGAGCTGGCCAAAGCGCTGGGGGGGCTGGCCTGCCACCGCTACGGTTCCGCCCGCGGCGGCGGCGCTGGATTCGGCCTGCTGCAACAGGGTGCGCAGCGGCTGCCACTGGGGATCGTCGGCCACCAGCCGCTGCAGCAGCGTCAGCGCCGGCGTGACGTCACCGCGATTGAGCAGGGAGCGGGCCTGAAGCAGGCCGGGGCCCCGCCGGGCCTCACGGCGGCGCTGGCGGAACATCTCCGCCTGCTCAGGGGGCGCTTTCGCCAGGGCCTCGCCCCAGTGGTCGAGGGCAGTGGTGATGGCACCGGCTTCGAGGGCCGAGCGGGCGGCGATGTCCCATAGCCAGGGGCTGCGTCGGGTGTCTGGGGAGGCGCTGGCGATCCAGTTGTCACAGCGCTGCCGATCCCCCTGGCCCAGGGCGAGATCGGCGGCCTTGAGGCGCGCGTGGGGCCAGTCCGGGCGGATGTCAGTGAGCAGGGCCCAGAACTGAAAGGCCTGAATGGGGCTGGCCGCGATCGGCGCCTCCCCCACCAGTTCGGCCAGGAAGGGCTCGATCGGCGGGTCGAGGGCAGGCCCGTGACGGAGCAGCAGGATCAGCTCCTCCAGCCCGGGGCTGGTGAGGGCCAGCGTCCAGTCGGCCTGGGCCCGTTGGCGCCAGGTTTCCGCCAGGGCGGTGGGTTCGAGCCAGCGCCAGTGGCGGATCCGGGCCGCCAGGGCCACGGCGTCGACCCGTTGCTCCTGGGGCGTCGGGGCCTGGGGCTTGCCGGGTGCGGGCCAGAGGCCCCACGGATCGGGAACCAGAGCGAGGGAGGGATCGAGAACATCGGCCTCCAGGACGGCCAGGTCGGACTGGTGGCCATCGCCGGCGAGCAACCAGGCCAGGCTCACCTCCAGCGCCAGGGGCGCCCCCCAATGGGGGGACCTCCGCAGCTGGGCAACAAGATCACGCAGCGGCTCCACCAGTCCGTAACGGCCCAGCCAGCGCAATTGGTTGAGCCGAACAGATGGGTCTGCCGAAGGAGCGCCGGCCAGCTCCTGGAGGAGTTCCGATGCGGTGGGCCAGCCGATTCGGTTCACAGCCTGGGGATCACTGGCACCATTGTGCGGCGGTTGGCAGCCGCTGGCATCGAAACGGAGCGGATGGAGCGAAACAGCTGGGTGGTGATCGTGGATCCGGCCTACGCCAGCAACGTGGGGCACCACGGCGATGTGAACGCCCAGTTGCTGGCGGCGCTGGCGGCCCAGGGCTGGCCGGGGGAGTGCTGGGCAGATGCAGCGATCTCGGCCAGCGGCTGCCGGGGTGTGTTCCGCGACTGCGGCTACGTGGATCCGCGCCACTGGGCCGATCTGGGCGGCACGGTGCATCTGGCCAGACAGCTGGAGCGGCAGCTGCGCGCGGCGCTGGAGTTGCAGGGGCCCGTGGGTGGATGGGTGATGCACACGGCGCTGCCGTTCCAGCTGCTGGGGCTGGCCCGGGCTCTGTGCCACTGCCCAGCGGCCACCGTGGTGGTGAGCTTGATGTTCGCCCCGGGGGAAACCCTCGACGGGCAAGGGGGAGAGGCGGAGGCCACCAGCAACTGCCAGGTGGCTCTGGGCGCCCTGGCGCGGGCGGTGGAGCAGGGCGGCCATCGGCTGCGGCTTGTGCTGCCGAGCCAGCAGAGCCTGGAGCTGTACGGGCCCCTGCTGGCGGCGGCGGGCCTGGCGTGCGCCGGGCTGCATCCGGCCGTGGTGGGGGCTGGGACGCCGGTGCCGGAGCCACCCGCCGATGAGCTCCTCTCATCAAGTGGCCGGCCGCGGATCCTGCTGCACTGGGGCGACCTCAAGCCCGGCAAGGGCCGCCGGGAAGCGCTTGAAGTGGTGAACGCCCTGCTGGGCGGAGGGCCCCGGCCAGCGGCGCTGCGAGACGCGGAGTGGCTGTTCCACCTGCACAGCCGGGAACCGCTGCCCGATGAGGAGCGCACCAGCCTGGAGCGGGCCCGTGAGCGGATCAGCGGGTTCCAATGGCTGAACGAGCGGGTGGAGCCGGGGCAGATGCAGGCGCTGCTGGCCGGCTGCGATGGGACCCTCTTGGCGTACGACCCGCTCATCTACCGGCAGCGCAGTTCGGGGCTGCTGTGGTGCTACGGCGCCGCGCGATGGAGGAGCGGGCAAGCGGCGGCGGTGGTGGGACGGGCGGGGGGATGGCTGGAGCGCGAGGCCCGGGATCTGGGCCTGAACTGGCGCAGTGGCGCCGATGGCGGCTGGCTGGAGGGCCTGGCGGCCCTGGTGGAGCAGAGTCGTGCCGGGAGCGGCAGCGCCGCCGAACGGTTCACGGCCTACGGCCAGCGGATGCTGGGGGAGGGGTTCGCGGCCCATGTGGCCAGCCTGCTGCAGGAAACGCAGGCCACGTAAGTGGGTGGGATGAGATCTTCAGCAACTGGCACGTTGTGCATGCCGTCCCTATCCCCTTCCGGGAGGAAGACACCAGTTGCAGGAGGCGATCCAGAGCCTCCAGGCCCATAGCCAGTCTCTGGTGGCCGATCAGCAGCGCCAGAAGCTGGGGCCCTGGTCAAATCCACGACGGGGCTGGCTGAACTGTTCGAACACCGCCACAAGTGTTCAGGCTGAACCTGTTATCGGGTTTACGATCCGTACGTTGCTGGCGCTGCAACAACCAAAGGACCCTCACGGCACCTATGCACAAAACCGCCCTGATCACCGGTATCACTGGCCAGGACGGCAGCTACCTCACCGAGCTGCTGCTGGAGAAGGGCTACGAGGTGCACGGCATCAAGCGCCGCGCCAGCAGCTTCAACACCCATCGGGTCGATCACCTCTATCAGGATCCCCATGAGAGCGACCCTAGGCTGGTGCTGCATTACGGCGATCTCACCGATTCCACGAATCTGATCCGCATCGTGCAGCAGGTGCAGCCCGATGAGATCTACAACCTCGGCGCCCAGAGCCATGTGGCGGTGAGCTTCGAGAGCCCGGAATACACCGCCAACAGCGATGCCCTGGGCACGCTGCGGATCCTGGAGGCGGTGCGGATCCTGGGGCTCACCGGCAAGACGCGGATTTACCAGGCCAGCACCAGTGAGCTCTACGGGCTTGTGCAGGAGACCCCCCAGAAGGAGACGACTCCCTTCTATCCGCGCAGCCCGTATGGGGTGGCCAAGATGTATGCCTACTGGATCACGGTGAACTACCGCGAGGCCTACGGAATGTATGCCTGCAACGGCATCCTGTTCAACCACGAGAGCCCCAGGCGCGGTGAAACCTTCGTGACCCGCAAGATCACCCGCGGCCTGGCCCGCATCGATGCCGGCCTCGACCAATGCCTGTTCATGGGCAACCTCGATTCCCTGCGCGACTGGGGCCACGCCAGGGATTACGTGGAGATGCAATGGCGCATGCTGCAGCAGGAGGGGCCACCGGAGGATTTCGTGATCGCCACCGGCCGGCAGGAGAGCGTACGGCGGTTCATCGAGCTGGCATCCAGCGAACTGGGCTGGGGCGGCATCGAATGGAGCGGTGAGGGGGTGAACGAAATCGGGCGGCGAGCCGGCAGCAACGAGGTGGTGGTGCGAATCGATCCGCGTTACTTCCGGCCGGCGGAGGTGGAAACACTGCTGGGGGATCCCACCAAGGCCAGGGAGAAGCTGGGCTGGACGCCCACCACCACGTTGGAAGAACTGGTGGCGGAGATGGTGGCCGCCGACAAGGAAGAGGCAAAGAAGGAGGCCTACCTGCGGCTGAAGGGGTTCCCGGTGGTGGGTTCGATGGAGAATCCCCCCAGCAGCGGCCATCTGAAAGCCACCCAAGGTGGTTCGCGGTCGTGAGCCTGATCCACCGCAGCGACCGCATCTTCGTCGCGGGGCATAGGGGCATGGCGGGGTCCGCCATCGTCCGGGCACTCTCAGCCGCGGGTTACAGCAATCTGCTTACCGCACCCCGCAGCGAGCTGGATCTGGAGGACGGAGTTGCCGTGCAGGCCTGGTTTGAGGCCCAGCGGCCCGAGGTGGTGGTGCTGGCGGCCGCCAAGGTAGGCGGCATCCACTTCAACGACACCTATCCGGCTGATTTCCTGCTCGACAACCTCAAGATCCAGAACCACGTGATCGAGAGCGCCTGGCGCAGCGGCAGCCGCCGGCTGCTGTTCCTGGGAAGCAGCTGCATCTACCCCCGGCTGGCGCCGCAACCGATCCAGGAGGAGGCCCTGCTCACTGGTCCCCTGGAGCCCACCAACGAGTGGTACGCGATCGCCAAGATCGCCGGCATCCAACTCTGCCGGGCCCTGCGCAAACAGGAGGGCTTCGATGCCATCAGCCTGATGCCCACCAATCTGTATGGGCCGGGCGACAACTACCACCCCACCCACAGCCATGTGATGGCGGCGATGATCCGGCGATTCCACGAGGCCAAGGAGGCGAAAGCCCCCAGCGTCACCTGCTGGGGCACCGGCAGCCCCCTGCGGGAGTTTCTCCATGCCGATGATCTGGCTTCTGCGGCCCTGTTTGCCCTGGAGCACTGGCAGCCCAACGCAGAAGATCCCATCCAGCACCTGAACGTAGGCACCGGCGTCGATCTGAGCATCAAAGAACTGGCAGAGCTAGTGGCGGCGACCATTGGTTATCAGGGGGACATCTTCTGGGATGCAAGCAAACCCGATGGCACCCCAAAAAAGCAGCTGGATGTGAGTCGGCTGGCGGAGCTGGGCTGGCAGTCCAGCATCCAGCTACCGAATGGGCTGGCAAGCACCTACGCCCTCTACGCGCAGCAACCGGGTAGGACCGATTCTGCTCCGATGCCGCAGCGATGAACCTGCGTCATCTGGTCACCGGCAGTGGCGGCAATAACTGCAACACAGCAGGCAATTACCACTCAACGATCAAACAAGGAAACGGACATTAATGGTCAATACACAAACGCAATGAACCCATCAGACAGACGCCCAACCACTCTTTTACGCTGCCCTATCAAGTGGCAATCCAGAAAACGAAAAAAGATCTACTACAATCAAAACGTCTCAAGTCACTGGCAAAGACTCAAAGTGAAACCCAATTGGCCGCAAAAAGCCTGCCTACTAGAGAGATTCAATGACTGCCATAAGAGGAAGCAGATGGTCCTGGCGTAAAGTGAACCATCCCTCAACAAAAAGCAATTTCAGCAGTACCCGCAGTCAATACACAATGGGAGTGAACAAGGTCTTTCTCGAGCCTAGCAAATACAAGTTTTGTCAGCGCAACTATGTCCCCGTCAAATTCATAGCGATCAAACTGAGTGAAGCACGGCTCAAGAATCTGAACTGCTTTTAATTCATCACACTACAAACCGCCTCAAGCAACCTGAAGCAATGCACCTTCACCTAGTGGATGAAAATCGATCTGCCGCCGAAGGGGTTTCAACAGCTCTCTGCTTAGACATCTATCATGGCTGGTCGGTAACTCACGCCGCCCTGCAAATAACATATTTCATGAGCTTTCAAAGTGTACTGATCCCTGGCATAGATAGTCGCTGTCAACACGAAGGCCATCCAAATGCGCTCAACAACAAGAAAGGCCCCGATCCCAATCAATTCGTCGACAGCAGTTTTCAGGCCTGTATGTGTGAAAGTCCAGACCTAAATCACCCAAAAGGGTCTTACTGTATCTCAAGACACGCCTACGAGAGGGATGGTCGCTTAATCATTGATTATACTGTAGGAGGGGCCTTCGACGTGTACGAAAACAGTTCCCTCGCTAAGGTTTTCCCATGACAGCCCTTGACACCATCCAGTCCAACGGCAGCCTGGAACATCTGGGTCAGACGGGCTTGAGAATCGACCTCGGCGATGTTTTGGTTCTCATCGATCCATATCTCAGCCACTCGGTTCAGGAACTGGATGCGCCAGATCTGGTGCGACAGGTGCCAATTGCGTATCCACCGTCCAGCCTCGATCAGGTCAATTGGGTGCTCATTACCCATGAGCACATGGATCACTGTGATCCCCACACCATCCCCGTGATCGCCGACGCTTCGCCTGGAGCACGCTTCATGGCACCAGAACCGGTTCGGCGCAAACTGCAGGAATGGGGCATCAACCAGGAGCGCGTGGTGCCTGCCAGCGCGAGCTGGACGGAGCTGGGGGCCCATCTGCGGGTGCGGGCCGTGCCGGCGGCACACCCTCAAATCATCAAGGCACAGGATGGCCAGCCGAAGGCGGTGGGCTACCTGCTGGAGCGCAATCAGAAACGGATCCTGGTGGCCGGAGACACCAGTGCCTGTGAAGACGTGATCGCAAGTCTGAAGGCTCTGCGGCCCATCCACAGCGCCTTGCTGCCGGTCAACGAAGACAATTTCTTTCGCCGGCGGCGCGGAATCGTGGGCAACATGAGCGTTCGGGAAGCGTTTGGCCTGGCCGCTGAGCTGGAGGTGCTGGAGGTGATGCCAGTTCACTGGGATCTGTTTGCCATCAACAGCACCTCACCCGACGAGATCAAGGCCGTTTATGCATCACAGCCATGGCCCTTCCGGCTGGTGATGAACGCAGAGGACATCAGCTTATGAGACCGGTCGAAACAAGCATCATCATTCGCACCTTGAACGAGGCTCGTTACTTGCCTCAGTTGCTGGAGGCCATTCATGCCCAGCGTAGCGAGTTTCGAAGTGAGGTGGTGCTGATCGACTCAGGCTCCACCGATGGCACACTGGAGATAGCCCATGCCCATGGGTGCAGGATTCTGAGCATCACTAAAGAGGAATTCTCCTTCGGGCGCAGCCTCAACCGAGGCTGTGAAGCAGCACTAGGCCGCTTTCTCGTGATGATCAGTGGGCATTGCGTGCCGTGTCATGGCAGCTGGTTGCAAAGGCTCGTGTCGCCTTTGGCAGAAGGGATCGTTGCCTACAGCTACGGCAGGCAACTGGGTGGGCCGGACTCCCATTGGAGTGAGCATAGGATTTTTGACAAATACTTTCCCGAACAAAGCGACATCCCACAGCAAGGCATCTACTGCAATAACGCCAACAGCGCACTGCTGAAAGACGCCTGGAATCGATACAAGTTTGATGAAAGTCTCACGGGCCTGGAAGACATGCACCTCGCGCAAAGGCTCGTGGCCGATGGTGGCAAGGTGGGCTACGTGGCGGAAGCAAGCGTGTTCCACTATCACCACGAGCGCTGGCCCCAAGTCAAAACCCGGTTCGAGCGGGAGGCTCTGGCACTACAGCGTATTCGTCCCGACCTGGTGGTGCGCAAGCGGGATCTGTTGCGCTATCTCTCCAGAGGTGTTCTCTCAGATCTTAGGAATGCCCACAGACATCGGGTAAGATTACATCGCTGGCCTGGCGTCTTCCATTATCGGCTTGCCCAGTACTGGGGAAGTTACAGCGGCAACCGCCGCATCCGGGAGATCTCGTCCAGCCTGCGGGAAAGCTACTTCTACCCAACGGCGAAGAAGGGACGTGCCCTGTCCCATGTTGATTTCGAAGCCCGCCCCTCCAACCTCCCCACCATGACAACCCCCACACCTGAGCGAATCGTTGCCCTGTTGCCGATGAAGGCCCACAGCGCCAGGGTGAGTGGCAAGAACTTCCGTGATTTTTGTGGCAAGCCTCTGTTTCGCTGGATTCTCGACACGCTGCTAGAGGTGGAGGAGATCGATCTGGTCGTGATCAACACCGATGCACGGGAAATCCTCAAGGAAAATGGCCTTGTGGACAGTGAACGCGTGCTCATCCGCGACAGACCCGAAGAGATCTGTGGTGACTTCGTCAGCATGAACAAAGTCATAGCGAACGACATAGAGAACGTACCTGCGGACATCTACCTGATGACGCACACAACCAATCCGCTGCTGAGCGTTGACACCATTCGCAAAGCCATCAACGCTCACAAGCTGGGCATAGCCAACAACACCAGCGATTCTTTGTTCACTGTCGATCGAATTCAGACACGCTTCTATGAGCGTGATGGCACGCCTGTCAATCATGATCCGAACAATTTGGTTAGGACCCAGGACTTGACTCCGTGGTACGAAGAGAATTCCAATCTCTACATCTTCTCAAAAACAAGTTTCAACGCATCACAAGCCAGAATTGGTGCAGCCCCACATCTATTCGTAAGCTCCAAGTACGAATCAATTGACATTGACGAGCCTGAAGACTGGGACATTGCTTCAGCCATAGCCCAAGCCCACCACACCACAAGGCGCAATGAGGCAAGAGCCTTAATTGCTGGAATTTGAGAGGCTCTTTAATGTCACAACAAGAAGGACTAAATTTAATTTGCGCCGGATTTCCAAGGTGCGGAACCACTGCGCTGTCAAAGTATTTTGAGAAATACACAAATGTAAAAGTCCTGAAGGACCCCAATACAGGCGCATACGAATACAATGGATTTAGCAATAGCGAGATTAGTGAATATTACAATAGTGAGCTACTGTGCAGTGGTCACATATTTCACAAGTTTAGCGGCTATACATATGTCAAGCAGATCTCTTTGGCGCTTAACTCAACCCTCAACATAAGAAAGAACACAGCAATACTATTTATGTTAGGTAATCCATACGATCGCCTTCGGAGTTGGCATGCATTTCATAGAAGTAAGGCAGTCAAAGGAGATGATAAAGCACATTTCACCTATAAAAGTCGTGATTTTTACTCAAATTGCTCACTAAGTGAGTACTACCTTGAATTTGCGTGCAAGAGAATTGATTATTTGTCAGTTCTTAGCAAGTTAGTCAACATGCTTCATGTCAATAAGACTTTTGTAATAAGGCAAGATGACCTGCGTCTGAATCCAGAAAAGATTCTTCTCATCCTTTCTGATAAATTGGGATTCGAGGTGAATCCAGTCACGCAACGTCTAACAGTCAATTCAACAATACTTGAGCCGGGAATTACCCTAGAGACAGACGATAAGCTTAAAGATGAACTCAACGAACTTCATTTAAAGACACTTTCGTGGGTCAAAGAGAATAACATATTAGTTGATATTGATAACTACAGCATCAACGAGAGGGATATGCAAGAAGATCAACACTCAGCGACTCCTAGAATAGAAGCATTTAAGCCTGTCAGTCTTAGAAGCTCCAATACTATCGAACTCAATACTGTATTGGTTATTGGCAATGGCCCGTCAGCAAGTCTTGTTAACTTTGACACTATAAAGAGATTTAGAATCCCTACATGCGGAATGAATTCAGCCTATAGGCTATGGGAAAGAATTGACTATAGACCGACTTACTATATATGCATGGACTCTGTCGTCATCAAGTCTCATGCACCAGCAATTTGCAATTTGATTGATGAGAATCGCATTCAGCAGTTCTTCTTGAGAAATGAGTTTCTAGATCTTTACCCACGCTTTCGAGATCATCCTCGCATTACATGGTTTGATGAAATGCGATCAGAAAGTGACAGGCTATTCACAACAAACTGGATTACAACAGGAAGCTGGTCATTGAGATGGATGGTGCATCTTGGCTACAAGCTTATCTCCGTAATAGGTGTTGACGCGAATTATCAAGAGGTACTTAAAGAAGCCACTAAAGCTGGAAAGATTGAACTCTCAATCAATCAAACACCCAAGTACAATCCAAACTACTTTTTTGATGATTATCAACAAGCAGGTGACGAATACAATATTCCCAATGATCCACAGTATGTTGCGAAACATGGAACAACTGTGCACGCAGACGCTGTGATCAGAGTTCGAGAAGACATTGATATGCTTGGCCTGTCAAGCAAAGTCTATGACCTAAGTCCAATTTCTGAGCACAACGCCTTTCCCAAGCTACCTATATCTAGTTTTTTTAATATTCAAGGGGTTTCATTGACGACTTCTTTCTTTTTCCAAACAGAGAAAGGAGATGAAGCAAGACTGAATGCTAAAGCCCTTTGCTATAATCTTAAGCAAGCCAGGGTGATATCTATCAATCTCCTGTTCGAAGGTGATTTCTCGTGCTTTTATCAACTTCTTGATGTCAGCGAGAAGGAAACTATTGACTACAGCCTTTCAGAGGGGAGGCTTGTTTTAATCGCTATTGACAAAAGGCCAAGTTATCTAGATTTGTTCAATGCAGCCAAGGCTTGTAACACTCAAATTGCGATTGTCACAAATTCAGACTTAGTGTATTCAGACGAGTTAATTGAATCAATAAGCACATCGTATTCTGTTCAATCGCCCATAACTGTTTATTGTTTGACTAGATGGAATCAGACTGATAATGGAACTTTTCTACAAGGTCAAGTTCCTGCCCCTCCATGGCAGGAAATACCTACGGAACATATGGAGCTCCTATCTGATGTTAACTATTTGTCTTATGACACGTATGTATTTAACAAAGACCTCTTAATACCAGAGTCTTTCGCACGAGTCTACATTGGAACATTTGGTTGTGACACTGCAATAGCTGCTATTCTTCGTGCAGGTGGATTTATTGTGTCAAATCCTTGCCTTGACCTTAAGGCGATTCACATAGACAATAAGCCTAGAAACTATTCAGGCGAGACTGGGACTAGGCAAGTATTAGAGAATGTAGATGCATTTAAATCGACCCTCATTACAGAGCTTATTAATGCCTTTCCAGATAGCGATATTATTGCCACTTTAGAGGCGACAAGTTCAACTTCGCTTAGTATTGGTACTCCGACGCATGCCTTGGGCTGGTGGTACTGCCTTTTCAGAATGTTTGGTGCATCTCCATGGGTGACATCAAGTGATTATCCAGACATATGGTTTGAAAGATTTAGTATCGATCCTCATAAGCTAGTATCAATCCAGGATGAACTGACAGTAAGATTCAGAGATTCAATGAGAAGAGGTAGTTTTTTAGAGATCATTATTGACGGCAGCAATGGTGATCATTATCTAGGATGCTTCAATCAATCTGAAATACTTAAAGAAATTAAAAGCCAGCTTTTCAGGTATGACCGCCAGTACGTTCTATTTGAACGAGATGTTCATGAGAAGACAAGAAGAGAATTCGATAAATTCATGCTTTATGTTAAGAATCAGTTCCGAGCTTCCAACAAGGGTGCGTCACAAAATTTATTTACAGCCACCAAAAGCAGTCAGTTTCTGGCGTCAATATCTATCTCTGCTACTGAAAACGAGGATTTTACCAATACAAAGAGAGATGATCGTTCTTTTCATGTGATCAGTGAGAAGGATTGTCTGAATACATCATCTAAGCTTCATCAAACTAGACTGCTGATTATTGATGCTACTCCCCTTGGTAGTAATTCTGCAACTGGTCAAATCAAGAAAACATTATTTGGGCATTTGGCCAGTAGTCAGATAATTCAGGTTTGGGAGCATACTGGAGCAGATCCAGGATTGCGTTTGTTCTTTCCGGATGGCAACTTAGATCCAAACGTCATAACACCTTGCTGCACCTTGAAAGACATACTCAAGGCCTTGAATAGTTTTTCACCAACTGCTATTTACTTCAGGTCAACTGCCTCGGAGAAACTGCATCACTTTCATCACCAAGTCGTTGAGTCTTTCAACATTCCATCTATCATTCACATCATGGACGATTGGGAGGCGAGAATGCTTTGGGATAAGAATCCAAATCATGTTGTGCTTTCTAAATTGCTTCGGAAGTCCTTAAGGCAATCTCAAGTCAGATTAACGATATGTTCAAAAATGTCTCACGAGTTTAGCAAACGATATGCTTGCAATTGGATGGAGCTCTCAAATGCGGTTGATTTTAGCGATCCGATTGTCTCAAGACTTGGTTCTAGCCATAGTGCTGAGATGACAAGTACTAACCAAGTTATTGTGAAGTACATGGGTGGTCTCGCTGAAGATATGAACTCACAAAGTATTCTTGAAATTGCATGTGCAATTGATGAGCTGAGCAATGAAGGTATCAATGTGGCTTTTGAAATCTATACTATGAGCTGGTATATTGACTGGGCCAACCAGTATTTGTCCTGCTTGAAATCAGTTTCAGTTAAGCCCTTGGTATCAATGGAGATCTACAATGAAACAATTCGGTCAGCCGACATTCTACTTATCGCTTACAACTTCGACGAAAGGTCCATTGCCTATACTGGATTGTCGATGGCTAATAAGCTTCCCGAGATATTAGCTACAGGCAAAATGCTTTTTGCCTATGGGCCGCTAGAGATTGCCACGATTGATAAGATTTATAATAATGATTTAGGTGTTGTTGTTGCCTCACATGATACAGCTCAATTAAAGAACAGCCTCAGAAACGTAGTTCTTGACAATGACTTGCGCAGATCCAAAGGAGAAGCTGGCAAGACCTATGCAAGGCGTAACTTTTCACTTCGCCACGCGCAGCACAAGGTCAACGCATTAATCAGTTTAGCGATTGCCAAAAAGGCTAGGAGTCTGTCGCCCATTGCATCCGGCAGTTCCGGGTGCAATGGGGTGAGCTTCTGTCCCAGGGACCTTGGCTTCCGGTACTGAGGGGTTCTCCCCGGAGCTGGTCTTTCCCTCAGGCCGTTTCCAACGTTGCCCT
>CAIXBB010000003.1 GCA_903917565.1 uncultured cyanobacterium | reverse complement strand
GGTGGCAGCCAGCAGGGTGGGGATCATCAGCACACCGAACCAACCGACATACAGGCGGTTGTTGGTGGAGGTGACCCACTCACAGAACTGGTTCCACACCGAAGCGCCGGAGCGCTGCTGGAGAGTGGCGGTCATGAGTGCGAAAGAAGGTGACACCAGGCAGGCGACGTGACGCCGATCTAGTGAAGGAGGTAGAGGCGGAATCCCACCTGTTGCGACTGTAACAGAGTGTTGCGGAGTGTGAGCGGTGCCTTCATGAAGAAAAGCTGTGCTTCCGCCCGCTCCCCCCGGCCGCACCGCACGCCGCGGTGGGTTCGGACCCGGCCACCGGCCGCCCGGACTGGCTTGTTAGCGTCCAATCACACCATCGAGCCGCGCGAGCCGTGAGCGATCAACGGGTGCTGCTGGTGCGGCTGCCCTGCAACCCGATCTTCCCGATTGGCCCCATCTACCTGGCCGATCACCTGCACAAGTGTTTCCCCGCCCTGCCCCAGCGGATCCTGGATCTGGCGGCCGTGCCCCTGCTTGATGTGCAGCGGGTGCTCCTGGAGGTGGTGGACCTGTTCCGTCCCACCCTGCTGGTGTTCTCCTGGCGGGACATCCAGATCTATGCGCCGGTGGATGGCCGGGGCGGCAACCCGCTGCAGAACTCCTTCGAGGTGTTCTATTCCTCCAATCCAGTGAAGCGCCTGCGCGGGGCGCTGGGCGGGCTGCGGCTGATGGGTGCCTATTACGGAGAACTGCTGCGCAACCTGGGGCTGGTGCGCCGGGGCCTGCGGAGGGCCCGTCGCCACAACCCCGGGGCCCGGGTGGTGATCGGCGGTGGGGCGGTGAGTGTGTTCTATGAGCAGCTGGGCCGCGGTCTCCCCAGGGGCACCGTGGTGTCGGTGGGGGAGGGGGAAGGACTGCTGGAGAAACTGATCCGTGGCCAGTCGCTGCTGGCGGAGCGTTGCTATGTGGTGGGAGAAGCGCCTCGTCAGGGCCTGATCCACGAGCAACCGGCAGGCCTGGAGAAGACCGCCTGCAACTACGCCTATATCGAATCCATCTGGCCCCAGCTGAACTGGTATCTCGAAGGCGGCGACTTCTACGTCGGGGTCCAGACCAAACGCGGCTGTCCCCACAATTGCTGTTACTGCATCTACACCGTGGTGGAGGGCAAGGCCGTGCGCGTCAACCCCATCGACGAGGTGGTGCGGGAGATGCGTCAGTTGTACGACCGCGGGGTGCGTGGGTTCTGGTTCACCGATGCGCAGTTCATCCCGGCCAGGCGCTACATCGACGATGCCAAGCAGCTGCTGCGGGCCATTCAGGCGGAGGGCCTCCTGGATATCCGTTGGGCCGCCTACATCCGGGCCGACAACCTGGACGCCGAACTCGCCGAACTGATGGTGGCCACGGGCATGAGTTACTTCGAGATCGGCATCACCTCAGGGTCCCAGGAGCTGGTGCGCAAAATGCGCATGGGCTACAACCTGCGCACGGTGCTGGAGAGCTGCCGGATGCTTGCGGCGGCTGGGTTCCGAGAGCATGTCTCCGTCAACTACTCGTTCAATGTGATCGATGAGCGGCCCGAAACCATCCGCCAGACGATCGCCTACCACCGGGAGCTGGAGCACATCTTCGGCGCCGACAAGGTGGAGCCGGCCATCTTCTTCATCGGACTTCAACCCCACACCCACCTTGAGCAGTACGCCTTCGACCAGGGGATGCTCAAGCCCGGTTACGACCCCATGAGCCTGATGCCCTGGACGGCCCGCAAGCTGCTGTGGAACCCCGAGCCGATGGGGCGGGTCTTCGGCCGCCTCTGTCTGGAGGCCTTCGAGCGCAACCCGGCCGACTTCGGCCGCACCGTGATGGCCCTGCTGGAGCAGGAGTACGGCGTCGCCCCGCTGGAAGAAGCCCTGCGGGCGCCGGTGGAGGGCCGGCGGGCTCTGGCCACGGCGACGCAATGAGAGCGAGGGTGCTGGCAGCGGAAGAGCTGCGGGAACGGCCAAAGGGGAAGACCCCGTCAAGTGGGAACGAAACAAGCTGTTCGGAAATTTTAAGGTAATGTGCAGGTATTGAGCGGCAGTGCCGCGGTTTCAGGCGCCTGTCCTGCAAGCCTCCTCAACCCCAGGCTCCTCCCAGCGCTCCCATAAAACATGGCCACCACGCCCGTCAGCCCTTCCGGACCCCCCACGCTCCGTGAGGCCATCAACGCAGCGGCCGCAGGAGACATCATCTCGCTGGTGGATGGCACCTACGCCTCCATCAGGTCACTGGCCAAGCAGACCTCTGTCCCCGATGTCGAGGTCGTCCAGGCCTCCGGCTACGCCGTGACGGGCGCCTCCGAGGCGTTCACCATCATCAGGACACCCGCATCTTCCAGGAAAACGTTGATGGCGCCTTCGGGCCTGGCAGCGTCGAGAACCTCACGCTGGACTACACCGCGGGGGGTGCCTCCGACGGCGGAGCTCTGCTGAGGGCGACGACGGGGTCGTTCCTCATCCGTGGTGTCAGCTTCACCGGCAAGCACAGGGGCTGGGATGGTAACGGCAACCTCTATATGTCGTTGACTTCGTTTTCAGGCGCGGAGCCCATCACGGTTGATCTGACTCTCGATGATGTCACGATCGCGTTGAAAGGTCAGCTGGGCTTCAACCCAGCGACCGGCAAGGGGGGGTCCGCATTCCTGCACAGTTGGAACAACAATGGCAACGTTCGCATCCTTGGCAGCACTTTTGATGAAGCAGGCTTTCTGAGCACGTTCAACATCCTCACCTCCCCTGGCTTCACCCCGGCTGGATCGGTGACGATCTCGGGCAACACCTTCACCCGCTCGCAGAATCAAACCGTTGTGGGCCAGCAAGGCAATCTACTCGCAAACGTTGCCGCCACACTGACGGGGAATCTCTTTGAGAAGGGTTCCTACCTTGATCTTTATGATGTCAGCCGTCCCATTACCCTGGAGGGCAACACGTTCGCCACGATCGCCGGCGGTTATGGCATTCGTATCACCGGTCCTAGCGTCACTTCCGTTCCTACTCTTTCGGGAACCAATGTCTTCACCGGACCGGGCCTTGCCCTGAAGTATGTCGATCCAGGCATCAATAAATCTGTAAGCCTCGTTGGAAGCACCACTGTCAATGGACGCGGCTACACGAAACTGACCGCCGGCGGCCAGGCTGACGACACCATCATTCTTTCAACTGGCGCAGACTGGGCCCATGGCGATGACGGAAATGACTCCATCGACGGCGGTGGTGGTAATGATTACCTCAGCGGAGGCTCAGGAAACGATACCCTCAATGGCGGTGATAACAACGACATCTTGGTCGGCGGCGAAGGCGGTGATTTTTTGAACGGTGGAAGTGGGTGGGACACCGCTTCCTACGCCGGTTCCTCCGCCGGCGTGACGGTCAGCCTGACGACGGGTACCGGCAGTGGTGGTGATGCCCAAGGTGATGTGCTTTCAGGCATCGAACGCCTGTACGGTTCGGCCAAGGCTGACACGTTCACAGGAGATGGTGGCGTCAACAATCTTGACGGTAGCGCCGGCAATGACACCCTCAATGGTGGGGGGGGCGTCGACACTCTGTTGGGAGGTTTGGGCGCGGATGTCCTGACGGGAGGTTCCGACGCTGACCTCTTTGCTTACAACAGCAGTGCTGATTCTGGGACCACTGATGCTACCCGTGACATCATCACGGACTTCGAAGGGGCTGGCGTGGTCGGTGGCGATTTGATCGACTTGGCAGACATCGACGCCGACACAGGCGTGAGTGGTAATCAGCCCTTCACCTTTATTGGCACGAATCCCTTCACTGCCGCAGGCCAGTTGCGGTACTTCACAAGTAGTGGGAACACCTTTGTTGAGGGCAACACCTCCGGAGTTGGTGTTGCGGAATTCCAGATCCGGGTCAATGGTCTGCAAAATTTCATCGCCGGAGATTTCGTGCTTTAGGCATTCACTGCCAGCAGTATTGCTTCAGCTGATCTGAGGATGCTTACCTTGATTGTCTAGCCTTGCCAGCAGCTTCTTGTGGCGCTGCAGCACTGGGCCGACTATCGCTGAGCCTCCAGGGTTCACCATCGGCTTGGCGATTCGTCGGCACCGCCTGCTTCGGCGGCCCGATCACAATGCTGGCCCTGTTCAACCGTGGAGGGCGAAGGATCATCGGTGATCCGCACCAGGGGAGTTCAACCGTGCTGGTTCCACGAAGGTCCAAATGCCGGAGGATGAAGGGATAGGGCTTGTCCCGGTTGAGCGCTTTTGTCTGCCGAGAGGGGGCTGACCCTGGTGGGGTTCCTGAGTTGTGCAGTCGCCCCTATCTTCCAGTTATCTCTGCCAAGGCTTGCCATCGTGATCACCCTCTCCAGCCACTGGCCGATGGGATCGCCCCACTTTCACAGGCGCTGTCGCCTCCGCACCAGAAGCAGCCCCCCCAGCCCGAGCCACCCCACCAGTCCACCGATGGGATTGGGGTTGCTGTCCCCTGGCCCTGCCAGCCAGAACGGCGCATGAGGCAGCAGTTCCACCAGGCCCGCTTGCAGGGCGAACCAGCCCCCCACGAGGCCGCCGTGCAGACCGATCGCTCCCCAGAGCACCCCTCCATCGTCCCGGCGGAGCAGGGCCAGGTTCAGCCCCAGCAGGATCAGGCCACCGAGCAGCCCCACCGCCCCCACCAGGCCGGCCCGGCTCCAGGGGTGCACCAGGGCGAAGATCGCCGCCTGCAGCAGCAGCGCCCCCCGCGGCGGCGCCAGGCGTTGCAGTTCGCCCCACAACCAGCCGCGGAACACAAGCTCCTCGGCAAAACCCACCCCCACCACAAGGGCGAGGGCGTTCAGCATCTCGCCCCCATCGAGGGCGGCAGGGCCGATCCAGCGGGCGCTTCCCCCAACCAGCAGGGCCCCCACCACCAGGGCCAGCAGCACCAGCGCCCTCAGCAGCCCACGGCTGAAGGCCCCCAGGATCGCGTCCGGTGGGGCCATCACCCCCAAGGCGCGCCAGGGGTGGACCACCCCCCAGGCCCGCCGCAACCGCAGCGGCAACGAAAGAAGCAGCAGCACCAGGGACACCACCGCTCCGGCCAGGTCCACCTGGTCCGGGCGCAGGGACGGGGCGATGCTGCCCAGGGGTCGCACCAGGAGCCAGCCCAGGCCGTAAAGCACAGGCACGTACAGGAGGGTGCCGGCCCAGCGTGGTCCGTGGCTGGGTTGGGGCCCTGCCGGCGGCCCCTCGGGGTGGCGAGCCACTCAGCCCTCCGGTTCGATCGTGCTGGTGAGGCCCTTGGCCTTGAGGGTTTCGCTGTAGAACTCGGCCGGCTCCAGATCGCAGACGATCACCAGCCCCACGCCGGTGTTGTGGGCCTCCAGCATCACGGCGATGGCATCCTGCTCGCTCAGGGACGGCACCACCTGGCGCAGGGTGTTCACCACGTATTCCATGCTGTTCACCGGGTCGTTGTGAAGCAGCACCTTGTAGCGGGGCGAGGTCTTGCGTACTCGCTCCGGCGCCTTCTCGATCACGGCGGCGCCCCCCGGCGATCGGGTGGGGGTTTCGGTGGCCGCCGGGATGGTCATGGGCATGGCCGCTCCGGTCGTGAGAGGGCCCAACTCTAAAGAGCCCGGATGCGGCGCATCGCCTCGTCGACGTTGGCCCGGGAGTTGAACGCGGACAGGCGGAAATAGCCTTCCCCGGCGGCACCGAAACCGCTGCCCGGGGTGCCCACCACATGGGCCTTGCCGAGCAGGTGGTCGAAGAAGCCCCACGAATCCAGCCCCTCGGGGGTCTTGATCCACACGTACGGGGCCTGGTGGCCACCGTGCACGTGCAGTCCGGCGGCCGACAGTTCGCGACGGATGATGGCCGCGTTCTCCATGTAGAACCCGACCAGGGCCCGCACCTGCTCCTGGCCCTCCGGGGAGTACACCGCCTCGGCACCCCGCTGCACGATGTAGCTCACACCGTTGAACTTGGTGCTCTGGCGCCGGTTCCACAGCCCCCACAACTCCACCGGCTCGCCGGCGGCCGATCTGCCGGTGAGCCCCCGGGGCACCACGGTGAGGGCGCAGCGGGTGCCGGTGAAGCCGGCGTTCTTGGAGAAGGAGCGGAACTCGATCGCGCAGCGGCGCGCTCCCTCGATCTCATAGATGGAGTGGGGCAGGTCGGGGTCGGAGATGAACGCCTCGTAGGCGGCGTCGAACAGGATCAGGGCGTCGTGGGCCAGGGCGTAGTCCACCCATTGCTTCAGCTGCTCCCGGGTGGCGACGGCACCGGTGGGATTGTTGGGGAAGCAGAGGTAGATCAGGTCGACCGGCTGCTCGGGCAGGGGGGCGACGAAGCCGTTGGCCGCGGTGATCGGCAGGTAGGTGAGGCCCCCGTAGCGACCACCGGCGTCGGACTCGCCGGTGCGGCCCGCCATCACGTTGCTGTCCACATACACCGGGTAGACCGGATCGGTGACGGCGATGCGGTTGCCGGCCCCGAGGATGTCGAGGATGTTGCTGCTGTCGCACTTGGAGCCGTCAGAGATGAAGATCTCCTCGGCGCTCACCTCGCAGCCGCGGGTCTGGAAGTCGTGGCGGGCGATGGCCTCCCGCAGCCAGGCGTAGCCCTGTTCCGGGCCATAGCCGTGGAAGCCCTCCCGGGTGCCCATGGCCTCGATGGCCTGTTTCATCGCCTCCCGGCAGGCCGCCGGCAGGGGTTCGGTGACGTCGCCGATGCCCAGGCGGATCACGGGAGCCTCGGGATGGGTCTCGCTGAAGGCCTTCACGCGCCGGGCGATCTCGGGAAACAGATAGCCCGCCTTGAGCTTGAGGTAGCTGTCGTTGACCTGAACCATGGGAGGGAAGCGGAAGGCGCGGCGGCTGGACCCGGCGGCATCTTCCTATGGCGCGGTGCGGCCTGCCTACCATCGGTTTCCAGCCCGCAGGCCATGGCCTTGACCGTTGCGCCGATCGACTTCGCCGCGCTGGTGGACAGCAGCATCTCCCGGCCGGCCCGCTATCTGGGCAACGAGCGGGGGGTGGAGCCCCGGGACTGGTCGGCCGCCAGGGTGCGCTGGGCCCTCACCTATCCGGAGGTTTACGAGGTCGGCGCCAGCAACCTCGGTCACGTGCTGCTCTACGCGATCCTCAACGCTGTTCCCGGCCAGCTCTGCGACCGGGCCTACCTGCCGGCGCCCGATCTGGCGGCCCGGTTGCGGGAGCGGGGCGCGCCCCTGTTCGCGGTGGAAAGCCATCGGCCCCTGGCGGCCTTCGACATCCTCGGCTTCAGCCTCAGCTACGAACTCGGTGGCACCAACATCCTCGAGATGCTGGATCTGGCCGGCATCCCGATCCGCGCCGCCGACCGGGGCAACCTCCCCCTGGACGATCCGGCGGCACCACCGCTGATCTTCGCCGGCGGGCCCACCGCCACCGGCAATCCCGAACCCTTCGCGCCTTTCTTCGATTTCCTGGCCCTGGGGGATGGGGAGGAGCTGCTGCCCGAGATCGGCCTGGTGGTGGCCGAGGGCCGGGCCGCCGGCCTGGGCCGCCGGGCCCTGCTGCGGGACTTGGCAGAGGTGCCGGGGGTCTACGTGCCCTCCCTCTATGGGCTGGGGCCCGATGGCGTGAGCCTGCTGCCGCTGGAGCCGGGCCTGGCTCCCCGGATCCAGCGGCGCACCGCCACCCCCATGCCCCACTACGCCATGGGCCTGGTTCCCCACATCGAAACGGTCCATGACCGTCTCACCGTTGAGATCCGCCGCGGCTGCACCCGCGGCTGCCGCTTCTGCCAGCCGGGGATGCTGACGCGCCCGGCCCGGGATGTGGAGCCCGAGGCGGTCATCGAGGCGGTGGAAGAGGGCATGCTGCGCACCGGCTACAGCGATTTCTCCCTGCTGTCCCTCAGCTGCAGCGATTACCTGTCCCTGCCGGCGGTGGGGGTGGAGCTGCGCAACCGGCTGGCGGAGCACAACGTCAGCCTCACCCTGCCCAGCCAGCGGGTCGACCGCTTCGACAACTCCATCGCCCACATCCTCGGCGGCACCCGTCGGGCCGGGCTCACCTTCGCCCCCGAGGCCGGCACCCAGCGCCTGCGAGACATCATCAACAAGGGGCTCACCGATGCGGAACTGCTGCGCGGCATCCGCACCGCCATGGAGAACGGCTACAGCCGGGTGAAGCTCTATTTCATGATCGGCCTGCCGGGCGAGACCGATGCCGATGTGCTCGGCATCGTCGACACCTGCCGGGGGTTGCAGCAGCAGTGCCGTGATCTGGGCCGGCTGCAGCTCAACCTGACGATCAGCAATTTCACCCCCAAGCCCCACACGCCGTTCCAGTGGCACAGCGTGTCCACGGCGGAGTTCCGGCGCCGGCAGCAGTTGCTGCGCGACGCCCTGCGGCCCCTGCGGGGCCTCAAGACCAACACCACCGACGTGCGCCTTTCAGCGGTGGAGGACTTCGTGGGTCGCGGTGATCGGCGGCTGGCGCCGGTGATCGAGGCGGCCTGGCGGGCCGGCGCGGGACTGGATGCCTGGTTCGAGTCCGCCGACCGCACCCATGCCGCCTGGACCGGCGCCATCGAGGACGCCGGCCTGGGGGGCTCCTACCGCGCCCTGGAGATGGGCGGCTGGGGCGCGGCGGAGGCCTTCGCCGGCGCCGGCCTTGAGGCCTTCTGCCGCCAGCCCCTCCCCTGGGACCACATCGATTCCGGCGTCGACAAGGCCTGGCTGGCCGAGGACCTCCGCCGGGCCCTGGCGGCCGCTGTGGTCCCGGATTGCTCCTTCGATGGCTGCAGCAGCTGCGGCGTCTGCGGCCCGGAGCTGGGCCACAACGTGGTGATCCCGCCCCCCCCGATTCCGCCGCCGATCCCACCGCGGGCACCGGCCAGTGAGCGCCTCTGCCGGCTTCGCTTCGGGTTCGCCAAGACCGGGTCCCTGGCTCTGATCAGCCATCTCGACACCCTGCGGCTGCTGGAGCGCGCCCTGCGGCGCAGTGGCCTGCCGGTGAGTTTCACGGGCGGATTCCACCCCCTGCCGCGGCTGCAGATGGCGCTGCCCCTGCCCCTGGGGGTGGAGGGTCTGGGAGAGTGGCTCGACCTCGACTTCGCCGCCCCGATCGACCCGGAATCGGCCCGCCAGCGTCTCCAGGAGGAACTCAGCGCCGAGCTGACCTTGCTCTCGGTGCAGGCGGTGCCCCTGGCGACCCCCGGCCTGGCCCAGCAGATCCGCGCCGCCCACTGGCGGATCACCCTGCTTCCGGCGCCGGATCAGCCGGCTTCGGCGTCGCTTCAGTGGCCGGCCGCCATCGCCGCCCTGCTGGACGCCACCACCCTGCCCTGGCAAGACAAGGACAAGAAGGGCCGACCCCGTCAGCGGGACTGCCGCCCCTACCTGCTCGACCTCCGCCCAGCGCAGCCGGAGGCCCAGAGTCAGCGGGCAGCCGTGCAGGTACTGGATCTGGAGGCCGCCGTGGATCCCCAGGGCCGCAGTCTGCGGCCCGAGCACCTGCGCCACTGGCTGGGCGAGTCCCTCGGCCAGCCCCTTGTGCTGGGGCCGGTCCAGCGCCGTTGCCTCCGGCTGGACACATGCTAAGTTCGCCCTAGACGGACAAAGGAATGGCAGGGATCCCTCCCTTCTCCCTCGTCCGCCCAGACGCTTCTGCAAAAGGGATGCTTTCTAGAAGCTCCTCGGCGAAAGCGCGATTTCAGTCAACACGGCATGGTTCGGTCTTCGTTGCTTCGCATCGGGAAGGGAAGTCATCCTTTTCGCCACGCTGCCGGCCCGACGACGTCTTTGCTTCCCCTCAGGCCCCTGGCTCCAGAGGTTTGTAACAGGTCAACAGCCGACCCCATTGCTTCCTGGGTCTGGACTGTTCCTCTCTTGTGGCTGCACGACCGCCACGGTCGGCGTCCGATTCCTTCCCTCCACCCGCCCTTTGGCAGGGCTCCACTGAGCCCACCATTTCCTCCATGCCCCAGCAGATCGTCATCGCTGAGCAGTTGCGGATCGCCGCAGTGCTCAACGACGAACGCGTTGATGAACTGATCGTCGCCCAGGGTCGCTATCAGATCGGCGACGTCTATCTCGGCACCGTTGAAAACGTGTTGCCCGGGATCGATGCGGCTTTCGTCAATATCGGAGAAAGCGAGAAGAACGGCTTCATCCACATCACCGACCTCGGGCCCCTGCGTCTGAAGAAGGGTGGCGCCGGCATCACCGAGCTGCTCGAGCCCAGGCAGAAGGTGCTCGTCCAAGTGATGAAGGAGCCCACGGGCACCAAGGGGCCGCGCCTCACCGGCAACCTCTCCCTGCCGGGTCGCTTCCTGGTGCTCCAGCCCCACGGCCAGGGGGTCAATATCTCCCGCCGCATCGACGGCGAGAACGAGCGCAACCGGTTGCGGGCCCTTGGTGTGCTGATCAAGCCCCCCGGAGCCGGCCTGCTGATCCGCACCGAGGCCGAGGACGTCAGCGAAGACATGCTGATCGACGACCTCGAGGGTCTGCTGCGCCAGTGGGAGTCGATTCAGCAGGCCGCCGAGACGGCGTCGCCGCCGGTGCTGCTCAACCGCGACGAGGATTTCATCCACCGGGTGCTGCGCGACCTTTACAGCCCCGATGTGCTGCGGGTGGTGGTGGACAGCCCCGATGCCGTGGCGCGGGTCAATGCGTTCCTCGGCTCCGACCAGGCCAATCTCCTGGTGGAGCCTCACAGCGAATCCACCGAGATCCTGGAGCACTACCGGGTTAACGCGGCCATCCGCGATGCCCTCAAGCCCCGGGTTGATCTCCCCTCCGGCGGGTACGTGATCATCGAGCCCACCGAGGCTCTGACGGTCATTGACGTCAACTCCGGATCTTTCACCCGCTCGGCCAACGCCCGTGAGACGGTGCTGTGGACCAACTGCGAAGCGGCGGTGGAGATCGCCCGCCAGCTGAAGCTGCGCAACATCGGCGGTGTCGTGATCATCGACTTCATCGACATGGAGTCCCGACGCGACCAGCTGCAGTTACTTGAGCATTTCACCCAGGCGTCCCGGGACGACACGGCCCGTCCTCAGATCGCCCAGCTCACCGAGCTCGGCCTGGTGGAGTTGACCCGCAAACGCCAGGGTCAGAACATCTATGAGCTGTTCGGCCGCGCCTGCCCCAGCTGTGGGGGCCTCGGGCATGTGGCCGTGCTCCCCGGTAAGGACACCCTCCAGCCCCTGGCCACGGTCTCCGGCCTGGTGCGTTCGGCGGCCTCAGCCCGGGCCGAAGTGGCCAGCCCCGCCAACGGGGGAGGTGAGGGGGGAGGCAGCAGCCGTCGGCGGCGCGGCGGTCGAGGCGGCAGGGGCTCCGATGCCGAGGCCCCTGCGGCGAGTGGGTTCTCCGAGGGAGGGAGCCATGGCATCGCCGCCGTGGCTCCCTCCCAGGAGAGCATCCCCGCCACCGATGCCCCCCAGCGCCGCCAGGAACCTGAGGTGCTGGCCGTGCCGATGGACGCGGAGCAGGAGCTGGTCTACGGCTGGATGGGCCTGAGCCCTGCACTGCTGCTGGATCCGGTCCCCACCGGGGAAAGCCTGATGGTGCGCGTGATTCGTCCCGATGCGGATCCGGAGGCTGTGATCGAGGAAGCCCGCCAGCAGCTGGCCGCCAGCGGCACCCGTCGCCGTCGCCGCGGCAGGAGCGGCGAGGGGCGCAACGGCACGGCCGAAGCCCCAGAGGCCTTCGAAGTCTTTGAGGTCTCCGACGCCTCCGAGGCCCAGGATCACCACGACGTGGTTCCCATCCTGGAGATCACTCCGGCCCCGTTCGAACCCGAGGACGCCCCTGCCCAGTCCGAGATCGTCAGCGTGGCGCTGCCCAGCCGCCGCTCCCCCGTCAGGTCCGCACCGGCGGCCGCCGCCGCAGCGGTGCCTGTGGCCGAGGCGGGTCCAGGGGAGGCAGGCGAACCGCGTCGTCGTCGGCGCCGCTCCTCTGCTGCGGGCTGATCGGGGCGGCCCCAATGCCCTCGGGCGATCCGACGCCCCGGAATGGGGAGGACTCGATCCTTCCTGTTGCGCCGGGGTGGATGAGGTCGGCCGGGGCAGCCTGTTCGGGCCGGTGTTCGCGGCGGCCGTGGTGCTGCCGTCCACTGCCCTCGGCCCCCTGGTGGCGGCGGGTCTCAACGACAGCAAGCGCCTGACGGCCAGGCGCCGGCTGGCCCTGGTCCCCCTGCTGCGACAGGCCGCCCTGGCCTGGGCCCTGGGACAGGCGAGCGCCAGCGAAATCGATCGCTGGGGGCTGCGACTGGCCACGGAATGGGCGATGCTGCGGGCGCTGCAACGGCTGTCCCGGCCGCCCCTGATGCTGCTGGTGGATGGAGTGCTGCCACTGCGGGAATGGCCCGGGCCCCAGTCCACCCTGGTGGGGGGTGATGGCCGCTGCGCTGCGATCGCCGCCGCCAGCGTGCTGGCCAAGCAGGAACGGGATGCCCTGCTGGGGCGCCTGGCCCGGCGCTATCCCGGCTACGGACTGGAGCGCCACGCCGGCTACGGGACGCCCCAGCACCGGGAAGCGATCCTGAGGCTCGGACCCACCCCCCTGCACCGCCGCAGCTTTCTCAGCTCGATCGGCACCAGCGCTGGAAGTCCCCCAGCAGCTGCTGGCTCACCCGGGTCCTGATGCCAAGCAGGATGCCGCCGAGCACCGAGCGGCCGGTGGCCTCCAGCACCTTGGGGGGGATCAGCTGCAGCAGGGTGGGGCGGCTCACCGTCACCGACAGGCTGGCCTCGCCCGTCAGGCCGCCATCGGCCGCGGCGAGCCAGGAGCAGAGGCCGAGGCGAAAATCCTCCACCAGTCCCAGTCCCTCCAGCTGGCAGTCGAGGGCCTCCAGTTCCAGCCGACCGTTGCGACGTGCGACCTGCAACTCCACCACCGGCTGGATCTTCAGCTGGAACACCTTCACCTGGCTCACCGTGTAGCGGTAGCGGCCAGGGCCGAGGGGCTCGAGCTGGTTGGGGTCGAGCAGCGCCTCCACCACCCGCTGCTCGTCATCCAGATAGGCGGGCAAGCGATCCGCTTCGCTGGCCACCGGAAGATCGAGTTGCTGGCTGGCGCTGAAGGCCAGGGACATGGCCTGCGGACCGGCAGGCCATGATCTTACCGATCACCTCAGACCGTCCCCCCGCCATGCGTCTCGCCTTTCTCGGTCCCGTTGGCACCTACGGTGAGCAGGCGGCGCAGCGATTGGCGGGCCTGGAGGGCCTGGACGGTGTGGACTTCGTGCCCCAGCAGGGCATCCGCGCCGTGATCCGGGCCCTGGCCGACGGTGATTGCGACCTGGCGGTGGTTCCGGTGGAGAACTCCGTGGAGGGTGGGGTCACCAGCTGCCTCGATGCCCTCTGGGAGCACCCGGACCTGGCGGTGGCCCGGGCCCTGGTGCTGCCCATCCGCCATGCCCTGGTGGGCAGTGGTCCGCTGGAGGCCATCAGCGAGGTGCTCTCCCACCCCCAGGCCCTGGCCCAGTGCAGTCTTTGGCTGGGGGAACAGCTGTCCCAGGCCCTGCAGTTGCCCACCAGCTCCACAGCCGAGGCGGCCAGGCTGGTGCGGGGCAGCCGCTTCCGGGGCGCCATCGCCTCGTTGGAGGCCGCCGCCGAGCATGGCCTCGCGGTGCTGGCCTACCCGATCAACGATGTGGCCGGCAATTGCACCCGGTTCCTGCTGCTCCGCCGTGGGGAACGTTCCCACCGGGGTCCCCATGCCAGCCTGGCTTTCTCGCTCCACTCCAACCGCCCCGGCGCCCTGCTGGAGTCCCTGGGCTGCTTCGCCAGGCAGGGGTTGAACATGACGCGCATCGAGTCGCGCCCCTCGAAGCGGGAAATGGGCGAATACATCTTCTTCGTCGATCTCGAACTTCCCGAGGGTGCCGCTCCCCTGGAGGGGGCCATCGCCGATCTCACCCCCCTCTGTGAGCATCTGGCCCTCTTCGGCGCCTACCCCCTCACCAACCTCGCCACCGAAGACAAGGGGTCCTGAGGCCTGGGATGTAGGTGCTGCGGTCTTGTGGGCTGGAGCGGGGATCAAGGCGACGGCCGCCGGGCGCCATCACTTGCAGGGAGCGGCCCGCGGAAGACGCCGAACTGCATCAGACCGGTGCGGAAGGCCCAGTGCATCAACAGCAGCGTCGGCGTTTCCCGCAGTCCCTGCACAACGGCCCCCGGTCCCAGACCCATCACCGCCCCTGGGCGGCGCACCCCCTCGAGGATGGAATCCACCCAGGAAGGCAGGGTGGGCACGGTCCAGTCAGCCGTGCGGATGGGCAGGCCACGGTTCCAGGGGCTGGCCTCCAGATGACTTCTCAGGGAAGGGATGCTGGCGAACTCCGGATGGGCCCACTGATCCAGCAGCTGGCGCATCACCCAGCGTTCCAGGCGGTTCATCGGGGCGACGGCCGGGTCACGGCGGTTCCAGTCGGCCACCGCCAGGCATCCGCCCGGTTTGAGCACGCGCAGCATCTCATCGGCATAGCCCTGCTTGTCGGGCATGTGGGGGCCGGCCTCCACACTCCAGACCGCGTCGAATCCCGCCTCAGGGCTCCCGTCCGGCAACTCCAGGGCCAGGGCATCCATGACGGCGAAGCGGCAGCCCGGCAGGTCGGCCGGGGTGAGTTCCCGGGCCCGGGCGATCTGGGCCGGACTGATGCTGATGCCCAGCACCTCGAAGCCGTACTCCCGGGCCAGGATCCGGGCGCTGCCGCCGATACCGCAGCCCACATCCAGCACCCGGCTGCCGGGGGGCAGACGGTCGAAGCCGCTCCAGCGGGCCAGTTCGTGGACGAAGGCGGCCTTGGCGGCCCGGAAATCCCGCGGTTCGGGGGGATTGCCGTAGTGCCCCAGATGCACATGCTCGCCCCAGAGGCGCTCCAGCAGCCGGTCGTCCGTCCAACGGTCGTAGGCGGCGGCCACGCTGGCCGGCGACAGGTAGGCCCTCGACCGGCGCTGCCAGAGCAGGGCCACCAGGACCGCCGCAAGGACACCCCCCGTCAGGAGGAGGGACAGCAGGACGCTGCCCGAAAGGAGGCTTGCCATGGCTCAGTCCTCGCCGCTGCCGTCGCCGAGGTTGGAGAAGGTGTCCTTGAGGACGGTGCGGGCCGCCAGCTGCCGCCTGGTCTGGTCGAGCAGTTCGTATTCCTGGCGCAGGCGCTCGCCGGTGTCGGTGATCTCAAGCAGGGCCTGCTGGTGATCGGCCACCGGGCCGCCGAGATGGGCACCGATCCAGAAGGAGAGCTCCCGGGGCAGATCGGGCAGATCGGCGGGCAGGGATGAAGGCTTGCCGATCAGCTTGCCGGTGAGATCGACGACGTCCCGCAGGGCCCGGGTGACCGAGCTGGTGAGGGTCTCAAGGTCCTCATGGCTTTCGCTCACGGTGTCCTCGATCCATCTGACCATGCCCACCCGGAACGGCGTATCGCGCACGATGTCGAGGACCCGGAAGCGCTGCTGGCCCATGGTCACGATGTTGCTGCGGTCGTCGTCCTGCACCTGGCAGTGGAGGATTTCGGCACAGCAGCCCACCTCGGCCATCCGTTTGCTCTGGGGGTCCCAGCGCACCACTCCGAAGCGTCTGTCCTCCGACATCGCCGTGCGCAGCATCATGCGGTAGCGCGGCTCGAAGATGTGGAGCGGCAGCACCTCCTGGGGGAAGAGCACCACATCAGGCAGGGGGAACAGGGGCAGTTCCCTGACGGCCAGATCAGTCACGCGCGGAGGATGCCGCTGGCGGCAGCTGGGAAGGGGCGATTGCGGGGCGGGAACGAAAGGATCAACCAGAGCATCTCGTGTTTGGGATGATCCTAGAAAGACCGACCTGCGCGGCGAAGGCGAGATGGCCCCATCGCCATCAGAGTTTGACTTCGATGTCCACGCCGCTCGGCAGGTCAAGCTTCATCAGCGCATCGATGGTCTTGGAGCTCGGGCTGTAGATGTCGATGATCCGGCGGTGGGTGCGGGTCTCGAAGTGCTCACGGGAATCCTTGTCGACGTGAGGCGAGCGCAGCACGCAGTAAATCTTCCGTTTGGTGGGCAGGGGGATCGGACCGATCGCTGTGGCGGCGGTGTGATCGGCGGTTTCGATGATTTTTTCGCAGGAGAGATCCAGCATGCGGCGATCGAAGGCCTTCAGGCGGATGCGGATCTTCTGCTGGGGAATGGAAGCGGTCATCGGAAGGGAATCGCGGGCGAAGGGCGGCGGCAGCGCCGCTGAAACGGGTTGTCGAGGTGCACGGGGAACCGGTGGTTCCGAAAAGGGAGCATCGCCAGGGCGATGCTCCCGAGCAAAGGCTAGATCAGCCTCACAGAACGATCTTGGACACCACGCCTGCACCGATGGTGCGGCCGCCCTCGCGGATGGCGAAGCGCATGCCCTGCTCGATGGCGACCGGGCAGATCAGCTCGGCGCTCATCTTGATGCGGTCACCGGGCATCACCATCTCCACGTTGGTGCCGTCATCGGCGGTGAAGGCGGTGATCTGACCGGTCACGTCGGTGGTGCGGATGTAGAACTGCGGGCGGTAGCCGGCGAAGAAGGGGGTGTGACGGCCACCCTCTTCTTTCTTGAGCACGTAGACCTCGCCTTCGAACTTGGTGTGGGGCTTGATGGAGTTGGGCTTCACCAGCACCATGCCGCGCTCGATGTCTTCCTTCTGGATGCCGCGCAGGAGCAGACCGACGTTGTCGCCGGCCATGCCCTCGTCGAGCAGCTTGCGGAACATCTCCACACCGGTGACGGTGGTTTCCCGCGTGTCGCGGATGCCCACGATCTGGACGGTTTCGCCCACCTTCACCTTGCCGCGCTCGATACGGCCGGTGGCGACGGTGCCGCGACCGGTGATCGAGAAGACGTCTTCGACGGCCATCAGGAAGGGCTTGTCGATCTCACGCTCGGGCTCGGGGATGGCTTCGTCGACCGCATCCATCAGGTCGAGGATCTTGTCGACCCACTCGTCTTCGCCACGCACGGCCTTCTGGCCAGCCTGGATGTACTCGAGGGCCTTCAGGGCCGAACCGGCGATCACGGGGATGTCGTCGCCGGGGAAGTCGTAGCTGCTGAGCAGTTCACGCATCTCCAGTTCGACGAGCTCGAGAATCTCCTCGTCGTCGACCATGTCCTTCTTGTTCAGGAACACCACCAGGGCGGGCACGCCCACCTGCTTGGCCAGAAGGATGTGCTCCTTCGTCTGGGCCATGGGGCCGTCAGTGGCGGCGACCACCAGGATGGCGCCGTCCATCTGGGCGGCACCGGTGATCATGTTCTTGACGTAGTCGGCGTGGCCCGGGCAGTCGACGTGAGCGTAGTGACGCTTGGCGGTCTCGTACTCGACGTGAGCCGTGTTGATCGTGATCCCCCGCTCCTTCTCCTCAGGGGCGCCATCGATCTCGTCGTAGGCCTGGGCCTTGGCCATGCCCTGGGACGCCAGCACGTTGGTGATGGCGGCGGTGAGGGTGGTCTTGCCGTGGTCAACGTGACCGATGGTGCCGATGTTGACGTGAGGCTTGTTCCTCTCGAACTTCTCGCGTGCCATGGAAGGAAAGAATCGGGGGGGTGGGTTGGATGGAAAGAAAGATCAGGAATTGCCCTGATTCTTGGAGATGATGGCTTCAGCCACATTGCGAGGAACTTCCTCGTAATGACTGAACTCCATCGAGAAAATACCCCGACCCTGGGTCATGGATCGGAGCTGGGTGGCGTAGCCGAACATCTCGGCCAGAGGCACTTTGGACTGGACTTTGGACTGCCCGTTATCGACGGACTGTCCTTCGACCTGACCGCGGCGGGAGGAGAGGTCGCCGATGACCGAACCGAGGTAATCCTCGGGGACCTCGACCTCAACCTTCATCATCGGCTCAAGCAGTACGGGATTGCACTTCTTGACGCCATCCTTGAAGGCCAAGGAACCGGCGATCTTGAACGCCATCTCCGAAGAGTCGACGTCGTGATAGGAGCCGTCCACCATGGTGACCCGGACATCGATCATGGGGAAACCGGCAATCACACCGGACTGGCAGGTTTCCTTCATGCCGGCTTCCGCCGGTCCGATGTACTCCTTGGGAACGATGCCACCAACAATCTTGTTGACGAACTCGAACCCTGAACCCGGCTCGCCGGGCTGCATTTCGATCACCACGTGGCCGTACTGGCCCTTGCCGCCTGTCTGGCGGGCGAACTTGCCCTCGCCCTTGGCACTGCCGCGGATGGTTTCCCGGTAAGAGACCTGGGGCGCGCCGATGTTGGCCTCCACCTTGAACTCCCGCAGCATGCGGTCGACCAGGATCTCCAGGTGCAGCTCGCCCATGCCGGCGATCACGGTCTGGTTGGTTTCCGGATCGGTGGAGACCCGAAAGGTGGGGTCTTCTTCGGAGAGGGACTGCAGGGCCTTACCGAGTTTCTCCATGTCACCCTTGGTCTTGGGCTCCACGGCCACGGAGATCACCGGTTCGGGGATGAACAGGGATTCCAGGATGATTGGGTCGGAATCGACGCAGAGGGTATCGCCCGTTGTGGTGTCCTTGAGGCCGAGCACAGCGCCCAGGTCGCCGGCCCGCAGCTCGTCCACCTCCTCGCGCTCATCGGCCTTCAGCAGGATCAGGCGGGAGATGCGCTCCTTCTTGTCCTTGGTGGAGTTGAGCACGTAGCTGCCCTTCTGCAGCACGCCGCTGTACATGCGGATGAAGGTGAGCTTGCCGTAGGGGTCGGCCATGACCTTGAAGGCCAGGGCACTGAAGGGGGCGGTGTCGTCGCAGGGACGGGTGGCTTCGCTGCCGTCGGCCAGGAGACCATGGATCGGCGGCACATCGACGGGGGCGGGGAGATAGTCGACCACCGCATCAAGCACCAGCTGGACACCCTTGTTCTTGAAGGCGGAGCCGCAGAGGATGGGGACCATGCCGTGCTGCAGCACCCCGAGGCGGATGCCACGCATCAGCTGCTCCTCGGTGAGCTCACCGTTTTCCAGGAAGGCTTCGATCAGCTCTTCGTCGGTTTCGGCCACCGACTCCATCAGCTTCTGACGCCACTCTGCGGCCTCGTCCAGCATGTCGGCGGGAATCTCCCCTTCGATGATGTCCGTGCCGAGATCATTGGTGTAGATGATCGCCTTGTTACGGACCAGGTCGATGATGCCCTTGAGATCACCCTCAGCGCCGATCGGCAGCTGGATCGGCACGGCGTTGGCCTTGAGGCGATCCTTGATCTGCTCGTAGACCTTCAGGAAGTTGGCGCCGGTACGGTCCATCTTGTTGACGAACACGATCCGGGGCACGTTGTAGCGGTCGGCCTGGCGCCAGACGGTTTCCGACTGGGGCTGCACGCCACCGACGGCGCAGAACACCGCGACGACTCCGTCGAGCACCCGCATCGAGCGCTCCACTTCGATCGTGAAATCGACGTGGCCGGGGGTGTCGATGATGTTGATCCGGTTCTCCTTCCAGCTGGTGGAGATGGCGGCAGCGGTGATGGTGATCCCCCGTTCGCGCTCCTGCTCCATCCAGTCGGTGACGGCGGCGCCATCGTGCACCTCGCCCATCTTGTGGACCACCCCGGAATAAAACAGAATCCGTTCGGTTGTGGTGGTCTTGCCCGCGTCGATATGAGCGGCGATACCGATATTTCTGACGCGTTCTAGGGGGTAGGCGCGGGCCACGGGAAAGTTCTCCGGGGGTGGGTCGACAAAAAACGGGCGTAACTTTACAGACCGGGGATGGGGCGATCTGTTGGAACCGGATCAGCCCAGGGATCCGGCCCCTCAGGGCGGCTTAGTAGCGGTAGTGGGCGAAGGCCTTGTTGGCTTCGGCCATCTTGTGGGTCTCCTCCCGCTTTCTGACGGCACTGCCGGCTTCGTTGGCCGCGTCCATCAGTTCACCCGCCAGTTTCTGGGCCATGCTCCGGCCGTTGCGGGCCCGGGAGAAGTTGACCAGCCAGCGGAGCGCCATGGCGGTGCCCCGCTCCTGGCGGACTTCCATCGGCACCTGATAGGTGGCGCCCCCGACCCGCCGGGCGCGCACTTCCACCAGGGGGGTGGCGTTGCGGACCGCCGTTTCGAACAACTCAAGTGGATCGGCGCCGGTGCGCTCGTTGATCAGGGTGAAGGCATCCGAAAGGATGCGCTGGGCCGTGGATTTCTTGCCGTGCTTCATCAGCCGGGCCACGATCATTGAGGCCAGGCGGCTGTTGAACTGAGGATCCGGGAGAACCGGGCGTTTCTCGGCGGCGTTGCGGCGGGACATGGAACGGAAGGAGAAAAAGCAGGAGAGGGCTGATCCGGCCGCGGGCAGGCCGGTGAAGCGAAGGCTCAGGCCTTCGGTGTCTTGGCGCCGTACTTGGAGCGGGACTGCCGCCGGTCCTTGACCCCGGAGGTGTCGAGGGTGCCGCGGATGATGTGATATCTGACACCGGGCAGATCCTTGACGCGGCCGCCGCGGATCAGAACCACTGAATGCTCCTGAAGGTTGTGGCCGATGCCGGGGATGTAGGCCGTCACCTCGAAACCGGAGGTGAGGCGCACCCGGGCCACTTTGCGCAGCGCTGAGTTGGGCTTCTTCGGGGTGGAGGTGTAAACCCGGGTGCAGACGCCACGCCGCTCGGGGCAGGCGCGCAGGGCGGGCGACTTCGTCTTGCGGGTGAGACGCTGCCGCTCGGTGCGGATCAGCTGTTGAATAGTGGGCATCGAAAGCCGGGGTGCTGCTCGGTGTGGACGTCTGAGTGGACGGGTCGGGTGGCCGACCGTTTCGACAATCCGACACCTTACTTCGTCGCCGTCCTCCTCAGGTTTCCCGGCTGAAAGCGGCCCCGCAGGCGCAGCTGCGCACACCCCGCCCGGAGCGCACCAGAAAGCCGCCGCCGCTGAGGTCGCCCCTGTAGTCGAGCTGCAGGCCCTGCAGCAGGGCCAACTGCTCGCCGGGGGAATAGACGGTGATGCCGTCGGCGCGGGCCACGGGGGTCCCGGCCAGGTGGCCGGGGCGCAGCCGGATCGCCCAGGCCTCGCAGGCGCCCTCCAGCAGCTCCAGGTGCATCAGCCCCGGGGTGCCCGCCACGGCCGCCTGCCGGCACAGCTCCGCGGCGGCTGCGGGGGTGAGGCGAAGGCTGTGGCCCCTTGGCACGGTGGGGAGGCGAATCGGCTCAGTCTGCCAGCCGCTGGCTGGTGGCCGCCTCGCCGGTCCCGATCGGCACCAGACCCAGCCCGTTGTGGACCGAACCGGCCACACCCCGGCCTTTCACCCGGTGGCTGCCGCCCATGACCAGGCCCGTGGAACTGCCGCCGTCGAGGTTGAGCGCATCCACCAGGCCCAGCTGCAGCAGCAGCAGGGCGGTCTCGGAGAGGGTGGGGCCGGCGCCTCCCCCGGCGCCCTCCAGGGTCACCAGCCACAGGAGGGTGCCATCGCTGCCCACCACCGTGCGGGGGGCCCCCTGGCTCAGGAAGGCGGCTCCGAACCCTTCGGCGCTGCCGTTCAGCACGATGCGGCCGTTCTGGAGCAGCAGCGGCCCGCCTCCCATCACGGAGGTGGCGTTGCCCAACGGGTCGCTGGGGCGGCTCTCAAGGCGCAACGGCTCCCCTTCGCTCCAGGGCAGGACGGCCCCGCCGCGGGCCACCACGAGGGTGTCCTCCGGCCGCAGCGGCACCCCCGCCGCCAGCTCCTGACTGCCGATCCGCCGCTGCACGCGGCCGCTGCTCAGCAGTACGCCCATCTCCGAGCCGGTCAGGGCCTGGTAGAACCTGCCCCATTGAGCCGTGTAGCGGCTCAGCCCCCGCTGGGTGTAGCCGCTGTTCACGCTCAGCAGCGGCCAGCGCTGGTCACGCTCATCGCTGATCCATTCGTCCAGCCGCAGGCGCCCGAAGCGCGGCAGGCTGCGGGACTCCCAGCCCACGGCGCCGCGATTGAGGATCGGCCCGGAAAGCCAGCGGCCCTGGTTCCGCAGGGCGCCGAGGGGCAGCCGGCGCACCCGGTTGAAGAAACCGCCATTGATGGCCACCAGGGCATCCTGCCGCTCTGCCAGGGAGGTCAGGGAGCTCAGCCCCGCCATGCCGTCGGGGCGGCTGAGGGTCCGCAGTTCCAGGGGCCCGCTGCGTGGATCGATCCTGACGGCGTTGACCAGCACCCTGGTGCCGCCAACGGCACGCACCTGCTGGTCCCAGCGCAGCTGGGGTCCCAGCAGTGCCAGCAGCCGGGGATCGATCGGCGACGCGGCCGCCGGTGACGTGCCGGCGGTGGCTCCGCTCTGCGGCAGGTCGATGACCACCCGGGCCGGCTCCCCCAGGGTGAACAGCCGCAGGGGAGCGGCTCCGCCCGGGACGCTCAGGTTCAGGTCTGCGCCGTTGGCGCCGGTGCGCAGGCCCCGGGCGGTGAGCTGGGCCAGCTGGTCGGATCGGCTGAACAGGGCCAGCTGGACGGCGCCTTCGCTGTTGCGCACCAGGGTGGGCCCGTCGAGGTCGAGCACCACCCGCCGGAAGCCGGCTTGCTCCGAGCTGCGGACCTGGAGCAGGCGGGGCGCCGGCAGGCGCAGATCCAACAGGTCACCGCGGCGCTCCACCGCCACACCGACGTCCCGCAGGATCCCCGCCACATCGACGGCCACCTCATCCGCCAGCGACCGCTGCTGGCCGGGGGGCACCACCAGCTCCCGGCCGAACCATTCCAGCGCCAGGCCGCCGTCGGGGCTCGACCGGCTGCTGAAACCCAGTTGGCCTTCCAGCACCTCCAGGGGCAGCCACAACGTCTGCGGTTGGCGGGGGTCCTGGCCCCCCCAGCGCCAGGCGGCCTGCTGGCTGCGTCCGTTGAGCGCCAGCCGGGTGCCACCGACCTCCGCCGTGGGGGCCAACCGCACCGGCTCCGGCCGGCTGGGGCGCGGGGGTTCCAGCTCCGGCAGGGCTGGCGGCATCGGTGGCGGGGCCGCCCGGGTGAGCGACGGCGCTCCAATCAGGGCCAGCAGGGCCAGGGCGATCGGAAGGGTCCTGGCCATCGAAGGGTTCTTCCGCTGAACGGAAAAAGTTAGTCCCACTGCTGTAGGGAAGGGGTGGCTGCCTAGGATCCGTACTCGCCCTGTCGTCGCGGACACGGCTGCTGCACGGGTGACACGGCAGCTCCTCGGCAGACCTTCCCTACCGGCTTCTTTAGGCTTGCTCTTTTCAAGCCTTCTCCAGCACCGTTTCAGCAGCACCAAATCGGCCTATGTCCTCCTCTGCTCCTGTCTGGCCCCATCGCGACAGCTCGGCCCCAGGCCCTGGAGAAACGGATGCGTGTGGCGTTGGATTCCTGGCCCACCTCGATGGGGTCCCGAACCACTGGGTGCTCCAGCAGGCCCTGCGGGGCCTGCGCTGCATGGAGCACCGGGGCGGCTGCGGTGGCGATGGAGATTCCGGCGACGGGGCCGGACTGCTCACCGCGATTCCCTGGAGCTATCTGGAGGCCGTGTGGCCGGCGGCTGCCGCCTCCACGGCGATGGTGCGGGGCCTGGGGATGCTGTTCCTGCCTTCGGATGGGGAGCGGCGCGATCTGGCCCGCCGGATCTGCGATGAGGAAGCCGAGCGCCTGGGGCTCCTGAGCCTGGGCTGGAGGGAGGTCCCCGTCCTCCCCGAGGTGCTCGGGCCCCTCGCCCGGGAGAACGCCCCCGTCATCGAGCAGTGGCTGCTGGCCGCCCCCGATGCCGTGCCCGGCGTCATGGCCGATCTGGACGCCCTCGAATCCCTGCTGTTCCGCCTGCGGCGCCGCGCCGTCGACAGGGTGAGGGAGGTGTGGGGCGACGACACCACGGATCTCTATTTCGCTTCGATCAGCGGTCGCACCGTCGTCTACAAGGGCATGGTGCGTTCGGAGGTGCTCGATGCCTTTTACGCCGACCTCCGGGACGAAAGGTTCAGCGTCGCCTTTGCGGTGTACCACCGCCGCTTCAGCACCAACACCCTCCCCCGCTGGCCCCTGGCCCAGCCGATGCGCCTGCTGGGCCATAACGGCGAGATCAACACGCTGCTGGGCAACATCAACTGGGCCAGGGCCGCCGAATCCCATCTCGAGGCCGTCTGGGGCGATGCCGCCCGGGACCTGCGGCCCCTGGTCAACGCCGCCTTCAGCGATTCGGCCAACCTCGACGCCACCCTCGAGCTGATGGTGCGCAGCGGCCGGCCGATCACCGACAGCCTGCTCACCCTTGTGCCGGAGGCCTTCCGCGACCAGCCCGAGCTCGATGAGCGGCCGGCGATCAAGGCCTTCTACGAATACAGCGCCTGTCTGCAGGAGCCCTGGGACGGCCCCGCCCTGCTGGTCTTCAGTGATGGCCGCATGGTGGGGGCCACCCTGGATCGCAACGGCCTGCGTCCGGCCCGTTACTGCATCACCAGCGACGGCTACGTGGTGATGGGCTCAGAGACGGGCGTGGTCGAACTGGAGGAATCCCGCATCATCGAGAAGGGGCGCCTCGGCCCCGGCCAGATGCTGGCAGTGGACCTGGAGCAGCATCGGCTGCTGCGCAACTGGGATGTCAAGGAGGAGACTGCGGCCCGACTTCCCTATGCCGGTTGGCTGCTCGACCATCGCCGCAGCCTCACCCCCGGCACCTGGCAGAAGGAGCGTTCCCTGGGCGACCTGGAGCTCCTGCAGCAGCAAACGGCCTTCGGCTTCACGGCCGAGGACCTGGATCTGGTGATCGAGGACATGGCCGGCCAGGGCAAGGAACCCACCTACTGCATGGGCGACGACATCCCCCTGGCGGTGCTTTCCTCAAAGCCCCATCTCCTCTACGACTACTTCAAGCAGCGCTTCGCCCAGGTCACGAACCCCCCCATCGACCCGCTGCGCGAGAAGCTGGTCATGAGCCTGGAAATGCACCTGGGCCGGCGCGGTTCGGCCCTGCGGCCGGATGCCTCCGGCGCCGCCGTGCTGCATCTCACCACCCCAGTGCTCAACGAGGCCGAACTCCAGGCCCTGGGCTCCCACGGCCTTGGGCTCACCACCCTCTCCACGCTCCTGCCGGTGGCCAGCGGCCCCGACGGCCTTGAGCAGGCCCTGCATCGCCTCTGCTTCGAGGCCGAGGCGGCCGTGCGCAGCGGCCTCCAGATCCTGGTGCTCTCCGACCGCCCTGATGGCGGCATTTCCGCCGGCACCACGGCGATCCCGCCCCTGCTGGGGGTGGGCGCCGTGCACCACCACCTGCTGCGGCTCGGCCTGCGCCTGCAGTGCTCCCTAGTGGTGGACACCGCCCAGTGCTGGAGCACCCACCACCTGGCCTGCCTGATTGGCTACGGCGCCAGTGCGGTCTGCCCGTGGCTCACCTGGGAGACCACCCGCCACTGGCTGGCCCATCCGCGCACCCAGTCCATGATCGAGCGGGGCAAGCTTTCCCGCCTCGACGCTGAGAGCGCCCAGGCCAACGTGCGCAAGGCCCTCGAGGAGGGGCTGCGAAAGATCCTTTCAAAGATGGGAATCTCCCTGCTCGCCAGCTACCACGGCGCCCAGATCTTCGAAGCCATCGGCATCGGTGCGGATCTGATCAATCTGGCCTTCACCGGCACCACCAGCCGGGTCGCCGGCCTCAGCCTGCACGATCTGGCCAGCGAGACCCTGGCGTTCCATGCCAAGGCCTACCCCGAGCTGAACCGCACCAAGCTGGAGTTCATGGGCTTCGTGCAGTACCGCACCGGCGGGGAGTTCCACCTCAACAACCCGGAGATGTCCAAGGCCCTGCACGCCGCCGTGGCGGCGGGCCCCGGCTACGACCACTTCTCCACTTACCGCACCCTGCTGGAGAACCGGCCGGTGACCGCGCTGCGCGACCTGCTCGAACTCAAAGCGGCCCCGGTGCCCCTGCCCATCGAGCAGGTGGAGAGTGTCGAGAGCATCTGCAGCCGCTTCTGCACCGGTGGCATGAGCCTCGGGGCTCTCTCCCGGGAGGCCCACGAGGTGCTGGCGGTGGCGATGAACCGCATCGGCGGCAAGAGCAACTGCGGCGAGGGCGGGGAGGATCCGGCCCGCTACCACCCCCTCCACGACGTCGACGTCGACGGCCATTCAGCCACCCTGCCCACCCTGCGCGGCCTGCGCAACGGCGACAGCGCCTGCTCCGCCATCAAGCAGATCGCCTCGGGGCGCTTCGGCGTCACCCCGGCCTACCTGCGCAGCGGCCGGCAACTGGAGATCAAGGTGGCCCAGGGTGCCAAGCCCGGCGAAGGCGGCCAGCTCCCTGGCCCGAAGGTGGATGCCTACATCGCCTGGCTGCGCAACAGCAAGCCCGGCGTCGCCTTGATCTCACCGCCCCCGCACCACGACATCTATTCCATCGAGGATCTGGCCCAGCTGATCCACGACCTGCATCAGGTGAATCCCGCCGCACGGGTCTCCGTGAAGTTGGTGGCCGAGATCGGCATCGGCACGATCGCCGCCGGTGTGGCCAAGGCCAATGCGGATGTGATCCAGATCTCCGGCCACGACGGCGGCACCGGAGCCTCGCCGCTGAGTTCGATCAAGCATGCCGGCAGCCCCTGGGAACTGGGTCTGACGGAAGTGCATCGCAGCCTGCTGGAGAACGGCCTGCGGGACCGGGTGCTTCTGCGGGCCGATGGGGGCCTCAAGAGCGGTTGGGACGTGCTGATCGCTGCCCTGCTCGGGGCCGAGGAGTTCGGCTTCGGCTCGGTGGCCATGATCGCCGAGGGCTGCATCATGGCCCGCGTCTGCCACACCAACAACTGCCCGGTGGGGGTTGCCACCCAGAAGGAAGCCCTGCGCAAGCGCTTCACCGGCCTGCCCGAGTCTGTCGTCAACTTCTTTGTCTTTGTGGCCGAGGAGGTGCGGCAGCTGCTCAGCGTGCTGGGCGTGGCCCGCCTCGAGGACCTGATCGGCCGCACCGATCTGCTGGCTCCCCGCGCCATCCGCCTCACCAAGACCGGTGCCCTCGACCTCTCCTGCCTGCTCGATCCGATCCCTTCCGCCGCCGACCGCTCCTGGCTGCGCCACGACGACGTCGCCCATGACAACGGCCCGGTCCTTGAGGACCAGCTGCTGGCCGATCCGGACGTGTGCGCGGCGATCGAGGGTCACGGCCACGTCGTGCGTCAGCTGCCGATCGCCAACACCGACCGCAGTGTGGGGGCCCGCCTGGCCGGCGAGATCGCTGCCCTGCACGGCAACACCGGCTTCCAGGGGGGCCTCGCCCTCACCTTCAACGGCGCGGCGGGCCAGAGCTTCGGTGCCTTCATGCTCCAGGGCATGGACCTGCGCCTCGTGGGGGAGGCCAACGACTACGTGGGCAAGGGCATCAATGGTGGTCGCATCACCGTGGTGCCACCGGCCGGCGGCACCGATCCCGGGGCCCAGGTGATCCTCGGCAACACCTGCCTCTACGGCGCCACGGGAGGTGAGCTGTTCGCCCTCGGCCGGGCCGGCGAGCGCTTCGCCGTGCGCAACAGTGGCGCCCGCACCGTGGTGGAGGGGGTCGGCGACCACTGCTGCGAGTACATGACCGGCGGTGTGGTGGTGGTGCTCGGCGGCACCGGCCGCAACGTGGCCGCCGGCATGACTGGCGGGGTGGCCTTCCTGCTGGACGAGACCGGCGGCCTGGCGGCCCGCCTCAATCCCGAGTCGGTGGAGATGGTGCCCCTCACCACCCCCGAGCAGGAAGGGCTGCTGCGGCCCCTGCTGGAGGCCCACCTGCAGGCCACCGGTAGCACCAAGGCCGCGGCGATCCTGGCCGAATGGCCCACCTGGAAGGGACGTTTCCAGGTGCTGGTGCCCCCCAGCGAGAAGGCCACGGTGGGTCTGGCCCAACGGCAAGCCGTGGCGGCGGCCTGAGCAGGCCTGCGGGACTGGTTCAGAAGTCCTCGTAGACCATCTTGAACGCGGCAAACTTGTCGTCGTTGTTCATCCCGGCTACGGCGATCGATGCGGCAGCCAGGTGGTGCTGCAGCTGATGGAGAGGGCCAGGGGAAGGGTGAGGGAGTCCGGCCTTTCTCAGCGCGGGTGCTCGCGCATCAGGCGCCGCACCTCGCCGGCGTGGTAGCTGCTCCTGGTGAGCGGACTGCTCACCACCTGCAGGAAGCCCAGGTCGGCTTCCCCGTGGCGTCGGAAGCCCTCGAACACCTCAGGGGCGACGAATCGCTGTACCGCCAGGTGTTTGGGGCCGGGAGAGAGGTACTGGCCGATCGTCACGATGTCGACGGCCTGGGCGCGCAGATCGGCCATCACGTCGTGCACCTCCGTGTCGCTTTCCCCCAGGCCCACCATCAGGCCCGATTTGGTGTAGGTGCGCGGCCAGCCCTCCCGCACCCGGCGCAGCAGTTCCAGCGAGCGTTCGTACACTCCCTGGGGCCGCACCTGGCGGTAGAGCCGGGGCACGGTCTCGATGTTGTGGTTGAGCACCTCCGGCGCCGCCGCCATCACCACCGCCAGGGCCTCCCAGGTGCCGCAGAGATCCGGCAGGAGCACCTCGATCGTGGTGAGGGGCGCGTTGCGGCGGACGGCCTCGATGCAGGCGACGAACTGGCTGGCGCCACCATCGGCCAGATCGTCCCGGTTGACCGAGGTGATCACCACATGGCTCAGGCCCAGGCGCCGCACCGCCTCCCCCAGCCGTTCGGGCTCGGTGGGGTCGAGGGGACGCACGCTGCGGTCGAAGTCGATGTCGCAGTAAGGGCAGGCCCGGGTGCAGCCCGGCCCCATGATCAGGAAGGTGGCGGTGCCTCCGGCGAAGCACTCGCCGATGTTCGGGCAGCTGGCCTCCTGGCAGACCGTGTTGAGCTTGAGGTCGACCAGCAGGTCCGCCACTGCCCCGATCCGCTCCCGCTGCGGCGCCTTGACCCGCAACCAGGGTGGCTTGGCGGCGGCGGGCCGGGGGTCGCTGATGGGCACGGGCATCGGCTGGGCTGGGCGGACTGTAGGGAGGGCGCTCACCGCGGACGTGGCCTCCGGTTCACTGCGCTCCATCCCCTAAAGTCTGGCCATCGGGATGTGGCGCAGCTTGGTAGCGCACTTCGTTCGGGACGAAGGGGCCGCAGGTTCGAATCCTGTCATCCCGATTGTTTTTGTGCCGGCCCTCAGGCCAGAGCAGCTCCCGGGTACCCCCGTGGAGTCACCATGCGGCCGTCCTGGACACGGGTGGAGCTGTTGCCGACCAGCACCAGGGTGAGCATGTCCACCTGGTCCTCGGGCAGGGAGCCCAGGGTGTGCAGGCTGAGCTTCTCTTCGCTGCGCCCCAGCTGACGGGCCAGCAGTACCGGCGTCGTGGCCGGCCGGCCCTCGCCCAGCAGTTCGATGGCCCGGCCCAGCTGCCAGGGCCTGCCGAGCGAACGGGGGTTGTAGAGGGCCACGACGAAATCGCCGCTGGCGGCGCCCCTCAGCCGCCGTTCGATCACCTCCCAGGGGGTGAGGCGGTCGCTGAGGCTGATCGTGCAGAAGTCGTGCATCAGCGGCGCGCCGGCCCGTGCGGCGGCCAGCTGCAGGGCCGACAGCCCCGGGTGCACCGTGAAGGCGGGACGGTCGAGGGCCGGCAGCTGCAGCCAGAGCTCCAGGGCCAGCCCCGCCATGCCATAGATGCCGCTGTCCCCTGAGGAGATCAGTGCCACGTCGAGGCCCTGGCGGGCCAGGTCGAGGGCCTCGGCGCAACGGGCCGTCTCCTCGGTCAGACGACCCTCACGGCGCAGCTGGTCGGGTCGCCTGAGCGGTTCCAGCAGGTCGAGGTAGAGCCCGTAGCCCACCCAGATCGTTGCGGCGGCCAGTGCCCGGCGGGCATCGCCACTGAGCAGATCGATCGAGCCCGGACCGCTGCCCACCAGATGCAGGCTGCCCCGCTGCGGGGCCCACTGGCGTCCGGCCAGGGCCACCGCCAGGGTGGCGGCACCCCGCTCCCCGGCCATGGCCCGCTCGATCCGCTTCTCCACCAGCAGGCGGGCCGTCCCTCCGGCCTGGAACGCCGCCTGGAGTGCGGCGGCCTCGGCCACGCTCGGCGTGCCCATCTCCCTGGCCACCGGCTCTGAGGGATGGGGGACGGCAACCTCCGCCAGGGTGGGGGCGTCGTAGAGACGCAGGGGCCAGCCCCGCTGCTCCGCCAGGGCCAGCAGGGCGGGCTCATCCCCCTTGCGATCGATGCTGGCCAGACCAGCCACGGCCTCGAGGGCCAGCCCGTGCTGCGCCAGCCCCTCGGCCAACAGGCGCTCCAGCACCGACAGGCTCGTGTCCCGCTCGCAGCCGAGACCCAGCCACAGGGTGGGGGGGTGCCAGCGGCAGCCCTCGCCACCGTGGGGGCTGATCACCAGGGCCGCCGGGGCGCTGGCCCCATCGGTGTCGGCGGCCTCCAGCGTCTGCCAGAGGGTGTTACCGCTCTCCTGCCGCAGGCTGGTCTGGTCGCCGCGGGCCGCCTCCACCATCAGGCTCCGCCAGTCGCCCCCGCCCCGGCGCCATCCCCAGGCCTGGCCGAAGGCATCGAGGGGCAGCTGGCCCCGGGCGGCGCTGGCGCCGGTGAGCACGGCCTCGCCGTCGACCAGGGCGGCGATCTCCTTGGTGAGCCGATCGCCACCGGCGTGGTGGCCCCCCAGCAGCGGCACCACGAAACGTCCCTGGGGATCCACCACCAGCACGGCCGGATCGCTGTCCTTGTCAGCGATCAGGGGGGCGATCAGCCGGGTCACCAGGCCGCAGGCCCCGACGGCCACCACCGCTTCTGCGGCCCCCCAGTGCTCCGCCAGCCAGACGGCCGCCGCCTTGTCATCCGGGCCCCGCACCGTCCGCAGCAGGCCGGCCTGGGCGAGCCGTTGCAGCATCGGTGCGGCCGTCGGGCCGAAGCCGAGGCCGACGATGGCGCGTTGGGTGCCGCTCACGGCACGAGGCTCCCAGCAAGGGGGGCCGCTGCGACGTCGGCTTGGGTTGGGGGCTCCGGTGGATGGGGAAGGTCTGGCTGGGCACTCTCACGCTCCGCCAGGTCATCGACCTCCAGCTCGGTTGCTGGCCCTGCCTCGAGCTGGATCGTTGTTTCAGCTTCGGACAGGGCCTCTTCCGCCGGATCGGGGGCGGAACCCTGTTCTGGCTCTGGCTCTGGCTCTGGCTCTCCGGGCGCCGGGGCCTCACCCAGCAGGCTGGCCAGTTCGGCGGGCTCCAGGCGGCCCCCTTGCCAGCGGGGTGCTTCGGCGCCGCTCTGCAGGGTGACTTCAGCCACCAGGCTGTTGAACGGTGGGTTGAGGGGTTCGCCGAGGCCATCGAGGAGGTCGAGCTGGATCGCATTGCTGCCGCTGCGCCAGCCTTCCAGCCAGAGGGGCGTCTGTTGATCCACCAGGAAGCTGTCACCATTGATGCTGACCCGCAGCCGCCAGCTGGCATCGCCGCTGCGCAGGTTCTGCAGCGGGGCCTCCAGCAGCAGCCAGTCGAGCAGCAGGGGCGTGCTGGCCGCCGTTCCCCGAGGGCTGACGGCGATCAGCTGGGGGCTGCCCGGGGCGGGTTGGCTCAAGGCGTTGGCCGCGACCCTGTGCAGCCGGATCTGGCGCTGGGCACCGGGGGTCTTCACCGCCTCGCCCCAGGGCCTTGCGGCATAGACGGTGAGCCGATGGCTGCCCGGCTCCAGCGGCCGCATGGTGGTGGTGCTGCCGGTCAGGGGAAGGGGGGGATCCCCGTCCAGCTGCACCACCACATGGGGTCCGAGGCCGAGGGGCCCGGCGTCCACCAGGGGCCAGTCCTCCACCTGCAGCCGCAGGGTCCAGGGACCGGCCGGCAGCAGGGCACCGTCGGCGGGGGAGAGGATCTCCAGCCGTGGCCGCCTCCCCTCGAGGGCCTCCTGCAACTGCTGGACCGCCAGGGGAGGGGCCACTTCCTGCTGGCTGGACCGCCCCGGTGCCAGGGGTGGCGCGGCTGGTGCCGGCGGCCGGCGGCCCGGCAGTCTGAACGCCAGCGCGGCTGGCGGCGCCAGGGTGAGCACCAGGAGCAGGACCGCCGACAGCAGGGCGGCCCAGCAGGAAGACCTGCCGGCTCCTCGTCCTGCGGTCCCTGGCCTCTCACTCCTGTCGCTCACGCGGGCTCCGCCATCCGTGGCGCCATTCTGCTTCGGAGCCTGAGGGGGGTAATCGGCTGTCGAAATGGCCGATGAATTGAGCAGGAGGTTATAGAAACCCCACGGTTTTTCTGTTTGTTACGTTGTTGACAACATGCGGTCAGACCGCTGTCGCAGCCTTGGAACCGCCGGGATTAAACCTTTGTAACTGGCGGCCGATTCGCCTTGTTTTCGACCCCTATACTTCCGCCAGCGGTCCCCTTTCGGGGCCCAAAGCCCCAGTCGTGGCAAGGGATTTCCCCCATCTCGCGACTGGTGCCCATGGTCGGGTCTTCCCGGCCATGGGGCCCACCGATGGGGCCGGGACGGTCGCATGACCTGTCCCCGGCGTCCGTCGAAGGGGTGGACCTCCACCTCGACCCCGTCCCTCGAGGAACGTCTCGATGACCATCAGCCCACCAGAGCGTGGGAACAAGGCGAAGGACATGGTTGACCGGAACCCCGTTCCGGTCGACTTCGATGTTCTCGGCAAGCCCGGGCATTTCGATCGCACCCTCGCCAAAGGTCCCAAAACCACCACCTGGGTTTGGAACCTCCACGCCAACGCTCACGATTTCGACAGCCACACGAGCGATCTTGAAGAGGTCTCCCGGAAGATCTTCAGCGCTCACTTCGGCCATCTGGCCGTGATCTTCATCTGGCTGAGCGGCGCCTTCTATCACGGAGCCCGCTTCTCCAACTACACCGGCTGGCTGGCCGACCCCCTGCACGTCAAACCCAGTGCTCAGGTGGTTTGGCCGATCTTCGGCCAGGAAATTCTCAACGGCGATGTGGGTGCCGGCTTCCACGGCATCCAGATCACCTCCGGCCTCTTCCACGTGTGGAGAGCCTGGGGTTTCACCAGCGAGTTCCAGCTCCTCTGCACCGCCATCGGTGCCTTGGTGATGGCCGGCCTCATGCTCAACGCCGGTGTCTTCCACTACCACAAGGCAGCGCCGAAGCTGGAGTGGTTCCAGAACGTTGAGTCCATGCTCAACCACCACCTGGCCGGCCTGCTCGGGCTCGGGTCCCTGTCCTGGACGGGACACCTGCTGCACGTGTCGCTGCCCACCACCCAGTTGATGGACGCCATCGACGCCGGCAACCCGCTGGTGCTGAACGGCAAGACCATCGCTTCGGTGGCCGACATCCCACTCCCCCACGAGTTTCTCAACCAGGATCTGCTGGCCCAGTTGTTCCCCGGATTCGGCGCGGGGATCTCCGCCTTCTTCACCGGCAACTGGGCCGCCTACAGCGATTTCCTCACCTTCAAGGGTGGTCTGAATCCTGTGACCGGCAGCCTCTGGATGACCGACATCGCCCATCACCATCTGGCGATCGCGGTGCTGTTCATCGTGGCTGGCCACATGTACCGCACCAACTGGGGCATCGGCCACAGCATCAAGGAAATTCTCGAGGGCCAGAAGGGTGATCCCCTGCTGTTCCCCGCGCCCAAAGGTCACGATGGGCTCTACGAATTCCTGACCACCTCCTGGCACGCCCAGCTGGGTCTGAATCTCGCACTCCTGGGTTCGCTCACGATCATCGTGGCGCACCACATGTATGCGATGCCTCCGTATCCCTACATCGGCATCGATTACCCGACCCAGCTGTCGCTGTTCACCCACCACATGTGGATCGGCGGCTTCTTGATCGTCGGAGCCGGCGCCCATTCGGCCATCGCACTCATCCGCGACTACGACCCGGCCAAGAATATCGACAACGTGCTGGATCGGGTGCTGAAAGCCCGTGATGCCCTGATCAGCCACCTCAACTGGGTGTGCATTTTCCTGGGCTTCCACAGCTTCGGCCTCTACATCCACAACGACACCATGAGTGCCCTGGGTCGTCCCCAGGACATGTTCAGCGACACTGCGATCCAGCTGAAGCCCGTCTTCGCGCAATGGATCCAGGGTCTGCACGCCGCTGCCGCCGGCACCACCGCTCCCAATGCGCTGGCTGGTGTTAGCGAAGTGTTCAACGGCGCCGTCGTGGCCGTTGGTGGCAAGGTGGCTGCCGCGCCGATCCCCCTGGGAACGGCCGACTTCATGGTCCACCACATCCACGCCTTCACGATCCACGTCACCGTGCTGATCCTGCTGAAGGGTGTGCTCTATGCGCGCAGCTCCCGCCTCGTCCCCGACAAGGCGAACCTGGGCTTCCGCTTCCCCTGCGACGGCCCCGGCCGTGGCGGTACCTGTCAGGTGTCGGCCTGGGACCACGTGTTCCTCGGCCTGTTCTGGATGTACAACTCCCTGTCGATCGTCATTTTCCACTTCAGCTGGAAGATGCAGAGCGACGTGTGGGGCACCGTCAATGCCGACGGCAGCGTCCAGCACATCACCAACGGCAACTTCGCCCAGGGCGCCATCACCATCAATGGTTGGCTCCGGGACTTCCTGTGGGCTCAGGCCGCCCAGGTACTGAACAGCTACGGCTCGTCCTCCAGTGCCTACGGTCTGATGTTCCTGGGTGCCCACTTCGTCTGGGCCTTCAGCCTCATGTTCCTCTTCAGCGGCCGCGGCTACTGGCAGGAACTGATCGAGTCCATTGTCTGGGCTCACAACAAGCTGAAGGTGGCTCCCGCCATCCAACCGCGGGCGCTTTCCATCACCCAAGGCCGTGCCGTCGGTGTCGCCCACTACTTGCTGGGCGGTATCGCGACCACCTGGGCCTTCTTCCTGTCCCGACTCATCGCGGTCGGCTGACCTCCACCTGACCTTTCCCAATGGCAACGAAATTTCCTTCGTTCAGCCAGGGTCTGGCACAGGACCCGACAACCCGCCGTATCTGGTACGGCATCGCCACGGCTCACGACTTCGAGAGCCATGACGGAATGACGGAGGAGCGGCTTTACCAAAAGCTGTTCTCCACCCACTTCGGTCATCTGGCGATCATCGGCCTCTGGGTTTCGGGCAACCTGTTCCATATCGCCTGGCAGGGCAACTTTGAGCAGTGGGTCGCCGATCCGCTGCATGTACGTCCCATCGCTCACGCGATCTGGGATCCCCACTTCGGCCAGGGCGCCATCGACGCCTTCACCCAGGCGGGCGCTTCCTCCCCGGTGAACATCGCCTATTCCGGTCTGTACCACTGGTGGTACACGATCGGCATGACGACCAACATGGAGCTCTATCAGGGTTCCATCTTCATGCTGATCCTGTCGGCATGGGCCCTGTTCGCCGGCTGGCTCCATCTCCAGCCCAAGTTCCTGCCTTCCCTGGCCTGGTTCAAGAACGCCGAGTCCCGGCTCAACCATCACCTGGCTGTGCTGTTCGGCTTCAGTTCCATCGCCTGGACCGGTCACCTGGTCCACGTCGCCATTCCCGAGTCCAGGGGACAGCACGTCGGGTGGGACAACTTCCTCTCGGTCTCGCCCCACCCCGCGGGTCTGGCTCCGTTCTTCACCGGCAACTGGGGGGTCTATGCCCAGAACCCCGACAGCGCCAATCAGCTGTTCGGTACCTCTGAGGGTGCAGGCACCGCGATCCTCACCTTCCTGGGTGGTTTCCACCCCCAGACAGAAGCACTGTGGCTCACGGACATCGCCCACCACCATCTGGCCATCGGATGCATCTTCGTGATCGCCGGCCACATGTACCGGACCAACTTCGGGATCGGCCACTCGATCCGGGAGATCCTCGAAGCCCATAACCCACCGAAGGGAACTCCCTTCGGTGGCGCTCTCGGGGCCGGTCACAGGGGGCTGTACGACACCATCAACAACTCCCTCCACTTCCAGCTGGGCCTTGCCCTGGCTTCCTTGGGAGTTGTGACCAGCCTGGTGGCGCAGCACATGTATGCACTGCCGTCCTATGCGTTCATCGCCAAGGACTACACCACCCAGGCTGCGCTCTACACACACCACCAGTACATCGCCATCTTCCTGATGTGCGGTGCCTTCGCCCACGGTGCGATCTTCTTCATCCGCGACTACGACCCGGAAGCCAACAAGAACAACGTTCTTGCCCGGATGCTCGAGCACAAGGAAGCCATCATCAGCCACCTCAGCTGGGTCTCCCTGTTCCTCGGCTTCCACACCCTGGGTCTCTACGTCCACAACGACGTGGTGGTCGCCTTCGGTACCCCCGAGAAGCAGATCCTGGTGGAGCCCGTCTTTGCCCAGTTCGTTCAGGCTGCCAGTGGCAAGGCCCTGTACGGGATGGACGTGCTGCTGGCCAACTCGGACAGCATCGCCTCGACGGCGTGGCCCAACAACGGCGCCGTCTGGCTGCCGGGCTGGCTGGATGCCATCAATGCGGGCAACAACTCCCTGTTCCTGCAGATCGGCCCTGGTGACTTCCTGGTCCACCACGCCATCGCCCTGGGTCTGCACACCACCACCCTGATCCTGGTGAAGGGTGCCCTGGATGCCCGGGGTTCCAAGCTGATGCCCGACAAGAAGGACTTCGGCTACTCCTTCCCCTGCGACGGCCCCGGCCGTGGCGGCACCTGCGACATCTCTGCCTGGGACGCCTTCTATCTGGCTGTCTTCTGGGCCCTGAACACCGTGGGTTGGGTCACCTTCTACTGGCACTGGAAGCACCTCGCCATCTGGCAGGGCAACGTGGCCCAGTTCAACGAATCAAGCACCTATCTCATGGGCTGGTTCCGCGATTACCTGTGGCTCAACAGCTCCCAGTTGATCAACGGCTATAACCCAGGAGGGTCCAACAACCTGGCCGTCTGGGCCTGGATGTTCCTCTTCGGTCACCTGGTGTGGGCCACCGGCTTCATGTTCCTGATCTCCTGGCGGGGTTACTGGCAGGAGCTGATCGAAACCATCGTCTGGGCGCATCAGCGCACGCCCCTTGCCAACCTGGTGGGCTGGCGCGACAAGCCAGTCGCTCTCTCGATCGTTCAGGCCCGTGTGGTGGGTCTTGCCCACTTCACGATCGGCTACATCCTCACGTACGCCGCCTTCCTGATCGCCTCCACTTCAGGCAAGTTCGGCTGATCCCACAGCGTCTTGCTCCCCTTTCGAGGGACGGTTCCACCCCCGGCTTCGGCCGGGGGTTTTTCATGGACGCAGGCACCGGCCTGGCCCCTGACGAACCTGGGGCTCTTGTCGCTCCTCATCCCCGCCTGGGGCTTGAACGGTGGTCCTACCGCTGCTGCTCCCACGCTTTCGATCCGGTGGCCGCACCAAAGGCGGAGAAGCCAGGCAAGGCCCCATCGCTGGCAGGGCCCTTTCATCCCTCATCCTTCACTGGCCAGCGACCCACAAGACCGTGCGGGAGGGGCCTGGCTCCTCTGTCCCGAACCTCGCCGGAACGCCATGGGCTGGGGCAACACAAAAAAACCCTGCCGAAGCAGGGTTTGTGGACATCCTGGCTTTGGGGCCAGCGGGGATGGATGGACGATCTCAGGACCTCAGCCGACGCTCCAGACGCCCCCGGCGATGTTCGCCAGAGGGGACTGAATTGCGGTGCTGCAGAGGAACCAGGCGAAGGCGGCGCCGCCGCAGCCACCCAGCCAGAAGCCGCTGGCGAATTCCGCCCAGCCGGCTTTGGTGAACAGGTCGGCTGGCGGGTTGTCGATGGTGGCGTCGGGGGGTTGGATGTTGGGACCGCTGCCGGCGGTGCCATAGATCGACAGGCAGATGGTCAGGATCGACACCAGGCCGATGGCGCCAAGCAGGCCGACGGTGCTGGCGAACTCGGTGGCGCGCAGGGGGCCGGTGTAGGCGAAGGGGCCATAGAGGAAGTAGCCATGGGCCATGCCCACCTCAAGACCACGACGGTTGGGGGAGAGGGAGGGCCGGTAGGCCGGCAGCGCGTTCAGGAAGGCCTTGGTGAAATAGCTGCTGTTGACAGGGGTGGCCAGATTGCCGACGGTCGGGTCGGCGACGGGGGTCACGGTCATGGGGGGCGGATCGGAGGGTCTTCGAAGGGGGAGGCGAATGACGCTGGGGCCTGGGGCGGTCGTCAGTCGGTCGCCTCGACCACGTTGAACAGCAGGGCCATGGCCACCGCTGCGCCGAGGATTCCCACCAGGGGAACCAGAACGGACGGCAACCAGGCAACGGCAAATTCACCAGTCATGGCTTGGGCCAATAGGAACCGCCGGTACTGTAAGGACCCCTTCCTGCCTGGCTTCTCGGGGAAGCGGGGGGCGACATAAAAGTTCAGCCAGCCCTTCCATGCTCCGCGAAGGTCAGGACCGGGAACCGCCACGCACCGTGGCCCGCACCCGGTAGATCGGCCGGCCCTGGCTTTCGTGGTAAGTACGCATCTGCAGTTCCGCCAGCAACCCGAAACTGAACAGCTGCACCCCGCTGAGGATCGCCAGCACTGCCATGAGCAGCAGGGGGCGGTTGCCGATGTCGGCCCCGAGCAGCAGCTTCTCACCCACCAGCCACAAGGCGATGGCCAGGCCCGCTCCCAGGGCCAGCAGGCCGGCGAAGCCGAACACGTGCATCGGTCGGGTCAGGAAGCGCTTCATGAACCACACCGTCAGCAGGTCCATCAACACCCGGAAGGTGCGGTCGATGCCGTAGTTGCTGCGGCCGTACCGGCGGGCCTGGTGGGACACCCTCACCTCGCCGATCCGGGCCCCTTCGATGAAGGCCAGGGCCGGCAGGAATCGGTGCAGTTCCCCGTAGAGGTTCATGTCGCTGACCACCTCCCGCCGGTACGCCTTCAGGGAGCAGCCGTAGTCGTGCAGCTGCACCCCGGTGACCCGGGCGATCAGGCGGTTGGCCACCAGGGACGGCAGCAGCCGGGTGAGGGCCCCGTCCTGACGCTGCTGGCGCCAGCCGCTCACCAGGTCAAGGTCGTCCTGCTCAAGACGGGCCAGCAGCAGCGGGATGTCGGCGGGATCGTTCTGGAGATCCCCGTCGAGGGTGACGATCACCCCGCCGCCGCTGGCATCGAACCCGGCGGCCATGGCGGCCGTCTGTCCGTAGTTGCGGCGCAAAAGCACGGCCACCAGCTCCGGCACCTGCCCGGCCAGATGACGCAGCACGGCCTGGGTGCCGTCCTTGGAGCCATCGTCCACCAGCACCAGCTCGAACGGCCGCTCCAGGGGCCTCAGGGCCGCCAGCAGCTTCTCCACGAGCAGCGGCACGCTGGACTCCTCGTTGTAGAGGGGCACCACCACCGACAGGCTGGTGGACTCCGCCATGGCCCTTTCCGTTCAGGCTGCACGGTACCCGCCCGGGACCCGCTCCCTAAGGGGGCAGGGGACTGCCGTCGTGGGTGTGCATCACCCTGCCCGCGCTCCGCAGTTCGGCGCGGTAGTGGCGCGCCACCGGATCGCGGTTGCGGGGATGGAGGTCGTCGATGCCGATCCCGTCACGGCCGTGCTGGCGTCCGGAGCTGTGCAGGTAGCGGCCGCCGCCCAGGTGCAGGGCCACGTGGGTGCAGCGCTGAGGGGTGCCGAAGAAGAGCAGGTCCCCCGGAAGCAGCAGGCAGGTGTTGCCGCTGGCCACGGCCACCGGGCGGCAGAAGCGCTCCTGCAGGTAGGCATCCCGGGGCAGCCAGATGCCGGCCTGGGCGAAGGCGGTCTGCACCAGCCCCGAGCAGTCGAAATCGGGGCCCAGGGTGCCCCCCCAGAGGTAGCGGTTGGGACGGTGACGGGCGGTCTCGGCGAAGGCGAGCACCACCCCCAGGCGGTCGGCGATCCTGGCGCGATCGAGACGGGGCAGCGGCGGCGGCGGGGCAGGGTGCCCGTGGCTCCCGAGGGCGAGGGCCTCCACCCAGCAGGGGTAACCGTCCTCATGCAGCCGCACCCGCAGGCGGGTCTCGGCGCCGGCGACGATGGGGGCCTCCGCCAGCAGCCTCAGGTGCCGCCCCGCCCGGATCTCGGTGGCCAGCCCCGGCCCCTGCGGCCGGCTGTAGGCCTGCAGCGGCCGGGTCAGGGTCCAGGTACAGCCCGGCGCCGGTAGGTTGCCTAAGGTCGCCATCGCAAGGTGCCGCCGTTGATGGCGTTCTACAGCCCGGATCCGGCCATGGGCCAGGCCCTGCGCCAGCTCATCGGCCAACTGGAACAGGAAGGGCGCCCAGGACTGGGGGAGCAGCTCTCGATCACCTGGCTCCGCTACGGGGCTTCCCTGGTGGGCGGGGCCGAAGGGTTGGGCCAGGATGGTTTCTGGGACCAGACCGTGACCGGAGCGGGCTGGGATGGGGAGACGCCGCGCTATCCAGCCAGCGTTGTGAAGCTGGTGTATCTCGTGGCCGCCGAAGCCTGGCTGCAACGCCAACTGATCGAGGAGGGGCCGGAGCTGCGCCGGGCCCTGGCGGACATGGTGCGCGACTCCGGCAACGAGGCCACCAGCTTCGTGGTGGATCTGCTCACCGGCACCACCAGCGGTCCATCCCTGCCCCCCGGGCGGGCCGCGGCCTGGTGCCGCCAGCGCCAGGTGGTCAACGACTGGCTGGCCCGCCTCGGCTGGAGCGAGGTGGCGGGGGTGAACGCCTGCCAGAAGACCTGGGCGGAGGGGCCCTATGGCCGCGAGCGGGATTTCTATGGGCCCCAGCTGGAGAACCGCAACCGCCTGAGCACCGATTTCACGGCCCGTCTGCTGCACTGGGTGATGGCCGGCGCTGCGGTGTCCCCGCCGGCCTCCCGCCGCATGATGGCGCTGCTGGGGCGCTCCCTCGATCCCCAGGCGCGGGCCGCCGACCCCGAAAATCAGGTGGATGGCTTCCTCGGGGCTGGGCTGCCGGCGGGGGCCCGGCTGTGGAGCAAGGCTGGCTGGATGAGCCAGGCCCGCCACGATGCCGCCTACATGGAGGTGGATGGGAAGGCCCCGATGCTGCTTGTGGTGTTCAGCGAGGGACGGGCCCGGGCCGCCGATGCCACGCTGCTGCCGGCCATCGCCGCCGCCCTCCTGGACGCCTGAGCCTGCCTACGATCGGCCCCCAGAGCTCCTGCCGCTTGACTGGTTGCCGTTCGCCATCTGTTTCAAGTCCCTGCCCGCTCCGGCCTGGGGGCGGAGCGGCGTCGCCAGGCTCTGATCGGACCTGGTGCGGATGGCCCCGGAAGGGCCTGGAACGGAGAGGGAGGGATTCGAACCCTCGACAGAAGTTGCCTCCTGTAACTCCTTAGCAGGGAGCCGCTTTCAACCACTCAGCCACCTCTCCAGTGGCCCAGAGAGCTTATCAGGGCTCGGACGCCGTCTCCAGGGGCACCGCCAGGCGCGGCAGGCGGTGCTTGAAGCCGCAGAGGATCTCCCAGGGGATCGTGCCGCAGCGCTCGCTCCAGTCGAGGGGGCTGATGATCTGCCCCTCCTGTTCGCCCAGCAGGGTGACCATGCTGCCCACCTCAATCCGGGGGGCCTCGGTGGCGTCAATCACCAACTGGTCCATGGTGATGGCACCCACCTGGGGCAGGGGACGGCCGTCGTAGAGCACGTCCATGCGGTTGGAGAGCTGCCGGGGTACCCCGTCGGCGTAGCCGATCGACACCACCGCCAGGCGGCTGGGCCGGCTGGTGCGGAAGCGGTGGCCGTAGCTGACCCCGACCCCCGCCCCCACCTGGCGCAGCAGGGTGACGCGGGCGTGGATCTGCAGGGCCGGCCGCAGGGACACCACACCAGCCAGATGGGACGCCGGCGGCTGGCCGTAGAGGGCCAGACCCACCCGGACGAGGTCATAGTGCTGCTGGTGCCCCCGCAGGGTGCCGGCCGAATTGGCGAGGTGCCGGCAGCCGGCCGGCAGGCCCTGCTCGGCCAGGCTCGAGAGGACGCTCTCGAAGCGCCGCTGCTGGAGCGCGTTGAGGCCGTCGTCCTCGTCCGGAGCGGCATCGGCGCAGGCCAGGTGCGAATAGATGCCCGCCAGGTCGATGGCTTCCATGCCCCGCAGGGCCGCCACCAGCCTCGGCCCCTCCTGCCAGTCGGCGCCGAGCCGGGCCATGCCGGTGTCCAGCTTGAGCTGGACGGCCATGGTGCGGCCGCTGCCGCTGGCCAGGTTCTGGCAGAGCAGAGCCTCCCGCATGCTGCTGAGCGTCGGCATCAGCTGCCAGCGCAGGCAGCTGCGCAGCTCCTCGGGCTGGGTGAGGTTGCCCAGCACCAGCACCGGAGCAGAGATGCCGGCGCGGCGCAACTGCACCCCCTCGGCCAGGGTGGCGACCCCGAAACAGGCCGCCCCCGCCTCCAGGGCGGCGCGGGCCACCGCCAGGGCGCCGTGGCCGTAGGCATCGGCCTTGACCACGGCCATCAGCTGGGTGGCCGGTCCGATGTGGCGCTGCAGGGCCCGCACGTTGGCCTGGATGGCTGCGGTGTTCACCTCCACCCAGGCCCGCTGCCGCGGCTGCGGGGTCTCCTCCGTCGCGCTGGTGGGGGCGAGTGAGGAACTGGTCATGGACGCCGGCGCAGGGGGTGGGCCATGGAATTCATGGGAATCCCGTTAGCATGCCTCCTATCCAGCGGACTGGAATGGGCCACGTACTCGTTCTGAATGCGTCCTACGAACCGCTGAACATCACCACCTGGCGCCGGGCCATGGTGATGCTGCTCAAGGGGAAGGCCGAGGGGCTCGAGCACGACCCTGAAAAGTCGATTCGCCCCGACCATTTCCTGCCCACGGTGATCCGGCTGCGCCAGTTCGTGCGGGTGCCCTACAAGCCACTCCCCCTCACGCGCCGCAACGTCTTCCACCGCGACGGCCACGCCTGCCAGTACTGCGGCTTCAACGGCGAGCAGCTCTCCATCGACCATGTGGTGCCCCGCAGCCGGGGCGGCACCGACGTCTGGGAGAACGTCACCACCGCCTGTCTGCCCTGCAACGTGCGCAAGGGCAACCGCACCCCGCGGGAGGCGGGCATGCCCCTGACCCGGGAGCCCCGCCGCCCCCTGGGCAGCCTGAGCTTCGAGGCCAACCGCCGCATCCGCTCCGGCCAGCACCAGGAATGGGCCAAGTACGTCATCGGCGCCTGATCGTCCCTTCCGCCCATCCACGGCGTTCATCCGCCGGCGCCGGCAGCCTCGAGGGCGAGCGCTTCGAGACCCTGGCGCTGCTCCTCGGCGATGCAGGCGCCGATCAGGTCCTCGATCTGGCCGGCCAGCACGGGCTCGAGGGAGAAGTTGCGTCCCAGCCGATGGTCGGTCACCCGGTTGTCCTTGGCGTTGTAAGTGCGGATCTTCTCGCTGCGGTCGCCGCTGCCCACCTGGGCGCGGCGCACGGAGCGCTCCTCGGCGTTCGCTTCCGCCAGCTGGCGCTCGTAGAGCTTGGCCCGCAGGATCTCCATCGCCCGTTCCCGATTCTGCAGCTGGGAGCGTTCCTGGGTGCAGAACACCCGGATGCCGGTGGGCTTGTGCAGCAGATCGACCGCCGTTTCCACCTTGTTGACGTTCTGGCCGCCGGCGCCGCCTGAGCGGGCCGTGCTGATATCCAGATCGCCCGGATCGATCTGCACCTCCACCGGATCGGCCTCAGGCATCACCGCCACGGTGGCGGTGGAGGTGTGCACCCGCCCCTGGGATTCGGTGGCCGGCACCCGCTGCACCCGATGCACGCCCGCCTCGAACTTCAGCCGGCTGTAGACCCCATCGCCGCGGATGGCGAGGATCAGCTCCTTGTAGCCGCCCAAGTCGGCCTCCGAGGCACTGACGGGTTGCACCTGCCAGCCCTGACTCTGGGCATAGCGCTCATACATGCGGGCCAGATCACCCGCCCACAGGCTGGCCTCATCGCCGCCGGCCCCGGCGCGGATCTCCAGCATGACGCTGCGCTCGTCGCGGGGATCCGAGGGCAGCAGGCTCAGGGTGAGCCGCGCGTTCAGGGCACTGATCAGGCTTTCAAGGCTGACCAGCTCCTCGGTGGCCAGGGCCACCAGTTCCTCGCCGTCGGGGTCGTCGCGGTGGGCCTTGAGCAGGAAACGGGCCTCCTCCCGTTCCTGCTCCAGCTTGCGCAACCGTGCGTAGTCGTTGACCAGGGGCTCCAGCCGTGCCCGTTCCCGGGCGATCGCCTGCAGGCGGTCAGGATCAGAAGCCACCGCCGGGTCCGCCAGCTGGCGCTCCAGGGCCTGGAAGGTGCGGCAGGTGGTATCCAGCCGGGATTGCAGCAGCTCGGAATCCATGGGCGGCACCCGAAACAAGAAAGCCGGGTGCTGGAGGCACCCGGCCAGAGAATCACCGGGACGAATCAGCTGTCCGATTCGGGCGGGCGGCTTGAGGCTGAGGCGCTCAGGCCTCAGCGGTAGCGGGCGCCTCCGCCTCGGTGGTGGGGGCTTCCGCAGGCTTGGCGGCTTTCTTCGCTCCGGAGGCGGAATCGGTGCTGCCCATGCCATATTTGCGCATGAAGCGGTCCACCCGGCCTTCGGTGTCGAGGATCTTCTGGGTGCCGGTATAGAAGGGGTGGTTGCCGCTCCACACGTCGACCGTGAGCTCGGGGTGGGTGGAGCCGGTGGTCATCACCACCTCCCCGTTGCAGATCACCTTGGCGTCCGGATACCAGGTGGGATGAATGTCGGCTTTCGGCATGACGGAAATCAGCGCTTGGAGAACTGGGGAGCCTTGCGGGCTTTCTTGAGGCCGTACTTGCGACGCTCCTTGGCCCGGGGATCGCGGCTCAGGTGGCCTTCGATCTTGAGAGGCTTGCGGTTGTCGGGGGACAGATCGCAGAGGGCGCGGGCCGCACCCTGTTTGATGGCATCGGCCTGGCCGGTGAGGCCACCGCCGCGCACGTTCACCAGCAGGTCGTACTGGGCTTCCAGGCCCAGGGTCTGCAGGGGGGCCTTCACCGCCGCCAGGTAGACGGGGTTGTAGTTGAGGTAGTTGTCACCGGGGCGGCCGTTGATGGTGACGCTGCCGCTGCCGGGCACCACCCGCACACGGGCCACGGCGGTCTTTCGACGGCCGGTGCCCCAGTAGACGACGCGGTTGGAGGTGCTGGTCATTGGGCGGCGGCGGCGGGATCGAGGGCGAGGGGCTGGGGCTGCTGGGCGGCGTGGGGATGCTCGGCGCCCTTGTAGACCTTGAGCTTGCGGAACAGCTGACGACCCAGGGCGTTGTGGGGAAGCATGCCCTTGATCGCCTTCTCGATGATGCGCTCCGGCAGGCGGGCCTGGAGGTGCTCGAAGGTTTCGGTCTTCATGCCGCCGGGACGGCCGGAATGGCGCCGGTAGATCTTCTGGGTGGCCTTGTTGCCGCTGACGCGCACCTTGTCGGCATTGATGACGACCACGAAATCACCGGTGTCGAGGTGAGGCGTGAAGGTGGGCTTGTTCTTGCCGCGCAGCACCTGGGCCACCTCACTGGCGAGACGGCCGAGGGTCTGATCCGCTGCGTCGACCAGATACCACTGGCGCTCGAGCGAATCGATGGAGGGTGGGGTTGTCTTGTTCATCGCGCCGGCGGGCCGGTTTGGGGTGAGCCCATCGCAGCCGGATGGGTCGGGACAGGGAGATTCGACCCTACCGTGTCGCCGGATCCGGCGAATTCGGAGAGGCGGGCTCCGCATGGTGCCACCGGACGGGGCTTCCCTGCAGGCCGCTCAACCGATCGGATCGCCGGCGAACGGATCGGCGGGAGGATCGCACGATTCCAACAGAAATCGCGGTTGGCAATCATAACAGGCGGCTTCAGGGAAGACCTCCTCCGGGTAACCCACCCGCAGCAGGCAGAGGCCCTGGGGCGGTGCGGCCTCCTTCACCGCGTGGCGGGCGCCACTGCGCCAGCGGTGCAGGAACTCCCCTGTCTCGAGGCGACCCTCCCCCACAGCCACCAGCTGGCCCATCAGCAGGCGCACCATGCCGTAGAGAAAGCCGCTGGCCTGCACCTCGGTGACCAGCAGATCCCCCTGGCGATCGATCTGAACCTCCTGGAGGGTGGTGCGGGCATGGGCGCGGCGGCTGCCGGCCCGCTGGAAGGCGGAGAAGTCGTGTTCTCCGAGCAGCGCCTCCAGGCAGCGGACCATGCGTGCCTCGTCAAGGCGCCACTGGTAGCGGTGCCAGCTCCAGGGGGCCAGGAACAGGTTGGGGGTGCGGCCGTTATGGATCGTGTAGCGGTAGCGCCGGTAGGTGGCGCTGAAGCAGGCATGCCAGTGGGCGGGGACCTCGGCGGCCGCCCTCACCCGGATCGTGGGCGGCAGACGGCCGTTGAGGGCCTTCGCCCAGCGGGACACGGGGATGGGGCCGCTGGCATCGAAGTGGACCACCTGGGCGGCGGCATGGACGCCACTGTCGGTGCGACCGGCGGCCACCGCCTGGGCGGGCCGGTGCGGGTCGAGTGCGGCGATCGCCCCCTCCAGGGTTTCCTGAACGCTGCTGTGGTGGGCCTGCCGCTGCCAGCCATGGAACGAGGATCCCTCGTACTGCAGCGAAAGGGCGATCCTTTTCAGACCAGCTCGATGATCGCCATTTCGGCGTTGTCGCCCCGGCGGCGTACCGTACGGATGATGCGGGTGTAGCCACCCTGGCGATCGCCGTAGCGGTCCTGGGCCTTGTCAAACAGGGCGTGGACCAGCTGCTTGTCGTAGATGTAGCCAATGGCGCGGCGACGGGCGGCGAGGGTGCCGTCCTTGGCCAGGGTGATCATGCGCTCCGCTTCATCACGGAGGGCCTTGGCCCTGGCCTTGGTGGTGGTGACGCGGCCTTCACGGATGAGCTGGGTGGTCAGACCACGCAGCATGGCCTTGCGTTGGTCGGCGGGGCGTCCCAACAGGGGGACTCGGCACTGGTGTCGCATGGTGGGGACGGGGCGGGTGGCGAAACGGGGAAGGGAAAACCGCCCTTCAGCCGCTGGTGCGGCTCTGGGGCAGGGAGATGCCGATCCTCTCGAGAGCCTCGATCACCTCGTCGGCGGACTTGGATCCGAAGTTCTTGATCTCCAGGAGGTCTTCGTAGCTGAAGCCCATGAGGTCGGAAACGGAATTGACCTGGGCCCGCTTCAGACAGTTGTAGGCGCGGACGGAGAGGTTCAGTTCCTCCAGGGGGATCTGGGCCTCGGCCGAAGGCTCGGGTTCCAGGCCGGGCTCCTCGGTCATGGTGAGGGTGGCCAGGGGCTGGAACAGCTCCATCAGCTGGTTGGCCGCCTGGGCCATGGCGTCGTCGGGGGTGACGCTGCCGTTGGTCTCGATCTCGATGCGCAGGCGCTCGTGGGCCGAACCGCCTTCTCCGACAGCGGTTTCATCAACGGTGTAGTTGACCCGGCGGACGGGCATGAAGACCGCATCGATCTGAAGCAGGTCGATGGCGGCGGTGTCCTCGTTGTGGCGATCCACCGGCCGGTAGCCGATGCCGCGCTCCACATGGACCTCCATCTCGAGGCTGTGCCCCTCGGCCACGGTGGCGATCTCCCGATCGCCGTCGATGACCTGGACCTGGGGGGAGAACTGCAGATCCGACGCGGTGACCCTCGCCGGGCCGTTGACCATCAGGCGGCCGATCTCCAGATCACGGCTGCGGCTGTTGACGGGGACCGACTTGCAGTTGAGCAGGATGTCGAGGACATCCTCGCGCACGCCGGGCACCGTGGCGTACTCATGGTTGACCCCGGAGAGGCGCACCGCCGTGATGGCGCTTCCTTCGAGACCACCGATCAGCACCCGCCGCAGGGCGTTGCCGAGGGTGGTCGCCTGGCCCCGATCCAGGGGGCCGATCACGAAGACGCCCGTCTGGGAACGGTCGTCGGCAACCTGGTGCTCGACCCGATCGATCTGGTAGTGCAACACGGTCAGAGGTGGTGAGAAAGGAAAGGTGGCCGCGGCAGCGGCCCTGGGAAGTCGGACGGGAGTCAGGACGACTCAGACCCGGCGACGCTTGGCCCGGCGACAGCCGTTATGGGGCAGGGGGGTGACATCGCGGATCAGGGTGATCTCGAGTCCGGCCACCTGCAGGGCCCGGATGGCGGTCTCGCGCCCGGAGCCGGGACCGCGCACCAATACTTCGATCTGACGCATGCCTTGCTCGAGGGCCCGACGGGCGGCCGCTTCGGCGGCGGTCTGGGCGGCGAATGGGGTGCCCTTACGGGCGCCCTTGAAGCCGCTGGCACCGGCGGACGACCAGCTCACCACTTCACCGGCGGTGTCGGTGATGGAGACGATCGTGTTGTTGAACGTGCTCTGAATGTGCGCGACCCCGTTGGGGACATTGCGCTTGGCCTTCTTGGGGCCTGTTTTCTTGGCTGGTTTGGCCATGGCGGTGGCCCTGCGGAGGCAGGGAGGTGATCGGGAGGACTGGGGGAGTCCCGGTGACGACCTCCGGAAGCTGGAGGGCGGCGGGACTGGGGGCCTGGCGGCTGCCACGAGGAGCTGCAGGCCGGGGGTGCAGCAGGCAGCGAGGGGAGAACGGGCCCGGAGGCCCGGAACTCACTTCTTCTTGCCGGCCACGGTCTTACGGGCGCCGCGGCGGGTGCGGGCATTGGTGCGGGTGCGCTGACCGCGCACGGGCAGGCCCATGCGATGGCGGCGACCCCGCAGGCAGCCGATGTCCTGCAGCCGCTTGAGGGCCATGCCCTCCTCCCGGCGCAGGTCGCCCTCGAGCACGAAGGAATCGGCGGCGCCGCGCAGCTTCTGCACGTCGCCATCGCTGAGGTCCTTCACCCGGATGTCGGGGCTGACCCCCGATTTGGCGAGAATCTTGCGGGCCCTGGTGAGCCCGATCCCGTAAACGTAAGTGAGTGAGATCTCAACCCTCTTGTCACGAGGGATATCGACACCGGCGATCCGAGCCACGTCAGGAAACGATCAGAGGGCAATGGGGGTGGCTGCCGGCGGCGGCAGCCTCAAAAGCGTGGGGGGTCAACCCTGACGCTGCTTGTGCTTCGGGTTGGTGCAGATCACCATGACCCTGCCGTGGCGACGGATCACCCGGCATTTGTCGCACATCTTCTTGACTGAGGCACGCACCTTCATGGGAGTTGTGCTCTCCGAATTTGCAAACAGCTACCCTATCACATCAGTCAACAACGCTCGCTACGATCCTGTCCTCGATCTCCGCCACCGTGCCGGAGGCCTCGACGCTGCGGAGCAGGCCCAGATTCCGGTAGTGCTCGATCAGGGGGGCGGTCTGCTCCTGGTACACCACCAGGCGGTTGCGGATCACCGCTTCGTTGTCGTCGGCCCGGCCCCGAGAGAGCAGGCGCTGGATCAGCACCCCATCCTCCAGCTCCAGCAGCAACACCCGCTCAATGCGCTGATCGAGCTCCGCCAGCAGTCCGTCAAGGGCCTCGGCCTGGGCCAGGTTGCGGGGAAAGCCATCCAGGAGCCAGCCCCCCTGGTGGCCCTCCAGCCGGTTGCGCACGATGGCCAGCACCAAGGCATCGCTGACCAGCTCCCCGCGGGCCATCACCGCCTCCGCCTCCTGTCCCAGGGAGGTGCCGGCCTTCACCTCCGCCCGCAGCAGTTCACCGGTGGAGAGATGCAGCAGCTGGTGGCGTTCGGCCAGGAGCTCGGCCTGGGTTCCCTTGCCGGCGCCGGGAGGGCCGAGGAAGAGGAGTCGCTGTTTCATGGGAGGGAGATGGGGGGAAAGGGGCCTATTGCCGGACCAGTCCTTCGTAGCGCTGGGAGATGACGTAGGTCTGGACCTGCTTGGCGGTGTCGATGGCCACTCCCACCAGGATCAGCAGGGAGGTGGCCCCCAGGCCCTGGAAGGTGCGCACCTGGGTGGCGCCCTCCACCGCCGAAGGAATGATCGCGATCGCCCCAAGGAACAGGCCCCCCAGCAGGGTGAGCCGATTGGACACGCCGGAGAGGTAGTCGGCGGTGGCTGAACCGGGACGCACGCCGGGGATGGCGACGCCGGAACGTTTCAGGTTGGTGGCGATGTCCACCGGGTTGACGGTGAGGGAGGCGTAGAAGAAGGCGAAGCCGCAGATCAGGGCGAAGTACACCAGGGCGTAGACCCAGGGGGTGCTGCTGGTGGGGTTGAGGTAGCCGGCCACCCGGATCAGCCAGGGGCTCTTGGTGAGGTTGGCGATGGTGAGCGGCAGGAAGACCACCGCCGAAGCGAAGATGATCGGCATCACGCCGCCGGCATTGAGCTTGAGGGGCAGGTAGCTCTGGCGCGAGGCCAGGGTGCTGGCGCCGCCCACCTGGCGCTTGGCGCTCACGATCGGAATGCGGCGGCTGCCCTCCTGCAGGAAGATGATCCCCACGATCGTCACCAGGAAGACGAGCACCAGCACGACGATGCCGCCCACCGTGGCCCGGTCGCCGCTCTGGGCCAGCTGGATGGTGGAGCCCAGGGCCTTGGGCAGGGTGGCCACGATGTTGATGAAGATCACCAGGGAGGCCCCCTGGCCGATGCCCCGTTCGGTGATCACCTCGCTGACCCACATCACCACCATCGAGCCGGTGACCAGGGCCAGGCTCGTCTGGACGACGAACAGCCATTCGGGCAGGCCAGGCAGGGCGTACTGCCGCAGGATCAGAGAAAAGACGACGCTCTGCAGGATGCCCCAGCCCAGGGCCAGATAGCGGGTGAACTGGGCCAGCTTGCGCCGGCCGGCCTCCCCCTCGTTCTTCTGCAGCTCCTCAAGCTGGGGGACCGCCGCCGTCATCAGCTGGATGATGATCGAGGCATTGATGAAGGGCAGGATGCCCAGGGCGAACACGCCCAGGGTGGAGAGGCCGCCGCCGGTGAAGATGTCGAGGAAGCCGATCAGCTGCCCGCCCTGGCGGATGAACGACTGGAAGGCGACCCGGTCGATGCCAGGCACCGGGATGTAGATGCCTAGTCGCACCAGCAGCAGCAGGCCCAGGGTGGTGAGCACCCGATCCCGCAGGCCCTTCGACTGGACCAGCTGGACGAGGATTTCAGCGGCGCTCGGATTGCGCCCCCTGCTGAGGAGCATGGTGATGACGGGGGTGGGGGGAACGGGTCGATACGACCGGAGCCGCCTGCCGCGGCACAAGGCTACGGGCAGACGGCTCCGGGCTGGAGGCAGGGCAACGGCCCGGGCTCAGTCGATGATCTCGCAGGTGCCGCCGGCGGCTTCGATCTTGGCGCGGGCCGACGCCGTGAAGGCGGCGGCCTGGACCGTCAGTTTCACCGTGAGCTCGCCGTTGCCGAGCACTTTGAGCGGGTATCGGGGGCTGGTGACCAGGCCCGCCTGCTCCAGGGAGTCGAGACTGACCGTGGTGCCCGCCTTCAGCACACCCAGCCGTGACACGTTGATCACGGTGTAGTGCGTGGGGTTGATGACCGGGAAGTGCTTGAGCTTCGGAATCCGGCGATAGAGGGGCATCTGGCCACCCTCGAAGCCGGGGCGGGTGGGGCTGCCGGAGCGGGATTTCTGGCCGCGCATGCCGAAACCGCAGCTGGCGCCCTGGCCGGCGGCAATGCCGCGACCTTTACGAAGCTTGCGCTTGCGGGAGCCCTTCTGGGGCTGGAGGTTGTTGAGAGAGAAGGAGGTCATGGCGGGCTTCAGGAGTAAATCTGCTCAAGGGAGATGCCCCGCTCCTTGGCGGTCTCCTTGTGGGTGCGCAGACCTTCGAGGGCCTGCATGGCGGCGCGGGCGTTGTTGAGCGGGGTCTTGGAGCCCAGCCGCTTCGCCAGCACATTCTTGATACCGGCCAGTTCGAGCACGGTGCGGATCGAACCGCCCGCGATCACCCCGGTACCGGGGGCAGCCGGCCGGATCAGCACGCTGGCGGCGCCGTCGCGGCCGTTGCTGAGGGTGGGGATCGAACTGGTGCGGGTGAGGGGCACCTTGACCAGATGCTTCTTGCCATCGGCCACACCCTTGCGGACGGCGCCGATGACATCGCCGGCCTTGCCGACGCCCACGCCCACCTGGCCGCGCTCGTTGCCGACGACGACGATGGCCCGGAAGCTCATCTTCTTGCCGCCCTTGACGGTCTTGGAGACACGGCGGATCTGCACCACCCGCTCCTGCCATTCGGAGTCGCGTTCCTGGCCGCGGCGGTTGTCACGGCCGCGGCCGCCGCCGCCGCCCCGGCGGTCACCCTTGGCATCGCCACGGCCACCGCCACCGCTGCCCCGGCGCTGCTCCTGCTGGCCTTCGGCAGCGGCGGGGACGTCGGAGGCCGCAGGCACGGCGCCGGTCTGGATCTGGTCGTTGGTTTCGGTCATGGTGAGAGCAGGGATCAGAACTGAAGGCCCGCTTCCCGGGCGGCGTCAGCAAGGGCCTTGACCCTGCCGTGGTACAGGTTGCCGCCGCGATCGAAGACCACCTGCTGGATGCCCTTGGCGAGGGCGCGCTGGGCAACGAGCTGGCCCACCGCGACGGAGGCGTCACAGGTGGAGCTGGCCTGGACGCTGGTGCGCAGGTCCTTGTCGAGGGTGGACGCCGCGCAGAGGGTGCTCTGGGCGTCGTCGTCGATGACCTGGGCGTAGATGTGATTGTTGGAGCGGAACACAGCCAGCCTGGGACGGTTGGCGGTGCCGGAGAGCAGACGACGCAGGCGGCGGTGACGCTTCTGGGTCTGCTGTTTGCGGGAGAGGGTAGACATGGGGGATCAGACGGATGACGCTCGAGCAGACCTCATTTCTTGCCGGTCTTGCCGGCCTTGCGCAGAATCCGCTCACCTTCGTACTTGATGCCCTTGCCCTTGTAGGGCTCGGGCGGACGAATGCCGCGGATCTTGGCCGCCTCGTTGCCCACCAGCTCCTTGTCGGGGCCGGAGACGAAGACCGAGGTGTTGTTCTCGACCGAGAAGGTGACCCCTTCGGGGGGGACCATCTCCACCGGGTGGCTGTAGCCGGCGCTGACCACGAGCTTGCGGCCCTGGACCTGGGCGCGGTAGCCGACGCCGACGATCTCGAGCTTGCGGGTGAAGCCCTGGCTGACCCCTTCCACCATGTTGGCGACGAGGGTGCGGCTGAGGCCGTGGCGCTCACGGGAGCGGCGGTGGGTGCTGGTGGGGCTCACCACCACCGTGCCGCCTTCCTGGCTGACGCTGACGCCCTCCGGGAGAACGCGGCTGAGTTCCCCCTTGGGACCCTTCACGGTGACAGCCAGGCCATCGAGGCTGACGGTGACCTTGTCGGGGATGGGGATCGGGGCTTTACCGATACGAGACATGGAACAACTCCTGGGATCAGTAGACGTAGCAGAGCACTTCGCCGCCGACGCCCTGCTTGCGGGCATCACGGTCGCTCATCACACCCCGGGAGGTGGAGATGATCGCCACGCCGAGGCCGCCCAGCACCTTGGGCAGCTGGCGGGTGTTCTTGTAGATGCGCAGGCCTGGCTTGCTCACCCGCTGCACGGAGCGGATGGTGGGCTGGCGGTGCTTGCCGCTGTATTTCAGCTCAAGCACCAGCTGGCGCTGCACGCCTTCGCCTTCTTCGGTGATGGCGGCGATGAAGCCTTCATGTTGCAGCACGTTGGCGATGCTGCGGGACATCCGCGAAGCGGGAATCCTGGTGCGCTCGTGGCGCTTCTCACTCGCGTTGCGAAGGCGCGTGAGCATGTCTGAGATCGGGTCGTGGTTGGCCATGGTCGTGTCCGGGAGGGGGCTCAGGTATTGCGGAACGGCATTCCCATTTCGCGGAGGAGGGCCCGGCCCTCTTCGTCGTTACGGGCGTTGGTCACGATCGTGACGTCCATCCCCCGGATGGCATCGATCTTGTCGAAGGAGATCTCGGGGAAGATGATCTGCTCCCGGATCCCCAGGGTGTAGTTGCCCCGGCCGTCGAAGCTCTTGGGGCTCACGCCGCGGAAGTCGCGGATGCGTGGCAGCGCCAGGTGGATGAGACGCTCCAGGAAGGCATACATCCGCTCGCCCCGCAGGGTGACGGCCACGCCGATCGGCATGCCCTGGCGGATCTTGAAGCCGGCGATGGCCTTCTTGGCGCGGGTCACCACCACCTTCTGACCGGTGATGGTCGCCAGTTCGGTGATCGAGGCCTCAAGGGCCTTGGCGTTCTGGGCGGCTTCACCGAGGCCCCGGTTGACGGTGACCTTGACCACCTTGGGAACCTCATGGACGTTGGAGAGGTTGAGATCCTTCAGCAGCTTGGGCTGGATCGTCTCCCGGTAGCGCTGTTTGAGTGACATGACGGGGGGATGGGGGGGCGCTTCTGGACGTGGTCAGAAGGCGGACGGGGGAGGGGAGCAGGGAAGCGGAGCGGTGAGGGCGTCGCGCGGTGGGGCGTGGGGGGCGACGCGGTGGGGGGCGGTCAGTCGAGCACCTCCCCGGTCTTCTTGAGGCGGCGCTTCTTGCTGCCGTCCTCCTGGACGACGATCTCCACCCGGCTGGCGACCTTGTTGGCGGTGGAGTACAGCATCACGTTGGAAGCGTGCAGGGACGCTTCCTCGGTGACGATGCGGCCCGTCTCGCCTTCCTGGGTGGGTTTGACGTGGCGGGTGCGCAGATTGATGCCCTGCACCACGACACGGTTCTCGTTGGGCAGGGTGCGCAGCACCTCGCCGGTCTTGCCCCGATCCTTGCCGGCGATCACCTGGACGGTGTCACCTTTGCGGATGCGCATCTTGATGCGCTGGACGGGCCTGGCCTTGGGGGTTGCGGTGGCCATCTCAGATGACCTCCGGGGCGAGGGACACGATCTTGGTGAAGTTGCGCTCGCGCAGCTCCCTGGCGACCGGACCGAAGACCCGGGTGCCCTTGGGGTTGTTGTCGTTGCCCAGGATCACCGCGGCGTTGTCGTCGAAGCGAATGGCGTTGCCGGTGTCACGGCGCAGCGTGGCCCGGGTGCGCACCACCACGGCCTTGACCACATCCGACTTCTTGACGCCCATGTTGGGCATGGCGTCCTTGACGGCAGCCACGATCACATCGCCCACGTGGGCGTAGCGACGGTTGGTGCCGAGCACCCGGATGCACTGGATGCGCTTGGCGCCGCTGTTGTCAGCGACGTTGAGGAAGGTTTCCTGCTGAATCATGGGGGGTTCCTCAGCCGGCGCTGGTGGTGGAGAGAACTTCGGCCACGGCCCAACGTTTGGTGCGGCTGAGGGGGCGGGTCTCGGTGATCCGGACCCGGTCACCCACGCGGCAGCTGTTGGCTTCGTCGTGGGCTTTGTAGCGGGTGGTGCGGCGGACGGTCTTCTGATAGATGGGGTGAGGGAAGCGGTTTTCCACCGCCACCACCACCGTTTTGTCCATCTTGTCGCTGACGACGGTGCCGACCCTTTCCTTGAGTGCCATGGGGATCGAGGGGGGAATCAGGAGGCGACGGTGGAGCGTTGACGCTCCTCCTGCACCGTCAGCAGGTGGGCCAGCTTGATGCGGGCCTCCTTGAAGCGGTGCGGGTGCTCCAGACGGCGGGTGGCCTGCTGGAAGCGGAGGTCGAACAGTTCGCGACGGACGCCGTCGATCTGTTCGCCGATCTGGGCGTCGCTGAGCGAACGCACGTCGGTGATGGTGGGACGGGCCATGGTCAGGACTCCACTGCGAGGGCGGGTTCGGGGGCGGCTGCCTCCTGATCGGCCAGGGCGAGGAACTTCGTCTTGACCGGCAGTTTGTACTGGGCCAGGCGCATGGCTTCCTTGGCGATCTCGGGAGTGATCTCGGGGCCGCCCATCTCGAAGAGAATGCGGCCCGGCTTGATCACGGCCACCCAGAATTCCGGGTTGCCCTTACCGGAACCCATGCGGGTTTCGGCCGCCCGCATGGTGACGGGCTTGTCGGGGAAGATCCGGATCCAGATCTTGCCCCCCCGCTTGACGTGGCGGGTCATGGCACGGCGGCTGGCCTCGATCTGACGGGAGGTGATCCACCCGCACTCCTGGGCCTGCAGGGCGAAATCGCCGAAGGCGATGGTGTTGCCGCGCGTGGCGACGCCGCGCATGCGGCCTCGCTGCTGTTTTCGGAACTTGACGCGTTTTGGACTCAGCATGGTTCAGGCCTCCTGATCACTCCTCGTTGGAGCGGTCTTCGAACTGTTGCGGCCGGCGGTTCGCCCGGCGTTTCGGTGCTCCACCCACGGGCAGCTGGTCTTGCTGACCGGGAAGCACCTCTCCTTTGAACACCCAGACCTTGATGCCCAGCACCCCGTAGGTGGTGGTGGCCACCTTGGTGGCGTAGTCGATGTCGGCGCGGAGCGTGTGCAGGGGCACGCGACCCTCGCGGGTCCACTCCGTCCGGGCGATTTCGGCGCCGTTGAGGCGGCCGCTCACCTGGAGCTTCAGACCCAGCACCCCGGCCCGCTGGGCGCGTTGCACCGCCATGCGCATGACGCGCCGGAAGGCCACCCGCTTCTCCAGCTGCTGGGCGATGTACTCGGCCAGCAGGAAGGCGTCGGCGTCGACCCGCTCCACCTCGACCACGTTGATGCGCACCTGACGGTGGGCATCGCCGAGGGTCTTCTGGATGCCGGTGCGGAGCTCCTCGATGCCGCTGCCCTGGCGGCCCACAAGAACGCCCGGTCGGGCGGTCTTGAGTTCCACTTCGAGCTGGTCGGCCTTACGGGCGATCAGCACGTCGCTGATGCCGGCGGCGGCGTACTTCTTGTTGATGAACGACCGGATCCGGTCGTCCTCCTGAAGGAGGACGGGGTAGGTCTTGCTTGGGGCGTACCAGCGGGAGCGGTGGTCCTGGGTGATCCCCAGGCGCAGGCCGGTTGGATGGATCTTGTGTCCCATCGGGCGGTGTCCTCGGGGGTCAGGCGGTGGGCGCTGCCACAGCAATGCTGATGTGGCAGGTCTGTTTTTTGATGGCGAAGGCGCGGCCCTGGGCACGGGGCCGGAACCGCTTCAGGGACGGTCCCATGTCGGCGCTGGCCTGGCTGATCACCAGGGTGGCCGGATCGAGGCCGAGGTTGTGCTCGGCATTGGCGACCGCGGAGCGGAGCACCTTGGTGATCGGGCCGGTGGAGCGGTAGGGCATGAACTCGAGCATGATCAGGGCGTCGCGGTAGGTGCGACCCCGGATCTGATCGAGAACCCGGCGCACCTTGGACACGGAACCGCGGATGAAGCGGCCGTGGGCCAGGGCCTGGGTGTCGGGTGTGGTGGTTGCCATCGGATCAGCGGCCTCCCTTCTTGTCTTTGATGTGACCGCGGAATGTGCGGGTAGGGGCGAATTCGCCCAGCTTGTGGCCCACCATCTGCTCCGTCACGTAGACGGGCACGTGGGCCTTGCCGTTGTGAACGGCAATGGTGTGGCCGATCATCATCGGCAGGATGGTGGAGGCCCGTGACCAGGTCTTGATCACGGTCTTGTCGTCGGCAGCGTTCTGCTTCTCGACCTTGCGAAGCAGGTGGTCGGCGACGAACGGGCCTTTTTTGAGTGAGCGTCCCATGGCGGATCAGGCGAACAGCAGAGCGGTGTGGGTCATCAGGAGTCGCGTCCGCCACGGCTCCGTTTGGAGGTGCGGCGTCGTTTCCGCAGCACGAACCGGTTGCTCGGCTTGTTGCGCTTGCGGGTCTTGAGGCCCAGGGCGGGTTTGCCCCAGGGCGTGACGGGACCGGAACGGCCGATCGGTGCCCGGCCTTCGCCGCCCCCGTGGGGGTGGTCGCAGGGGTTCATCACGCTGCCCCGCACTTCCGGACGGCGGCCCAGCCAGCGCTTGCGGCCGGCCTTGCCCAGGCTGGTGTTGCGCTGTTCGGCGTTGCCCACCTCACCGAGGGTGGCGTAGCACTCCCGGCGCACCAGCCGCACCTCGGTGGAGGGAAGCTTGAGGGCGACGTAGTCGCCCTCCTTGGCCACCACCTGGGCACTGGCCCCGGCGGTGCGGACCATCTGGCCGCCGCGGCCGGCGTAGAGCTCCACGTTGTGAACGCTCGAGCCGAGCGGGATGGCCGAGAGGGGCAGGGCGTTGCCGTTCTCGATCGGGGCGTCGGGACCGGAGATGACGCTCTGCCCAACGGCCACGTTGGCGGGCGCGAGGATGTAGCGCTTCTCGCCGTCGGTGTAGTAGAGCAGCGCCAGACGGGCGTTGCGGTGCGGGTCGTAGTGGATTGCGGCCACCTTGGCGCTCACCCCGTGCTTATCGCGACGGAAGTCGACGATGCGGTAGAGGCGCTTGTGGCCACCGCCGCGGTGGCGGCAGGTGATCACGCCGCGGTTGTTGCGGCCCTTGTGGCGGTGCTTGGACACCACCAGGCCCCGTTCCCGGTTCTTGCCCGTGATGTCGCTGAAGTCGGTGACGACCAGCGTGCGGGTGCCGGGAGTGTTGGGCCTGTAGTTGCGGATTGCCATGACGTTTCAGATCCCTCAGGACTCAGGGAACAACTGGATGGCGTTGCCTTCGGCGAGGCGCACCACCGCTTTCTTCACCTGGGCGCGTTTGCCGGCGAAGCGCCCCACCCGACGGGAGCGGCGAGGGGGATTCATGGTGCTGACGCCGACGACCTTGACGTCGAACAGATGCTCGACGGCCGCCTTGATGTCGGGCTTGGCGGCCCGATGGTCCACCTCGAAGGTGTACTGGTTGATCTCGATGGCCCGGGTGGCCTTCTCGGTGATCAGCGGGCGACGGATCACGTCCGCCAGCCGGCCTGCAAAACGCTCAGACATCGCCGTAGACCTCCTGAATCTTCGCCAGTGCCTCTTCGCTGAGCACCAGCTTGTTGGCATGGAGCAGATCGAACACGTTGAGCTGATCAGCGGCGATCAGCTTCACCTTCTCGAGGTTGCGCACCGAGCGGGAGACCGCCTCGGGGGCGCCGTCGAGGATCAGCAGCACCTTGGCGCCGGCCTCGATGCCGAAGCGGGCCAGGGCGGAGGTGATCTCCTTGGTCTTGGGGGTGTCGAGCCCTGCGGCGAAGCCCTTCACCACGGTGATGTCCGCGACGCGGCTCATCAGGGCGGTGCGCAGGGCCAGACGACGCTCCTTGCGGTTCATCGCCACGGCATAGCTGCGGGGCTTGGGTCCGAAGATCACGCCACCACCCGGCCGCAGGGGGGTGCGGATCGAGCCCTGGCGGGCCCGGCCGGTGCCCTTCTGCTTGTAGGGCTTGCGGCCGCCACCGGCCACTTCGGCACGGGTGAGGGTGCTGGCGGTGCCCTGACGGGCATGGGCCAGCTGGCGCACCACGGCCCTGTGCAGCAGGCCGTTGGCGGATGTTTCCTTGGCGACCTTGAGGTCGAGGGGAGCCTTGCCGCTCTCCTTGCCTTGCCAGTCGCGGATCACACAGTCAGTCATGGGTGTTCTCCTCAGTTCGCTGCGGGGACGCCCACCCGCCGGGCCGGGCGGATGTCGAGCAGGGCGCCGGGCTTGCCGGGTACCGAGCCCTTCACGACGAGCAGATTGCGTTCCGCATCCACCTTGAGGATGGTGAGGCCGCGCGTGGTGATCTGCTTGCCGCCGTAACGGCCGGCCATCCGCTTGCCGGGGTAGACCCGGCCGGGGGTGGTGCCGGCGCCGGTGGAACCCGGTTCGCGGTGGTTCTTGGAACCGTGGCTCATCGGGCCGCGGCTGAAGCCGTGGCGCTTCTGATAGCCCGAGAAGCCGCGGCCGATCGTGTCGCCGCTGACATCAACCTTCTGGCCGGGGCTGAAGTCACCGACGGTGACGGGTGCCCCCAGCTCGAGGCCATCGATGGCCTCCAGCCGGTACTCCTTGAGGTGCCGCAGGGGCGCCTCACCGGATTTGACCAGGTGGCCCTTGGCGGGCTTGTTGACGAGCTTCTCGCGGATGTCGCCGAAGCCGAGCTGCACCGCGGTGTAACCGTCGGTGGCTTCGCTCTTGAGTTGGGTGATGCGGCAGGGACCCGCTTCGATCAGGGTGACCGGAATGGATTTGCCTTCTTCGTTGAAGAACTGGGACATACCCAGCTTCTTCCCGAGAATGCCGATGGACATGGGAGGGAGAACAACACCAGCTGGACTGCCGCGGCGTACCGCCAGGGACAAGGGCCGAGACCCGAAATCCGTGGGGGAACCGCTGGGCGGCGGGGGGCTGAATTCGTGGAATCGCAGATTGACCCGAGGGTCAGGAGCTAGCGAGGCGAATCAGCGGGCTGGGACTTTCCGGAAGCGGTGAGGCCTCTGGCAGTATCCCGACGACCCAACCAGCGACGGAGCGCTGCGGGAGTCGTACGGGCCAGAAAGGGTTCGTCACCACTGACGGACCCCGTACCGTTCTCTGGAGGCCCGGCTAGCGGACGGGCACAGATCTTCGGCACAAGAGTCAACACTACCCCATGGTGTGCACCACCACCTACGCGGCCCCGCATCGGCTGCCAGACTCACGCGGCGATTTGCCTGCCGCTCCGATGCCCCTGCTGATGACCGGCCGTGGTTTCCGTACCGACCTGGAGCGCTGCGGTGCCCTTGCCCTGTTCGTTCCCCTGGAGGGGGGTGCCGAAACGCGTTTGCTGCGGCGGCTGAGGGCGGCCGGTTACCGGGCCCATCTCACCTCCGCCCGGGGGCTGGGGGATCCGGAGGCCTACTTGCTGCAGCTGCATGGCATCCGTCCGCCCCACCTGGGTCACCACAGCGTCGGCCGGGCCGCCGCCGTGGGCGAGGTGCAGCGGGTGATGCCCCTGCTGGGCCCCCAGCTGGCCGGCGAGGGGCCGGTGCTGCTGTGGCTGCTGGAGGGCCAGGTGCTCAGCAGCTCCGAGCTCGGCGCCCTCTGCGACCTCAGCCGACGCGAACCGCGGCTGAAGCTGGTGGTGGAGATGGGCGGCGCCCGCGCTCTGCGCTGGCAGCCCCTGGAGCAACTCGTTCCTGCCTGAGCCGGTTTCAGCCCATAGCCTGGGCCCGTCCCGCGGACTCCAAGGGCGTTGAGTGAGCGGCTGGCACTGATCTGGGGTTCGGCCTTCTTCGCCGGCTCCCTTGCCCAGGCCACGGCCTGGGTCACCGGCCAGCCGGCGGTGGTGCTGCTGCTGGGGATGGGCCTGCTGGCGGGCCACGCCGGCTTCGACCTCGTCCATCCCGAGAATCTCGGCGCCGGCCTGGAGCCGCTCGTGGGTCTGCTGGTGAGCCTGGTGCTCTTCGATGGGGGGCTCAACCTGCGCCTGGCCGGCCGCGACCTGCAGCGTTCCGTGCTCCAGCTGGTGCTGGTGCGTCTGGTGCTGGGGCTGCCCATGGCCGCCCTGCTGGCCCATGCCCTGGCCGGTCTGCCCTGGTCCCTGTCGCTGGTCTACGGCGCCATCGCCCTGGCCACCGGCCCCACGGTGGTCACCCCGATGGTGCGTCAGCTGCGGCTGGCTCCGAAACTGGGCCAGCTGCTGGAGGCGGAGGGCCTGATCCTCGAGCCGTTCAGCGCCGTGCTGGGTCTGGTGCTGCTCCAGGTGACCCTGGGCGACCTGGGCGGCTGGCAGGAGGTGGCCTCCCGGTTGGTGCTGCGCCTGGGGGGCGGGGTGGGCCTCGGCGCCCTGGCCGGCCTGCTGCTTTCGGAGGCCCTCATCCGGCTGGGCGCCGTGGCGGCGGCCAGGGGCCGGGATGGGCCGGCCTCGGCGGAGCCCAACAGCCTGGAGCTGCAACTCACCCTGGGGGTTCTCTTCCTGATGTTCAGCGGCTGTGAGGCCCTGCTGCCGGAATCGGGCCTGCCCGCGGCGGTGAGCGCCGGGGTGGTCGTGGGGTTGCGCCTCGATGCCGCCGCCACCCAGCTCGATGCCCTGATCCGCCAGCTGGCCATGCTGGCCATCACCGTGCTGTTCCCGCTGCTGGCGGCCGATGTCTCCTGGGCGGAACTGAGTCCCCTCGGCCTGGGTGGCCTGGGTTGCGTGCTGGCCCTGATGCTGGTGCGCTGGCCTCTGATCCAACTCACGGGCCTGGGCCTGCCCAGCCTCGACTGGAAGGAGAAGGCGCTGCTCAGCTGGATTGCCCCGCGGGGGATCGTCACGGCGGCGGTGGTGAGCCTCTTCGCCCTCGAGCTCGACCGGGCCGAGGTCCCCGGTGGAGGTGTCCTCAAGGGGCTGGTGTTCCTGACGATCCTGATGACCGTGGGGCTGCAGGGGTTCACCGCCCCCTGGCTGGTGAACCGTCTGGGGCTTGCCCAGCCCCAGGCTGAGCCGGAACTGCCCCAGGTCGGCTGAGCCCGCAAGTGGTGGCAGGATCAGCCCTCCCTGTTGCGTAACCCATGGCGGCCATGGCCCGGGACCCGGAGCAGGCCCTGGCCCACGGCGGCTGGGTGAAGCTGATCGGCGGGGCCAGCAATCAGGATCTGGCCGCCATCGAGGATCTGGCCGGCATCCATGCCCTGGCCGGGGTGCACTGCATCGATGTGGCCGCCGATCCGGCCGTGGTGGCCGCGGCGCGGCGCGGCATGGCCTGGGCGGAAGCCCACGGCGCGGCGCGCCCCTGGCTGATGGTCAGCCTCAGTGATGGTCTCGACCCCCATTTCCGCAAGGCCTGGTTCGATCCGCGGCGCTGTCCGTCCTCCTGCCCGCGGCCCTGCGAGCGGGTCTGCCCCGCCCTGGCCATCGACGGGCGGGGGGTGGTGGAGGAGCGCTGCTACGGCTGCGGCCGCTGCCTGCCCGCCTGTCCCCTGGGGCTGATCGCGGAGCGCAGCCAGGTGCTGGAGCCGGCCGCGGTGGGGGCCCTGCTGGCGGAGCTGGCCCCCGACGCGGTCGAGCTGCACACCCAGCCTGGGCGGCTGGGGGCCTTCGCCGAACGGGTGGTGCAGCTGGTCGCCAGCGGGGTGGAGCTGCGCCGGGTGGCGGTGAGCGCCGGCCTGGATGGGGGGGCCACGGCCGAGGGGCTGGCGGCGGAGCTCTGGCAGCGTTTCCGCCTGCTGCGCGGGGCCGGCTTCCGGCCGCTCTGGCAGCTGGACGGGCGGCCGATGAGCGGGGATGTGGGGGCCGGCACGGCCCATGCGGCGGTGGGGCTGTTGGAGCGGCTGGGTCCGCTGGCGCCGCCGGGCCCGCTGCAGCTGGCCGGTGGCACCAACGCCCACACCCTGCCTCTGCTGCGACGCCTTCCCGGCCGGCGTGGAGGCGTCGCCGGTGTGGGGTTCGGCAGCGTGGTCCGCGTCCTGCTCAGACCCTGGCTGGCGGAGGCCCAGGGGCGTGGCCGGCGGTTGCTCGATGCCCCTGACCTCTGGCCAGGGGCCCTTGCCCAGGTTCAGGAACTCGTCCAGCCCTGGCTTGGCCTGGATCCCTGAACCGGTGGGTCGGTGGCGCTTCAGCCGGCCGGCAGCAGACGGCGTGCCGTCGCCTGCAGCGCCTCCTCCGGCCACATCGCCACGGTGGCCATAATCCACAGGTCATAGGTCTTGGAGCGCCGCAGGCTGGCGCACTGGGTGAAGCCCGCCTCCAGCACGGTGGCCTGCAGCACCGTCCGGGTGAACCCGCAGCGGTGAGCCATGTGCAGGTTGCCGGCCGCCAGCGAGGCACGGTGGCCGTACAGCATGTCGAGGGGGGTGATCGGTCCCATGCCACTGACGTAGGCCGGATTCAGCAACTGGTCCTGCGCCACCAGGGCCGCCACCCCCTGCAGGTCCGGGCAGGTGATCACGGCCACACCGCCCGGGCGCAGGACACGCCGGAACTCCGCCAGGGCCATGGGCACCTCATGGGCATAGAGGTGCTCAAGGTTGTGGGAGGAGAACAGGGCGTCCATGGAGGCGTCTGCCACGGCACCCAGGTCGGTGAGGCTTCCCAGCAGGTCGGGCATCACCGCCGGGTCGATGTCGAAACGCACCTCCTGCCAATCGCTGCCGGCGAAGGGGGTGTGCTCGATGCGTTTCGGTCCGCAGCCCACGTGGAGCAGGGTGCCGTGCTCGGGAAGGGCATGGGCCATGGGGGGGCGCGTGGAGCTGCGATGAGGTCCAACTGTGGCTGGCCTGAACGATTTCCGAGTTGCCCGTGACCGTCGCTAGAAAGGGCCCATTGAAAGGAATCAGCTGCCCTGGGATCTCCATCCTCCTCCGTGCCTCAGCCCGGAGTCCCTTCCTTCCCCCAGCGGGTCACCGACGACCTGGATCGACTGCTGGCGGTGCTGCCCGAGCCCGTGCAGCGGGGATTGACCGCCTGCGGTGGTTGCGACCAGCTGTTGGAGGTGGTGCTCGATCTCGGCCGACTGCCCGAGGCCCGCTTCTCCGGTCGCACGATCGACCTGGATCAGCGGCCCGTGGGGCGCGACGATCTGGCCGCTGTCATCCACCGTCTTGGCCCCTTCGGTGGCGACAACCGGGCCGGCATCGAGCGCACCCTGCACCGCATCAGCGCCATCCGCAACCGCACCGGCGACGTGGTGGGCCTCACCTGCCGGGTGGGCCGGGCGGTGTTCGGCACGGTGGCGATGGTGCGCGACCTGCTGGACACGGGGCAGTCACTGCTGCTGATGGGCCGTCCGGGGGTCGGCAAGACCACGGCCCTGCGGGAGATCGCCCGGGTGCTCGCCGACGACCTGCAGCGCCGGGTGGTGGTGATCGACACCAGCAATGAGATCGCCGGTGACGGCGACATCCCCCACCCCGCCATCGGGCGAGCCAGGCGGATGCAGGTGGCGCGCCCGGAGCTGCAGCACCAGGTGATGATCGAGGCGGTGGAGAACCACATGCCCGAGGTCATCGTGATCGATGAGATCGGTACCGAACTGGAGGCCCAGGCGGCCCGCACCATCGCCGAACGGGGCGTGATGCTCGTGGCCACGGCCCACGGTAATGAGCTTGCCAACCTGATCCGCAACCCCACCCTCAGCGACCTGGTGGGCGGGATCCAGTCGGTGACCCTCGGGGACGAGGAGGCCCGCCGCCGTCGCACCCAGAAGACCGTGCTGGAGCGGGCGGCAGAGCCCACCTTTCCCCTGGCGGTGGAGATGCACAGCCGCCACCGCTGGCTGGTGCACCGCGACGTGGCCGGCACCGTCGATCTGCTGTTGCGCGGCCAGCCCACCCACCCCCAGGTGCGGGAGCTGGGCAGCGACGGGAGCCTGGTGCTGCGCGACGACGGCCCCGTTCGCCCGGCCCCCCCGCTCTCCTGGGCCAGCGCCCCGGCCCCCCGACGCCCCGGGCCCGCCCCCCTGGCGGTGGTGCCCCTGCCCGATCCGGCAGCACCCCGGCCAGCCGCCTCCAGCGCGGCCCCGGCGGTTCCGGCCCTGCGGGTCTTCGGGGTGGGGCTGGCGGCCGAGCAGCTGGAGGAGGCGGTGCGCCGCCGCCAGCTGCCGGTGCAGGTGGTGGAGGAGCCGGAGCAGGCGGATGCGGTGCTGAGCGTGCGCGGCCAGCTGGGCCTTGATCCGGAGCTGCGGCGCCAGGCCCGCGATCTCGGCCTGCCGATCCTGGTGATCAAGTCGGACACGCCCCACCAGCTGCAGCGGGCCATGGAACGCCTGCTGGAGCGGCGGGGGGGAGGCGGCGAGGCCGGAGCCGAGGAGTCGGCCGCCCCCGGTGTCGCTCCGGCCCGCCTCGACGACGCCCATGCGGCCCTGGAGGAATGCCGGCTTGCGGTGGAGCACGTGGTGCTGCCCCAGGGCCGGCCCGTGGAGCTGCTGCCCCGCAGCGAAGCGGTGCGGGGCCTGCAGGCCGAGCTGGTGCATCACTACGGGCTGCGCAGTGCGGTCTTCGGCCGCGGCCGTCAGCAGCGGCTGCGGGTCTTTCCCGCCTGAAGGGGCCTGCCGCCAGGGTGGACGCGGGCGAGTTGACGAAGGACCAGCCGCTGTGGGTAACTAGCAAGGCGCCGGTTCCAGACCGACGTCTATCCCATCCCATGGGTTGATTGGGCCGTCGCCAAGCGGTAAGGCATCGGGTTTTGGTCCCGACATTCCTAGGTTCGAATCCTAGCGGCCCAGTTTTTTCTCTCTTTCCCGCCGGTGCCTGAACGCCCTCTGCTGGTGTTCGATTTCGATGGGGTGCTGGTGGACGGCATGGCCGAATACTGGTGGTCGGCCCGGCGGGCGGCCCTGGCCCTGGTGGCCGGGAGTGCCACCGCGCCGTGGCACCTTCCTGAGCAGGCGCCGGCGGGTTTCGCCCGGCTGCGGCCCCTGATCCACAAGGGCTGGGAGATGGTGCTGATGGCCGCCGAGCTGGGAAGGCCCGACATCGACCTCGACGCCGCCGTGGCCGACTACGACAGCTTCCTGGCCCGGGCCCTGGAGCGCTGGGGCTGGAGCACCGAGCAGCTGCAGCGGGCGCTCGAGGGCCTGCGCCAGGGGGCCATCGCCACCGACCTCGACGCCTGGCTGGCCCTGCACCGCTTCTACCCCGGCGTGGAGGCGCGGCTGGGCCGGCTGGCGGCGGAGGGGGCCGACTGGGCCGTGCTCACCACGAAGGGCGGGGCCTTCGCCGCCCGTCTGCTGGCCGCCGCCGGTCTCAGCCCTCTGGCCCTGTTCGGCCACGAACAGGGCAGCAAGCCTTCGGTGCTGGGGCGGCTGGTGGCCGAGCAGGATCCAGGCGAGCGGCCGCTGTGGTTCGTGGAGGACCGCCGTCCCACCCTGGAGCTGGTGCGGCGGACCCCGGGGCTGGAGGCGGTGCGCTGCTATCTGGTGTCGTGGGGGTACCTGGGCCCTGGTGACGGGGACGGGCTGGCCCCCCTGGGGATCCGCTGGCTGGAGCCCGCCGGTTTCGAGGCCCCCCTGGCGCAATGGCCATGAACCGCTAGAGTACGCCCGTACTACAGATTGATACGCCGGCCTCTCCGGGTGGCACTGGTTGTCCAGAGGTCGCAGGATGGCGCCCGGTTCCGGCCCCCAATCTCCGCCTCCACCCACCGCTTCGACGGCTCCAGCCTGCTGCGGCCCGTTCCATCACCCACTCCCCCCACCATGCCTGCCGATTCCAGGGCCTCCTCCGCCTCCTCTGCCTCCTCCGGCTCCCCCTCCACGTCCACCTCCTACGTCTCCGCCGCCGCCCCCAGTGGCGACCCCCGGGCCGCCGCGGAGCGCGACAAGGCCCTGGGCCTGGTGCTGACCCAGATCGAGCGCAATTTCGGCAAGGGTTCGATCATGCGGCTGGGGGATGCCTCCCGCATGCGGGTGGAAACGGTCCCCACCGGGGCGCTCACCCTCGACCTGGCCCTGGGGGGCGGCTATCCCAAGGGCCGGGTGGTGGAGGTCTACGGGCCGGAGAGCTCCGGCAAGACCACCCTCACCCTCCACGCCATCGCCGAGGTCCAGAAGCGTGGTGGCGTGGCGGCCTTCGTCGACGCCGAGCATGCCCTCGACCCGGTCTATGCCGCCGCCCTGGGGGTCGACATCGAGAACCTGCTGGTCTCCCAGCCGGATACCGGCGAGATGGCCCTGGAGATCGTCGATCAGCTGGTGCGCTCGGCCGCCGTTGACGTTGTCGTCGTCGACTCGGTGGCAGCCCTGACGCCCCGGGCGGAGATCGAGGGGGAGATGGGTGATCTGGCGGTGGGCAGCCAGGCCCGGCTGATGAGCCAGGCCATGCGCAAGATCACCGGCAACATCGGCAAATCCGGCTGCACGGTGATCTTCCTCAACCAGCTGCGCCAGAAGATCGGCGTCACCTACGGCAACCCGGAAACCACCACCGGTGGCAACGCCCTCAAGTTCTACGCCTCGGTGCGGCTCGACATCCGCCGCATCCAGACCCTCAAGCGCGGCACCGAGGAGTACGGCATCCGGGCCAAGGTGAAGGTGGCCAAGAACAAGGTGGCGCCCCCCTTCCGGATCGCCGAGTTCGACATCCTCTTCGGCCGTGGCATCAGCACCCTGGGCTGTCTGCTGGATCTGGCGGAGGAAACGGGCGTGGTCACCCGCAAGGGCGCCTGGTACAGCTACGAGGGCGACAACATCGGCCAGGGCCGCGACAACACGATCACCTGGCTGGAGCAGAACCCTGAGCCGAAGGAGGTGATCGAGCAGCTCACCCGCAAGAAGCTCACCGAGGGTTCCGAGGTCACCGCCAACTCGATGAAGCCGCTGGCGGCGGCGGCCAAGCTCGCGGCCGCCAAGCCCCAAGCCGGTGACGACGCCGGCGATCTGGAGGAGCTCCCAGCCGCCGGCTGATCACCGGGCTCCTGGAGGCTGGCTCCAGGAGCTCTCTCAGGGAGCCGCAATCGGTTCGCTGGAGGGTTGAAGCACCAGTGCCACCCGCTGAAGCTCCTGGATGGCATCGGCGCCCTCCAGCTTCACCAGCTCCTGGCCGTTGCGGAATTCCACCCAGCTGATGCCGAAATCGGACACCAGCAGACGCACCATGTGGTTATCGCCCAGGTCGGCCACAAGGGAGGCGCCATGGCCCTCGCGGCCATCGCCGCAGGTGTAGCAGGTGGCCACATTGCCCTGTTTCCGCAGGGACACTGCCAGGGCCTGGAGGCTCAGGATCAGATCCTCAACGACCGAGCGGTATTGCTCGGCCAGCCGGAGAAACATGGGAAGTGCCCATCACAATCCGCAGATCATAAGGATTTCTTCCAATTCGTGCTAGGTGCAAATGCTCATATGTGGAGACCGGCACCCGCCCTCCCACGGCAGCAGCGCTTCAGCGCCACGGCGGCAGTGTCCTCAGCCGTCGGACAGGGACCACCAGCCGGCCGCCGGGCCGATGAAGCGCACGGTGATCCACAGCAGCGCCAGGCCGCCGATGCCGATCCAGGCGCCCTTGGTGGTGACCGCCACGAAGCGGGAGGCCTGGTTGCGGGTGAGGGGCAGCCAGGAGACGATCCGAGGGGAGGTGTCGACGTCCTTGGCCTTGCTGACACGCGGCTTGTCGCGGGGCGGCAAGCCCTGTTCGGCCCGGCGTTTGGCTTCCCCCATCTGGGTTTTGACGGCAACTGGCTGCAGGCTAGGGGTCGGGCCGCAGCCGAACCAGCTCGACCCAGGGTTCGAGGGCGGTGAACACCAGCCGTCCCCAGCTGCGGCCCCGCAGGCGGCCATCCAGCACCGCCAGCCGGCCACCGCTCCGCCGCAGCCCGGCCACGCCCCGCTGCAGCCGGTTGAGGGCCTCCGGCAGCAGCAGTTCCCGGAACCAGTCGCGGCCCTGCTGGCGCATCACCCTGACCCGGGCGGCGGTGAGGGGATCCTCCAGGCTGGCGATCGGCAGCAGGCCCACCACCACCTGGCAGGGCAGAGGCAGCCGCGGCTGGTGCTCCAGCCACCAGCTCCAGCTGCAGCAGACCACGCCGTTGCTCTCCGGTGACGTGCTCTGGTGGCACACCCGGCTGCCGAACTCTGCGGCCAGGCCGCTGGCCAGGCCCAGGCACAGGGCTGGATCGTCGACCAGCACCACCGTGAGGCCACTCTGGCCCAGCACCAGCCGCCGGGCCTGCTCCAGCAGGTGCTGGGCGTAGTGGGGGCTGTTGGGCAGCGGCTGGCGCAGGGGGGCGAACAAAGGCAGGGGGTCGGACAGGGGGGGATCGGCCAGATCCAGGACCACCGCCGGCTCCAGCCCCAGGGCGGCCCCGGAGGCGGGTTGGCCCTCCGCCGCCCGGCCGGTGGCCAGCTCACCGATCAGCACCGCCCCCCGTCCCACCAGCAGACCGGCCAGTTCGTTCAGGGGTTCGAGCGGCTGGCGCAGCAGGTTCCACTGCAGCAGGGATGGATCCACCCGGGCCCAGCTGCTCCAGCCGGGTCCGGCGCTCAGCCAGCGCGGCCATGGCTCCGGCAGCGGCTCGAGCAGGCGCAGCAGGTGGCGCAGGGGGGCTTCGTCGTCATCCTCCAGGGCCACCAATCGGTGCGGGGAGCGGGGATGGGCCAGCACCCGGCGGCTGAGCCGTTCATGCAGGCTGAGCAGGCAGGCTTCGGCGCTGGGCTGGGCGCGTCGCAGCTGATCCCAGTGACGGGGTTCCAGTTCCACCTCCAGGGCCTGGCGCAGTGCCGCTTCCAGTAACTCGGCCTCGGGGATCACCAGTTGCCGCTCCCCCAGGTCGCCGCTGCGCCAGGCTGCCACCAGCTCCCGGTGGTCGAGCAGCCAGAGCCGGGTGCCGGCCGGTGCGCCGGGCCCTTCCCAGCAGGCCAGTTCCAGTCCGACGCTGTGCAGGCGCGGCCATTCCACCAGCAGCAACCGCTGGCGCAGGGCCGGGGTCACCACCAGGGCCAGGGGCGTTTCACTGAGGGCCAGGGGCACCAGCAGGCTGATCCACCAGCTGGGGGCGGTGCCGGGGGCCAGGCGCACCAGGGTGTGGTCGACACGGCGCAGGCTGCGGGCCACCAGGCGGCTGAGGGTGAGGTGATGGGGCCAGCGTTCCACCCCCTCTCGCTGCAGGAGAGCCTTGAGGTGCTGGTGGGCGCGGGCTTCCAACATGGCTGGATCGTAGGAAGCTGGCCCAAGCCGATCCGCAGCGACGATGACATCCCTCTGGCAGCGCGAACCGGTGGGCGTGGTGGGCCTGGGGCTGATCGGGGGTTCGCTCGGCCTGGATCTGATGGCGGCCGGGGCGCGGGTGCGAGCCCTGGTGCACCGGCCGGCCACCGCCGCGCGGGCCAGGGAGCGCGGGCTGGCCCAGGAGGTGAGCACCGATCCGGCCGTGCTGGAGGGGTGCGGCCTGGTGGTGCTGGCCCTGCCCCTCGACCGCCTGCTGGATCCGGAGCCCGCCCTGGTGGCGGCCCTGCCGGGCGGGGCGGTGATCACCGATGTGGGCTCGGTGAAGGGGCCGGTGCTGCGCCGCTGGCAGGAGCTGCTGGCGGCGGCCGGAGGCGGTCCTCGACCGTCCCGCTTCGTGGCCTCTCACCCGATGGCGGGCACCGCCCGGGCCGGGGTGGAAGCGGGGGAGCCCGGCCTGTTCCGCGGCAGGCCGTGGGTGGCGACCCCGGAGGCGGGCACCGATCCGGCGGCGCTGCAGGCGGTGCGGGAGCTGGCGGAGGTCCTCGGGGCCCGTTGGTTGTGCTGTGACGCCGAGGCCCACGACCGGGCCGTGGCCCTCATCTCCCATCTGCCGGTGCTGGTGGGGGCGGCCCTGCTGCAGGCGGCCGATGCCGGCGGTGGCGAGCCCTGCGCAGGGGAGGATGCCGGGGCGGGCCTGGAGCGGGCCCTGGCCTCCAGCGGTTTTGCTGACACCACCCGCGTCGGCGGCGGCAATCCCGAGCTGGGAATGTTGATGGCGCGCACCAACCGGGTGGCGCTGCTGGAGGCCCTTGGGCACTACCGCCACTCCCTGGCGTCCCTCGAAGCGATGGTGGCTGGAGAGCAATGGTTGGAGCTGCGGCAGTCGCTGGAGCTCAGCCATCGACTGCGGCCTGACTTTCTCTGAGCCAGGGATGCCGATAGGCTCCCTGCAATCCTGTTGCTTCCAGGCCGGGCGATGAAGACCAGGCCGTCGAGACAACCACCGCGCCTCCGCAGCACCGCCGGCACCGGCGGCATCCGCGCCAGGCGGATCAGGCCCGGGGCCATCCCCGGCGCCGTCGTGTTCGTCGGCGAGCAGCGGCTGGCGAAGGTGCAGATCGATGTCATCCACTACGACGGCCATGCCTGGTCGGAAGAGGAGGACGTCTCGGTGCGTGGCTGCACTGCCGTGGTGCGCGAGGACAGCATCACCTGGATGAACGTCAGCGGCGTCCATGACGTCGAGCTGGTGGAGCGCCTCGGCGAGTGCTTCGGCATCCATCCGATGACGCTGGAGGACATCGCCAACACCACCCAGCGCCCCAAGGTGGAGGAGTTTCCGGGCTACATCTTCATGGTGCTGAAGATGATCGCCTTCAACGAAGACACCCACACCATCGATATCGAGCACGTGAGCGTGATCCTCGGTGATCACTTCGTGATTTCGTTCCTTGAGGATGATGGCGATGTGTTCGATGGGGTGCGTGATCGCATCCGCGCCGCCAGCGGCCGGATCCGCTGGATGAAGGCCGATTACCTCGCCTACTCCCTGATGGACGCCGTTGTTGACAACTACTTCCTCGCCGTGGAGCGAATGGGGGACATCATCGAGGAGGTGGATGACCGACTGCTCGAGGATCCCCACCCCGGCGACATCAAGGATATTCATGGTCTCAAGCGGTCCATCCTGAGCCTGCGCAAGGCCGTCTGGCCGATCCGCGAGGAGGTGGCCATGATCGTCAAGAGCGAATCCTCGTTGCTGACAGCGGAGAGCCGGGTGTTCTGGCGCGATCTCTATGACCACAGCATCCAGATCATCGATCTGGTTGAAACCCACCGCGACATCCTTGGGGGCATGCACGACACCTATCTGTCGACCCTCAGCCATCGGATGAACGAGGTGATGAAGGTGTTGACGATCATCTCCACAATCTTCATCCCCCTCACCTTCATTGCCGGCGTGTATGGCATGAACTTCAAGGAAATGCCCGAGCTGCAGTGGCGGGGTGGATATTACTCGGTTTGGGCAGTGATGATCGTGATCGGCGTCAGCCTGTACCTCTATTTCCGCCGCAAGCAGTGGCTCTGAGGCCCCCGGAACGCGCCGACCCGGAGGATGTAGCAACCGCCACTGATTTTTACTTTCCTTTCTCTTCGCTACGGATTATTGCCGCTCCCCGCGGTATGTGGGAATCGGCAGGTGCTGTTTCTAGCGTTGCTGAGGAATGGGTGCACACCAGTGAGTTTCCTGAGCGAAGCGATGCAGCTGCTGAAGGACGCCGGCGCTGCGGCTGGCCTTTCGGAAGGGGCCATCAAGTGCCATGCCGGTTGCTATCGGGAGAATCTGTCCCGCTGCAGCGACGCGATGCTCCAGTACGAGCGGGTGTGGCTGCAGCAGCAGCTGCGGGCCCTGCGCGACTGCCAGGGCCATCCGGTGTTGATGGCCCGGGTGGGGGGCGAGGGGCGTCTCAACGGGCTGGTGTCCCAGGGCGTGCTGTTCCAGCTGTTGCTCCAGAACGAATTCGCCAGGCGGGGCCTGGCGCCGCTGGAACGCCATGGACCGGTCGTGGCGGCCGAGGAGGCCTGGGAGATCACCAGCGTTCAGGTGAAGCGCGAGTGGGGCATCCTGCCGGCTTGATCGCCCTGCTGCACCTGGGGCGGATCCACGACGAGACCCCGGCGCTGATGAGCTTTCTCGCCCAGGGCGGCATCGCCAGCGAGCTGGTGCCCCTGCCCACGCTGGGTGCTGGCGGGGCCATCCACTGGGGGCGCTTCGATCGGGTGAGTGTGCGCGACTGCCGCGACAGCCATCGCCACCCGGACTTCCTGCCCCGGATCAAGGCCCTGGCGGAGCGCCTCGGGGCCCTCGGGGTGCCTCTGGCCAATCCGCTGCCGGTGATCGTGGCGGGCCATGCCAAGAGCGATTACCTGCCCCAGCTGGAGCGGGAGGGGGTGGCCCTGATCCCCAGCCGCTGGCTGCCCCGCGGCTGGCGTGGTTCATTGGCGGGCCTGCTTGACGCGTGCGGCTGGCGCGAGGCGGTGCTCAAACCGTCGATCGGCGCCAGGAGCTGGCACACCTACCGGGTGCGCCGTGAGGGTCAGGGCCTGGCAATCACCGCAGCCGATGGCACCACCCCCAGGGACGCCGGCGATGGCGACGGCTGGCTGGCCCGGCTGGCCCAGGACGGGGAGGTGTGCGTGCAGCGGTTCCTGCCGGCGATCTCCCGGGCGGGGGAGTTCAGCGCGGTGTTTCTGGGTGGGCGGTTCTCCCACGCCGTGGAGAAGAGCGTGGCGGCAGTGGGCTGGATCGCCCACGAAGGTTTCGGGGGCCGGAACCGGCTGCGGGAAGCGAGCGCCTCGGAACGGCACTGGGCCTGCGCTGTGGAGGAGAGGCTCCGGCGGCGCTTCGGGGTGCTCCCCTATGCCCGCATCGACGGGATCCGCGATGAGGGGGGCGAGCTGCTGCTGCTGGAGTGTGAACTGGTGATCCCCCGGCTGTTTCTCAGCGAGGGGGAGGCCTTCGGCCGTTATGCCGAGGTCCTGGTCGGACCCACCACCACCCGCATGGCCTGGTAGCCGTCGAAGGTGGGCGGTTCGCTTTCGGGCAGCTCCTCGCCGTGCAGGGCCACGGCCACGGTGGCCACCCAGGGGCGCGTGCCGGGGTCGGTGGGGAACACCAGCACCACCGTGCCGCCGGAGGGGGCGGTGGCGGGATCTTCCGCCACGATCTCCTGGGCCACCCGGGTGCGGCGGCACTGCAGGCCTCGGGCTTCCAGCAGGGCCACGAACTCGCTGGTGTTCCAGCGGGCCTCACTGCCCTGGCAGGGGAAGCGCTCGCTGAGGCCGGCGGCGCTGAGCTCCTCGATGGGGCTGTTGCGCTGCCCATTCCAGACCAGCAGCAGGTTGGCGTCATGGCCGAAGACGTTCTGCTCCACCCGCTCGCGGTCGAGCACGAGCCGCCGTTCAAGGCCCTGCTTCTCCGCGGGCATCGACAGGCACACCTTGAGGGCCTGGGCCACCTCGCAGCTGCGTCCCTGGTAGAACCCCCGTTGGGCGGTGAGGATGTCGTCGGCCGCGGCCAGGATCTCCTGGGCCGACAGGCTCTGGCGCAGGTTCTTCATCATCTTGTTGAACAGCACACCACCATCCCCGAAGGGGCCGCGGTCGGGATCGATGGCAGCGAGCATCTGATCGATGGCGTAGCGCACGAGCTCCCGCCTCCAGGTCAGATACGTCATGGGGATTCACTCCTGGTTCATTTTTTTCTCAGTGTGTCTCAAGGGGCGAAAACAGGCAACTGGCCGTTACATTCCCCACTTTTTGTATTGAAATATACGATAATTGGCTTAGGATTCGTGATCACAGCCTGCCTGATCCGCTGGCCTCAGCGGCGTTGAGGCGCCGCAGCAGCAGCATCGGCGTCTCGCCCTCGAAGCCCTCGTCGTAGGCGGTGGGCTCGAGTTGTCCTTTCCACCCCGGCGGCAGGGAGGCCAGCAGGGGTTCCACCCAGGGATGCACCCGGGGGTGACGTTCGATCGTGTGGGCGGGGTAGAGCCGCACCTCCCGCCGGCTCACCCGCAGCAGTTCGGCCAGGGCGCGCCGGTGCCAGTCGAGGTCGAAGTCGGGCTGTTCGCTGAGTCCGCCGTCGGCGATCGGGGCGTAACAGAACAGGAGATGGCCGCAGAGCACCAGATCGAAGCTGGCCGCTCCGAAGGGCAGGGACGGCAGGGCTGCGGCTCGGTAGGCCTGCGGATGGTCCCGCCGGTCGGCCAGGAAGGCCTCCAGGGCCTCCAGCTTCCCCTGGCGAAACCGTGGCAAGTCGAAGTCCGGACGCAGCGTCGGACTCAGGGCCAGGCGCTCCATGGTGAAGGCGACGTCGTCGCGGCAGCGGCGCTCCAGCTCCGGCAGCGACAGGGTGTAAAGGGGATCGGCCGCCACGCTCTCCACCCCGGCGGCGCGGGCCAGGGCGGTGAAGGAACCGGGTCCACCGGGGCAATCGAGCACCCGGCTGCCGCGCCAGGCCGCCAGATCAAGGTTGAAGAACGCCAGCGCATCGGCGCCGGTGCGACCGAAGAACACCACCCTCGGCAGATCCATACGCGGGCCGCACTGCGGCTGAAAAGTTAGCGGGTGGTTGGGCTTGGGCTGCTGAGCGCGAGGGGCTCTCCTTCGAGCCGCAGGCTGGCGGCCGTGGGCAAGGCGGCCAGGCACTGGCGCTCCTGCTCCACCACCCCGGCCCCGTTGCAGCGTTTTCGGGTGGCCATCGGGGTGCCGATGCTCAGGGGAGTGACCTCCCGCCGTACCGGTGCCGTGAAGAGGTTGCAGCCATCGCTGCCCGCCACCCGGCCGGCTTCCAGATCTGCCAGAGGCCCGCCCCCAGCGCCAGGCCGGAGAGGGAGAGCAGCTGGCGACGGTCGAGGGGTGGCGGCATGGCGGAGATGGGTCGTCCTAGGTGGCGGGGCGGGGCAGGGCCTGGGTCGTCTCGTGGATGGCCAGGCGGCGGCTCTCGATGATCTGGCCGATTTCGCGGGCAAAGCTGGGCTGACGGTCGATCATCTGGTTGACCACCGTGGCGGAGATGTTCATCACCTCCAGGTCGTTGCTGGCCGCGATCGTCACGGCACTGGGTTCGCCGGAAAAGAGACTCATCTCACCGAAGAATTCGCCGCTTCGGAGGGAGAGGAGTTCCAGATCCTCTCCGGCTTCATTCCGTCGTGTCATCAGCGCCTGCCCGGCCACGATGATGTAAAGCTCATTGCCCATCTGGCCCTGGCGGATCACCTTCTCACCGGCGGCAAAGTGCTGCAATGAAATTCCTGATGCGGAGGGGGCGACGCTGTGCTCCTCGCGATTGATCGGGACGTAGGAGGGGATGGCCTGCAGGCTTTCGCTGAACTTCTTGGCGAGTCCTTTCTGTTGGCTCGTGGGCCCATGGAAGTTATAAACCGTGCGGATCGGGAAGGGAATCGAGAGGTTGTTGCGCTTGGCCGCGTACCACACCCTGGTCATGAAACGTTCACGGATCTGCTCGATGTCGCCGTAGTCCCGGATGAAGAACTTCACCTCGTAGGTCACAGCGGAGTCGGCATAGGCCAGGGTGAACACATCCGGTTCTGGATCCAGCAGGATGCCCTTGGTTTCCAGGGCGGTGCTCTTGAGGACCTGCCGGGCCAGGTTGGGTGGATCGTTATAGGAGAAGCCGATCTGGATGCGTTCGGCATGGATCGGGGTGGGCTTGGTGAAGTTGCGGATCACCTCGCTGCTGATCAGTTTGTGGGGGATCACCACCATTTCCTGCTCCAGGGTCAGCAGCCGCACGGCGCGCCAGTTGATGTCGATCGCCTGGCCCACCACCCCGCCCACCTCGAGCCAGTCCCCCACCGTGAAGGGGCGCTCGAACAGCAACGCGATTCCGGACATGACGCTGCCGAGGGTGTCCTGCAGGGCCAGACCGATCACGATCGAACTCACCCCCAGGGCGGTGACCAGACCGGCCAGATCGGCGTTCCACACCGAGGCCAGCACGAACGCCGTCCCGAGCAGGATCAGGAACAGGCGGGCCAGATCGATCAGCAGCTTCGGCACCTGCGAGCGCCAGGTGTCGTCTTCGGCCTGCTCGAACAGGATCACGTTGAGCAGGGAGAGGGCGGCGTGGATCACGCACACCCAGAACACCGTCTCGATGGTGCGGAACAGGCGGGTGCCGGGATCGACCTGGAGCAGGTGCTGCAGGAACACCATCAGCACCAGCATCGGCAGCAGCACATTCCGCACCAGCCGCACCGTGCTGGCGATGGCCCGGCCGCGCCGTTTGAGCCGGTGGATCACCTCCCCCAGCAGCACCGTGACCAGGGGAAAGCCGACGGCCAGGCCGAGGCCCCACATCCACAGCGGCATCGCCGTGTTCATGGCTTGGCCAGGGCCTCACCGGCGGTGGGAACGGCGGCGCCGGTGAGCCGCCAGGCCGGCGGTGCCTCCTGGGCCCCGTTGGCCGCGGCGATGCGTTCGAAGGGGTAGAGATCCTCGAGCCGGTGGTGCACCACCTCGGAGACGAACACAGCGCCGGCAGGGCAGGCCTGGCTGAGGCTATGGGTCAGCTTCACCGTTTCCCCCCAGATGTCATAGACAACCCGGCTCTTGCCAACGATGCCGGCGACGATGTCGCCGGAGTGGATGCCGATCTGGATACCGAGTTGAAAACCACGTTCGAGGTTGAAACGCCGCAGGACGCCCTGCATCTCGATGGCGCAATCAATGGCCCGTTTGTCATGATCGAGGTACGGCACCGAGAGGCCGCAGACGGCCAGGTAGCTGTCGCCGATCGTCTTCACCTTCTCCAGGCCGAAACGGGCGGCCAGGTCATCGAAGGAGGCCACCAGATCGTTGAGAATGGCCAGCGACTCATGGGCACTGAGGGAGGACACGAGCCGGGAAAACCCCTTGAGATCGGCGAACAGCACCGCCACGTTGGTGACCTCTTCGGCGATCTGGGTTTCGCCCCTCTGCAGCCGCCTTGCGATGGCGGCTGGAAACACGCTGAACAGCAGGCGCTCGTTCTCCTGGTTGGTCTGATCGACGAGGGCCGTCTGGGTCTGGAGGCTGCGCACCATGGCATTGAAGGACTGGGCCAGTTCGCCGAACTCGTCTCTGGAGTTGAGATCGGGGATGCTGGCCAGCTCCCCGGAGCTGACCCGGCGGGCACTGTCGATCAGTTGCTGGACGGGCTTGACGAACAGATGGGCCAGGGCCATGGCCAGCAGTGTGACGACAAGGATCAGCAGGGTGGCCGTGATCAGGATCTGGCGTTGGAAGGCATGGATCGGGGCGTAGGCCTCGGCCAGGTCCATCTGGGAGAGGATCACCCAGTGGAGCCCATCGATCTGCAGCGGTGCATAGGAACTGAGCACGGGCACGCCGCGGTAGTCGACCACGCGCAGGGTGCCCGTCCCACCGGCGATGGCCTTCGTCACCGCCGGGGTCGCCACGGGTTGCTGCAGGATCGTGGTGTTGTACTGGCTCAGTCGGGCGATGGCGTCCTTCTTGAAGCCGCGCGATTCCAGCTGGGCCAGATAGGCCTTGGGATCCTCAAGGAAAAAACGGGAGGCCGAGCGCATCAGGTTGTCGTCGCCCACCAGGATGGTTTCGCCTGATTTCCCAAGTCCATCCCTTTGCCAGTCCTGGTTGCCGGTCATGACGTTGTTGATCTCGTTGACAGGCAACTGGAAGGCCAGAACCCCCACCAGCTTCGAGCCGTCGTAGATGGGTGCGGCAATGAAGGCGGCGGGCGTGCCGTAGGAGGGGGCGTAGGCGGCAAAGTCGACCAGCTGGGTGAATCCCTTCTCCTTCGAGGCGATCACGTCCCGCACCAGCTGGGCCAGATTGCTGTCCTTGTAGGGGCCATTCTCCAGATTGGTGGCGTAATCCGTCTCCTTGAAAACGGTGTAGACGATCTGTCCCTTCGGATTGATGAGGAACATGTCGTAGTAGCCAAATCTGGAAACAATATTGCGAAAGATCGGATGATAGCGACTATGCACTTTTGTGTAGGCGCTGCCATCGGTGGCGGCTACGAGTTGTTGTTTCTTGCCGACGGGATTGGGATTGGCGGCGATGTAGTTGTACTGGAGGTGGCGGGTGGCCGGATCGCTGGCCAGGTAGGCGGGCAGATTTGGTGTGCCGACGTGGTATTTGTCGAGCCGGGGCAGGAATTCCCTGCGGTAGTAGCCCTCAAGAACTTTGGTTGCTGCGGCAGGCTGGGGTGTCTTCTCCAGCTGCTGGAAGGCGGAATCAAACTCTTCAATCGCGGCGACGATGGAGAGATCCTCACTGAGGGTCTGGGTGTGATTCTGGATATTTTTGAAATAGGACTCAATCTGATAGGCCTTGGAAGCGCGAACGCTGGTGAGCTGATTGAAGACGCGGTTGGTGAGATTGATCTGGCCGCTGCGATAACCCAGTGCTGCGGTGAAAAGTGTGGAAAAGCCACTCACCAGCAGGAGCATCAGAATCAGCTTGGATTTGATGCTCAGCTGATTGACTGAATCCCTGGAGAGACGACGCATCCACACCAGAGATTGATCCGCCGAAAACGCCTTGGTCACTTTAGTTGGCGGATTCGATTGATTTGTAGTCATTGCCACGCTTTCAGCCGTCACCCCAGAACAGGCCCCATCCCGAAGCGCTTCTGGTGGACCCCGGCTGGCGCACGCCTCCAAGCCTGCGCACCATGCAGGCATGGGACTCCCGTTGCTGGATCGGTGGATCGGCCTTGCCGCCTTTCACATCCTTCAGCGCCTTCCTGGGGTCGATGTCTCCTCCGTGCAGGTGCAGGGCGCGCTGGCCGCCAACCCTCTGCTGGCCCTGCTCACCCTCGGCGGGGTTCTCTCGGCCGCGATCGCCAGGTTGATCACCACCTGGGGGATTTACCGCGGTGAAGGGGTGATCCTGCTCGTGGGCACCAGTCTGAATCTGCTGGGGCAGACTGGGATGCTCCTGCGGCCGACACGGGCGGTTCTCCAGCAACCGGGGATGGTCGCCGTGGTCTGCGCAGGGGCCTTTGGCCTGCGCTGGAGCTGATCAGCCGGCGATGCAGCGCCCGATGTGGTTTGTGCTGGGGCGCTGTTTCTGGTGGCCGCGGTCACTGCGGTGGAGGCGGGTTGGGCGGTGAAACGGGTGAAGGAGCTTTGAGGGCCTGCCATGGCAGGGGAGCTGAGTTGGCGCATGTCTCGGGCCGCAGGCCCCGGCGAACTGGAGGTGAACATCACGGACTCGCGCTGGGAGGAGGACGACGTGAGCAACGGGTTCAGGCCTGCAGGGCCATGACGTCGTCGAAGGCCCGCGCGAAGGCTGGGCGGCGGCCCAGCAGGGCCAGGTAGCGCTGGAAGAGGCGCTCGCCGCAGAGGCCACAGGAGCGGGCCCAGAGCACGTTGTGGCCCATGACCAGATCAGCGGCGCTGAAGGCGCTGCCGCAGAGGTGAGGGCCCTGGCGGAGCCGCTCGGCCAGCTGGGGCTCCACCTGCTGCTGGAAGCGGCGGCGCGAGCGCTCAACCTCGCCGGGATCCCGTTCCGCGGGGGGCAGCACTTTCTCGTGCAGGCGGATCTGCCAGAGCAGGCGATCGGCGCTGGTGGCGCCGAACTGGAGCATCTGCAGCACGTCCGCCCGCTCGGGAGAGCCGAGTTCAGGCGGCAGCAGCCCAGCGGCGGGGTAGGCCTCGGCCAGAAACAGCACGATCGCGGCGCTCTCGATCAGGGTCTGCACGCTGCCGTCGTGCCGGTGCACCTGCAGCACCGGCACGGATCGGTTGGGGTTGAGGGCCGCAAAGGCGGGGGCGAACTGGTCACCCCTGGCCAGATCGAGCCGCTCCAGCTCGAAGCCCTCGCCCACCACCTCGTGCAGCGTCCAGCGCACCCGGGCGCTGCGGGAGGCGGGGGCGTGGAAGAGCTTGAGGCGGGTGATGGCCATGGGGAAGGATCAGCTGGGCGGCAGGGGCAACCTCAGGGCTCAGGTTTGAGGAAGCGCCCCGCCAGGCGCACGGCCAGCACCACCGCGGCGATGCCGTAGGCGGCGAAGGTGATCCCCTGGCCGATGGTGCCGGCTTCGTAGGCGCCACGGTCCAGCAGCACGACATCGGCCAGGGAGGCCGCCGTGCCCCACAGCACCACCCACACACTCACGTAGGTAACACCTTTGAGGGTCGGGTTCATGGGCTCTCTGGCGGCGGCAGGAGGGGTAGGGGCTAAACCTAGGCACCCGAACCAGGCACCCGAAGCCGTGACCCCCGCTGGTGCGGCAGTTGCTGGGGGCAGGCTCGCCAGGATGATGACCTCAGCGTCAGGGCCATGCCCCGACAATGCAAAACCCGAGAGACCCGTGCTGACAACAACCTTCGCTGAGTTTGCCCAACGGGTCGACTATTCGTTGCTGGATTCCCTGCAGGCGGATCCTCAGGCCACCGGCGACGGCCACGATCACCAGCCCCGCCAGGTGTTCTCCGGTCATTACGTGCCGGTGACACCCACGCCGATTCCAGTGCCGGAGGTTGTGGCGTACAGCAGAACCCTGTTCAACGAGCTGGGCCTGAGCGAGGCGCTGGCCCACGACGACCAGTTCCGCCGACTGTTTTCCGGCGACATCACGGTGGCCACAGAGCCGATGCGATCGTTCGGGTGGGCGACCGGGTATGCCCTCTCGATCTACGGCACTGAGTACATCCAGCAGTGCCCGTTCGGCACCGGCAACGGCTACGGCGATGGGCGGGCCATTTCCGTGTTTGAAGGCGTCTTCAACGGCAAGCGTTGGGAGATGCAATTGAAAGGCGGTGGCCCCACGCCCTACTGCCGTGGCGCCGATGGCCGCGCCGTGCTGCGCTCCAGCGTGCGGGAGTTTCTGGCGCAGGAGTTCATGCACGCCCTGGGGGTTCCCACCTCCCGCTCCCTGACGCTCTATGTGTCCAGGTCCGAAACCGTGCGCCGGCCCTGGTATGCGCTGAACTCCCGCTCGTTCGATCCCGACATCCTGGTGGACAACCCGGCGGCGATCACCACACGGGTGGCACCATCGTTTCTGCGGGTGGGCCAGCTGGAGCTGTTCGCCCGCCGCGTCCGCAGCGGTGCCCATCTGGAGGCGCTGCACGAGCTGAGGCTGATCGTTCAGCACCTGATCGAGCGGAACTACCGGCCGGAGATTGATCCGGGTCTGGAGTTCAGCGATCAGGTGGTGGAGCTGGCGGGATTGTTTCGCGGACGGCTCACCGCACTGGTGGCCCACTGGATGCGCGTGGGCTACTGCCAGGGCAATTTCAACAGCGACAACTGCGCCGCCGGTGGCTACACCCTCGACTACGGCCCCTTCGGCTTCTGCGAACTGTTCGACCCCAGGTTTCAGCCCTGGACGGGAGGCGGCGAGCATTTCTCCTTCTTCAACCAACCGCTGGCCGCCGAAGCCAACTATCAGATGTTCTGGACAGCCATCCGGCCGCTGCTCGAGGGCAACACGCAGGCGCTGGCGCGACTGGATCAGATCCGGGATGGCTTCGCAGGCGCGATGCAGGAGGAGATCGAGGCCATGTGGGCCAGCAAGCTCGGCCTGATCAGCTACGACGCCGCGCTGGTGAATGAGCTGCTGGAGCTGATGGTGCTCTCCAAGGTGGACTACACGATCCTGTTCCGCAGGCTGTCCGAGATCCCGGAGCACCTCTCAGCTCTGAAGGAGAGCTTCTACGTGCCCAGCTCCGAGCCGCTCGATGGGCGATGGGAAAGCTGGCTGCAGCGGTGGCGGGATCGCCTCACGGCAGACGGCGACATCACCGCGACCTCGGCAGCGATGAAGCGCGTCAACCCCAAGGTCACCTGGCGCGAATGGCTGATCGCCCCCGCCTATGAACAGGCGGCGCAGGGTGACTATGGCCTGGTCAGTGAGCTGCAGGAGGTGTTCCGCCATCCCTACGAGGAGCTATCTCCGGAGTTGGCGGCGACCTACGACTGTCTGAAGCCCCGGGAATTCTTCAACGCCGGAGGGGTGTCGCACTACAGCTGTTCTTCATGAGCCGACCTGCGCAGGGTGATGAATAGTAGGCCCGTGAATGGCCCCTGCCCGTCAGGCCATCACGGCCTTCAGCTGAAGGATAAGCAGCGGCAATTCCACCTGGATCACATCCCACACCACATCAAGATCGACCCCCAGGTAGGCGCGGATGAGTTGATTGCGCATCGCGATGATCTCCCGCCAGGGGATCTCAGGATGAGCAAGCTTCACCTCCTCTGGGATGCGAGTGGCGGCCTCGCCGATCAGCTCGATGTTGCGAAGAACGGCATCCTGCATCAGCTGATTCGACTCGAACTGCGCACGGTCCAGCTCAGTGCAGTAGCGCACGGCACGATGGGCAAACCGATCCATGCCCTGCGCATAGAGGCGCCAGTCACGTTTCGGACTGCCGTCAGAGGGTGATGGCATCCGCCTCCACCGCTGGCCTAATCTCCTGCCGGAGTGCTTGTTCCGTCACCAGATCGACAGGTTGCTGGAGCAGGTCTTCCAGGAACAGCTGGAGGCCATAGAAGCGTCTGGCGGTGGCAGGGCCGTCGAAGGCCACCAGCAGATCCACATCGCTGCTCGGTGTTGCTGTGCCACGGGCCCAGGAGCCGAAGATCCGCAGGCTGCGCACGCCGAAACGCTCACTCCAGATGGGCGCGTGCTGGCGCAACTGGCTGATCAAGGTTTCGGAACTGACTTCCATGGCCGGCAGTGAGCGCTGAGGCGGGGCCTGGCATGACGCTAAGCCGCCAAAGCCATCACCGGCAGCCACGCCACCGGGATCTCCCGCTCCAGCTGCCAGTGGGTCTCCACTGAGTGACCAACAGGATCCGCTCGCTTTCGTGACACTGAATCTTCTATGGAGCCTGGCCACCTGGCCTCAGAAGCAGGAATCCAGCCTCGGGATGGGTTGAGAAAGCCTCAATGGCCTCGACGTGAGCAAGCAGCAGAGCCGCCGTTGCAGCATTGCCGGCGTTACCGATGTCCAGGCAGATCACCTTGGGAGGGAAACCGCGCGTCACGCTGAGCCGGAGAAAATCCTCGTCCTTGGTTACCAACAGAGCACCATCAGATCTGGCCTGCTCCCAGATCACCGGATCATCCGCTCCACCCAGGCCGAGCAGCCGCACATGGCTGGAATCGGGGAACCGATCCAAGATCAGTGGTAGTAGCCGTTCTGAGAGGTTCTCGTCCAGCAGTAGGCGGACGCTCACGCCGCCGATGAGGACAGGGTGATCAGGCAACGTTCCCGATCTGCCGCATAGGCCAGGCAGGCCAGCACGTCGTCGTGGCTGAGCTGCGGGAAGTCTTCCAGCAATTCCGCTTCACTCATGCCGCTGGCCAGAGAACCGAGCACATCTCCCACGGTGAGGCGAGTACCACGAACGCACGGCTTGCCGAAGCGCACCGCCGGGTTGATGGTGATCCTTGCCTGGATGTCCATGGATCAACGCTAAACCGCCAACGCCAGCTCCGGCACGAACGCCGCCGGTATCGCCCTGTGCAGCCGCCAGCGGATCGCCATCGGCCGCTCCCCCTCGTGGCTCACGTAATCGGCAAAGCCGAGGCACAGGAACGGCAGCGTCACCCCTCCACGCTTGTTCTCCTCCCGCACGAACAGCAGCACCTGGCTGCCCCGCTCGATGTGGTGGATGTAGCGCTGCCCAGTGGGTGACGCTTCCAAGGTGAGGCTCTGGCTTTCCCAGTGGAACTCCCACGGGGAGATGGCCTAGTCGTTGTAGCGGGTGGTGGGTAGAACAGGCGTTCGGATTTCTTGAGGGTGATGAAGAAGACATCGCACTGGGTCGCCTCATCGAAGAAGACTCCCTCCCGGCCTGGGAAGGGCCGGGCCTCGTTGAGCATGCCGAAGGCGGCGAACACCTCGGCGCGGGCATAGCGGCCGTGGAGTTTGAGGGGGATGGGAGGCGAATCGGCGCGGCCCCAAGCGAGCGGCGCCACCAGGTGGTCGGTGCGCTCGTGCAGCAGCTCGAACAGCTCCACCAGCTCGGCGCGGATCGCGGCGGCGGCCCAGAGCCGCACCAACGCCTCCGCCAGGGGCAGGTGCTGCCGACCGCTGCCCCAGAGCTGGGCCATCAGCATCCGCCAGCGGCGCTCGGCCACAGGATCCAAACCCGCCGGATCGGGCGCCACGGGGCGCTGCAGCTGATCCACCAGCCAATGCAACCGCTCGGGGTCGTCCAGATGCAGCAGGCCGCCGGCGATCCCCCGCCCCAGCCTCTCGTCATCCGCCGTGGGCCCACCCGACGGCGTCGACGCCGCCACCCACCCCAGCTCCCGCTGCAGCAACGCCCAGGACTTCGCCACCCGGTAGAACTCCCCCAGCTCCATCCCAAGCCCCTCCAGCAACGCCGCCAGCGAACAGCGCCCGAGGCGGCGGGCTTCGGTGAGCAGCTGGGGGCGGCGGCTGGGCATCGACTCGCGCAAATTTGAAAGCACCCGCTCGCTGGAGACGCGATCGAGCTGCAGGCTGCAGGCTGCAGCCGGCCGGCAGGAAGGGAAACCCCTGCTCGATCTGCTGCTCCAGCTGGTCGCGGGTGCCGCCGAGCAGGGCGCGGTAGCGCAGATCGAAGCGGAAGTTGCGATGGGCCTGGCCGATGAAATCCAGCACGGTGAGGCAGCTTTTGCCCCGGCAGAGGCGCAAACCGCGGCCGAGCTGCTGCAGGAACACGATCGCGCTCTCGGTGGGCCGCAGGAACAGCACCGTGGCCTGCTTGTTGAAGCTTCGCGATGATGAAGCCCATGACCACCACGCCGACACCTCTGGTTACCCGTGAGGCGCTGCTGGCTTTCACGCAGCGGCTGGTGGAGCGCTACGCCCCCGAGAAGGTGATCCTGTTCGGTTCTTTGGCTCGTGGAGAGGCGCGCTGGGATTCCGATGCCGACATCCTGGTGGTGATGCCCTTCGAGGGACGCCACCTGGCCAAGATCCGTGAAATGCGCCGACTCTGTCAGGCACTATTTCCCCTGGATCTCCTGGTCCGGCGGCCCGAGGAGATTGAGGTTCGCTACCGGGGGGGCGATCCGGTCGTGCGCGAGGCGCTTGATCATGGCGAGGTGCTGCATGGCTGAACCCTGGTCAGCCGTTCCGGAGTGGATAGCCAAGGCCGAAGGCGATTGGGAAGCCCTGGAGATACTCCTGACCAGAAACACACCCGGCCTGCGTGATGCGGTGGTGTTCCACGCCCAGCAATGTGTCGAGAAACTGCTCAAAGCCCGGTTGATTCAGCTCGGGCAGCCGGTCGACAAGATCCATGATCTGGCCGCCCTGTCCCGCCAGCTGGAAGCTGTGGATGGCCAATGGAGCTGGGATGGCGAAGAACTGGCTGACCTCTCTTCAGGAGCGGTTCTCGCTCGCTACCCGGGTTTTGAAACCTCAGCCGAGGAACAAGCAGAACTGGTGGAGTTCGCCAGCAAGCTGAGGCAGGCCCTGAGGATTCTGCTTGGCTCTGACAAGCCGGAAGTGTGAACTGAACGAGCGATGGGGTTGGCACTCACACCGCCACCGCCAGCTCCGGGTAGAAGGCCCCCGGAATCGCCCTGTGCAGCCGCCAACGAATTGCCATCGGCCGCTCGCCTTCGTGGTGGATGGTGCGCTGGCCGGTGGCGAAGGCGGCCTGGTGGTGCTCTGACTCTCCCAGTGGAACAGGGAGGGACTGAGGGCCAGGTCGCGGGAGCGGGTGGAGGGGGAGAAGAGGGCTTTGCTTGTGCGCAGGGTGATGAACAGCAGATCGGTGGCACTGGGCTGGCGCCAGAGCACGCCTTCGCGGTGGCTGGGGTGGCTGGCGTCCTCAGCCCTGATTGAGGATGGCGTCGATCTGGAGACGGATCTGCGGAAAGCGCTGATAGGCCAACCAAACCTCTTCGAGATCCACCTGGTCGTAAGCATGAATCAGCACATCGCGCATCCCTGCCATGGCCCGCCAGGGCAGATCGGGGTGAAGCAGACGCAACTCAGGTCTGAGGCGTTTGGTGGCCTCGCCAAGAATCTCAAGACAACGGATCACGGCATCCTGCAGGTAATCCTTGGCGAAGAACGTTTCTTCGCTGTCAATCGGGTACCCGAGAGCCCGATCCAGCACATCCCTGATATCGATCAGAGCCTGGCGATCTCTCGCGTCCATCACAGGGGGATGGCTTCGGCTTCCACCGTGGCTTTGAGTTCGGGCTTGAGGTTGCGGCGGCGGATCAGATCCACCCGGGTGAGCAGCAGATCCTCCAGAGCCGATTTCAGCTCGACACGGTCGAACAGGCTGGCGCCGGCCGGAAGGTCCACGAGCAGATCCACATCGCTGCTGGGCGAAGCCTGATCCCGCGCCACGGAGCCGAACACAGCCGGATTACTGGCTCCATGGCGAGCAAGCAGCTGATGGAGCTGGGGGGCCAGTTGCTGCAGCTCGGCAAGACGCATGGGCACTCCAGGCCTTTCGTGCGCTGAGGAGTTCCGCAAACGCTAAACCGCCAACGCCAACTCCGGAACGAACGCCGCGGGAATCGCCCTCTGCAGCCGCCAACGAATCGCCATCGGCCGCTCGCCCTGGTGGCTCACGTAATCCGCGAACCCCAGGCACAGCAACGGCAGCGTCACACCGACGTGCTTGTTCTCCTCACGAACGAACAGCAACACCCTGCTGCCGTGCTCGACGTGGTGGATGTAGCGCTGCCCGGTGGCGGACGCTTCCCGCGTGAGGCTCTGGCTCTCCCAGTGGAACTCCCACGGGGAGATGGCGTAGTCGTTGTAGCGGGTGGTGGGGGAGAACAGGCGCTCAGATTTCTTGAGGGTGATGAAGAAGACGTCGCACTGGGTGGCTTCATCGAAGAAGACTCCCTCCCGGCCGGGGAAGGGGCGGGCCTCGTTCAGCAGCCCAAAGGCGGCGAACACCTTGGCGCGGGAATAGCGGCTGTGGAGTTTGAGGGGGATGGGGGGCGGATCGGCGCGGTCCCAGTCGAGCGGGCTCACCAGGTGGTCGGTGCGCTCCAGCAGCAGCTCAAGCAGCTCCACCAGCTCGGCGCGGATTGCGGCGGCGGCCCAGAGACGCACGAGGGCCTCGGCCAGTGGCAGGTGCTGGCGGCCGCTGCCCCACAGCTGGGCCATCAGCATCCGCCAGCGGCGCTCGGTGATGGGATCGAAGCCCGCCGGATCGGGTGCCACGGGCCGCTCCAACTGATCCACCAGCCAACGCAACCGCTCAGGGTCATCGAGATGCAGCAGGCCACCAGCGATCCCCCGCCCCAGCCGCTCTTCATCTGCCGTGGCACCACCCGAGGTCAACCCCGCTGCTACCCACCCCAGCTCCCGCTGCAACAACGCCCATGACCCCGCCACCTTGTAAAACTCCCCCAGCTCCATCCCCAGCCCCTCCAGCAATTCCGCCAGCGAACAGCGCCCGAGGCGGCGGCATTCCGCCAGCAGCTGGGGCCGGCGGCTGGGAAGTGACTCGCGCAGATTGGCCAGCACCCGCTCGCTCGACACCCGATCGAGCTGCAGGCTGCAGCCGGCCGGCAGGAAGGGAAAGCCCTCCTTGATCTGCTGTTTGAGCTGGTCGCGGGTGCCGCCGAGCAGGGCGCGGTAGCGGAGGTCGAAGCGGAAGTTGCGGTGGGCCTGTCCGATGAAATCCAGCACCGTGAGGCAGCTTTTGCCCCGGCAGAGGCGCAGACCGCGGCCGAGCTGCTGCAGGAACACCAGGTGGCTCTCGGTGGGGCGCAGGAACAGCACCGTGTCGATCTCGGGGATGTCGAGGCCTTCGTTGAACAGATCCACGGCGAACAGGATCTGCAGCTCGCCGGAGCGCAGGCGGCGGATCTGCTCGGCGCGCTCGTCGCGGGGGCTGGAGGCATCCAGGGCGGCGGCGCGCAGGCCGGCGGCCACAAACTTGCGGGCCATCCAATGGGCGTGCTCCACGCTCACGCAGAAGCCCAGGGCTCGCATCGACTCCAGGTGGGTGACCTTGGCGGCGAGTTCGCGCAGGATCAGGCGCAGGCGGGCGTCGTCGGCGGTGTAGAGGTTGGAGAGGGCTTCTGTGGCGTAGCCGTTGCGGCGCCATTCGATCCGCGACAGGTCGGTGCCGTCGTGGAGGCCGAAGTAGTGGAAGGGGCACAACAGGCCCTGCTCGAGGGCGCTCCACAGGCGCAGTTCGGCGGCCATGCGGCCCTCGAACCAATGGAGGATGTCCTCGCCGCCGGTGCGCTCGGGGGTGGCGGTGAGACCCAGCAGCAAGGACGGCCTCAGGTGGGCCAGCCAGCGCTCGTAGCTGGCGGCGGCGGCGTGGTGGAACTCATCGACGATCACCACGTCGAACGTGTCCGGCGCCAGGCCCGCCGGTTCCAGCCCAGCGAGTGACTGCACCGAGGCGAACACATGGCGCCACTGGCTGGGGCGCTGGCCATCCACCAGCAGCTCGCCGAAGGAGCCATCGCGCAGCACCTGACGGAAGGTGGCGAGGCTCTGCTGCAGGATCTCGCGCCGGTGGGCCACGAACAGCAGGCTCGGGTGACCCGGACCGGCCTGGCGGGCGTAATCAAGGGCGGCGATCACGGTTTTGCCGGTGCCGGTGGCGGCCACCACCAGGTTGCGCCAGCGGTTGTGCAGGCTGCGCTCGGCCGAGAGCTTGTCGAGGATCTCCTGCTGGTAGGCGTAGGGGCGGATGTCGAAGAAGCTGAGCGGGGTGGCTTCCGCCGCTGAATCCCCCGCCGACTCCTCGCGCACGGCCCGATCAAAGCGGCGCTGCTCCAGTTCGCTGGCCCGGTAGGGCTCGAACTCGCCCTCCTCCCAGTAGCTCTCAAAGGCGGCCTGGAACTTGGCCAGGATGCCCTCGTTGTCGTGGGCGGAGAGGCGCACGTTCCACTCCAGGCCGTCGTGCAACGCGGCGGTGGAGAGGTTGGAGGAGCCGATGTAGGCGGTGGAGGCAGGGGCGGAGCCCGTGAGGCCAGGTCGATGGAACAACCACGCCTTCGCGTGCAACCGGGTGCGGCGGGTGTCGTAGCTGACGCGCACCTCGGCGCCATGGGCCACCAGCCAATCGAGGGCGCGGCGGTCGGTGGCGCCCAGGTAGACGGTGGTGAGCACCCGCAACGGGCGGCGGGGCTGGGCCTGTAGGAAGGCGGAGAGGGCCGGCTGGAGCAGGCGTAGGCCGCTCCACTTGATGAAGGCGCAGAGCAGGTCGATCCGCTGGGCGGAGGGGATTTCGTGGATCAACGCCTGCCCCACCGACGGTTCGCCGCTGGCGTTCACCAGCAGGGTGCTGTCGGCCAGGGGGATGAGCGGGGTGATGGTGGCGGCCTGGCCGGGCAAGAGCGCCGTGGCTCGGATCTCCGAGAGCAAGCGGGCAGAGGGGTGCAGCAGGTCGGCCGTGGAGATGGCGCGGGGTGCCTGGCTCTGGAGCAGGCCCACCAGTTGGTTCACCAGGGCCAGCTGATGCTCAGGAGTGGCACCACCGCTCAGGTGCTCCAGGGCAATGCGGGCCAGACCCGCCAGGTGCCGGGCCAGCAGGCGCGGGGCTTCCTGGGGATCCAGGCCGTCGGTGGCAACCAGCGTTTCCTGGAGTTGGCGAAGCTGTTGTTCGAGGCCCTCGGTAAGGAGTTGCTGGTAAAGGCCGGGGAGTGGGACCTGGTCGGGCATTGGTTCCTAGCCATATTAACTAAGCTGTTAATCGCAGATCGGATGGGGAAACCCAGACGCATTAGTCGTACGAAGCTTAGGCAGATTGCGCAACAAACGACGATGATCAGATCTCTACTCGTGAAAACTTCAACTTCACGCAAACCATAGACAACATATAGATCTTGAAAAAGGACAGGAGGGTTCGGATCTTTGATTGCTCGCCAAAAGGCACAGGCTAAGTGATTAGTGTAAACTTCCGCAAATAGCAGTATGATGCCGGTGACACTGCGTCCTTGGCCTCCAAGCCACAACCAAGGTGACTATATAGTGACAGATTGCGAGGCCTGCGTTAACCTGATTAGATACTTGGCCGCTTGCCCCCGGGTTCAGGAAAGATGTCACCCCTCTCATTCGTACACCCGGGGGCTTGAGGACATGACCAATGCGTCGCTACAGCGAGGCCGTCAAGGCTGATGTGAGGAGGCGGATGACCCCGCCGCAACGGCAGAGCGTGGC
>CAIXBB010000002.1 GCA_903917565.1 uncultured cyanobacterium | reverse complement strand
CCACGCTCTGCCGTTGCGGCGGGGTCATCCGCCTCCTCACATCAGCCTTGACGGCCTCGCTGTAGCGACGCATTGGTCATGTCCTCAAGCCCCCGGGTGTACGAATGAGAGGGGTGACATCTTTCCTGAACCCGGGGGCCCGCACGTGGGCAAGTCAGCAGATGTCGGAGCCCCAATACCGGAAACGAAAAGCCGCAGGGCCATGGGGTCAGTCCCCTGACCACGTTGGCTGGGCACGGGTTCCTTAGACGAAGGGTTCTTCGCGGGAGTACAGGCGCACCTCGGCACCGGGGATGGCCGCCTGGATCTCGGCCGCGATCGTGCGATACAGCGGGCTCATCCACCACGTAGGACGTGCTGGAGGGGCCGGCTGATGCGGTCACGGGGCCAGATTGGCGTGATGGACAGGGCTCTGCATCCAACGGACGCCTTGGGGTCGACCCGACGGGACCCTTTGCACCACTCACCCACTTACGCTTATTACAGTTAGCCGTGTTTGAGGAGGTGCCCCCCGATGGTTGCAACGCCCGCCGTGCCCGGCACCATCACCCCGGACTCCATGCCACTGGAGCAGCTCGAAGAGTTGCTGGCCCTCTTCCAGGCTGGGGAGGCCCGTCTGGTCGGGCCCCATGGCGAGGAGCACCTGGTGCCTGCTCCGTTGTATGGGCTGATGCGGGGCCTGCTGGACAACCTCAAACGGGGCGAAGCGGTCACAGTGCTGCCCCATGACGCCCTGCTCACCACCCAGCAGGCTGCCCAGATCCTCAATGTCTCGCGCCCCTACCTCTACCGGCTGATCGAGGAGAGCGCCGTGCCGGTGGTGAGGGTTGGCAGCCACAGGCGCCTGCGCATCCAGGATGTGCTGCTGCTGCGGGAAGAGCGGCAGCGGAACCGCCGCTCAGCCCTTGCCGAACTGAGTGATCTTGGCCAGGAGCTGCAGGTGGAGGCGGTGTGAGCCTCTGGCTGGAGCCTGCTGTCTTTCCGGTCCTTCTGGACAGCTGCGTTCTCTATCCCTACGAGCTTCGGGATCTGTTGCTGCAGGTGGCCGATGCACACCTGTACCGGGTCCACTGGTCAGCGCAGATCCTGGAGGACACGGTCCGCCATCTCCTGGCTGATGGTCGTACCTCCCCCGATCAGGCGGCGAGATTCTGTGCGGCCATGGAGCGTGCGTTCCCGGAAGCCGTGGTGGAGCCCCCAGCTGGTTTGGCCGATCACCTGGCCTGTGATCCTGGAGATCGGCATGTGCTGGCCGCAGCAATCGCAGCCAAGGCCGAAGTCATCGTGACGCTCAATGTGTGGCATTTCCCTGACCAGGCGCTGCGACCTCTGGGGATGGAAGCAGTCACACCCGATCAGTTCCTCTGCCACTTGTTCGACCTCGATCCCGAGGCGATCCACGCCTGTCTGGAAACCATGGCGTCACGGCAACGGAATCCAGCCCGCACAGCAGAGGTGTTGCTACAGATCCTGAGCCGTCAGGCCCCCACCTTCGCCAGCCGCTGCATGGAGTTTCAATCCAGCGGACCACTCGGCACCACCATCAACCCCGTCCCCGGCTCCCCGTAACTCACGCACTCCCAAGCGGGCCACCCACGGTGGTGACGACCGCCACGGCTCAGAGCTCGCCGTTGAACGCCTGGTGCAGGAGGGACTTCTTCAGTTCCTCCAGGGCGGCGAGTTTGCGTTCGTAGAGGCGGGTGAGGCGTTGGGTTTCTTCCGCTAATTCGTCGAGCCGGGAGACGATCCAACGCTGCTCATGGAGCGAGCTTGGAAATCGAATAGAAATTCGCCTCAGATTGTCGTTGTAAAGCCTAGATATCGTGGCGCCACTTGTGGAGTTCCACGCGCAAGCTCCATAAAAGTGATACAGGTAGTTATTCAGTACGTGCGCTTCATCGTTATCAATCCAGACGATATTAGAGTCCTGGAAATAGGCAGGCTCGCCATCGTATCTGACCCGGCGCCCGATTGTTCCTGACGCAGAGACCAGCACAGCGCCCTTCTTTGGAAAGGGGTGGCTCGTCCGGTACTTGTTGAAGATGTGGATTGGGATAAAAGCGTCAGGCTCCTTTCCGAAAGTCCCAATCTTGTAGAACGGAATGTCCCCATTTGCTGTCGTCTCCTCCTTGAAGATTCGCTTACACATGCAAACCTTCCCGATTTCCCCCAGCGTCGTCTCCACCCAACCCTCCCCCCGCTGACTAAAGACGGATTGAAGATGACTCTCAAAGAGCGCGCGGGCGTTCTGGAGGTTCCGTTCTGCGTTGGCTTTGGCGCTGGCGAGTCCCGCAAACGCCTCGTCGAGCAGGGCGACGATTCGCTGCTGTTCGGGGAGTGGGGGTATAGGAATTTCAGCCAGCTTGATGTCACGCAATATGATTCGCTTGATTCCAGCACCTGTCATCTGGCCTGTAATGCTTTTCAACCCATCAGGGCTTTGGATGAAATAACTTAAGAAGCTAGGCAGGAGAGAATCTGGCGCGGTCTTAATCAGGCATACACTTGAAAGGAGGCTGAATGGCTCATCAAGCGTATTGAGTGTTACATTGCCTGTGTTTGCACCATCTTTTGTTAGAAGCACATCGCCCACACTGGGCCTGCATCGTGGATATATACGGTTGTGAAAATCCTCATCAACATAGGTTACATTCTCTAAGTCTAGATGGTTGTTTCGGATGTTTTTCGAAGTGATGTATAGGAAGCGTCCATTGCCTGGGCTGTCAAACTGAAGCTTCGGCGATTCATGTGCGCCATCCTGAATAGTGTCGCAAACCTCACCAAGCTTCTTGAGCTGCCACCCATCCCTCATACCAACGCCCTGATTCTCCCCAGTACCACCGCACTCTCCGCATCCAGCGCGGAGATCTCGTCCAGGATCTCCTGCGGGCTCCGCAGCGCCGCCGCCTCACCCCCATGGGGGTTCTTCACCGACAGATCCCAGCTCTCTGGATCAATGGAGCCCACATCGACGCTCCAGCTTTTGGGCGAATCGGCAAACGTCTTCTGCAGCGCCACAAACTCCGCCAGATCGCGGTCGTTGAGCGGATTGGTTTTGCCCAGGTTGCGGCCGGGATCGAGCTGGTAGAACCACACCTTGCGGGTGGGCGATCCCTTCTCGAAGAACAGCACCACCGTTTTCACCCCCGCCCCCTGGAAGGTGCCGCCGGGGCAATCGAGCACCGTGTGCAGGTTGCAGTCGGACAGCAGCTTCTGGCGCAGGGCCACCGAGGCATTGTCGGTGTTCGACAAAAAAGTGTTCTTGATCACCACACCGGCGCGGCCGCCCGCGCGCAGCAGGCGGATGAAGTGCTGCAAAAACAAAAAAGCCGTTTCGCCGGTGCGGATCTCGAAGTTCTGCTGCACCTCCTTTCGTTCGCTGCCGCCGAACGGTGGGTTGGCAAGGATCACATCGAAGCGGTCGCGCTCCTGCACATCGCTGAGGTTTTCGGTGAGGGTGTTGGTGCGGATCACCTTGGGCGCCTCAATGCCATGGAGGATCATGTTCATGATCGCGATCACATAGGCGAGGCTCTTCTTCTCCTTGCCGGTGAAGGTGCGGGTTTGCAGGGTGTCCAGATCGGCGGTGCTGAGCTCCGCCCCCGAGGATCCACCCTTGCGCATGAACTCGAACGCTTCGCACAGGAAGCCGGCGGAGCCCACCGCCGGGTCGTAGACCGACTCGCCGATCTGGGGGTTCACCACCTGAACGATGGCGCGGATCAGGGGCCGGGGCGTGTAGTACTAACCGCCGTTGCGGCCGGCGTTGCCCATGCGCTTGATCTTTTCCTCATAGAGCATCGAGAGCTCGTGCTTCTCCGCCTGGGAGCGCAGGCGCAGGCCATCGAGCCCATCGATGATTTCGCGCAGGTTGTAACCGCTGCTGATCTTGTTGCGCAGTTCGCCGCAGATCTCGCCGATCTTGTACTCGATCGTGTTCGGCCCGCTGGCGCTCTGCTTGAAGCGCTCCAGGTAGGGGAACAACTTCGCATTCACGAAGTCGCGCAGGTCGTCGCCGGTGAGGGCGGCGTGGTGATCCAGCTGGCCGCTGGCGTTCTTCGGCGCCGCCCAGCGGCTCCAGCGGTAGGGCTCCTCCAGGATGGGCGAGTAGGTGCGGCCCTCCAGGGCGGCCACAGCGGCCCGGTCGTCTTCAAGCCCGTCGAGGTACTTGAGGAACAGCAGCCAGGAGGTCTGCTCGGTGTAGTCGAGCTCGGTGCCGCAGCCGGCCTCCTTGCGCAGGCAGTCGTCGATGGCGCGGAACGCTTGCTCGAAGGAGCTTGGGGCCGAGGCGGCGCGGGAGCCGTTGGGGGCGCGGGTGCGGGGGGCGCGGCTGGCGCCCTGTCCATTGCCGGAGGGTTCCACACCCGACCCATCCGCCAGGGCCACCGAACCGCCACGGCCTCGGCCGGGAACGATCAGCCGACGGCTAAGGAGATCCGCCTTCACCGCTTCGTAGGTGGCTTCTTCCCACTCCAGGGTGTCCCGCAGACGGCCGTTGCCCGCTGAGCCGCCCAGGGCTTCGAGGGCGCCGAGGAACTCGTCGGCGAGGTCGTCGACGGGGCTGGGGGTGGTGGGGTCAGGGGCTGGGGCGGTGGTCAAGGATGGGGGAGGGTGTTGGGGTTAAGGATGGCAGGGGGCGCTAGAGGGGTGGGGCTAGTTGTGGCGGGGATGATCGTGCTCAGTTGAGGTGATCTCATTCGGAACGCCCGGAGAATTTGATATGGGCGTGACGCATGCCATAACCAAGTCGCAGGAATCCACGGCTTTAATCAATAGCCTGTAGGCGACGGCTCTGGTGAATGGCATTGTTATGTGATTGGTACTGCGACGGGCAGGCCATGAATTTGAGGCAGTATGTTCTTGACCTCTTCAATGACTACAGAATCGGACCGATTGTTAAAAAGCCGAATTAGCCAATGCTCAAACTCGGCACGCCTTGTACTCTTCAGATGAGTTGAAGCAATTGTGAGCAATCCTTTGTTGTCATAGATCGACAAAAGCTTGACCACATCCTTTTCTTCGATCGCTTCATTAATTCTTCCTCTGGCGTATGACGCTAGAACTTCGATGTTCAGGCCGGATATCTCCTGATCCAGCAACTCCTTAAGTTGAGATTCAGTGACAGCCGAGCTTAAGTCTACTTTTTTCAGTGAGCGATCAATTCGCCGGCGACAGTATCGGAGTACTGCGCTCTCCTTGTTCTCTTCACTGATGCTGGCAATCACTTCATCGCAAAATCCTTGCAGTTTCTCCTCAAGCTCTTCACCAGAGAAACCTTCGTGGGACAGTATTTTGCGTGCAATGCTCGGATGGACAAAGATATTTTCGATTTCAGAGAGCGGCAGAGTCATTATTCCAGGCTCTGCCAAGTGCTGACTGTCTTCACTGCTGTAATCATCAGCATCAACGAGTCCCGAGCATATAACGCGAGTTAATGATGAATTGTGCCGCATAGTCACAACTGAATGAATAACCTGCTCACAAGATCCTCTAGGTATTACTGTCCAGCCTGGATAACAGCATCTGTAAGTCGCGAGATCCAAGCTGTTTTCATTGCCTTCAACAAACAGAACTGGCTTGCGGCTGCCAAGTATGAGTGTTAACGTATTCTCATCGAAATCACTGTCATCGGGGACGCGGTTGATTTCCCATATAGGTGTCGGCTCAAACTTACTAATCACATACTTATCAGCAAGACGAGAGCATGCAAAGTCAATATCGTGTGTAATGAATAAAAAGCCGCAGTCAGGCCGTATGGCCTCAAGCTCATCCCATAACCTTGACATTATCGACTTGTGGACATGAAGTTCTGGCTCATCAAATATCAAAAGTGAATCGTCCTCGGCGACTAGCGATTGACCAAGCATGTAAAATACAGCCCTTTCTCCATCGCTCATATCGGCCGCTGAGTAGCAAACACTAGATCCACTCGGTGAGACTTGGATGTCGTCACCGCTTATATGAAGCTCTCTATGAGGAAGAAGTGACTGCCACACATGTTTCAAAACCTCAAACCTCGTTTCCTTTGCCTCAACGCTGCTACCGGCTCTTACGCTTTTATGTGTTTCCAATGATGTATTGGTCTGTTCGGCAAACAACGCCTGCAGCAAGTAGTCAAAGTCATTCAGTAGGGCTACAGGAGCATTGCCGCCCCACCGGTTTTGTGTTCTGAGTCCAATATGAGAGCTTTGATGATTCCAGCCTGTTTTAAGAGCAAGCCTGGCCTCTCGTTCACTCACTTTTGCAACCGCCGGATTGAGAGTCAATGCACGGTGTGCTGCGATACGGTGAGTGCGTTCACCTAGTTGCTCTTCTATGTATGAAGCTAGACGGGTTTTTCCAGCACCATTAGCGCCTACAATTACTACAGAGGATCCAGCTTCTATAGTTAAGACTTCCGTCCCTGTCGAATTTGGTATGTTGACTTGGAAGGTCATCCTTTAGACCCCTTGAAAGGCTAATGTTTTATGAGTATAACGCTCCAAATCAGAATCGGGCCGGAGCCAAAGCACAGGGGCCAACTTGTGCTCCCGTCTTCTGTATCTGGATGTTAGGAGGGGATTACTCGGGACTTTTTACAGAACTGATGCATGCTCCGGGCCCTATTGCCTTCCGCAGCCTAGAATAAAGGCTCCAGTATTCGTACAGATAAGCGCTAAATTCTGGTGACGATACAGCTTTGCCGTACTGGCTAAATACTCTGACTACAGAATTGAAATCACAGTCTCGCAATCTGGGAAGTAGATCAACAAGGCCGTTGTCTTCGTCTGCTATATGAGGAAGCGCTAATATCTCGTCAATAAGCCTCCCTGCAAAAACTCTCTCTTGCTCAAAGTGCTGAATGTCGGTCTTTGCTCCAGTGCCAAAAGGAATCACTCTTCCGTCTTTGCCGATAATCTGATAACTGAAATTCATTGGGGCGCCCTCCAATCCAGAAATTACAGAAAGCTGGTCTCTTCGTATTCTCGTTGTATCCTCAGCTTCCAACCCGTATCTTTGAATCAGATAATGAATTGAAATTTCCATGTCGCGGGCAATTGTGGAGAGCTTCGGCGAGATAAGAGCTTTGACTTTCTTGGCTTTTGTGTTTTCTGGTAGCTTTACAAGTAAGAAGTAAAAAAAGGTGCTTACCAGCACACCTTGGCTCAGGTCGGCTACGAGCATATTGATCTTTTCCGCGCGATCGCGGGATAAACTAGATTGGAACAAAGGAACAATGCCGATACTTATCTGAAGGATAAATAATATGGATACTGCGTTTAGAGCGGCAAGCGCAAGATTAATATGATTTTCCATGTGATAGGCCTCTCCTGCTAACTGTAAATGGGAGGATCCGTTAAATCACCCCAGTGCTGGTCACCTTTCCGCCTAAGGACCAGAGAAGTCTCTCTACTCAACCAAGTCAACCCTGCCCTCATAGGGATTCTGAGCCCCAAGCGCCTATCAAAGCGTCAACTTATGCGGATCCGTCTATGTCCGCCACCTCCCCCACCACCGAACCGTTTCCCCTGAACCAGTCCCCCTTGCCGCCGCTGCAAGCGAGGCTGGTCTCACCCACCCGGATAAAACAAGCTGCTGGTCGTTAACGCCACCGTGCTGGTGGAGCGGCGCTTGCAGCGGGGGCCTCAAGATCAACCACCATCAATCGGTTTCAGATGTTTCGAGGAGGACTTCGCATTGACGGCGCAGCAGAGGAAGATCTGCCTCAATGACACCCAGCACAACTTGATTGTTGATCCGAAGATATTCATGCGTGAGTTGATTGCGAAAATTCACGATCCTGCGGGCATTCGTAATCTTGTCAAAGACATCAGGTGCCCTCGAGGATAGTGCCTTCACCGCTTCGCCAATGATGATCAGCTCACGCTCAACCGCAGACCTGAACAACCTGTCAGTCTCGTATTCTTCCGGAGAGAATCTGGATGTTGCCGAATCAATCGCTTCGATGGCCTCAAGAACATCAGACAGATAGGCTCGCGGATCACGCTGCATAGAAGACCCGTTTTGTCCTGTCAATATCCGCAGCGATGTAGGGATTCTTGACAGCATCTGACATCACCAGGTCAACCGGTGCATCCAGAATCAAGCTCAGATCATCAAGAAGGTTGAAGTAGGCATTGGCCAGCTGAGCTGGCTGCATGGGCGAGAACTCAACCAACAGATCAATATCACTTTCTCCAGGCCGGAAGTCTTCTCTCAGCGCGGAACCAAACACATGCATTCGCGCAACGCCAAAGCGCCTGCACGCGTCATTGATGAGCTCCCGTTTGGCATCGAGAACGCCCATCGGCTCCTCGGCTGAGAAATTCGATTCTAGTTCGCCCTTCCGGAACCCACCCCCGATCCGTTCCCCCTGAACCAGTCCCCCCGTCCCGCCGCTGCCAGAGTGCTCACGGCACACCCCCCTCCATGCACCTCACCCCCCAGGAGAAAGACAAGCTGCTGGTCGTCACCGCCGCCCTGCTGGCGGAACGGCGGCTGAAGCGGGGCCTCAAGCTCAACCACCCGGAAGCCGTGGCCTGGCTCAGTTTTCAGATCCTCGAAGGGGCCCGCGACGGCCGCTCCGTGGCCGAGCTGATGCGCGATGGCAGCACCTGGCTCAAGCGCGATCAGGTGATGGAGGGGGTGCCGGAGCTGGTCGGCGAGGTGCAGATGGAGGCCACCTTCCCCGATGGCACCAAGCTCGTCACCCTCCACGACCCCATTAGGTAGCCACCCATGAGCCCCCTGATCCCCGGCGAACTGATCCCCGAACCCGGTGAGCTGGAGCTCAATGCCGGCCGGCCCGTCACCACCCTTTCCGTCGCCAACACCGGCGATCGGCCCGTGCAGGTGGGCTCCCACTTCCACTTCCACGAGGCCAACGGCGCCCTGGTGTTCGACCGCGATGCCGCCCGCGGCCTGCGGCTCGACATCCCCGCCGGCACCGCCGTGCGCTTCGAGCCGGGCGACCAGCGCGACGTACACCTGGTGCCCTTTGCCGGCGAGCGCCGCGTCTTCGGCTTCAACGGCCTGATCAACGGCCCCCTCGATTAGGCCCCGCCACTCCTCCTCCCATGCCCTACCGGATCTCCCGCCGCGCCTACGCCGAGACCTACGGCCCCACCACCGGCGATCGCCTGCGCCTCGCCGACACTGAGCTGATCCTCGAGGTGGAGCGCGACTTCACCGTCTACGGGGATGAGGTGAAGTTCGGCGGCGGCAAGGTGATCCGCGACGGCATGGGCCAGGCCCAGACCCCCCGCTCCGCCGGGGCCGTGGACACCGTGATCACCAATGCCTTGATCGTGGATTGGTGGGGGATCGTCAAGGCCGACATCGGGCTGCGGGACGGCCGCATCGTGGCGATCGGCAAGGCCGGCAACCCCGACACCCAGGAGGGCGTCACGATCGTGGTGGGCCCGGGCACCGAGGCGATCGCCGGCGAGGGCCACATCCTCACCGCCGGCGGCATCGACACCCACATCCACTTCATCTGCCCCCAGCAGATCGAAACCGCCCTCGCCTCCGGCGTCACCACCCTGCTGGGCGGCGGCACCGGCCCCGCCACCGGCACCAACGCCACCACCTGCACCCCAGGGAGCTTCCACCTGGCCCGCATGCTGCAGGCGGCCGAGGGCCTGCCAGTGAACCTGGGCTTCTACGGCAAGGGCAACGCCAGCACCCCCGAAGCGATCGAGGAGCAGATCCGCGCCGGGGCCTGCGGCCTCAAGCTCCACGAAGACTGGGGCACCACCCCCGCCGCCATCGACTGCTGCCTCACCGTGGCCGACAAGTTCGATGTGCAGGTCTGCCTCCACTCCGACACCCTCAACGAAGCGGGCTTCGTCGAAGACACGATCCGCGCCATCGGCGGCCGCACGATCCACACCTTCCACACCGAAGGGGCCGGCGGCGGCCACGCCCCCGACATCATCAAGATCTGCGGCGAGTCGAACGTTCTCCCCAGCTCCACCAACCCCACCAAGCCCTACACCGTCAACACGCTTGAGGAACACCTCGACATGCTGATGGTGTGCCACCACCTCGATCCCTCGATCCCGGAAGATGTGGCCTTCGCCGAATCGCGCATCCGCCGCGAAACGATCGCCGCCGAAGACATCCTCCACGACCTCGGCGCCTTCTCGATCATCGCCAGCGATTCCCAGGCCATGGGCCGCGTCGGCGAGGTGATCACCCGCACCTTCCAGACCGCCCACAAGATGAAGGTGCAGCGGGGCCCCCTGCCGGAAGATGCCGCCGCCGGTGGCCGCAACGACAACACCCGCATCAAGCGCTACATCGCCAAGCTCTCGATCAACCCGGCGATCGCCCATGGCCTGGATTCCCAGATCGGTTCGGTGGAGGTGGGCAAGCTGGCCGATCTGGTGCTCTGGAAACCGGGCTTCTTCGGGGTCAAGCCGGAGCTGGTGATCAAGGGGGGCTCGATCGTCTGGGCCCAGATGGGCGATGCCAACGCCTCGATCCCCACCCCGGGGCCCGTGCACGGCCGGCCGATGTTCGCCGCCTACGGCAAGGCCCTGGCCCCCAGCTGCCTCACCTTCCTCTCCCAGGCCGCCCTCGACGACGACCTGCCCAGCAGTCTTGGGCTGAAGCGGGCCTGCGTGCCGGTGGTCCAGACCCGGGGCATCGGCAAGGCCCAGATGCGAAACAACACCGCCCTGCCCAAGGTGGAGGTGGACCCCCAGACCTACGAAGTGTTCGCCGACGGGGAACTGCTCACCTGCGAGCCGGCGGAGGTGCTGCCGATGGCCCAGCGCTACTTCCTGCTGTAGCGGCGCCGGCGGACTGACTTCCAGAATTTGCGCAGGCTCGCCGACCTACAGAAGCTGACCAGCCGCACCAGCAGGGTGCGGCTGCTGCTGCTTCCCTGGGCCCCGGCGGCAAAGGCGACCGCCATCAGCAAGGCGGAACCGATCAGCCGCAGGCCATCCCTTAAGGCGTTCCAGGCGAGAGGGCCCAGGGGTGTGGCCTGCTCAATCCTGGCGGGCATGGCGGCCTCTGCGCTCTTGAGGGCGGCCAGCAGGTCCTGCCGCAACTGGGGCATGGGCTTGGCCAGATCGGCTGCGGTGAGGGTGGGACCCTGCACGGCGGCCAGTTGGCGCTGCAGCGAGAGGGGATCAGGGGCGGAGCGGATGATGCCAGCAAAGGCGACGAACTGATCGCGGACCGTCCGCAGCTGACGGGCCTGCAGGGCGGAACGGTCGCCGAATTGCCTCAGCGTGATGTAACCCTGAAGCGGGATGAGCAGCAGATAGAGGAAGGTGACGATCACCGCCCAGCGCCGCAGCCGCTGGCGAAGCGCGAAGAGCCCGGTGCGTTTTGGCTCCACGTGGAGCGCCAGGTGCACCAGCATGAAACCCACGATGGGGAAGCCTGAATTGCTGATCACCAGTTCAACGAACCCCTGCTGCCAGTCGGGCTGCAGGACCCGAACCGGAAGACTGCCCGCCACCAAGGCAAGGAGGAACAGGCCGATCAGGGCCATGGCCGTGGCCAGAAGAATCGATGCCAGGGAGGAAAGGGGCCCAGACTCAACCGTCTTCGCAGCCCTCGTATCCGACGCGCTCAAGGGGGAAGGCCAGGGGAACGGATGGCGACGATAGGTGAGGCAAGCGTCCGAAACCTCGACCAGGCTGCGGTCAGTGTGAATTCAGGCTGTTCAAACGGGAACGCAGGCGCCGGCTCCAAGCGAAGGCGGCCCCGGCACCGAGCAGGGGCAGCGGGGCAGGAACTGGCTCGGTCGGGCCCTGACCGGTGGGATCGGTACGAACCACCAGCTGACTGAGAAGTGCCTGGGTTGTGGTGCCTCCAGAGTCGCCACCTGTGCCGGTGATGTAGATGATCTGGTTGGCTTTGACGATGAAGGGATTGTCGAAGGCGTAGGTGGTGTTGAGCTTCTTGGGGGAGAGACCTTCGGAGAGACCTTCGGTCGAAACGATGGAGCTGGGGAACGGTTCCCCCCAGGTGATCAGAGGATTTGCCAGGCCGACCTGCAGGCCTCCGTACTGGTAACTGACCAGCTCGACCTCCTTGTCGAAGAACAGCGCAATGGAGTCCTGATTGCTGTTACCCACGCCGTCGCCTGCACTGGCCCTACCGCAATTGGAGCTGGCTCCGCCGACTTTGTAGATGCAGAGCCCTTCGGCAGTCGCACTTACGGGCTTGGCATTGCCGTTGGGGCGAAGCGCATTCTGGAAAACGAGGTTGAGGGAGCTTCCGCCTGCACTGGCCGTGAAACTCTTGCTCGCCGAAGCCAGGGGGGTGGACGGCGTGGCGGTGCCATTGTTGAGCTTGAAGGTGAAGGTGGAGCCGATGGCGTGGGCTGGGGAGGAGCTGAGCCCCCCGACCGCTGCCAAAAGGGAACCCACAACGAGGGAACTGCGCGGCAGGCCAGACATTTCTGATAATTCTCACTCCGCGCACACTACCACCATTCCGCAGGGACAACAGCATCGGGCGCTGCAGGGCCATGGGGGGGCTGGGGGGCGTGGAAGCGCAAGCAGCCATCAGGCGTTGTGGCTTTGGCGCTTCCTAGTCACCATTGAGAGCCCACTCCTCCAGGTTCGGATCCCGGCGGATGCTGCGGCGCTCCACTGCAAGGTTAGGAATCTTGGCCAGGGGCGCTTCGAAGGCCACACCGAAGATGAGGGCAAAGTGGGCCATGACGAACCAGCGAAGCTGGGCCTTGATGCGGAGCTGGCCGAAGCTGGGATGGTTGCGCAGATCGATCAGCAGCCACTGGCCCACCTCCACGGCGTGATCGTCGGAGGCGAGCAGACACATCCCACCCTCGCTCACGTCCATGATGTCGGAGAGAAACCAGAGGCCGCAGGGCTGCCTGTCGGCATCCAGCCGCCGGATGGCGACCGGGCGGCAACTTTCAACGGAACGACGTGCATAGAGCCTGTGCTCCTCATGAAGACAGGTGTTGTCCTCGGCCTGGAGGTGGGTGGCCGATTTGAAAGCGGCCTTCGCAGACAGGGGTGTGGTCTCCATGATCGGCATGCGTGAAACTCCCCGCTTCCCCCACCTTGACGCGCCCGCGCCAGGGCGAAGACATTTCTTATGAATTGGTAGGCGAAAATGCTTTTTAATCGGCCCTACCCCCACCTACCCCCCCGATTTCGTAACAACGGCAACGGGTGAGCCCCCTGCGGCACTGCAGGATCCAACCGCGCGGCCGGAGCTGGAATGTTCACTGAGTACAAACCAAACCAGGGGTACGACGAGTACTTCAGTTCCACCGACCAGCCCCGTGCGGCCCTGGAGCCGCTGTTGTCCTCCCTGGGCCAGATGGGGCTCGACCAGCTGAACCGCAACCATGTGGCCGCCGGCATGCTGCTGAAGCGGCTCGGAGCCACCTTCCGCCTCAACGATTCCGGCAGCAAGGGCGTGGAGAGAATCCTCCCCTTCGATCCTCTCCCCCGCCTGATCGCGGCGAAGGAATGGGTTCGGCTGGAGCGGGGCCTCATCCAGCGGCTGGAGGCGATCGACCGGTTCCTGGCCGACGTCTACGGCGATCAGAAGATCCTGGCCGACGGCGTGGTCCCCAGGGCCGACGTGGAAAGCTCCCAGGGATGGCGGCCCCAGATGCAGGGCTTCCAGCCGCCCCTCGGCCGCTGGTGCCACATCTCCGGCCTTGATCTGGTGCGCGACAGCGACGGCACCTGGCGGGTGCTGGAGGACAATCTTCGCTGCCCCTCGGGGGTGGCCTACTTCCTCGAGAACCGGCGGGTGATGAAACGCATGTTCCCGAGCCTGTTCGCCGGCCGTACGGTGCAGCCCATCGACGACTACCCCTCCCACCTGCTGCAGACCCTGCGGGAGCTGGCCCCCTGGACCGACACCCCCAAGGTGGTGCTGCTCACCCCCGGGGTGTTCAACAGCGCCTACTTCGAGCACAGCTATCTCGCCCAGCAGATGGGGATCCAGCTGGTGGAGGGGCGGGACCTGGTCTGCGAAGGGGATCGGGTGTGGATGCGCAGCACCGCCGGCCTTGAGGCTGTCGATGTGATCTACCGCCGCATCGACGACGACTTCCTCGACCCGGCCGTGTTTCGCAGTGATTCCCTCCTGGGGGTGAGGGGCCTGATGGGGGCCTACGCCGCAGGCCGCGTGGCCATCGCCAATGCCCCGGGCACCGGCGTGGCCGACGACAAGCTCATCTATGCCTATGTGGGCAAGATGATTCGCTACTACCTGGATGAGGAGCCGATCATCGAGAACGTGCCCACCTACATCTGTTCGAGGCCCGACGACCAGGCCTATGTGCTGGAGCACCTCGGGGAGCTGGTGGTGAAGGCGGTGGCGGAAGCCGGGGGATACGGCATGCTGATCGGCCCCCATGCGAGCCAGTCGGAGATCGACGAGTTCGCCGTCAAGATCCAGGCGGATCCCCGTAACTACATCGCCCAGCCGACCCTGGAACTCTCGACCGTGCCCTCCCTGAGTGAAGGGGAGCTCTATCCCTGCCACGTGGATCTGCGGCCCTACGTGCTGCGGGGCAAGGAGGCCTGGGTGAGCCCCGGTGGGCTCACCCGCGTGGCTCTTCGGCGCGGTTCCCTGGTGGTGAATTCCTCCCAGGGGGGCGGCTGCAAGGACACCTGGATCGTGGATGAAGCCCCATGCTGAGCCGCGTCGCCGACTCCCTCTACTGGATCAACCGCAACGTCGAAAGGGCCGAGAACATCTCCCGCTTCGTGGAGGTGAGCGAGGCCATGGCCCTCGACTGCCCCCCCGGCAGCGCCGAACCCTGGCTTCCCCTGATCGAGGCCAGCGGCGACCGCAAGCTCTTCGATGAGCTCTGCCCGGTGGTCACCCCCGAGGCCGTGATCCATTTCCTGGTGCGGGAGGCCGACAACCCCAGCAGCGTTCTCAACTGCATCGGCAATGCCCGGGAGAACGCACGGCAGATCCGGGAAGTGATCACCACGGAGATGTGGGAGCAGATCAACGACATCTACTGGACACTGCAGGAGGAGGCCTTCTGGCAACAGCCACCCCAGGAGCAGCTGCGGGAGATCCGACGCGCCTGCCAGCTCTTCTACGGGATCACCGACGCCACCCTCAGCCGCGACCTCTCCTGGCAGTTCAGTCGCCTGGGGCGGCTGCTGGAGCGGGCCGACAAGACCACCCGGATCCTGGACGTGAAGTACTTCCTCCTGCTCCCTTCCCCTGAGGAAGTGGGCGGGGTGCTCGATGAGCTGCAGTGGATCTCCCTGCTGCGCTCGGCGGGCGCCTACCAGATGTTCCGGCAGTCGAGTCAGCAGGCGATCGAACCCAAGGCCGTGGCCGCTTTCCTGCTGCTGGATCCGATCTTTCCCCGATCGGTCCGCTACTGCCTGGAGCGGATCAGCGACACGCTGCGGATCATTCGCGGCAGCTCGGTGCCGCGGCCAGCGGATGACCTGGAGTGCCTGATCGGGCTCACGCTGGCCCACTGGAGTTTCACCAGGATCGACGAACTGGTCGCCACCGGGCTGCATGAGGCCATCGACCATTTCCAGTCGGATCTGAATCGCCTGCACGAGCTGGTCGAAGCGCGTTACTTCATCGCTCCCCCGAGCAGCACCTCCACTCAAGAGGTGGCATGCGAGCCCGCCTGACCCACACCTTCAACTACCGCTACAGCGCTCCAGTCTTCCTTGGGCCCCACCGTTTCTGCCTGAAGCCCCGGGGCCATGGCTTCCAGCGTCTGCTCCATTTCCACCTGGCCATCAGCCCTGAACCGTCCCTTCTCTATCCGCTGGTGGCCGCCAGTGGCGATGAGATCCTGCGGGCCCGCTTCGAGGGCAGCACCGAGAACTTCCGGGTGCGGGCGATCAGCGATGTGGAGACCCAGCCGCCCCCGGCCCTGGCCACCTGCCTGGAGGACCAGGAGCCCCTGCTCCCCTACCCGGTGGGTCATCTCAACGGCGATCTGCTGGGCTCCCTGGGGGGGTGGCTGCCCAATGGCCAGCACGACCCCGCCGCGGTGGATCTGGCCCAGGAAGCGCTGATGGGGAGCGACCAGCGCGGGCTGATGTTCCTCGAGCAACTTGTGGAGATCATCAAGGACAGGGTCAAGTACACCCAGCGGCACGTGGGGCCGGCCTGGCCGGCGGGCCGCACCCTCAAGGAGCGGGTCGGCTCCTGCCGTGACCTGGCGATGCTGATGATCGAGACCTGCCGCTGCGCCGGCCTGCCGTCCCGGTTTGTGAGCGGCTACCACCTGGTGGAGCCGCCGCCGAAGCAGTACGACCTGCATGCCTGGGCGGAGGTCTACCTGCCCGGTGCGGGCTGGCGGGGCTTCGACCCCAGTGGCAAGGGCAGCATCGACGACCGCTACATCACCCTGGCCACCTCCTCCAAGCCCACCCTCACGGCGGCGGTGAACGGCAGCTTCTCGGGCCCCTCGGGGGTGGAAAGCGAGCTGGACTGGAGCATCGCGGCGGAGCTGCTGGAGCCCGCTCCCAAGGACGCTTCCTGGCATGGGGTGCTGCAGCGCTGAAGCGAAGCCACTCTTAAGGTGCGCCCGCCTGTATCCGATGGTGCAGCGGCAGCGGCACTCCCCAGGCCAGGACTGGTTGTACTTCGGCAACCACGGCCTTTCCCCCATGGCAAGCTCCACTCCCGCCCCTTGCCCACCCAAGGGGCAGGCCCTCCTGGAGGCGATGCGCCGCCATCTGTTCTCCAGCCAGGCCAAGTCAGCCTCCCTCGCCACCACCCACGACCACTACGTCTGTCTGTCGCTGGCGGTCAGGGACATCCTGCTGACCAGTTGGGTGGACACCGTGGACACCTACACCAGCCAGCACGTGCGGACCGCCACGTACATGTCGGCGGAATTCCTGCTGGGGCCCCACCTGGAGAACAACCTGGTGAGCCTCGGGCTGCGGGAGGAGGCCAGGGCCGCCTGCGCCGCCCTCGGCCTCACCCTGGAGGAGATGCTGGCGGAGGAGCCGGAACCGGGCCTCGGCAACGGCGGCCTGGGCCGGCTGGCGGCCTGCTTCCAGGAATCGATGGCCACCCTCGAGCTGCCGGCCATCGGCTATGGCATCCGCTACGAGTTCGGCATCTTCCGCCAGCAGATCGGCCCCAGCGGCCAGATGGAGAGCACCGACCCGTGGCTGGCCCGGGGCAACCCCTGGGAAGTGATCCGGCCGGAATGGAGCTATCCGGTGGTGATCGGCGGGCAGACCGTGATCGGCGTGGCCTACGACACCCCGATCCTGGGCTACGGCGTGCACACCGCCAACACCCTGCGGCTGTGGTCGGCCCAGGCGCCGGATGCCTTCGACTTCGCCTCCTTCAATGCCGGCGACTACACCCGGGCCGTGCTGCACAAGGTGCAGTCGGAGACGCTCTCCAAGGTGCTCTACCCCAACGATGAGCTGGAGCAGGGCAAGCGCCTGCGGCTGAGCCAGCAGATCTTCTTCGTCTCCTGCTCCCTGCAGGACATGTTCCGCATCCTCAAGGGGCAGGGACTCCCGGTCACGGAGTTCCACCGCAAGTTCGCGGTGCAGCTCAACGACACCCACCCGGCGATCGCCGTGGCGGAGCTGATGCGGCTGCTGATCGATGACCACGGCGTCGACTGGGACACCGCCTGGAGCATCACCACGGCCACGATCAGCTACACGAACCACACCCTGCTGCCAGAGGCCCTGGAGGCCTGGGGGCTGGAACTGTTCCAGCAGCTGCTGCCCCGCCAGCTGCAGATCATCTTCGAGATCAATGCCCGCTTCCTGCGCACCCTGCGCATCCGTTTCCCCGGCCAGCCCGAACTGCTGGAGCGGCTGTCGCTGATCGAGGAAGGCCCGCACCGCAAGGTGCGCATGGCCCACCTCGCGGTGGTGGGCAGCCACACGGTCAACGGCGTGGCGGAGCTGCACAGCCGCCTGCTGAAGGAAAACCTGTTCGCCGATTTCGCCCGGGTGTGGCCGGATCGCTTCACCAACATCACCAACGGCGTCACGCCGCGGCGCTGGCTGGCGGTGGCCAACCCGCCCCTGGCCGACCTGCTCAACGACGCCATCGGCACCGACTGGTGCCGGCACCTCGACCAGCTCCGCCAGCTGGAGCCGCTGGCCGCCGATGCCGGCTTCCTGGGGCGCTGGCAGGGGGTGCGCGAGCAGGCCAAGGAGCGCCTGGCGGCCACGATCCGCCAGGACACCGGCGTTCTGGTGGATCCCGCCTCCCTGTTCGACGTCCAGGTGAAGCGCATCCACGAGTACAAGCGCCAGCACATGGCGGCCCTGCAGGTGGTGGAGCGCTACCTGCGGCTGCGGGCCGGGGAGGATCTGCCGCCGCGCACGGTGATCTTCGGCGGCAAGGCGGCCCCCGGCTATGCCATGGCGAAGCTGATCATCCGCCTGATCGTGGGCATGGCGGAGATCATCAACATCGACCCGGCGATGGACGGCCGTCTGCGGGTGGTGTTCCTGCCCAACTTCAGCGTCAAGCTGGGCCAGAAGATCTATCCGGCGGTGGATCTCTCCGAGCAGATCTCCACCGCGGGCATGGAGGCCTCCGGCACGGGCAACATGAAGATGTCCCTCAATGGGGCGCTCACGATCGGCACCCTCGACGGGGCCAACATCGAGATCCGGGATCGGGTCGGTGACGACAACTTCTTCCTGTTCGGCCACACCGCCGAGCAGCTCGCCGCCATCAACCGCAGCGGTTACCACCCCATGCCCTGGCTGGAGAACGACGCCCTGGCCAAGGAGGCCATCGACCTGATCGGCTCCGGCCACTTCAGCGAAGGCGACCGCGACCTGTTCCATCCGCTGCTGGCCAACCTCTGCAGCAGTGACCCCTTCCGGGTGATGGCCGACCTGGGCGACTACCGCCGGGCCCAGAACGAGGTCGACAGTGTCTGGTGCGACGCAGGACGGTGGAGCATGATGTCTGTGCTGAACACCGCTCGCTGCGGGTTCTTCAGCAGCGACCGGTCCATCCAGGAGTATGCCGAACGCATCTGGAAGGTGGTCCCGGTTCCCGTCAACTCCTGCAGCATGATTCCCAACCCGTCCCCATGAGCCTTCGTCAACCCGCATGAGCTGGCCCGCATGAGCTGGATGGAAAGGGTGGCCGAGGCGGCCGAGTTCCGCCTGCGCGCCGCCGGCATCCAGCTCACCCTCGGCGGTGAGCCCACCCTGGTGCCCCTCGAACCGGAAGGGCCGGAGTGGAGCGTCACCGCCGACGGCCCCACCAAGCTCCCCATCGCCAGGGCCATGGCCAGGGATCTGCAGCAACGCATCTGGCGTGGCAGCACGCTCCTCTACTGCCCCGGCAAGCGATACGACGGCGAGGTCAATCCCCGCTGGGCCCTTCGCCTGATCATCGGCGACGACGGCACCCCACCGATCCGCTGGCCTGGCCTCTGCCAGCCCGGCCTGGAAGGCTCACCGCTGCAGGCCAGCGAGGGTCCGGCCTGGCTGGAGAGCCTGGGCGGGCTCCTGGGTATCACCCTCCAGCCCTTGCTCCTGCGGGATCCCCTTGATCCCGACCGGCGGGCCTGGGCCGCTCCCTTGAGTGTCGCTCCATCCGAGGAGACGTCCGCGGAGCCGGCGCCGGTGGACTGGATGGTGGCGCCCTGGCCCCTGGCCGAAGGCCTGAGGGAGCTGACCGGTGCCCCCGGGCCGGCCGGCCTGCGCCTGCCCCTGGAGCACCTGCCCGAGGACCTGCCCCGCCAGGTGCTCACCCTGGAGATCGATCCCGATGGCTGGGAACTGTTCCTGCCGCCCCTTGAGCGCGAACCGTTGCGCCTGTTGCTGCAGGCGGTGGCCGACAGCCTGGGCGACCTGGCGGCGCCCAGGCTCAGCGGTGTGCTCCCCTTCGATGCTGGCGAGCGTTGGCAGGTGCTGGGCCTGACGGCTGATCCGGGTGTGCTGGAGATCAACCTGCCCGTCTGCCACAGCTGGCTGGAGTACCACCAGTGGCTGCAGCAGCTGGAGGAGGTCGGCGAGCGCGTCGGACTGCGCAGCTGGAAGGCCCTTCCCGATGGCCGCCAGGAGGGAACCGGCGGCGGCAACCACCTGCTCTGGGGCGGTCCCGACCTGGCCCACCATCCCTTCTTCTCACGGCCGGCCTGGCTCACGGGAATCCTGCGCTACTGGCAATGGCACCCGGCGCTGGCCTACCTGTTCTGCGGCCCCGGTGTGGGCCCCGCGTCCCAGTCGCCACGGCCGGACGAGGCGATCGGCGAATGCTTCGACCTGGAGCTGGCTTACCGCGCCATCGAGCAGGCTGAGGGCCAGCCCTCGGGCGAACCCTTCGGCGACTGTCGGGGCCTGATCGGCGAAACGCTGCGCCACCTCCACGCCGACCGCAGCGGCAACAACCACCGCAGCGAGATCAGCTTCGACAAGTTCTGGAACCCCGGGGCCCCGGCCGGCTGCCTGGGTCTGGTGGAATTCCGGGCCCTGGAAAGTCTGCCCAACATGGCGTGGAGCAGCACCATCGCCCTGCTCTGGACGGCCCTGGCGGCCCACCTGCTGGAGCCCCGTCACCGCCCCACCCGGCTGCATGACTGGGGCTCGACCCTCCACGACCGCCAGCTGCTGCCCAGCCAGCTCTGGGCAGACCTGGAGGGCATCCTGACCGATCTGGCAGCGGATGGGCTGGCTCTCGATCCGGCCCCGTTCCGGGCCATCTGGGAGTGGCGCTTCCCGCCCCTGCTGTGCTGGCAGGGGGAGTCTGGCTCCACCGACGCGGCACCGGCCCTGGAACTGCGGCCCGCCCCCGAGCCCTGGCCCCTGATCTGCGACACCCCGGTGCAGGGCGGCTTCACCAGCCGGTTCATTGACGGCTCCCTGCGCCGCTTCGAGGTGGTGGCCAACCCGGCGTTCCGCCGTGACTGCCAGTTGCTGGTCAATGGCCGGCCCCTGCCGCTGGAACGCACCGAGGAGGGGGCGTCCCAGGTGCTGGCAGTGCGCTTCCGCTTCCAGCGGCTTTACCCGTGCCTGCATCCGGCAATCGCTCCGCACATGCCTCTGGAGCTCGTGCTGCTCACCCCCGGTGGGGATGTTGGCTTCCGCCTGCACCCGAATGGCCACCGGTTCGAACCGGTGCCGTTGCCGGGGCCTGTTCCCGCAGCGCCCGCCTGGCACGGACGCCAGCGCCCCAGCGACCACACCATCGACCTGAGGATCGATTGAACGGGTGCGCGAGGAGCGAGTAAGCACCGAAATCAGAGCCGGGGTGGTTGATCAGCGACCTCGAATTCTTCTCTTCCCTTCACTCTTTATCCAGGCTGAGGGCACGTTCCCAGTCCCATTCTCAGGAGCTCTGAAGTTATCTCGAATCGCTTTTTTGGGGGGAAGGGATTTTCTTTCCCCATCCTGGTCAGCACCGAAAACGATGCCTAAAATTCCTGGTGAATGGAAGCATCAGTGCAATCTTTCTGGTTCAGCACCCCGGCAGAACAGGGTCTGATTCCTTGCGTCGAGAGCATCGGCGATGCGCTGCGTTTTGCCGCTGATCTGGGTAGCGATGATCTCGTCGTCCTTGATCTCGCCAGTGGCCATTTCATCGATTGCAACCGTTCCGCCCACGAACGTCTTGGCTACGAACGGGACCACTTCCTCACATTGAATCCAGCCGCGATTCAGGCGGATGGGGACCTGGCCGACGACCTGATGCACGATCAGCTGCGGGTGATGCGGCAACAGCCCAGGGGCAGCTTCGCCACCCGCCACCGGGCCCGTACCGGCACCTGCCGGGATGTGTCCGTGAGTTATCAGGTGCTGGAGTTGCATGGCCGGCTGGTGGCCCTCGTGAGCCACCGCGACCGCACCGAACTGGACACCGCGCTGCGGGAAAGCTCCCGGTTGGGCTCGCTGCTGCAGGAAGCCGAGCGACTCACCCACGTGGGCAGCTGGGAGTTGAACCACCGCACCGGAGAACTGCTCTGGTCGAACGAGGCCTACAGCATCTTCAATACCACCCCGGAGCTGACAGCGCCGTCCTACGAGGTGTTCCTGAGGAAGGTGCATCCGGAGGATCGTCCCATGGTGGATGCCACCTTCCAGGACGCCTTCCGCTCGGGCCGGCCCTACCGGATCGAGCATCGGCTGTTGCTCGGCAGTGGCCTGCTCAAGGTGGTGCTGGAGCGGGGCCGCACCACCCTGGGCGATGACGGGGAGCCGCTGTCCACGGTGGGAACCGTTCAGGACATCAGCGAACAGCACGAGATCCAGCAGCGGCTGGAGCGCATCGCCTTCGTCGATCCCCTCACCAGGCTGCCCAACAAGGCGGCCGCCGTCCGCCACCTGGCCCGCCTGCTGCGCATCGCCGGCAAGGACCACAGCATCGCCCTGATCAACCTCGACCTCGACAATTTCCAGTCGATCAACAACAGCCTGGGCCATGAGATCGGCAACCAGGTTCTCCAGCCCAGTGGCACCTGCCTGCGCCACCTGATGCGGCCGGACGACTGGCTTGCCCGGGTCGGCAGTGACGAATTCATCCTGTTGCGGCCCATGGCCTCGGCCGACCGGGACCAGGCCCTGCGTTGGGCTGAGGAAATCCGCCGCACCCTCGGCAACACCCCCGGGATGGGGACCGGGCTGGCGGTCCAGCCCAGCGCTTCGCTGGGGGTGGCCCTGGCCCCTGACCACGGCCTCGACCCCGACACCCTCCTGCGCTGCGCCAACACGGCCCTGATGGAGGCCAAACAACACGGCAAGAACCAGCTGCGCTTCTACACCCCTGAGATCAGCCTTCAGTTGCGCGAGCGCCTCGAGCTGGAGCTGGGCCTGGCCAGGGCGATCGATCGGGAGCAACTGCGGCTCTACTACCAGCCCCAGATCGGTCGGAGCGGCAGCCGGATCGCCGGGGCCGAGGCCCTGTTGCGCTGGCGGGATCGGAGCGGTCGGATGGTGTCACCGAACGTGTTCGTTCCGCTGGCGGAGAAGACCGGTCAGATCCATACCATCGGCCTCTGGGTGATCGAAGAGGCCTGCCGGCAGCTTCACGAGTGGCATCGCCAGGGGCTCCGGCCAGGGAAGCTGGCGATCAACATCTCGGCCCTGCAGCTGGGGGCGGAGCATCCCTCCCTGTCGGTGTTGCTGGACGGGGCCCTGCGGAGCTACGACCTGGTCCCGGAAAATCTCGAACTGGAGATCACCGAAACAGCCCTGCTGAACGATCCCGACCGCGCCGGTGAACAGCTGCGGCAGCTCGCCGAAAGCGGTTTCAGCCTGGCGATCGACGACTTCGGCACGGGCTACTCCTCCCTGGCCATGCTCCACTCCCTGCCCCTCGACAAGCTCAAGATCGACCGCTTCTTCGTCGACCGCCTCGGCAACGACGATGCCGACCTGGCCATCGTCAAGGCCACCATCGTGATGGCCAAGGAACTGGGGCTGATGACCCTGGCCGAAGGGGTGGAAACCCGCGAGCAGCTGCGGATGCTGCAGAACCTTGGCTGCGACCAGTTCCAGGGGCACCTGATGGGCCGGGCCATGCCCGCCAACGAGTTCGCCTCCCTGCTGCGGGGCACCACCGACGCCTGAGGCCTGCGGCTACCAGCTCACCCCGTGAAGTTTGGGCAGGGGGGCGGTCTTGGAGGTCACGGCGAAGAGCCGCGGGATGCGGTGGCTGTTGTAGACGCGGAATTCGCGCACGACACTGGCGCCTTCTTCGCGCACGGCCTGGTTGAGCACCAGGGAGCCATCGGGATCGGAGACGGACCGGTGGAACGTGCCGGGTGGAATGCGCAGGATGTCGCCGCCGCAGTCGAGGCGAACGATGTGGTACGGGTAGTTCCAGCCCAGATTCACCAGGAAGAAGGTGCGGCCACCGTGCATGGCCAGCAGGTTGTCTTCCTGATGGGGATGGAGATAGAACTGCCAGCTGCCGGTCTCCCGGCAGTCCGGTGGACTCACCGCCGGGCCCGAGTGGACCACAAGGTCCCGCTTGTTCGAGGAGGGCACCGTGATATCGAAGAACCGCACCGATGGGGTGTCGCGGAACTTCTCGTAGGGGATGAGCTCGAACATCGGAGCCGGACGGGGTGCCTGGCCGGCTCCGGTGGACCGGTGATCTTGCAGCTCGTCTCTCGACGGGACGGTGGCGGTCATGGGAGCGACTTCGTCAGAAGCCTCTGCGTTCTGTCCAGTGAACCTAAACCTGGCGGGGTCCCACGGTGAGATCGGCTACGAAAGCCCTTGGCTTGGGCCAGTTCCGGTGGTGGAGTGGACTCCGCCGGCGTGGCATCGGCCGAAGCCGACTGCAGCGGATCGGCACGGAGGACCGCAACGGTGGGCTCATGTCCTAGCCTGATGTGAGTAAGCACTCACTCGGCGCGATCGTCCATGGGGACCGCATCACCTCCTTCCGCCCTGCTGCCCAGGGAAGCCGTGGCTCCCGAGCCCGTTGCCCGCCCCCAGCCCGCAAAGCCCAGCCACAGCGGCTCCCGGGCAGGTCGCTGGCTGCTGCCGCTTCTCGGCCTGGGGGTCGCCGCAGGCCTGGGCGGCTGGCTGATGAGCCAGCGGGGACTGGAGTCCACCGATGACGCCCAGCTGCAATCCCACCTCACGGTGATCGCCAGTCGTATCCCGGGCACCATCGTCAAGGTGTTGGTGGAGGACGACCAGACCGTGGCGGAGGGCGATCCCCTGCTGCTGCTGGATCCCCGCGACGCCCAGGCCCGACTGAGCCAGGCGCAGGCGGACCTGATCCAGGCCCGGCGCGAGGCCCTGGCCCTCCGCTCAGCGACCGGATCGAGCACCAACCTGGCGGCCGCGGCCCTCGACCAGGCCCGTGGGGAAGGAATCGCCGCCGAAGGCGAACTGGCTCGGGCCGCGGCCGATGTCCGGCGTCTGGAGACCCTGGTGCAGGAAGGGGGTGTCTCCCGCCAGGAACTGGACCGGGCCCGGGCCGGCTACAGCCAGGCACGGGGCGCCGCCCTCCGGGGCCAGGCCAGCGGCCGCAGTGCCCAGGCCAGCCTCGATCAGGTGACGGTCAACCGGCAGAAGGTCGCCGCCGCCGAGGCCCGCATCCTGCAGGCCCAGGCTGCCCTGGAGAGGGCCCGGCTCGACCTGTCCTACGACCGGGTGGTGGCCCCCAGCGCCGGGCGCATCGGTGACCGGCAGGCGGAACCCGGCAGCCAGGTGCAGCCGGGCCAGCCTCTGATGACCCTGGTGAGCGGCGTGCCCTGGGTGGAGGCGCACTTCAAGGAGACCCAGCTGGCCGCGCTGCGGCCGGGGCAGCCGGCCGAGGTGCGCGTCGATGCCTTCCCCGGCCGGGTTTTCCACGGCACGGTGCTCGGCATCGCCCCGGCCTCCGGGGCCCGCTTCGCCCTGCTGCCGCCCGACAACGCCACCGGCAACTTCACCAAGGTGGTGCAGCGGGTCACCGCTCGGATCGGCCTGGACCCCCGGGACGTGGCCGCGGCCCACCTGGTGCCGGGCCTCTCGGTGCGGGTGCAGGTGCGACGGCCGTGACGGTGGCCGTGACGACGGCTGTGACGGAGGGGCTCACTCTTCGCCAGTGGGGCGTGGTGCTGACCGCCTCGATCGGCGCCTTGCTGGAGATCATCGACACCAGCATCACCAATGTGGCCCTGATCAGCATCCAGGCCAACCTGGGCGCCACCCTGGCGGAGGTGGGCTGGGTGGTCACCGGCTATGCCATGGCCACCGTGGTGATGATCCCGCTGAGCAGTTGGCTGAGCGGACGGTTCGGCGAGCGCAGCTACTTCATCTTCTGCCTGACGGGCTTCACGGTCGCCTCGGTGCTGTGTGGGCTGGCGCCGAACCTGGGCTGGCTCATCGCCGCCCGCATCCTGCAGGGGCTGCTGGGAGGCGGTTTGCTGCCCAAGGCCCAGACCATTCTGTTCCGGGCCGTGCCGCCGTCGATGCAGGGCGTCGCCCAGGGGATGTTCGGCGTTGTGGTGCTGGCGGGTCCAGCCCTGGGGCCGACCCTGGGGGGCCTGCTCACCGATGGCCTGGGCTGGCGCTGGATCTTCTTCATCAACGTGCCGGTGGGCCTGGTCACGGTGCTGATGGCCCTGGCCTTCCTGGAGCCCGATGGGGAGACGGCCGCAGGATCCACGCCTGTGGACTGGGTGGGCATCCTGCTGCTCACCGCCTGCCTGGCCAGCCTCCAGGTGGTGCTGGAGCAGGGGCACCAACTCGACTGGTTCGAAGATCCTGGCCTGCGCCAGCTGGGTCTCCTCGCCGCCGTCAGCCTGCCGGTGTTCGTGTGGTGGGAACGGCGGCAGCGACGACCGGCCGTGGACCTGCGGGTGCTGCGGCACCGCTATCTGGCGGCCGGCAGTCTCTTTTCGGTGGTGCTGGGCATGGGGCTCTACGGCACGGTCTTCGTGGTACCGGTCTTCGCCCAGTCAGTGCTGGGATACACGGCCACCCAGACCGGGCTGCTGTTGCTGCCGGGCGCCCTGGCCTCAGCCTTGACCATGGCGCTGCTCGGCCGCGTGGTTCAGCGGATCGATCCCCGCCTGCTGATCGGCCTCGGGGCCGCCGGCATGGTGCTCACCATGGTCTGGATGGCGGCGATCGGACCGGACACCGGCGCAGAAGCCCTGTTCTGGCCCCTGATCGCCCGGGGGACCACGACGGTGATGATGTTCCTGCCCCTGAGCCTGGCCAGCCTCGGTCCCCTGCCCCGCGAGGAGGTGGCCTCCGGCAGCGGCTTCTACAACCTCTCCCGCCAGCTGGGAGGCACCTTCGGCATCGCCCTGCTCACCCTGGTGGTGGAACGGCGCACCGCCCTGCACCGGGCCCATCTGGTGGAGCATCTGACGCCCGGCAATCCGCTGCTGCAGCAGCGCCTGATCGCCCTGCAGGCCTGGCTGCAGGAACGGGCTCCTGGCTCCGGCGAGGGCTACGCCCAGTCCCTGCAGCTGCTGAGCCTGCAGGTGGACCGGCAGGCGGCGCTGCTGGCCTACGGCGACGTGTTCCGGGTGGTGGGCGTGCTGTTCCTGGCCGTCATTCCCCTGGTGCTGCTGCTGGGGCGGCCTCGCCCGGAGGCCGCAGATGCCACCCCCTGAGGATCAGGCCCACGGCCTTCTCCGTGCGCTCCCCGAGCTGATCCAGGCTGTCGTGGGCCAGGCCCTGCAACATCAGCCCCTGGTAGACGGCCACCAGGAGCCCGGCGAGCTCGGCCGGATCCAGACCCGGCTCAAACCAGTGCCGGGCCTGTCCCGCGGCGATCACCTCCTGGAGCTTCCGCCGGAAGCGGGCCATGAACGCCTTGCCCTCCTCCCGCGCCGGGCTCGTGCCCGGCCGCTGCAACTCCGCGAACCAGAGGCGGAGCAACCCCGGATGGGCCTGGACCAGGGCGGCATGGGCCTTCAGCAGCGCCATCACCTCGCCGTCTGGATCGAGGAAGGCCCGGCCGGCAAGGGCCTCGATGCGGCGCTCCAGCTCCCCTGTCGACCAATGAACCGCTTCGGTCCAGAGGGCCTCGCGGCTGGGGAAATGGCGGAAGAGGGCCCCGTGGCTCACCCCCATGCGCCCGGCCACGGCAGCGGTGCTGATCTGGTCGGGGGCCGTGTCGGCGGCCAGCTCCAGCAGGGCCCTGACCGCATCGGCCCGGCGCTCGGTGGCAGGGGTTGCGGGAGCCCGGGGCATGGACCGAGGAAAGCGCCTGAGAACGAACGCTAGGGCTGCCTAGGGTGAGAAGGCCTCAGGTGCCGGCGAAATGGGCCGCCACGACCACTGTTTCGGCTTCGAGGCCGACTTCGTCGGCGACCTGCGCTGCCTCCCCATGGCCGTGCGCCGGAAGCTGGATCTGGTGGGCGTCAAGTTGAAGTTGAGCCACTGGGGCGAGCTCAGCGACCCGGAGCGGCAGCGGCTGCTGGCCTGGCCGGATGACCCTGGCGCGCTGGTGGCGCTGGACCACTGGCTCGACCAGCGCACCGCCGCCATGGCGGCTGGGGCCGCCGGGCGGCTGCAGCCCGCCTGTGGCGCCCCGTGGCAACAGGACGACGCCCTCCCCCAGGTGGTGCTCGCCTCGTGCCAGCAGCTGGGGCTGTGCCTGCCCCCGCACGCCTGGGGCAAGCTCGATGAGCTGCAGCGCTTTGCCCTGGTGAAGCTCAGTCATCCGGGCCATGAGCACCGCAACCTGCCGCGGGCCCTCGCCGAGTTCGGCCTGCTGGCATGAGTGGCCTGCGGGCCTGCCTGCTCAGCGGCGGCGCCAGCCGCCGCATGGGCAGGGACAAGGCGCTGCTGCCCCATCCCGCCGGGGGCACCTGGCTGGAGTTCAGCCTGACGCAGCTGGCGGCCTTGCCGCTGCCCATCACCCTGGTCAGCCACCACCGGGCCCACCACGCCCTGGCTCGGTCCCTGCGGGACGAGCTGGGCGACGCGATCAGCGTCCTGGAGGAGCCGCCGCCCCGGGAGGGGCCGCTGCTGGCCCTCGACCGGTTGATGCAGCGCTACCCCGATGAGGATCTGCTGCTCTGCCCGGTGGACATGCCCTGGCTGGAGACGGCCGCTCTCGAGGCCCTGGTCGCTGCTGCCACCGCCGCCGCCGCCACGATCCCGGCGGCCCCAACGGCCATCCACCTGGCCCATGACGGCCGGCGGCTGCAGCCGCTGCTGGGGGTCTACCCCGCCCATGCCAGCCGCCGCCAGGGGCTGCGCGCCTTCACGGCGGCCGGTGGCCGCCGGCTGCAGGACTGGCTGGCCGGCCAGGAGGTGGTGGCGGTGCCGCTGCCGCCCGCGGGCCTGCGCAATGCCAACCGGCCCGACGACGCCACCGGCCTGTGGCCCTAGCTTTCCTGCCATGGCGGAGCGTCCTCTGGATCTGCATGGCCGGCCCCTGGGGGTGCTGCGGCTGTCGCTCACGGCCCGCTGCAACCTGGCCTGCCCCTACTGCTGCCCCGATGCCGAGGATCCCCCCGGGTTGCTGACCCTGCCGGAACGGGTGGCCCTGGTGGAGGCGACCGTGGGCCTGGGGGTGCACACCCTGCGCCTCACCGGCGGCGAGCCCCTGCTGCACCGGCAGCTGGAGGAGCTGATCGCCGCCCTGCAGCCGCTGCGGAGGCGGCATCCCAGCGATCCCCGCGGCGCCCTGCGGGAGATCGCCCTCACCAGCAACGGGGTGCTGCTGGGCGCCGATCGGGCCCGGCAGCTGAAGGCGGCGGGGCTCGACCGGATCACCCTCAGCCTCGATGGCACCGATGGGGACAGCGTGGCCCGCATGGCCGGCCTGGGGGGTGCGGCCGCCGGTGGCGCCGTGCTGGAGAAGGTGCTGGCGGCGATCGGCCACGCCCGCCAGGCCGGCTTCGATCCGGCCCGCGGCGCGTTGAAGCTCAATGCGGTGATCACCCGCTCGGGCAATGCCGACCAGCTGCTGCCCCTGGCGGAGCTGGCCCGTGAGCAGGGGCTGGAACTGCGCCTGATCGAATTCATGGACGTGGGCAACCGCAACGGCTGGGCGCCGGAGCAGGTGCTGCCGGCGGCGGAGATGGTGGCCCGCATCGGGGCGGTCTGGCCGCTGGAGCCCGTGGGCCGCTCGCCCCATGGCACCGCCAGCCGCTGGCGCTACCGCGACCGGGCCGCCTGCGATGGTGGTGGGGCCCACCTGGCGGTGGTGGCCTCGATCTCGGCGCCCTTCTGCGGCGACTGCAACCGGCTGCGGATCACCGCCGATGGCGTGGCGTACAGCTGCCTGTTCGCCGGCAGCGGCACCGACCTGCGGCCCTGGCTTCGCCCCCGGCCTGAGCCGGCCCGGCTGCGGCAGGCACTGCAGGGGCTGTGGCGCGCCCGCCGCGATCGCTGGAGCGAGGAGCGCCAGGAGGCGGCCGAGCACCGCCCGGCACCGGCGGAGATGGCCTATCTGGGGGGTTGAGCGGCTCCGGTGGGTTGAGTGACCGACACCGGCCCTCGCACCAGCACCGGCACCCGCTTGAAGGCGGGCGTGCCGCAGCGGGGGTCGATCACGGCCTTCATGATCACGTTCACCTCCGGGTAGAACATCAGCGCCGCGCCCTCGCGGATCTCGCCGGGGATGATCTCCACCTGCTCGAGGGCGCCCGCCTCCCCCTGCACCGTCACCCGCTGGTGGGCCGCCAGGCCACAGCGGTGCAGGTCGGCGCGGTTCATCAGGATCGTGTGGCGGTGGGGCATGCCCCGGTAGCTGTCGCCGGGCTGGTAGACGACGGTGTTGTGCTGGCCGTAGCTGCGGGCCGTGATCAGGGCCAGCACCAGGCCCCCTTCCCCCGGCGTGAGGCCACCGAAGTGCTCCGGCGCCGGTAACGCCAGCTCGGGCAGGGGGGTGAGCGCCACCTTGGCCCGACCGCTGGGGGTGGGGAAGTGGGGGCGCTCGAACAGACGCCCCTCGACGCTGAACTCCGCTCGGGTGGCATCGATGCGGGCGATCGGGCCGTAGCCGGGCACGGTGCGGCCGATCAGTACCCGCACGTAGGACGGATCCTGCAGCCGCCCCCAGTCGATCGGATCAGTGCCCATCAGCCGCCGGGCCAGTTCGGCCAGGAACGCCACCTCGCTGATCAGATCGGCGTGGCGCAGGTGGGTGGAGCCCGGCTCGTTCAGCCGCACGTAGTTGTTGCCCGATTCGGTGGTGGTGCGGTGGGGGGTCTCGAAGCGGTTGAACACCGGCAGCACCAGGGTCTGGCGGGCCGCCAGGCCGTGGAAATGGCCCTGGTTGGGCTTGGTGGCGAGATACAGGATCGTGTCGATCCGGCCCAGGGCGCGTCTGGCTTCGGTGGCATCGGGGTTGGCGCCCCAGAGGTTGCCCCCCAGGCACAGCAGGCTGTCGACCCGGCCGGCGCCTGCGGCCTCGATCAGGGCGCGGGTGTCGTAGCCGGGCACCCGGCTGAGGGGCCGGCCCAGCAGCTGCTCGAGGGCCTGCTGCATCTCCTGGCGCAGCTTGACGGTGACGCCCATCGAGCCGAAGCCCTGCACGTTGGAGTGGCCCCGGATCGGCATGGTGCCGGCACCGGGCCGGCCCACGTTGCCGCTGAGCAGGGCGGTGTTGGCGATCGCCTGCACGTTGTCGATGCCGTTGGCGTGGTGGGTGATGCCCATCGCCCAGGCGAACACCACGCCGCGGGCGCGGGCGATCACGTTGGCGGTGTGCTCCAGCTCCTGGCGGCTGATCCCGCACGTCGTGGTGATCGCCTCCCAGGAGGTGACCTCCAGCTGCTTCAGCAGCGCTTCCCAGCCTTCGGCGTGGGCCGCCAGGAAATCGCGTTTGACGGCACCCGCCTCCAGCAGGGCCTTCTGCAGCCCCAGGAACACGGCCGTGTCGCTGCCCGGCACGGGCTGCAGGAACAGCGAAGCGATCTCCGAGCCCCCCAGCATCGACGTGAGAGGGAAGGCCGGCGAGCCGAACTTGAGCAAGCCCACCTCGATCACCGGGTTGATGACGATCACCGAGCCGCCCCGCTGGCGCAGCTTGATCAGCTCGTTCATCAGCCGCGGGTGGTTGGCCGGGGCGTTGGAGCCCACCAGCACCACGCAGTCGGCCTGCTGCAGGCTCTCCAGGCTCACCATCGAGGTGCCGGAGCCGAACACGGCGTTGAGCCCCACGGTGGAGGGGGCGTGGCAGAGGTCGGAGCAGTCGGCCAGGTTGTTGGAGCCCATGGCCCGCAGCAGCAGCTGCAGCAGGTAGGCGGCCTCGTTGGAGGAGCGGCCCGAGCTGTAGGAGGCCACCCGCTCCGGCGGGGCCCGGAAGGCGGCCTCGGCGATGTCGAAAACGTCGTCCCAACCGATGCGCTCGTAGTGGTTGTGGCCTTCGCGCAGCAGCAGGGGATAGCTGAGGCGGCCGAGGCGGTCGGCCTCCATCGAGGAGAGCTGCTGCAGCTCGGGGAGGCTGCGGGTCCCGAAGACGCCCTCGCTCACCGCCGGTTGCAGCTCGGCCATGATCGCCTCGACGCTCTTGAGGCACCGCTGCAACGGCTCCCCCAGCTCATCGCGGAAGCCGCCGTGCTGGCCACCGGTGCCCCAGGCGCAGGAGAGGCAGGCGCTGCGGTGGTTGAGGGTCTGCCAGAGCTTCGGCCCCCGCGGCGAGAGGGTGGCCTTTGCCCAGCCGTCGATCAGGGGCCAGCCGCCGCCCTGGTCGGGCGTGGCGGCATCGGCGGGGCTGGCGTCGTCGCTCATGGGGCCGGCCGGAAGTGGCCCTCACTCTGGCCGCTGGACCTTCGCTGTGGGGGCCTGGGCCACTGGCCTGACGTGAGGAGTGTCAGTCCGTCCGCTCCCTTGAGGAGTCGCGAGCGGAGTGCGTGACGCAGGCCACTGCGAGCATCGTGACGCCCTGCAATCCTGACGGCTGATGGCCCTTTCCAGCAGCGGACAGAAGTGGCGCCCATGATCCGGCATTTCGACCACGTCACCATCGTGGTGAGGGATCTCGGGGCGGCCCGGCGTTTCTTCGGCCTGCTCGGGTTCGTGGAGGACAAGGCCGTGCGGATCAGCGGGCCTCAGTTCGCCGAGTACATGGGCGTGGAGGGCATCGAGGCGGAGCACGTCACCCTCGTCCTGGCCGGGGCCACGCCGCGGCTGGAGGTGCAGCTGCTGCAGTACCACCACCCGGAACCGCTGGCCGAGCCGGCCATGGACAACCTGGCGCGGGTGGGGTTCAACCATGTCTGCTTCGCCGTCGACGATCTGGAGGCGGAGGTGGTCCGGCTGCAGGGCGCGGGTGTCTAGCTCCGCAACGCGGTGATGGAGTTCCATCACCGCAAGCTGGTCTTTCTCCGCGGTCCGGAGGGCATCACCGTGGAGCTGGCGGAATGGAAGGCTGGCGTCAATTCCTAGTGCGTGACGGCCAGCAGGGCATCCAGCCGCCCCTGGCGCTCCAGGGCGTAGAGGTCGTCGCACCCCCCCACATGGGCCCCGTCGATGAAGGTCTGGGGCACCGAGCGGCGGCCATCGCTGCCCCGGGCCACCATGGCGTCGCGGGCGTCCTCGTCGCCATCGATGACGTATTCGGTGTAGGTCACGCCCTTACGGTCCAGCAGCTGCTTGGCCCGGATGCAGAACGGGCAGAAGCGCCAGGTGTAGATCTCGACCTTGGGCATGGAGGGCACGGGGTGGGGCGGATTGCTCTGATTCTGTCGAAACGGCGGCCCTCCGGTCGTCATGGAGATGACGCACGCCCTCCGGGGGCGGGCGCGACCCACCAACCCTCTGGTTCCCCACCATGCAGTACGCCGTTCTGATCTACGAAAGCGAGCAGGACTTCGCCGACCGTCCCAGCCTGATGCCGGCCTATGCCGCCTACTCCCAGGCCCTGGCCGAGGCCGGCCACATGGCCGGCGGCGAGGCCCTGCAGTCCACCCACACTGCCACCACCGTGCGCCTGCGCCACGGGGAGCGGCAGGTGCAGGACGGGCCCTTCCCCGACAGCAAGGAGCAGCTGGGCGGCTTCTTCCTGATCGATGTGCCCGACCTGGACGCCGCCCTCACCTGGGCCGCCCGCTGCCCGGCGGCGGAGCGCTGCGCCGTGGAGGTGCGGCCCGTGCTCGCCAGGGAAGCCCCCTGAGATGGAGGGGCGGCGGGCGGCGGAACTGGCGGCACGGCAGTCCTTCGGCAAGCTGGTGGCCTGGCTCACCGCCCGCTGCGGCGATGTGGCCGCGGCCGAGGACGCCCTCGGCGACGCCTTCCTCTCCGCCCTGAAGCAGTGGCCGGAGCAGGGGGTACCCCGGGCACCCGAGGCCTGGCTTCTGGTGGCGGCACGCCGGCGTCTGATCGACAGGGCCCGGCGTGACCAGACCCTGGAGCGCCTGCTGCCGGAGCTGGGCGCCGCGATCCCCGGCATGGATCCCGAAACGCCCCAGAACGCCATGGAGTTTCCCGACGAGCGGCTGCGGCTGCTGTTTCTCTGCTCCCACCCGGCGATCGATCCGGGGATCCAGGCCCCCCTGATGCTCCAGACCGTTCTGGGGCTCAACGCCTCCCGCATCGCGGCGGCCTTCCTGGTGGCACCGGCCACCATGGGCCAGCGGCTCGTGCGGGCCAAGGCCAAGATCCGCCAGGCCCGCATCCCCTTCGTGCTGCCGGGCCCCGAGGCGCTGCCGGCGCGTTCGGCGGCGGTGCTGCAGGCGATCTATGCGGCCTACAGCACCGGCTGGGACACCGCCGCGGAGGCCGCCCAGGTCGAGGTGCTGACGCAGGAGGCGGTGCTGCTGGCGCGGCTGTGCGCCGCCCTGCTGCCCCAGGAGCCGGAGGCCCGCGGCCTGCTGGCCCTGCTGCTGCATTGCCAGGCGCGCCACGGAGCCCGGCGGGCCGCCGACGGGAGCTACGTGCCGCTGCTGGAGCAGGACCCGGGCCTCTGGGACGCCGCACTGATCGCCGAAGCGGAGGCGGAACTGACCCAGGCCTCCCTGGCTGGGCGGCCGGGGCGCTTCCAGCTGGAGGCGGCGATCCAGTCGGTCCATGCCCACCGGGCCGTCAGCGGCACGGTCGACTGGCCGGCCCTGCTGCGGCTCTACGACGCCCTGCTGGCGCTGGCCCCGAGCGCGGGTGCCCGGGTGAGCCGGGTGGCGGTGCTGGCCGAGCTGGCGGGTCCCGAGGGAGCCCTGGCCGAGCTGGACGGGCTGGCCACCGCCGACCCCGCCCTGGGGGACCATCAGCCCTGGTGGGCCCTGCGCGCCCATCTGCTGCAACGGAGCGGCCAGGCCGGCGAGGCGCTGCAGGCCTACCGCCGCGCCATCGCCCTGGCCAAAGATCCAGCGGTGCGGGCGTTCCTGAGGCATGTTGCACAGGGCCAGGATGCCGCGGCAGGCCCGGTTCCAGGGCGATCGGCTGGCTGAGGGGTGGCCTCAGACGGCCTGGCGTGGCCTGATGCCATAGCGGCGGCGCACCTCCTCCAGGGGATGGGGGAAGTCCTCCCAGGGGTCCCAGTCGCTGATCAGGTCACGGCTGACGCCGAGGCCGTGCTCCAGGCCGCGGAAGATCACCTCCGGATCGGCCTGGCCGGTCTCGGCCGCCGTGACCGGGGTGGAGCCGATCCCCAGCTGGAACTGGGCCAGGGCGAACAGGATCGTGAAAAAGGGGTCGTTGCGGCCGAAGCCAGCCTGGAAGCCGAGCATGCCGCACTCCTCGCTGGCGCTGGTGCCGTAGCCGCCGAGCACGTGGCAGCAGTCGTGGCGCACCACCGGCGGCGGCGGCCCGCCGACCTCGCCGGGAACGCTGAAGCCGTTGCTGTCGATGAAGGCCAGATAGGCACGGCCGAGGCTGCCCTCGGGCAGTGTCGCCAGGGCCCGGTAGCGGCCGGCGAGGGCAGGGTCCTCCCGCTTCAGCAGCGAGCGGGCGAGCTGCAGGGCGCCGGCGGGGCCCTCATCCCGGAGATAGGCCGCGGCGGCCCCCCTCTGGAACCCCCGCCGGACGATGTCGAGGCGCACCAGGTTGAACTGGTGGTCGAGCACGTGGCGGAAGGCCTGCACCGGAGCGTCGTCGATCTCCAGGGCCCGGGCCGTGGCCTCGAGCCGGGCCAGGCGGGCCTTGTCGGGTTCGTCCTCGAGCAGGGCCAGCACGGTCATGCCGCGCAGGATCCGCTGGCGCCACTCGGGCTCCGGCACCGCCGCCGCCAGCTGGGCCGGGTCGAGGGGGTCCAGGCTGTCGAGGGGGATGGGCAGCCGGATCAGGTGATCACGGATGGCGGTGATCGTGCGCAGGGCGATCGGGCTGGGCGGCCCGCCCTCGGCGGCGATCGCCAGCAGGCTGCCCAGGCCGGCCCGGCCGATGGCCTCGCGTCGCTCCGGAGGCGGTTGCAGGGAGAGGAGGGGACCCATGGCGGATAACGGTGGCAGGGTGCTGGGGTGATCTTCGCCGCAGCACGCCGTCCATGGGGCCGTTCGGTGATGCGCATGCCGGTCCGCCGCCATCGATGACCTGTTCCTGCCGGCCCATGTCGGCCTCCCCCGGGGGGTCTGACAACCAGCACCGGAGGAATCAGCATGGCGTCAGGGCCATCCCAACACGCTCCTCTCGCTGCAGCGTCCTTGTCATGACAGATCCCTCCTCCAAAGGGCCAGGCCTCAGCCGTCGGGATGCCCTTCAGGCCGGCGCCCTCTCCGCCCTCGGCCTGCTGGCGGCGGGGGTGGGGCCCGCCGCAGCTGCGGAGCCTGCCGCCGCCGCCGTTGGCCAGGGCGCCCAGAAGGGCCCCGGCGATACGCACGCGCCAGACCATGGCGTGCGCGTCACCGATCGGCCCAAGGATTACGTCACACCCAAGGGCCTCAAGGTTGATCGTGAGATCATCAACTTCAGTGACATCCCTTTCCAGCTCAACGGCTATACTTTGGGCCGTCACATTGTGGTGATGCCCCAGAAGATGGGCGGCGGTGTGAACTTGATTGATCTCGGCAGCGGCCGGGCCCTGGCCTCGCTGTGGTACTGGAACTATGGGGATTACAACCCCATCAGCCACCACATCCAGGCGTTTCCAAGCGCAAACCCTTACCAGGAGTTTGAGTTCATCAACAGCTGCCAAGGCGGTATGAATTCCCTCATCTATGGCATGCCGACGGCGGTGACGGATCCCCCGCCCGGTTTCAACATGTACCGGGTTCGCTTCAATGGCGATGTACTGGAGCTGGAGGAAAATATCGCCGAAACCACAGGTCTGGGCCTGGGTGTGCACACCACCATCCGTCCCTCCGATGCCAAGAGCTACTGCATCTCCGACGGCCAGAAGGACATCTTCGGCTGGTTTGATCGTGCCTCCACCCGTGTGCTCCAGGCGTTTCGTTACGACTGGCAGGGCAACTCTTCGAACCTGGCGGACTGCTGGACCGGAGGCGGAACGCTTCTGATCAGCCGCATCAAGCCGGACCCTGCCACAGGACTGTTTGACCTCCGCGGCACCAAGGGTCTCAAGATCAACTGGGAAATGGTGCCGATGGGCGAGCTCTTCGTCCCCGAGGGGCAGATCCCCGGCCCCAACGTGCGGGCCCTCACCGGAGCCGACGCCTTCGTGTGGCACCCCGATGGCCGCTGGGGGGCGGAGATCATCCGCATGCTCGGCGGCTGCGTCATCCACGACAGCCAGAACGGCATGGTTCCGGTGGCCTATTGCGCCTTCCCCAGCCAGTCGCCCGACACCTACCCGGTGGAGCAGGTGGATGGGGATACCTGGAAAGTGGTGATCGATCGGGTGTACTCCCCCGGCCATGAACTGGGCTTCTCACCGGATGGCCACAACCTGGTGATGATGAATAACGGGCTGGAGAACAGCGTCGGGATCTTTGACAGCTCCGATCCCGATCCCAGCCAGTGGCGCAAGATCCGGCAGATCATCGATCCCACCTGGGGCAAGCGCTATCCCAGCCCCTTCCACATGGCGTTCACACCCGACAGCAAGAAGATGTATGTGGTGGTGCTGAACCCCGCCCCGGGCCGCAGCGGCATCATGGTGGTGGATACGGCCACCTGGACACCGATCAAGGAGCTGCAGAACATCACCCAGGACATGCAGTCCTGCACGGTCACGCCGGACGGCAAGTTCCTGTTGGTGGCCGTCGGTGGCTTCCAACGCTACGCGTCGGGCATCTTCGTGCTCGACACGGCCAAGGATGCGCCCGTGGGCTTCATCCCCAATCCCGGTGGGCACCACGACCTCACCCTGGTGCCGACAAGCGTGGAGCAACTGCGCTTCTCCCGCTCCTGCGCGATGTGAACCGGCGGTTCCGCGCCCAGCTTCGGCTGATCGCCAGCAACGTCACACGCCGATCCCTGCGGACGGGGTTGCTGGCCGCGGCGGTGGGCCTGGCCACGGGTCTCAGCTTCCTCACCGTGGTGTTGCTGGGGTCCCTGGAGCAGTCGCTCGAGGGCAGCTTTTCCCGGCTGGGGGCCGATCTTCTGGTGGTGCGGCAGGGGGCGACGGTGAACCTCACCCAGGCGCTCCTGGCCGTGGAGCCCGAGGCCCCTCCCCTCAGTTCCGCCACCCTGGAGCAGGCCGCGGCGATCGCGGCCCCGATCCAGATGAACCCCCAACGGGCCGTGCGCGGCAGCGGACGGGTGGCAATGGAGGCCGGGCTGCCCTCCCCCACGGGCCTGCCGCTCTATGGCATCGACCCCCAACGGGACAGCACCGTGATCCCTTGGCTGGAGAGCAGCCGGGGCATCGACTTTCAGGATGGCCAGGTGATCCTCGGCTCCCGCCTCCGCGGCCGCCTGGGGGATCGCCTGTCGCTTCTGGGCCAGACCTTCCGGATCCACGGCCGCCTCGCCTCCACCGGCATCGCCTCCCATGAGCACGGTCTCTTTTTCACCCTGCAGGACCTGGAGCGGCTCGTCCCCAGCGACAGTCCGGCCACGCTCGGGGTGAACGGGTTGTTGGTGCAGGCGCCGGAGGGGATGGCGATCGAACGGCTGCGCTTCAGCCTGCTGGCCCGTCTGGAGGAGGTGCAGGTGGTGGGCAGCCGCACCCTGTTCGCGATGGTGCGCCAGGCCGGCGCCTCGATGGCGACCGTGCTGGTGCTGCTCAGCGTCACCCTGCTGCTCTGTTTCGCCCTGCTGCTCACGCTCATGTACACCGGAATCGCCTCCGAACGCCGCCGGGAGCTGGGCCTGCTGCTCAGCCTGGGGGCCCTGCCCAATGAGGTGCTGGGGCTGATGGTGGGGGAAGCGTGCCTGGTCTGCGGCAGCGGAGGCGGTCTTGGTCTTGTGGTCGCCGCCCTGCTCGGTCCGCCCATCCACACGCTGCTGGGGGAACGGCTGGCGGCCAGCGGCATGCCGTTCCCCTGGCCCGCCTTTGCGCCCCAGTCTGAGCTGGCGGCCGGGCTGTGGCTGCTGGTCACGGGCATCGGCGCCCTGGCGGCGGCCCTGGCGATGGCGCCCGTGCTGCGCCTCGATCCCCTCGTGCTGGTGCAGGGCGATGACTGACCCCCTGCTGCGGGCTGAAGGGTTGCAGCGCTGGTTCGGCAGCGCCGGGGTGCTTCAGGCCAGCCTGCAGCTGGAGGCCGGTGAGCGGGTGGCGATCCTGGGTCGCTCGGGATCGGGCAAGTCGACCCTTCTGGCCATGCTGGCGGGCCTCAGCCGGCCGGATGCGGGCAGGGTCGAACTGCGGATCGGCATGGGGGTCGATGGCCCCATCGACCTCTGGAGCCTGCCGGCGGCCGAGCGCTGCCGTCTGCGGCGGGGGCCGGTGGGGTTCGTGAGCCAGTTCACCAGCCTGCTGCCCACCCTCTCGACCCTGGAGAACCTGCTGCTGCCAGGCCAGCTGGAGGGCCGCCGCAGTGCCACCGAACTGCTGGCCGATGCCGAGCACTGGCTGGAGGCCGTGGGGTTGGGCGATCGCCGCGACAGCCGCCCGGGCCAGCTCTCGGGGGGTGAAATCCGCAGGGCCATCCTGGCCCGTGCCCTGGTGAACCGGCCCAGCCTGCTGCTCGCCGACGAACCCACCAGCAACCTCGACGGCCGCAGTGAGGCGGAGATCGTGGCCCTGCTGGAGAGCCTCTGCGCCAGCAGCGGCACGGCCCTGCTGATGGTGACCCACAGCGAGGACCTGGCCCGGCGCTGCGACCGCTGGTTCGACCTGGAGGCCGGGGTCCTGCGGGAGCCTTCCGCGCAGGTCGCCCCCTTGCCGCCCCTACCGCTTGCCCGGGAGGCCGCTCCGACGCGCCGCCGCCTGCTGGTCGGGGCCCTGGCGGGGGTGCTGTCCCTGGTGGGGGGCACCTCGCTCTGGCAATGGCGCCAGCAGCAGCAGCGCACCGCCAGGACCCGGCAAGACCGGCTGCAGCGGCTGGCCTTCAGCGGCCTCTCCGCCCAACTCGTGGCGGTGGAAAGAACGGGGCAGGAGCGTTATCAAGGCACGATCGCTGTCGAGAATCTCGAGGCCAGCCAGTCGCTGTACCTGCTGCCCCTCGACGTGCAGCTCTACATCCAGCAGGGCTCACGCTGGAATCCCTTTCCGGCCCACTGGAGTGACAACCAACAGCATGTGCTGGCGGTGGAGGGCCTGCGGCCGCTGCATTTCGATTTCTCCGACACCCCCTCGAGCCACACCGAACTGGTGCCTGGATACATGCATGTCCGCATCGATGTGACCTATGCCATTGCCGATCGTCCCGACCCCGAGCAGATGCCGGTGGAGCGGCGCGATTCGTTCTTCGTCCATCTCCTGCCCCCGGTGCCGGACAACGAGAACGTCGCCCGCAACGGCTTCCCTGGTGAGCCCCCCCTTTACATCCCGATGCCACCGCACTGAGGCGTTCAGGCCAGCTCGAACCGGTCCAGTTCCATCACCTTGCCCCAGGCCGCCACGAAAGCCCGCGCGAAGGGCTCCCCGGCGTCGGCGGAGCCGTACACCTCGGCGATGGCCCGCAGCTGGGCGTTGGAGCCGAAGACCAGGTCCACGCGGGTGGCGGTCCAGCGCAGGTCGCCCGTGGAGCGGTCACGGCCCTCGAAGGTGTCCTCGGCCTCGGTGGTGGCCGTCCAGGTGGTGCCCATGTCGAGCAGGTTGACGAAGAAGTCGTTGCTGAGGGTTTCAGGGCGGTCGGTGAAGACGCCGTGCCTTGACTTGCCGTGGTTGGCATCCAGCACCCGCAGGCCGCCCACCAGCGCCGTCATCTCAGGGGCGGTGAGGGTCAGCAGCTGGGCCCGATCCACCAGCAGCGCCTCGGCGGAGGCCGGCAATCCAGGCCGCAGGTAATTGCGGAAGCCGTCGGCCTTCGGCTCGAGCACGGCGAAGGAGGCCCCATCCGTCTGCTCCTGGGAGGCATCCATGCGCCCCGGCGTGAAGGGCACCGCCACCGCATGGCCGCCTCGCCGGGCCGCTTCCTCCACGGCGGCGGCGCCGCCCAGCACGATCAGATCGGCCAGGGAGATCCGCTTGCCGTCGTGCTGGGCGGCGTTGAAGGCCTGCTGGATCGCCCCGTAGACCTCCAGCGCCCGGGCCAGCTTGGCCGGCTGGTTCACCTCCCAGTCCTTCTGGGGCGAGAGGCGCAGCCGTCCGCCGTTGGCGCCGCCGCGCTTGTCGGAGCCTCGGAAGCTGGCCGCCGCCGCCCAGGCGGTGGCCACCAGCTGGGAGATGGGCAGCCCCGCGTCCAGGATCCGGCCCTTGAGAGCGGCGATGTCATCAGTGTCGACCAGCGGATGGTCGACGGCCGGGATCGGGTCCTGCCAGAGCATCACCTCCGCCGGCACCAGGCTGCCCAGGTAGCGGGAGCGGGGACCCATGTCCCGGTGGACGAGCTTGAACCAGGCCCGGCGGAAGGCCTCCGCCAGCTGCTCTGGATGGGCGTGGAAACGCCGGGAGATCTCCAGGTAGGCCGGATCGACCCGCAGGGAGAGATCGGTGGTGGCCATCATCGGCGCGTGCCGCTTCGCGGGGTCATGGGCATCGGGCACGGTGCCGGCTGCCGCCGGATCGGTGGGTCGCCACTGCCAGGCCCCGGCCGGGCTCTTCTCCAGCGACCACTCGTAGCCGAACAGGTTGTCGAAGTAGCCGCTGTCCCATTGGATGGGGTTGGCGGTCCAGGCCCCCTCCAGGCCGCTGGTGGTCGTGTCGTCCCCCTTGCCGCTGCCGAAGCGGTTGCGCCAGCCCAGGCCCTGCTCCGCCATGGTCGCGCCCTCGGGCTCCGGCCCCACCAGGTCCGGGTCGCCGGCGCCGTGGCACTTGCCGAAGGTGTGGCCCCCGGCGATCAGGGCGACGGTCTCCTCGTCGTCCATCGCCATGCGCTTGAAGGTCTCGCGAATGTCCCGGGCGGCGGCGAGGGGATCGGGCTGGCCGTTGGGTCCCTCCGGGTTCACATAGATCAGCCCCATCTGGACGGCTCCGAGCGGGTCCTCCAGCTGGCGGTCGCCGCTGTAGCGCTTGTCCCCCAGCCATTCGGTTTCAGGGCCCCAGTCGATGTCGATCTCCGGCTCCCAGATGTCCTCGCGGCCGCCGGCGAATCCCAGGGTGGGCAGGCCCATCGATTCGATGGCGCAGTTGCCGGCCAGGATGATCAGGTCGGCCCACGACAGCTTGCTGCCGTACCGCTGCTTGATCGGCCAGAGCAGCCGCCGGGCCTTGTCCAGGTTGCCGTTGTCGGGCCAGCTGTTGAGGGGCGCGAAGCGCTGGCTGCCGGAGCCGGCGCCGCCCCGCCCGTCATGGATGCGGTACGTGCCGGCGCTGTGCCAGGCCATGCGCACGAAGAACGGCCCGTAGTGGCCGTAGTCGGCGGGCCACCAGTCCTGGGAGCTGGTCATCAGGGCGAAGAGATCCTGCTTGAGGGCCTCCAGATCGATGCTCCCGAAGGCTTGGGCGTAGTTGAAGCCCGTGCCCATGGGGTTGGCCAGGGGCGCGTTCTGGTGCAGGACCGCCAGATTCAGCTGCTGCGGCCACCAGTCGCGGTTGGAGCGGGCCCCGGCGGTGCTGCCCCGGAGCTTGCCGTGCAGGAAGGGGCACTGGCCACCGGTGTCGGCACCGGCCTCGGGGGTTAGTCCTTCCATCCGCTGCTGCAGCGAGTGAGCTGAATGTAGGAGTGGAACAGTGGCGGGCCGAAAAGCAGGCCGACTTCCCAGGTTCTAGAGCCATGGGAGCCATCAACCGGCATCGCTCTCGGAGCTTGTGGATGGTCGATCTGCCGCCGCTGCATCGAAGGAAGCCCCCCTGGGACGAGTTGAGCCGCTTGGGCTATGCAGTTGAGAGCTGACTTGGCCAGAGGCACGACGAAGCGAAAGATTTCTTCAGACAGTGTTTTATTCTTGAGGCAAGTCAATTCTTGCAAGCCAAGAGGTATTCATCCAGCAGCGAATTCAGCGCTGTTCATTGAGGCGATGTGCCGTGATGCTGAAAGGGAGTAGGCTCGAAGGTGAAAAGCTGGCTCGATTGGGTACCTCGCCTATAAGAATCATGACAATCTGTTTCCTCCCTTGGCTGCCTTCGGGGGGAGCATTATGTTTTTGAAGGACACCATGGTCTCAAGGGCCAGATTTGACTGCAGTCATTGACTGCATTTAGAAAATAACGAGCCAATGGCCTTTCTATGCCATGCAGGGTTCAACCAAGACGTCCTGATGGCGGACACAGGATTTGCCAGGCGAACGAGATCACTGTCTTCTTCGGAGCTCGAACATGCCGATTCCCCTGACCCATCCAGGGGTCTACATCCAGGAAGTTTCCAGCGGTGTCCGCACCATCACCGGCGTGGCCACCTCAATCACGGCCTTCGTGGACCACTTTGCGCAAGGGCCCAGCGATGGGGCCGTGCAGGTGCTCAGCCTGGCGGAGTTCGAGCGGCTGTTCGGTGGTCTCGATCCGCGCAGCGAGGCGAGCTATGCCATCCATCAGTTCTTCCAGAACGGTGGCGCCGAGGCCTGGATCGCCAGGGCCGTCTCCTCGAGCACGAGCACCGCGGATGTCGAGATCGCCAGCGCCATCGGCGGCTCGACGGTCCTCAAGGTGTCCGCGATCAACCCTGGAGCCTGGGGGGGCGCCAACGACGGGCTGCAAGGACTGCGGATCAGCATCGATGACCCACCGGCGTCGCTTCCCAAGCGGTTCAACCTCACCGTGGCTCTCGTCCGATCGGCAGGGGGCAAGGAACAGGTGGTGACCTCCGAGAGTTTCTTCAACCTCTCGATGGATCCAGCCTCCCCCAGCTTCGTGAAGACGCTGGTGAACGACGACACCAGCGGCTCGAAGCTGATCAGGATCAAAACGGTGAATGGAACGGAACCGCCACTGGCCACCGGCACGCTCTCGCGTGATCTCAGCGGCTTCACCGGGGTCAGGGCGAAGCAGGGGAACCTTCTGGTGAGCCTTATCGGGGAGGAGGGGCGAAGCGGAACCGCCCAGCTGAGCGGCCAACCCAGGACCCTGGTGGAGGCGCGGCTTCAGCTGGAGCAGGCGATCCAGTCCTGCCGGCCTGACGATCGGGCCTTCGCCCAGGCACGGGTGCAGATCGTGAACGAGAAGCTGCGGATTCTTGCCGGCCCCAGCCTGCCCGGAGCCAGGATCCGCTTTGAGGCTGAGCCCGCATCGATCGCAGACCAGCTCGGCCTCACGGCGAAGGCGCAAACCCTCAAGGGGCTGCTCTCCACAGACATCGCCGCCAATCTGCCGCTGAGCGCTGGCAACGTGGATGTGACCGAATCGCCAGGAGGCACGACGCAGACGCTCAATCTCGCCGGACCGATGGCTGATCTCAACGCGGCCGCCGTGGAACTCCAGAAGGAAATCCGCGCCGCCACTGGTTCCGACGCTCTGAAAAAGGCCATCGTGCTGCCCCTTGAAACCGGCTCCCTCAAGCAGCTGCTGGTGCTCTCAGGGGATCCGGCCAAGACCCTGGCGCTTAGCAAGAAGGATTCTGATGCCCTCTTCGACAATCTCGGCTTTGCTGCCCCGGACACTATCGAGGCGACGCTCTCCGATACCCTGCCAACCACTTTCTCCATTGCCGCCGGCCAGGCGGTTCAGGTGAGCATCGGAGCGGATGGCCCTTTCAAAGCCACCTTCGCGAATGCCGCTCCCGCTACCGACCCGAGCGCCGCCGCCGCAGGATTGCAGGAGGCGATCCGGGCAGCGAACCCCGCTCGCCGTCCTAGCTTCACCGAGGCCCGGGTGCTGGTGCAGGAGGAGTCAGGTGCGGGGAAGCACCTGGTGATGATGGCTGGCGGCACCACAGCCGCGCAGGTCCGCTTTGCTGCCCCAGACACCACCACCGTCACAGATCTGGCGCTCGACAGCGCCAGCGCCAACGTCCAGTCCTACCGGCTGGGGGGAGGAAAAGTTGGTTCAACGGCCCAGCCAACGGCCCAGAAGGCAGGCACGGAGGGTGTCGACGGAGACCTGCCGGGGGTGCCTGAGCTCATCGCCGCCATGCGGATGCTGGATGACATCGACCTGTTCAACATCCTCTGCATCCCCAGGGCCTCGATGGTGATCGAACCGAATGCCCTCGATGCCATCCCTGCCGCCGCCCGGATCAAGAGCGCCACGCTGATCAAGGCCGCGGCCAACTACTGCAGCGATCGACGGGCCATGTTGCTGGTGGATCCCCCGAACGATCTCGACTCGGTGGAGGAGGTGAGGAACTGGCTCAATGGCGACGGTGATCTGCGCAGCCGCAATGCCGCGCTCTACTTCCCCCGGCTGCTGATCCCCGATCCGCTCAATGACTACCGCCTGCGCAACGTTGGCCCGAGCGGCACCATGGCCGGCCTCTATGCCCGCACCGACAGCGACCGGGGGGTGTGGAAAGCTCCTGCCGGCACTGAGGCCAGCCTGAAAAACGTGCAACAGATGGAGGTGCCCCTGAACGATGGCCAGAACGGCGTGCTCAACCCGATCGCCATCAACTGCCTGCGCACCTTCCCCGCCTACGGCAAGGTGTGCTGGGGCGCCCGCACCCTCGACGGCAGCGATCAGCGGGCCTCCGAGTGGAAGTACGTGCCCGTGCGGCGGCTGGCCCTGTTCCTGGAGGAGAGCCTCTACCGGGGCACCCAGTGGGTGGTGTTCGAACCCAACGACGAACCGCTCTGGGCCCAGATCCGGCTCAACATCGGCGCCTTCCTGCAGAACCTGTTCCGGCAGGGGGCCTTCCAGGGGCGCAGTCCCCGCGAGGCCTACTTCGTGAGGTGCGACCGGGAGACCACCACCCAGAACGACATCAACCTGGGGGTGGTCAACATCCTGGTGGGCTTCGCTCCCCTCAAACCCGCCGAATTCGTGGTGATCAGCTTCCAGCAGATCGCCGGCCAGATCGCCACCTAGGAGACACCCCCATGGCCCAGTTCAGTGTCAATGCCCAGCGTTTCGACCCTTACAAGAACTTCAAGTTCCGGGTGAAGTGGGATGGCCGCTACGTGGCCGGGATCTCCAAGGTGGGGGCACTCAAGCGCAGCACGGAGCTTGTGGAGCACCGCGAGGGCGGCGATCCTTCCACGTCTCGAAAATCGCCCGGCCGCACCAAGTTCGAGGCGATTCAGCTAGAGCGTGGTGTCACCCATGACACCGAGTTCGAGAAGTGGGCCAACAAGGTGTGGAACTTCGGTTCGGGTCTGGGAGCGGAAGTATCGCTGAAGAATTTCCGCAAGGATCTGATCCTGGAGGTCTACAACGAGGCCGGCCAGCTGGCGCTGGCCTACAAGCTGTTCCGCTGCTGGGTGTCGGAATTCCAGGCCCTGCCCGACCTCGACGCCAACGCCAACGCCGTGGCGATTCAGCACATCAAGCTCGAGAACGAAGGCTGGGAGCGTGACTACGACGTGACCGAGCCCAGCGAAGTCGAGTATTCCGAGCCCGCCTGAGCATGATCCGCCCCCCCAGCGACCTTGATCTGCTCCACCTCTGGGAGATCGGATCGCTGCGGCATCCGATCGACCGAGCCTTGCTGCTCTATGCCTGGATGCACCCGGAGCAGCCCCCCGCCTCCCTGCCCGATCTGCCGCTGGGCCAGATCCATCTGGCGCTGGTTCAGTTGCGGCGGGCCATCTTCGGCAACAGGATCGAGGGCTATGCCGACTGCGAAGCCTGCGGCGTTCGCCTGGATCTGCCGCTCGATGCCGGCCAGCTGCTCCAGGCAGGGCAGCCAGCCACCGCCGAGGCCAGCGTCGTGGTGGCAGGCCAGCGCTTCCGCGCCCCCACCAGCCGCGACCTGGCCGCCCTGAACGCGGTGCACGATCCACCAGGCGCCGCAACGCTACTCATGGAGCGTTGCCGCATCGGCTCCCCTGATCGGGAGGCAGCGGCGGGGGACGCCATCCCCGCTGCAGCGCCGCCCATCGAGGCGGTGAGCGCCGCCCTGGAAGAGCTGGATCCCGCCGCGGACCTTGCCCTGACGGTGGACTGCGGAGCCTGTGGGCATCAAGGAGAGCTCCATCTCGATGTGCTCTCGCTGCTGTGGGAGGAGCTGGGCAGCAGGGTGCGCTCCCTGCTGCTGGAGGTGCATCGGCTCGCCAGGGCCTATGGCTGGCGAGAGGCTGAGATCCTGGGCCTGAGCCGGCAACGCCGCGCGGCGTACCTCTCCCTGGTGGGGCCATGAGCGGCTTCCTGCAGCGGCTGGTCTCCCGCGCCCAGGGCGACACACCTCGGGTGCACTCGGCCCATGGGTTGCCGTTCGCCCCGGTGCCCGAGATGGCGGCAGCCGCGGCTCCCATCGATGCCGCCGAGGGCGCGCTCGGGTTGGCGCTGGAACCCGGCCCCCCTGGCGCCAGGCCAGACAGCAACACGAGCCAGGGTCGCCGCATCGGCAGGGAAGGGTCGACGGGCACGGACCGGATGCCGCCCCCCGAACCCAGCCATCGGCCTGGAGCCGCGCCCGCTTCAACCCGCGTGGGACCCGGACCGGTGGCCCCACTGGAGAAGCCCGGGCCAGATGGCGCGATACCACCTCCCGCCGCCGATCGATCCAGCACCGAACGGGCGCTTCCTGAGCTGGCGGCCACAGCGCTCGAAGAGCGGATCGTTCCTTCTGGCGACCACGGGAGCGAGCCGCAAGGGCCGCTGGATCTGGCCGCCATCGCCCAGCAGCTGGCGCCGCTGCTCGCGGTGGATGCGACCGGGCCCTCCTGGCAGCAACCCCAGCCGCCGGCCGCCGACACCCATGGCTTGGAGCGGAACAGGAACGGCCAAGCCGTGGAGGAAACCACGGAAGTGCATGTGCACATCGGACGGATCGATGTGACGGCGGCCCCGGAGCCGGCCGCACCCCGGGTCGCCGGAGCGCCGCAACAGCGCATCACCACGCTGGAGGACTACCTGGCGGGCCGCAAAGGAGCGGGCCGATGAGCAATGCCATGGCCATCGCGGCGGTGACCTCCGTGATGCAGAAGCAGCTGAGTGAAGTGCTGAGTGCTGATGCCACGATCAGGATTCTTGGCAACGGCGTGAAGGTGAGTGTGCTGCCTCCCGACCGCGTGGTGCGCGGCACGGAGGTGCCACAGCTGAATCTGTTTCTGCACCAGGTGACCACCAACGCCGGCTGGTGCAATCAGGATCTGCCCAGCCGTGATGCCTCGGGTCGCCAGCGGTTGAGCCAGAGGCCGCTGGCGATCGATCTGCACTACCTGCTCTCCGCCTACAGCGCCGCCGATCTGCAGGGAGAGATCCTGCTGGGCCTGGCGATGCAGGAACTGCACGAACGGCCGGAGTTCTCACGGACCAGGATTCGCACGCTGCTCGATCCGCCCTCGAGCCCCCCAGCGACGGCCCTCGGAAAGGCGCTCGCCGCCTCGGGCCTGGAACACCAGATCGAGCGGATCCGGATCACCCCGGACATGCTGAGCAGCGAAGAACTCACCAAGCTGTGGTCAGCCACGCTCAGCAATTTCAGGCCTTCCACCACCTACCGGGCGAGCGTTGTTCTGATCCAGACCGACGAGCCGGCGCGGGCTCCGCTGCCGGTGCTCAGCCGCGGCAGGGTGGTGCCCGGGCAACCGCGCGATCCCGGCGTGGACGTGCAGGCCACCATGGAGCCCGCGGTGCCCACCCTCACGGCGGTGGTGCCGGCAGACGGGCAGCCGATGACGCGCCTGGGGGCGACGATCGAGTTGCAGGGCCATCACCTCGATGGCAGCAACCGTGTGGCCGTGCTCAGCAATGATCGCTTCCAGATCGATGCCGTCAGACTTGCGGAGGGGCCGGCCGAGTCGACCGACGACCCGGCACGAACCCTCCGGTTCCAGGTGCCGGTGGCAAGGGCGGCGGATTTCCCCGTGGGGATCTACCGGGTGGGTGTGCGGATGGAGCGGACCGTGGGGGCCGCTGCCACCGAGCTGCAGCACTCGAATGATCTGGCGCTGGTGCTGGCTCCGGAGATCACAAGCCTGCCCACCAGCGTCTCTCGAGACGCCAGCGGCGCCATCAGCTTCACGGTGAAGTTCCAGCCCCGCCTGCGGCCGGGGCAGCAGGTCATGGCGCTGGTCGGTGGGCGGGGCGTGAAGCCCAAAGCGATCCCCAGCGACAGCACCGACAAGCTGGAGTTCCTGATGAAGGAAGCAGAGCTCACCCCCACGGGCACGCTGGGTCATCTGGTGCGGCTGCGGATCGACGGCATTGAGAGTCCATCGGTGGATAGGACCAAGCAACCGCCCGAATTTCTCAACAAGCGGATGGCGGTGAAATGAGCGTCGCCACCGGCATCCGCAACACCACCTGGAGCGAGGCCAACCAGCGGGTGCTCTCGGGGGAACTGGCCCGGATCAAGGAGCTGCTCGAGGGCGGCGATGGCCGCGCCGCTGAAGCGGCGATCGCAGCGGCGCGCCAGGCCATGGAGCAGCCCGCGGCGATCGATCGTCTCTGCGCCGATTTCGGCCTGTCGCCATTTGAGCGCGAGCTGCTGCTGCTCACGGCCGGGGTTGAGATGGATGGGGAGATCGCCGCCCTCTGCGCCCACTCCCAGGCCGGCAATCAACGCCCGTGGGCGAGCTTCGGGCTGGCCCTGGCGGTGCTGGGCGAGCCGCACTGGAGTGCCCTCTCACCGGGCCGGCCGCTGCGGCACTGGCGCCTGATCGAAGCCAGCGACGACGCCACCGTGGTGAACGCCCGTCTGCGCATCGATGAGCGGGTGCTGCACCACCTGGCCGGGGTGGACGATCCGGACCCCCGTCTGACGCCGCTGCTCCTGCCGGTGCCCTGCCCCACGGTGATGGCCCCCTCCCAGGCCCTGCTGGCCGAGCGGATCGCCGAGGCCCTGCAACGGCGGGGATCGCCGCTGCCCCTGGTGCAGCTCACCGGCAACGATGGGCCGGGCCAGCGGGATGTGGCGGCGGCGGTGGCCGCCCAGCTGGGCCTGCGCCTGTTCGTTCTGGCGGCTGACGACATCCCCGCCAACCCCATGGAGCGGCACGCCCTGGAGCGGCTGTGGGAGCGGGAGGCCAGCCTGATCAGCGCCGCCCTGCTGGTGGAGCAGCAGGATGCCACCACCGGCCACGCGGCCCTGACGTTTCTCGAACGGGTGGTGGGGGTCACCCTGGTGGCGGGGCCGGAGCCGCTGCCCTGCCGGCGGGACGATCTGCGCGCGGCGGTGCCCAAACCAACGCGCACCGAGCAGCGCGCCCTGTGGCAGCAGGCCGTTGGCCAGGCCGCACCGAAGCTGGGCCCGGTGCTGGAGGGGTTGGCGGCCGAATTCCGCTTCAGCAGCGATGAGATCCAGCGCCTGGCCCGCAGCCTGAGCGGCGGCGCCAGCGAGCCAGCGGAGGCAGGGGCCGCCCAGCTCTGGCGCGCCTGCCGGGGGCATCACCGCTCGCAGCTGGGACATCTCGCCCAGCGGATCGAGTCCGCGGCCTGTTGGGACGATCTGATCCTGCCGGAGGCGCAGCAGGACACCCTGCGCCAGATCGCCTCCCAGGTGCAGCACCGGCTGACGGTGTATGAGCACTGGGGCTTCGCCAGCCAGGGGAACCGAGGCCTGGGAATCTCCGTGCTGTTCGCCGGCGAGAGCGGCACCGGCAAGACGATGGCCGCCGAGGTGCTGGCGCGGGAGCTGCAGCTGGATCTCTACCGCATCAATCTGGCGGCGGTGGTGAGCAAGTACATCGGCGAAACCGAAAAGAACCTGGCCCAGGTGTTCGAAGCCGCCGAAGACAGTGGCGCCATTCTGTTGTTCGATGAAGCCGATGCCCTGTTCGGCAAACGCAGCGAGGTGAAGGACAGCCACGACCGCCACGCCAATATCGAAGTGAGCTATCTGCTGCAGCGGATGGAGAGCTACCGGGGCCTGGCGATCCTCACCACCAACCAGAAGGATGCGCTCGATACGGCGTTCCAACGGCGGCTGCGCTTCGTGGTCAGCTTCCCCTTCCCGGATGCCGAGCAGCGCGCGGCCATCTGGCGGCGGGTGTTCCCGGCGGGCACGCCGCTCGATGGGGTCGACCCCAACCAACTGGCCCGCCTGCAGATGGCCGGCGGTAACATCCGCAACATCGCCCTCGCCGCTGCCTTCCTGGCCGCCGAAGCCGGCACGCCCGTGGGCATGGAGCAGCTGTTCGCGGCGGCCCAGAGCGAGGCCAGCAAGCGGGAGCGGCCGCTGGCCGCAGCAGAAACCCGGGGTTGGCCATGAAGCGGGTGATCATTCACATCGACCGGCTGGTGCTCAACGGCTTTCCCAGTGAACATCGGCACGCTATTGCCGAGGGGCTGCGGGAGGAGCTGGGGCGGGTTTTCGCGGATCGTGATGTGATTTCAGACCTGAGGGACAGGGGAGACCTGTCGCGGATGCACGTGAACGGCGTGCAGTTTGAGCAGGGATCAAAGCCCCAGCGCGTCGGGGAGAACGTGGCGCAGGGCATCGGCAAGGAGATCGGGACATGAGCACCACCGCACCCTTGCAGACACAAGGCGCCAAGCCACAGTCGTTGAGCAGTTCGACACCTACCGGTTTGCTGCTGCATCGCAAGCGCGCCTGCGGCTCGCCGACTTCGTCGCTGACCGGCGATTGTGCGGAAAGCACGAGCAAGAAACTCATCCAGACCAAGCTCACCATCGGCGCGAGCAACGACCCGCTGGAACAGGAAGCGGATCGGGTTGCGGATGAGGTGATGGCTAAGCCTTCAAATCCTGCCGTCAGCGACACATCCCCGCGCATCCGGCGCTTCACGGAACAAGTAACCGGACAGGAAGAAACAGCTCCAGCCAGCGTAGATCGCGTTCTCGCCAGGCCGGGGAGGCCGCTAGAACCGACGTTGCAGCAGGACATGGCACAGCGCTTCGGCCACAACTTTTCGAGCGTACGGGTGCATGTGGATGCGGCTGCCGACCTATCGGCTCGGGAGGTGAACGCTCATGCCTATACGGTAGGCAACAGCATTGTGTTCGGCGCAGGGCACTACGGTCCGCAGGCGCATGAGGGCCGACGCTTGATTGCCCATGAATTGACGCATGTGGTGCAACAGTCGGGCAGCAGTTCGCAAATCGAACATTCACTCGCAAGAGAGTCCGATAAAACACCATTTCCGACGTCCATCAATGCACCAAGACTGCAACGAGAGGGGGCCAAACTCGCCTTGCTATTCAATGACGCGATAAATTCAAGTGACTGGTCGGGCGCAGTGCGCGCCGTGGCTGAAATGAGTGACAGCGATGCACATGAGGAGCTATCGGCGCTGAACTTGTATGCTCGCCAGAAGCTTCTTACCATAGCTCTGCAAATTGATCCCTTGCCAAGCAATCGTGTCGCGAGGCTCATAGATTCCGTGGAAACGCAGGCCGTCACAAAATCCACTCCGGGGCCGCTTTCGGGCTCAGCCGTTACCAAGTCTTCGCCGGTAGCGGACGCTGTCGCAGGTGCTTCAGGAGTAGCTAAGGTTGGTAACTTGGATGCGACCACACTTCGTCCCATTGATCAAATACCCACAGCTGATATTGCCATACAATGGAAATCTAGGCGAGATGCGTTTCTGTTGGCCGCCTCAGACCCGTCTAACCTGCTTAACGGTCACCAACATTTCCAAATATGGTTTCAGTACTGGATCGAGGCTTGCAATATTGCCGTTGATGCCGAAAAGCAGCTTAGGGAAGCAATTGCGAAAAAAGACAAAGTGGCTTATGCTAATAACAAGGATCTATTCGACAATTATAATAAGCGGGATGCCCTTGGCCCCACTTATGAAAAAGCGGCCAATCAACTGGACACTTGTAATACATTCCTCAACGAGCAGACCACGATTTTAAACTGGTTAGAGGATTGGGTCGATTCAGGCCATCACCACGTTACCTTCCATCAGGTAAATGATCATGCTCTCGAGGAGGCGAAGGTTCGGGGCTTGTTTATGACATGGATGGAACCAATTATTATGTTAAGTCTTGGCGCGGGTGGCGGCGCGCGACCTTCGGCAGTATCTGAAGCTACTGAACTATCCGCACCCAACCGGGCCAAGACGGATCCAGTCGTCAAGTCAGACCCGGTCGTCAATCCCAAACCGGTCAAGCCGGATCCAGTCGTCAAGTCAGACTCGTTCGTCAACCCCAAACCGGTCACGCCGGAACCAGTCGTCAAGTCAGACTCGGTCGTCAGCCCCAAACCGTTCAAGCCGGAACCAGTCGTCAAGTCAGACTCGGTCGTCAACCCTAAACCGATCCAGCCGGAACCAGTCGTCAAGTCAGACCCGGTCGTCAAGAGCGAGCCGGTCGGCAAGAGCGAGCCGGTGAAGCCCGATCCGGCCAAGCCCGATCCTAAGTCCACAGAACCTACGGCAGTCAAGACTGAGCCGAAGGCTGAAGTGCCGACTAGATCCAGAGCGCAGCGTCTAGAGGAGATCGAGCAAGAACGGAATCTAAGTGATGCAAAGATCAGGGATCTGGATATAAAGCGTTTGAATGCAGAAGAAAGATCAAGAGAAGCAAGCTTGAAAGCGGTTAATGCTCAAGGAGAAGAACGTAAGGCCTTGCTCGAGAAAACGGCGCGGAATAGAGAGTCTGCAGAGAAGTGGAAAAACGAACGCGATGCGGAGCGAATCCGCAACAACAGACTGAGGGATGAAGAAGGCCGATTAGCGCCTCCTCCGTTAGCTCCTAAATCTTGGCCAGAAGCCGAGGATGCGCTACGCAAAGAATTTGGCGGGCAAAAGCAAGCTCTCTCCGCGGATTCGGGACGGCGAGACATCGATTGTTTTACCCATGGTGATCGCGTTTCACGAGAAGCGAAGTTCGGCAAACAGAACTGGTCAACACGCCTTCAAGAGGAGATCGACAAGGATGTTGAACTGATGAAGGCTGGCAAGGTCAGTCGTACCGAATGGCACTTCTATGAAAACCCAAGTAACGGAGAAATTGGTCCAAATTCCCCACTTAAGGAGGCACTAGACAAAGCTGGCATTGGAGCGGTGATAAAATGATAACAAAGAAATTGTTGTTTTCACTGAAAGAGGATTGAAGCTAATGAGCTACGGATTTGATCTAATTCGCCTTCCAGCGGGCCTTGATCGGCATAAGGCATACCATCAGAAAATGGAAGAGCTGAAAAGAACTTCGGATAAAGCGCCAGATTCGGCCGATCTAGACTCAATTGATCCGAACAAAGAACAACTAAAGCAACGGCTTGCATCTGATTTAATCGCTCGACATCCTACGCTGGAGTTGTATAAGCGTGATTATTTTGGGATTGCGAAAGCTCGAGGTATTACCGAGGCGGAGGCGCGACGACTCTTCAGAACCGTGGAACTCAATGAGGAGAAGCTGTGGATCCAAATCCTGATCTTTGATGAGGGAGCTGGAGCTTCCTTTTCTTTCGTGGGGGAGGCGCACGCATGCATTCACGCCCTTCGGGTTCTTTGGGATTGTCTTGAGATTCTCGAGTCCGTAGGCGGGTTTTCAACCTACGATACACAACTTGGCAAGATTCTAGACCTAAAGCATGACTTTGAAGTCGTACTTCAATTCGCCTGCGGTGTCGAGTAAGCATGGTTTGAGATAACCCTCTCTCGAGCAGCAATTGGGATCCATATAGAAAGCAATAGCTGGGAAGCATGGGAATTGGGGACCACGTTAATAGCGAGCGGCAAGGTGCGATAATCGGACTTAATGGAGATAAGTGAAGGATAAAAATGACTTTCCAAACCATATTACGAAACCGGGATTAGGGGCGAGAGCACCTCAGGGATGCAAGCGTGAAAGGTGTATTCCGGAAATTTTGAAATATTAAATCAGTCATCGAGTTGACTCGCATGGCAAGTATCAACGGGGTCAGGCTCAATTTTGAAATACGAATATGACAGGAAAAGGGTGCGGAAATGGCAAGACTGCTTAAAACAGGCGATCCAATCCCCGAGGTCAAGGAAGTCCAGAGCTTGCTGGCGCACAGGGGCTATCTTGCCGACGACGGATCCAATGGGGTCTTCGATAACGAGACCTATCGCGCGGTAGGGTTGTTCCAAGCGCAGAACCTGGACCAGAACCGTCAGCTACTGACGGTGGACGGGAAGGACGGGGAGATGACGTGATGGAGCCTGCATCACCCGAAACCGATCATCCAGACCACAAGCGCAGTTGATTTCTTGCAGATGCCGGCGGCTAGCATGAGTAGTAACAAGCACGGGCGCGCTGCGTTGGCGGTGGCAATCGATGAGTTAAAAGCGGGCGCAGATCAAATTGCCGGCAATCATCGCGCGCCGATCGTGAAGAACTATCTGCACGGCATCGTGCCCGAGGGTAATCCGTGGTGCTCGGGCTCCGTGAGCTTTGGCTCTTCACAATTCCCGTCTGGTATCCCGTTCCCCTACACCGATGGAGCGCGATGTGCTGCGGGAGTTCAGGAACCAGGGCTGGACTCAGTTGTGGTGGCGCGAGTTGTTGCCGTCAGGCAAGAAACCATCAAGGGCAACCAGAGCCCGAAGGTGCAGGGCTTCTCTTATGTGTTCAGCCGGATGGTCATTCTGCTGGGTTTCGGCCAAGTGCCTGATTGACGACCTGAAGTCACACACCAGCGCCTTCCCCGGTAGCCCCAAGCTGATCAAAGGTGGCTTTGTCATCCATGACCCTGCGTACGCTCAGCCGTTCCGTCTCAAAGAGCCGGCCATCGAGTCGATCAGGCGCGACGAGGAGATCGACGCCACCTATTCGCTGGAGCATCCGGACCAGAACGCGAATGCCTTTCCCTTTGGAGTCGCGCCGCAACTCGCAGCTCTGGAGAGTCTGCTGAAGCTGAGCAGTGCCGAGCTGCTGGCACTGAATGCGCTGACACAGACGGGCACGCTGGAAATCCTGCCGGCCGAGGCGCCTATGTTGATGTTCAATCGGAACAAGAGTCGCGTGGTGCCAGTGCGTGAAGAAGCTAGAAGATCTGAACTTGAGAAACAGGATGGCGCTAGTTTTAAGCTACGTGCAGCAGGAGGGGCTGCTCCGCCCAACAGCTCGATGAGTGGTGCTTTCGGCGCTTTTGGCAAGGGAATCTTCCTGACGAAGAGTTGCCTGTGATACAAGTCTGCTGAGTGCACCCGTAAATAGCAGTAGAGAATTCAGCAGTAAACTGCAACCCACCTCGCTACAACGAAAACGTGGACCATCAGAACCTATAGGTAGCCGCAATGACCACCTTCCCCAACTCCCCCCGAATCCTCAAAGGCGGTCTGGTGCTGATCGATCCGGAATCGGCGCGGGTGTTGCGGATCATCTCGCTTCAGTACAACCCCGATTCACTCTCAAGGTCGCTGCAGGTGCAGACCACCAACGTCGGCGGTGAGGGGGGCAACCGCTCCGAGCCGATGCGCTTCAAGGGGCCGGCGGTGGAAACGATCAAGCTTGAGGCTGAGATCGATGCCGCCGATCAGCTCGAATTTCCCGACCAGCACCGCACCACGGTGGAGAACGGCATCCAGCCCCAGCTGGCGGTGCTCGAAGCCCTCGCCCATCCCACCAGCGCCCAGCTGCGCCGCGTCGATCGCCAGGCCAGCTCCGGCACCCTCGAGATCGCCCCGATGGAGGCGCCGCTGATGCTTTTCGTATGGAGCAAAAGCCGCATCGTGCCGGTGCGCCTCAGTGATTTCTCGATCACCGAGGAGGCCTTCGACCCCTCCCTCAATCCCCTGCGCGCCAAGGTGAGCCTCGGCCTGCGGGTGCTCAGCGTCGACGACCTCGGCTTCAGCCACGTCGGCAGTGGTCTGTTCCTCGGCTATCTGCAGACCAAGGAACGGCTCGCCGGCCTGGCCCGGGCCGGCAGCTTCTCCGCCCTCGGCATCGGAGGCATCGGCTGATGGATCCCCGCGATGCCTTCCTGCAGGCCAATGGCCTCACCACTCCCCTCTATCCACCCGGCAGCCGATATCACGGCCTTTCCCTTCGCCAGCACACCCTGGCCGATGGCACCGTGGTGAGCTACTCGGAGCGGCGGTTCCTGCCCCAACCCGACGAGCTCACCCTGCTGCAGGAGCATCGCGTCGAGGAAAGCGAACGCATCGACGCCATCGCCGCCCGTTACCTCGGTGATCCGCTGCAGTACTGGCGCATCGCCGATGCCAACGGCGCCATGCGGCCCGCCGAACTCACCGAAACCATCGGTCGCCGGTTGCGCATCACCCTGCCCGAGGGGATTCCAGGAGTTGGTGATGCTAACTAGCGGCATCCAGATGACGCTGCTGATGGGGCCCGTGGTGGTGGTTCCGGCGCCGCGGGTGGTGATCGACGCCCTCGACAGTGTGGAAGTGACCAGTGCCACGGGCGCCGCCAGCGGCTTTCGGCTCAGCTTTCAGTTCAGCTCGAAATCCGACCTCAACCAGCTGTTCCTGATCGTTGGCGCCCAGGGCACCAGCCCAGCCACCCCGGCCCTGCGGCTGATCCTGATCGTCACCCTCAACGGCACCCCCCAGCCCCTGTTCGACGGGGTGATGACCCGCATCCAGGCCCAGCCGGGCAGTCTTGGGTCAGCCGGCACGATCACCGTGTTCGGCGTCGATCTCACCCGGGTGATGGACACGATCGACTGGAGCGGCCTGCCCTTTCCGGCCCTGCCGATCGAGGCCCGCGTGGCCCTGTTGTGTGCCAAGTACGCCCCCTACGGAATGATCCCACTGGTGATCCCCGTGCTGTTCCCCGATGTACCGATTCCAATCGAATCCATCCCGGCCCAGGAAGGCACCGACCTGGCCTACATCCAGCAGCTCGCTGAAGAGGTGGGCTACATCTTCTACGTGGAACCCGGACCCGTTGCCGGCACCAACATTGCCTATTTCGGACCCGAGATCAAGATCGGCATTCCCCAGCCCGCGCTGAACGTGGACATGGATGCCCTCACCAACGTCGAATCGTTAAGTTTCTCCTTCGATGCCGATCAAGCCGTACTGCCGATTGTATTCATCCAGAATGAGGTGACGCGGCTGCCGATACCCCTTCCCGTCCCCAAACTCAATCCGCTCCAGCCGCCCCTGGCCGCGCTGCCCACCCCTGTTGCCAACGTCACCATGCTCAGCGGCACCGCCAGGCTCAAACCCCAGCACGCCCTGGCCGCCGGCGTGGCCGTGGCCGCCGCTTCGCAGGATGCGGTGAAGGCCAGTGGCAGCCTGGATGTGCTGCGCTACGGGCGGGTCCTCAAGGCCAGGCACCTAGTGGGGGTTCGCGGCGTGGGGATCGCCTTCGACGGGCTCTATTTCGTCAGCAGCGTCACCAGCAGCTTGAAGCGCGGTCAGTTCAAGCAGAGCTTCGAACTCACCCGCAACGGCATTGTTTCCCTCACCCCGAATGTGCTGCCATGACGACCAACGGCCACACACGTTCTTCCGCTAAGGCCAGCGACCTGGCCGCCGGGAGGTCCGGGAAGAATTATCTCGGCAAATATCGCGGTGTTGTGCTCAACAACGTCGACCCACTTCAGAAGGGCCGCCTGCAGGTGCAGGTGCCGGATGTGGCTGGGGTCATCCCCCTCACCTGGGCCATGCCCTGCGTGCCGGTGGCGGGTATCCAGAACGGCATGGTGGCGCTGCCGATGATCGGCTCCGGCGTGTGGATCGAATTCGAGCAGGGCCGCCCCACGCACCCCATCTGGGTGGGTTGTTTCTGGGGCAGCGCCGCCGAACTGCCCGCCCTCTCACGGCTCACGCCTCCCGCCGTGCCGGCCATCACCCTGCAGACCCCCCTGCAGAACGGCCTCACCATCTCCGATCTGCCCGGACCCACCGGCGGCATCGTGCTCAAGAGCGCCACCGGCGCCACCTTGATCGTCAACGACACCGGCATCTACATCCAGAACGGCAAGGGCGCCTCGATCACGATGGTGGGCCCCGCCGTGACGGTGAACACCGGCGCCCTCACGGTGATCTGACATGCCCGGCCCCCTCCTCCACGTCGGTGCCCAGGTGCTCTGCAGCCACGGCGGCTTCGCCACGCCCACCGTGCCCAATCCCCGCGTGCTGGTGAGCGGCCAGCCCACGATCCTGATGAGCGCCCCCTATGTCATCGCCGGGTGTCTCTTCAACGTGTCCGGTGCTCCGGTGCCCTGTGTCACCGGCCAGTGGACCGTGGCCGCCACCCGGGTGTTCTCCCAGGGCCAGCCCCTGGTGCTCCTCTCCAGCCTCTCGGTGTGCATCCCCAACGGCACGCCCCTGCTGCCCCTGGCCGCCCAGACCCGCGTGATCGGCACCTGAACCATGGACCTCCATCACCCCTACGGATTCAACGGCCGCGGCGCCACCGCCACCGATGGCGAGGAGGCCTGGATCCGCGGCCTGATCGAGCAGGTGCTGTTCACCGCCCCGGGGGAGCGGGTGATGCGGCCCGACTTCGGCAGCGGCCTGATGCAGCTGGTGTTCGCCCCCAACAGCCCCGAGCTGGCCTCCACCACCCAGTTCCTGGTGCAGGGCGCCCTGCAGCAGTGGCTTGGCGGCCTGATCGCCCTGGAGGCGGTGGAGGTGGAGGCGATTGACTCCACTCTGAAGGTGTCGGTGAGCTACGTGATCCTGCGCAGCCAGACCCCCCAGACCGCCAGCTTCGAGCGCGGGGGTACCGGGCCATGACGCTCCACTGCTGCGATCAGAACCGTCGCCGGCTGGTGGCGGACCATCCCACCCTCAACGGCATCGACCATCTCGAAGTGGTCGATGCCGATCTCCCGAGTGGGGATCCCCTGCGGCAGCGCACCCTGCTGGTGCGGCTGCTGAAGCCTCCTCCGAAGCCGACTTCAGCGGGTCAGCCCGACATCTCCTTCAAGGTGGTGATCCGCGGCGGTGAGCGTCGCATCGACCCGGTGGTGAGCTGGGTGGCCCTCGCCAGTTCACCGCCCCCCGAGCTCGATCCCCTCTCCCACCCCGAGGAGAAGGCCGTGCATGAGCTGGTGGCGGCCCTGCCGGAACCGGAGCAGGTGCTGGTGATCCGTTGCCGCGAACGGGGCGACTTCTCCACCTATCGCCTGCGTCTGCAGCGGGCCGACAACGACGAGGCCCCCCCTGCCTGGCTGGATCCCCAGCTGGCCGAGGTGGCCTTTTCCTTCAAGGTGGAATGCCCCAGCGAGCTCGACTGCCTTCCCGATCACGCCTGCCCGCCCCAGCCGCTGCTGGAGCCGCCGATCGACTATCTGGCGCGGGATTATCCGAGCCTGCGGCGCCTGGTGCTCGATCGGCTCACCCAGCTGGTGCCGGACTGGCGCGAGCGCAGCGCCGCGGATCTCGGCGTGGTGCTGGCCGAACTGATCGCCTACGTGGCCGACCAGCTCTCCTACCAGCTGGATGCCATCGGCACCGAGGCCTACCTCGACACCGCCCGGCTGCGCACTTCCCTGCGGCGCCATGCCCTGCTGGTCGACTACCACCTCGACGACGGCTGCAATGCCCGGGTGTGGCTGCACCTGCCCACCGGGGCCCAGGCCCCGGAGAGCGGCATCGCGCTGCCGCCGAAGCCGCTTCGCTTCCTCACCCGCCTGCCCGACCTGCCCCGGCGCCTCGTTCCCGGCAGTCGCGAGGAGCAGGAGGCGATGGCGGCCGATCCCCTGGTCTTCGAATCCCTCCCGGCCACCCATCCGGCCACCCTCCATCCCGCCCACAACCGGATCGATCTGCACACCTGGGGCGATGACCGCTGCTGTCTGCCGGCCGGGTCGACCCGCGCCACGCTCGTGGGTCATCTGCCCAACCTGAAGCCGGGCAACGCGCTGCTGTTCGAGGAGGTGCTGGGCCCTCTCACCGGCACAGCGGCGGAGGCCGACCCACGCCATCGCCACGTGGTGCGGCTCACCTCCGTGCAGGCCTTCGCCCCCCCTGATCCCGCCCTTGGCGCTGTCGCCCTTCCCCTCCAGGATCCACTGCCCGATCCGCCCTTGATGATCACCGACGTGGCCTGGGCGCCGGAGGATGCCCTCCCCTTTCCTCTCTGTCTTTCCTCCAGGAGCGAGGACGGCCGGACGGTGACCAACGTGAGCGTGGCCCGCGGCAATCTCGTGCTCGCCGACCATGGCCTCTCCCTGCCACCGGAGGATCTGGGAGCTGTCCCGCAGCCCCGCCTCAGCTACCCGCCGGAGCGGGACCAAGGCCGCTGCGAGGTGCCCGCAAGCGAGCCGATCGCCCCGCGTTACAACCCCGGCCTCTCCCGGGCGCCGCTCACCTTCGTGGCGCCGCCGGTCGATCCCACCCAGCCGGTTGCCACCCTGGCAGGGCCCGGGCTCGGCACCACGGCGGCGCTGTGGCTCGAAGAAGTCGTCCCCGATGAGCTCGGCACCACCCCACCGCGTTGGTTTCCCCTGCCCGATCTGCTTTCCTGCGGCGCCGACGACCGCTGCTTCGTGGCGGAAGTGGAACACGACGGCACCACCCGCCTGCGCTTCGGGGATGGCGTTCATGGCCGTCGCCCCGACCCCGGCACCCGTTTCCTGGCCCATGGCCGGATCGGCAACGGCCGATCCGGCAACGTCGGCGCCGGTGCCATCGCCCACCTGGTGGCCAGTGGACCAGCCGTCGAGAGCCTCGATGCCAGCGGGATTCGCAACCCCCTGCCGGCCTTCGGCGGGAGGGACCCGGAGGATGCCGCTGCGGTGCGGCGGCGGGCCCCCCAGGCCTTCCGCAGCCAGATGCGCGCCGTCACCCCCGCCGACTATGCCTTTTTCGCCGAGCGCTTCCCGGGCGTGCAGCGGGCCGCCGCCAGCCTGCGCTGGACCGGCAGCTGGCACACCGTGTTCCTTACTGTCGATCGCCTGGGCGGTGTTGCCATCGACGCCGCCTTCGAAGCCGCCCTGCTCCTGCACCTGGAGCCGTACCGCATGGCCGGCCACGACCTGGACATCAACGATCCGATCCCCGTGCCCCTGGAGGTGGGGTTGCATGTCTGCGTCAAGCCTGGCCACCTGCGGGCCCACGTCAGGGCTCGTCTGCTGGCCGTCCTCGGAAACCGCCGGCTCGCAGACGGCCAGCTGGGCCATTTCCACCCCGACCGCTGGAGCTTCGGCCAGACCGTTTATCTCAGCGGGATCCAGGCGGCAGCCCGTGCGGTGGCTGGTGTGGCGTCGGTGGACGTCACCACCTTCCAGCGTCAGGGTCTCGCCGATCCCAGCCATCGTGAGCGGGGGTTTCTGGCGCTCTCCCGCCTGGAGATCCCGCGCCTCGACAACGACCGCAACCATCCCGATCGCGGGGTGCTCCTGCTCGATCTCAACGGAGGCAACTGATGGACCCCAACCCCACCGACATCTGTGGCGGCTGCGCCGGGATCGACACCGAGACCCCCCTCCGCCTCCACAATCCTCCCGGACAGCCAACGATCGCCTATCGCGCCGGCACCTACGCCCGCTTCAAGGAATCCCTCCTGGCCAGGCTTTCCGACCCCGCCCTTCCTGCCCTCCGCGGACTGCTCAGCCGTGCCGAATCCGACTTCAGCCTCGCGCTCTGCGATGCCTTGGCCACCACCCTCGATGTGCTCACGTTCCACGGGGAGCGCATCGCCAACGAATCCCCTCTGCGAACGGCCACCGAGCTGCGCTCGATCCATGAACTCTCCCGGCTGATCGGCTACCGGCCGGCTCCCGGTGTGGCGGCCTCCACCTGGCTGGCCTTCACCCTTCAGGACTCCCCGGCCGATCCCAGCCAGGCGCCGGGCCCGGTGGTGATCCCCGCCGGAACCCGGGTGCAGAGCGTGCCGGGTCCGGGCGAGCAGGCCCAGACCTTCGAAACGGTGGCACCCCGGGAAGCCCGGGTCGCCTGGAACGCCGTGCCGGTGCAGACCACCCACCCCTGGCGCCCGCTTCAGGGCGATACCTCCCTGTGGCTGGATGGGATCGGCACCGGCCTGACGGCCGGCGATGTGATCCTGATCGTGGGCCTGGAGCGCACCGAGCAGCCCACCAGCTCCCGCTTCGACATCCGCCTGCTCACGCAGGTGATGGAAGACCGGGACCATCAGCGCACCCGCCTCAGCTGGCAGAACGGGCTGGATGGGATCAATCCCTCCGGCCAGCCGCCCAGCGTCGGCGTCAGGGTGTTCGTGTTCCGGCAGCGGGCGGGCTTGTTCGGGCACAACGCCCCGGACCGGCGGCTCATCCGGCTCAGGGAGGACGAGCCACCCCCCCCCTCCACCAAGGCCGCAGCCGCATCGGCCGGGCCTTCCGGCCCTGGGAAGAGCCGGTTCGTTTCCGCGGCCAGAGACGTCACCGGCGCCAAAATTTCCGCTGTTGGGCTGATCTGGGCCGATTTCTTCATCAGCGGCGAGACCCTCGACCTCGATGCCGCCTACCCCCGCCTCCTACCAGGGAGTTGGATCGCTCTGTGCTCTTACGGCGACGGCAGCGATCGTTCCGGCCTGGCGGCTCAGATGGACCTCTTCCGTGCCGTCGGCGTCGCCTTCCCTTCCCGCACCGATTTCGGACTCTCCGGCCGCATCACCCGGATCCAGGCAGATATCCCGGCCACCAAGCTCGGTCCCCGGCGTGGAGGGTTGCAACAATCCCTGGTGCTCGGCCAGTCCGAGCAGCTGGAGGTGAGCGGCACCCCCCTCCACACCCCCCTCCATGGCGACACCCTCGTGCTGGCGCACCGGCTGGAGGACATCGAGGCTGGGCGGGTGATTGCCCTGCGCGGCAAGGCCGCCCGGGTGCTGTTGCGGCCGGGGGCGGCCGCCGTTCTCATCACCGCTGCAGGTGACAAGCTGCCCCTCCAGGAAGGCGACGCGCTGCGGCTGATGGGCCCGCCGGAGCAGATGCTCGGCACCATTGGCCAGCAGCTGGAGCCCTCCCGATTCGGTGCCCTTCTGGCCTCCCCAGGCAGCAGCCTGCTGCGGCTGGAGGTGCTCGATCGGGCCGGTCGTCAAGGCCGCCTGCTCGTGGCTGCCGCCAGGATCGAGGCGATGCCGGCCGAAAAGGATGATCCTGTGCTCCAGGAGATCTCCGTTGTCGCCTCAGTTCTGCCGGTCGACCCACTCGAGCCGGACCACAGCGCCTTCCGGCTCCAGAAACCCCTTCGCCATGTCTACGACCGCGACACCACCACGGTGAATCTCAACGTGGCGCCGGCCACCCACGGCGAAACCGTTTCGGAGCTGCTCGGCAGCGGCGACGCCCGACGGCCCCATGCCCGCCATCGCCTGCGCCAGGGACCGCTCACCTTCGTCACCGCTGCCGGCAGCGCCAGCGGGCGGCGCTCGACGCTGGAACTGCGGATCAACGATCTGCTCTGGCAGGAGGTGCCAAGCCTTCTCGATCGTGGTGGCGGTGAACGGGTCTACGCCCTCACCACCGACGACCAGGGACGCACCAGCGTCCATTTCGGTGATGGCAGCGAAGGAGCCCTGCCACCGTCAGGCGATCACAACCTCCGGGCCATCTATCGAAAGGGGCTGGGCCTTGGCGGCAACGTGCCGGCCGGCTCCCTCACCACCCTGCTCACCAGGCCCCTGGGGGTGACGGCTGTCACGAACCCGGAGGCGGCCAGTGGCGGCGAGGACCCGGAACCCTTCGCCAAGGCCCGCACCAATGCCCCCCTCACCGTGCGCACCCTGGATCGGGCGGCTTCTCTGCGGGATTACCGCGATATCGCCCGGGGGTTCCCCGGGATCGCCAAGGCCCATGCCCTCTGGATCCCCCACGGCCCCGCCCGGGGGGTGTTCCTCACGGTGGCGGCAGAAGAGGGGAAGGCGGTGCTGTCCACCAGCGACCTCCTGGCGAACCTGCGCACCTTCGGCGATGCTCAGCTGCCCCTGCGCCTGCGCAGTTTCGATCCCACGGCCGGAGCCATTCGTCTGCGCCTGCAGGTGAAGGTGATGGCCGACGCCGACCCCACCCTGGTGATGCCGGCGCTGGCCCGCCGGTTGCTCGATGCCCTGGGGTTCGAGGCCCGCGACTTCGGCCAGGGCGTGTCCGCCGATGAGATCGCCGCCCTCACCCTGGCGGTGCCAGGGGTGGAGGCCTGCAACATCCTCGCCCTGCATCGGGTCACCGACCCGCCCGAGCCGCCGGGCAGGATCACCCGCCTGCGCCCGCGGCTGCCGCAGGCCCAGGCGATCACCCTGCCCGCCCCGGCCGAACTGCTGCGGCTGGAGGCCGGCAACCTCGTGCTGGAGCCACTGCCATGAGCTTCGACGCCGAAACCCTCCTGGGCCTGCTCCCGGCGCTCTACCGCCTCCGGGACGAGGAGAGCGCCGCTGCGATGGAGGGGCTGCTCACCCCAGCCGAAGCCGCCGAGCTCGCGGCACTCTCGGCGCTCGATGCCCCGACACCCCTCGAACAGCAACGGGCGAACCGGTTGCGGGCCAAGGCGTCGCGCGGCCCCCTGGCTTCGCTGCTGGAGGTCTTCGCCGCTGAACTGGCGGTGCTGGAGGAATCCTTTGCCCAGCTCTACGACGACTTCTTCATCGAAACCTGCGCCGATTGGATGATTCCCTACATCGGCGATCTGGTCGGCTACGAGCCCCTCCATCCCCTGGGTCAGGCACGCGATCGTTCCCGCTCCGAGGTGGCCCGCACCATCGCTCTGCGCCGGCGCAAGGGCACGGCCCCGGTGCTGGAGCAACTGGCCCAGGACGGTATCGGCCTGCCCGCGCGCGCGGTGGAGTACTTCCAGCGGCTCATCGCCAGCCAGCACATGAACCACCTGCGGCCCATGGTCCGGCAGACGCCGGACCTCCGCCGGGGGGCTGACCTCGCCTGGCTCGGCACTCCCTTCGAAACCGCCCAACGCAGCGTGGACGTGCGTCCGATTGATCCTGAACGGGGCCGGCACAACATCCCCCACGTCGGTATTCACCTCTGGCGGATCGAGGCCTGCCCCCGTACCCAGAGCAGCGTTACCCGGGTGGGGAGTGGCCGCTACCGGGCCAGTCCCCTCGGACACGACACCCCGCTCTTCCAGCGACCGGAACGGGAGGAGGCCATCAGCCATCTGACACAGCCTCAGAATGTGCCGCTGCCCCTCGGCCGGCGCTACGCGAAGGAGCATCTGGAGCGCCTGTACGGGCCGCCGCCCGGCAACGACACGGATCCGTATCCGAGCCTTTGCCTCTGGGTGAAGGAGAAGGGGGAGTACATGACCATCGATCGCGCCAAGATCCGCATCTGCCACCTGGGTGATGACGGCCTGGGCTGGGCCCACACGCCGCCGCCTGCCGGCTTCTATGCCATCGATCCGGTGCTGGGTCGCATCGTCCTGCCCGCCTCGATCCCCGACCCCGACGACACCCCCGCCGAGGTGCGGCTCAGCTGGCACGAGGGTTTCACCGCCCAGGCCGATCTCGGTGGGGGGGAGTACGACCGACCGCTGAGCGTCGAACCGGGACCGGATGGAGGCCCAACGCCGCTGGTGCAGGTGCCCGTGCCCGCCACGCTGGATTCCCCCTGGCCGGTCTTCCCCACGATCGCGGACGCCCTGCAAGCCCTCGGCGGGCAAGGGATCGTGGAGATCACCGACAACGCCACCCATTCCCTCGGCTCCCTGACGGTGGCGGTGAACGCCGAGAGCACGGTGACGATCCGTGCCGCCAATCGCTTCAGGCCCGTGCTGCTCATCGATCGGCTCACCCTGGAGGGAGAGCAGGGCAGCTGCTGTGTGCTCGAGGGCCTGTTGATCACCGGTGGGCCGGTGCTGGTCGACAACCGTCTGGAACGGCTGGAACTTCGCCACTGCACCCTGGTGCCTGGTCTGGCCCTCCGCCCCGACGGGTCTCCCAGAGATCCGCTCGTTGCCAGCCTCACGGTGACGGACGATGCGCTCAAGGCCGCTGCGCTGAAGGCGCTGGTGCTTGAGCGTTGCATCGTGGGTGCCATCCGCGCTCCTGCCACGGCAACACTCCAGGCCACGGCCTGCCTGATCGACGCCACCGCTCCCACGCTGGTGGCTCTGATGGGCAGCGAGCCTGCCAGCGGCTCGCCACCGGTCGCTGGCCCTGAGCTGACGCTGCTCGGATGCACCGTGATCGGCCGGATCTTCACCGCGGCGGTGGACGTGATCTCCGACTGCATCCTGCTGGCGGCGCCCGGTGCCGGCTGGGCGGCGCCGGTGCGGGCGGCACGCCGGCAGGTGGGTTGCGTTCGCTTCTCCTGGATCCCTCCCGGCTCCAGGCTGCCGGCCCCCTTCCACTGCCTGCCCAAGGGAGAAGCGCCCGTCCCTGCCAGACCCGTGTTCACCTCGCTGCGTTATGGGAACCCTGCTTACGGAAGGCTGAGCCGCCAGACTCCCGATGCCATCCTGAGTGGCGGGACGGACGATGGCGAGATGGGCGTTTTCCACCATCTCTGGATGCCCCAAAGGGAAAACAATCTGAGGTTGCGGATCGCTGAATACCTGAGAGTCGGCCTGTCTGCCGGAATCTTCTACGAATCCTGAAGGAGTTCACGTCATGAGTTTTGATCTCAGTCGCATCAACTTCGATGCCCGCCGTGATTTCCACGAGGTGATCCTGCAGCAGGGCCGGGTGCAGCTCGACTCCGACTGGAATGAATGGGTGGCTCAGCTGAGCCGCAGGCTGCAGGCCGGATCCCTCGATGGCCTCAACGGCACCGTTGTTCCACGCACCACTCCGAACGGCTTTGAGATCAAGGTTTCCGGCGGCAGGATCAGCATCGGCCCTGGCCGGATCTACGTGGATGGGCTGCTGGCCGAAAACCATGGCGCGCCGCCGGATCAGTGGGATCCGCGACTGGAGGAGCTGGCGGGAGTGGATCCAATCCCCTACGAGGAGCAGCCCTATCAGCCCTATCTGAAGGACAGCAGCTACATCAAGCAGCATCTGGGCAGCGATGCTGGCCTACCGGAGAAAGGCCAGCATCTGATTTATCTCGATGTCTGGAGGCGCGACGTCACGGCCCTGCAGGATCCAGGATTGATCGAACCGGCGGTGGGTAGCGACACCACCGGCAGGCGCCAGACCGTCTGGCAGGTGAAAGTGTTGCCAAACGAAAATGGTGTAGCGATCTCCTGCGCCAGCAAAGAGGATGAGATCCCGGGATGGAAGGAGATCCTGGCACCGGTTTCGGTGCGTCTCTCCACCCACACGGGCGATTCCGAGCTGATTGATGATCGCTGCGATGTAGCGCCCAATGCCGACTACACGGGGCTTGAGAACCAGCTGTATCGCGTCGAAGTGCATGATGCCGGCACTGCCGACAAGGCCACACTGAAGTGGTCGCGGGACAATGGCATCGTGGCTTCCCGTGTCAGCCATCTGGATCCTGCCCGGCAGACGCTGACGGTCGAGTCACTGAAGAAGGACGACTACCTCTGTTTTCGTCCGGGCAGCTGGGTGGAAGTCACCGATGACTGGTGCCTCCTGGCGGGACGCCCGGGTGAACTGTGCCGTATCAAGCAGATTCTGCCGGAGACCCATCAACTTGAGCTCGACCGCGCCCTGCCAGCGGGATTGTTTCCCACCGATGCGGAACAGAAAACGGATGCCCTGCGCAACACGCTCGTGCGCCAATGGGACAACGACCCTCTGATGGCATCCGGAGCTTTGCCGCTACCAGGGAAGGGGGAAAAGCTCCCGCTGGAGCAGGGCATTGCGGTGGAGTTCTTCCACGACCCCCCCGGTGGCCTGATCCCCACCGGAACCCACTGGGTGTTCGCCGCCCGCTCCGGAACCGCCTCGATCCCTGTGCCCCTGGTGAAAGCGCCACCGCTGGGCACTCACCATCACTACGCCCGGCTCGCGGTCGTCGATTTTTCCACCGGTGGCGTCACCGATTGCCGCACCCTCTGGCCGCCCCAGGCCCAGGGCGGCTGCGACTGCAGCGTCTGTGTCACGGCCGAAGGCCACAACCAAGGAACCGCCACCCTGCAGCAGGCGATCAACCGGGTGAAGGAGAGCGGCGGCACGGTGTGCCTGGGCGCCGGCCGCTACGACCTGGATGAACCGATCTCCGTGGTGGGCGCCCGCTCCCTGCGGATCAGGGGCCAGGGATGGGCCACCCAGCTGATCGCACGCGTGCCGGGGCCGGTGCTCGCGATCGCCGACGGCAACGGCGTCACGGTCGAGAACCTCACCTTGATGGGATCGGCCGCCAATGCCGACCTGCCCACTTCGATGCTGCTGGCCCGCAACGTGGTGGATCTGCGGGTGGAGCGCTGCAACCTGCTCGGCCTGGAGAGCGAAGGCGGCACGAGCGTGGGCATCGGCCTCAATGGCACCATCCTGGGGGCCACGATCCGCCACTGCGCCATCGCCGCCGGCTGGGGGCTGGGGCGGGTGCCTGTCCTGGGCCAGCCGGGCTTCGTCCTGGCCGCTCGTGGGGTGAGCCGGGAACTGGTGAGTGCCGAACTGCGGCTGGAGAACTGCGTGCTGGTGGGCCGCCAGCGAGGGGTGTCCCTCGACGACATGAGCTTCCATCTGGGCCATACCCTCCTGCGTCACAACGTGATCCTGGTCGCCTCGGCGGAGGGCTCCGCGGGGGTGGTCGCCCTTGGCGGCGTGCTCCCGAAGGGGGACTTCCGGATCGAAGCCAATCTCATCGACAGCGCCGGCGATGGGGTGCAGGCAGGGGTGGATGGACTGGTGATCACCGCCAACACGATCGTGGGGAACAGGTCCGGGAGGGGCGATGGCCTCCGGCTGCTGGAGGGACTCGATCCCCGCGGGCCGCGGCGCGTCACCGTGGAGGGCAACCGCATCGAGGGGTTCCAGCGCCACGGCATCCATCAGACCTTCCCCCTGGGTCACCTGCTGCTGCGGGGCAACCAGGTGGAGCGGATGGGGGCCGGGGGCCTGGTGATGGCGGAGGCGGCGACGGCCGAGCATCTGGTGTGCGAGGGCAATCACTTCAGCCAGCTCGGGCTGGGCCAGAGGGAAGGCAACGTGGCGTTTGCGGCGGTGCAGCTGATGGCCGTCCGGCAGGCGGAGCTGCGCGGCAACGCCTTCGACGACGTCGCCCCCGAGGCTCGATCGATCACGGCGGTGGACGCGGTGCGCGTCCTTGCGGTGGGGGACCTGCAGCTGGTCGACAACCGGTTCGAGGCCATCGGGCCGCCGGAGGGGATCGGGCAGTATCACTGCCTGAGGGTGGCCATCCCCTTCGATCGCGTCGCCATCCGCGGCAACCGGATGCTGCAGAGGAATGCCTCGGAGCGACCGGGTCTGTTTCCGTCCTGGGGTGCGCTCCTGGTGGGTCCGGATCTGGACCGCTCGGTCCGCTATCGGCCCTTCGCCGCCATCCTTCTTGATCCAGGACGCCCCCTCAGCCGCCCAGGGACGGTGGCCTGGCTGCTCACGGAGCATCGCCTGGCGGCGGTGGAACGCGGAGCCAGGGACGCCTCGATCGAGGCCAACACAGTGGAAGCGGTGGCCAGTTCGGCACCGTTGATGAGCACGCTGCTGGCGGGCCACGTGCGGCTGGCCGGGAACGTTCTGCGACGACAGGATCCAGAAGGGTCCCCCATGGGGCTGCTGGTGGAACTGAGCGGCGACTCGATCAGCGCCACGGACAATCTGCTGATGGCCAACCCCCAGGTCCCGACCATGCGGCTGCAGCCCGTGGCCCGAAGGGCCGCGATCGTGATGGGCAACACGAGTTCGGGGCGCTTCAGCATTGACGACAACCTCTCGATCCCCGTGGAGATCGATCTCACCAACCTCATCGGAGTCTGACGACCATGGACACCACCACCCTGCGCGGAGAAAAGACGCTCCAGGAGCTCACCGAACGTCTGTACGGATGCCTGCACGGGGAACAGAAGCAACGGGCCGAAACGCTCCTGCTGAAGGCCAATCCAGGGCTGGAGGCCATCGGCCGGCTTCCCAGAGGTGCCCTGCTGACCGTTCCCACCTTCCCAGGGATCACGAACACCCCGGACGTGCAGAAGGACGATCCCCAGGACCGGATGCGTGGGCAGATCCGTGCCGATCTGGAGGCTTACCGACAGGAGTTGGGGGGCGCCGTGGCCGAGGCGCAAAAGGTAATCGATCGCCAACTCGAGCTGGTCGACCAGGTGGGTGGCGACATCCTGCAAGGCCTGATCGGTGATAACTCGAACCTGGAACAAGTGGTCGGCACCCTGAGGGCCAATCTGGATCTCCGTCGCGGGAACCTGAAAAAACGCGGCGACAACCTGGCCGTGGATCCGATGGGCTAACCGATGCCGCCAGCGAGGCCAATCCCCCTGGCGATGGCATGGCAAGGAGTCGGTTCGACCCACGGCGCAGATCAAGAAACCGGTTGATCGTCCAAGGCCCAGGTCGCCGCCATCAGAATCGGCTAGGACGCCAATCCATTGCGAATCCGCCCCCATGACCCCCTTTGCCAGTGGCGCCGCCGGACCGACGACTGGGTTTCTGGAGGAATCTCCGGGCAACCGATCCGCGATGCGGCTGATGTGTCTGATCTCCTTGCTGGCGGCGATCGGCTTCGGTGCGCTGACGATGGTGCGCAGTGCGCCGCTGACGACCCGGGACTCGAGCGGGCAGGAGACCATCACCTATCCCCCCCGGGACGACACGGGGATGGCCCTCACCTTCGTGTTCCTGCTGGGAGCGTTCGCTCCCAAGGTGCTGCAGAAGTACGCCGAGCAGCGCCTCGGGGACCTGAAGGGCACCGGCCTGCGGGAGCTGCTGCTCGGCTCCGGCGGCACGGCGGCAGCGGCGGCCACCGCCTCGCCCGGGGCCATCGCGCCCGCCACGCCCGCGACAGAGGATTCCCGTGTGCTCCAGCTGAGCGGCGAAGTGGAGCGCCTGCGCGCCGAGATCACCCGTAGCCGCACCCCGATCCAGGTGAGCGCGGCCACCCCGGTTGCCCCGCCGGCGGCGGCCCTCACCCCCCTGGAGCGGATCCGCCTGGGGGGAAGCCTCTGATGCCGTACATCACCGCCCGCCAGGACGCGGGGCTCAGCCCCAGCCCCGCCGCCGCCGATGCCGATTCCTTTGTGGCGGCAGGCTCCCGCATCGCCGTGGCCTGGGTGCGGTCGGCCCCCGGTACGGCCCTGGCGATCGTGCGGCTGGCGGGGCCCTACACGTGCCCCGGTGGCAGCGTGCCCCTGCCGGATGGGGAGCAGCGCTACCTCAACCCGGAGCGCTTCATCGTTCCCGACGATGCCTGGTTGCCGGCGGCCGGGGATGGCCAGCTGCCCCCCGAGGTGGCCCAGCTCAACCATCACTACGAGGGTTGCCGCCTGCAGGCCTACCCCGACCCCCGCACCGGTGGCGAACCGATCACGATCGGCTGGGGCAGCACCTTCTACCAGGACGGTTCCCCCATCCGCCTGGGGGATGGGATCAGCCAGGTGCAGGCCGATGCGCTCTATGAGCACAACTGCCAGGAGAAATTCTGGAAGGTTCTCGAGGCCACCATTCCCTTCTGGGGGGAGATGACCGACCGCCAGCGGGCTGCCCTGTGCAGCTTCGCCTACAACAACGGCGCCCATTTCCACGGCGATGGCTACCACGACACCCTGGACCGCCACCTGAGCGAACACCGCTGGGACGCCGTTCCCGGCGCCCTGATGCTGTACCGCAATCCCGGGGAGACGGTGGAGGTGGGTCTGGGCCGCCGCCGCCGGGCCGAGGGCCTCGTATGGGGCGGCATGGAGCCCGCCGTCGCCTGCGCCCAGGCGGAGCGGGAGATCAGCACGCCCGCCGACTGCGAGGCGTGGGAGCAACGGCTGAAGCAGGGGGCCTCCGTCCCGGTCGTCCCGGTGGCGCAGGCCTTCACAGCACCAGCGGCAGCCGGCGAGCCCCCCATGGTGGTGCCCGGCCTGGTGGGCCCCAGCAAGACCCCCCAGGACTTCGGCTTCAGCGGAACCGACTCCCACGTGGTGGTCAACGATGCCGCCGAGACAGCGAAGGCCTACGACGTGGAGGGCCGGCTGCTCTGGGAGATCCCTGCACTGGCCCGCGGCCAGGGGCAGGAGAACCAATACAAGGAGACCTCCACCGACACCCCTCCGGGGATCTACCGCATCGCGAAGAAGGTCTATCGGGATTACGAGCAGGATCCCAGCCCCGCCTATTCGGCCGATCGTTGCAGCTACGGCTGGTACAGCTTCGATCTGGAGGATCTGGAGATGCAGGAGCGACGCTTCGGCCGGGCCGGGATCATGGTGCACGGCGGCGGTACGGCCTGCGGCTGGCCCGGCGCCTGGGCCCCGCTCCAGCCTCTGCATTCCACCCTGGGCTGCGTGCGGCTGCACAACCAGGACCTGCGCGACAAACTGCTGCCCCTGGTGGAGAAGGGCACGGTGTACGTGTCGGTGTACCAGGAGGACTGAACCTGGGACCGCTCAGCCGAGATCCGACCACTGGGCGCCCACGAAGCGGAGCGAATCGGCCAGGTGCTCCCGCCAGTAGCGCCAGCTGTGCGACCCGGGAAAGACGTGGAAGACGTTCGTCACTCCCAGTTGGTCGAGCAGGGCATGAAAACGGGCCGACTGCTGCCGGTAGCGCCCATCGTCGCTGCCGGAATCGAGGTAGACCCGCAAGGCGCGGAGCCGGGCGGCCGACAGGGCGGGGAGGGCCGTCATGGGGCTGTTGGCCGGACCGCTGGCATCCTGCATGTAGCCGCTGTGGCTGAACAGGATCGAATAGTGGTCAGGCCATTTCAGGCCGATGTTCAGGGCGCCCCAGGCTCCCGAGGACAGCCCCCCCAGGGCCCAGTGGCGCGGGGCCGGCAGGGTGCGGTAACGGCTCTGGATCACCGTCGCCAGCTCGTCGCCGAGCGCGGTGGCCATCGGGCCGTTGGGACCGTCGAAGTACTGGGGATCCCAGAAGCGGCTGCGGCCGCGCCGGTCGTTGCCGTCGGGGGCGACCACGATGCTGGGGGGCAGTTCTCCCTGCCGGTAGAGCGTCTGCAGGGTGGCGAGGGCATCCCCCTTGAGGGGATCGAACCAGTCGCCCTGATCACCGCTGCCGCCATGGAGCAGCACGATCACCGGGTAGCGCCGCTCCGGATGGTCGGCGTAGCCGGGGGGCAAGGCCACCGCGTAGCGGCGCTGCTGGCCCAGCAGGCGGCTGGTGTAGGTCTGCTGGCTTCCGGTGAGGGCGACCGGGGTCGGAACGTCCTGCGACGTCGGCGCTTCAGGCCTGGCCTGGCGTCCTGCGTCGGCGGCGACTCCGGGATGGCCCCCCCAGAGGGGCGTGGCCAGGCCCAGGGCCAGGCAGAGAATCAGCCAGGACGGCAGTGGACGGCGGTCAGGGGCCATGGCGTTGGCGCGACGCGTCACTTGGGAAGGAAGCCGCCGCACGACCCGACAATCTAGGCCCGCTCACAGGCCACTCCTACCCTGATTGGATCCTCCTGGCTCCGCCATGAAGCCTCGGTTCGCCCTGCTGCTCCTGACGTTGCTGGTGGTCGCGCCGGGATCGGCCAGGGCCCAGCAGAAAGCGGAGGAACTCAGCCCCCGGGAGGAGTTCATGGTGCTGGTGGGAGTGGGCTCCGGTTACATGAGCGCCCTCTGCAATCTGGAGAAGGACGGCTTCATCTCCAAGGCCACCCGCGCCAAGCAGGCCAAGGCGCAGCTTTCCGTCATCAGCGGCAACCCCTCGACGAAGAGCGACCTGGAGGGTGTGCTGGCCGGTATGAAGGGCACCGAAGAGGACAGGGACATGTGCGCCAGCGAAGTGCTGCCACCACGCAAGCCGTGACGTTCCAAGGAGCAGGGTGATGGAGTCGCCGCAGGGCCTGGCCAGGGTGTTGCCGGGCCTTGCGCAGTTGCTGGGCTACCAGCGCAGCTGGCTGCGGCCGGACCTGCTGGCGGGAGTCACCGTGGCCGCCTACCTGGTGCCCCAGTGCCTGGCCTATGCCGAAGTGGCCGGGCTGGCGCCGGTGGCGGGCCTGTGGGCGATCCTGCCACCGCTGTTCCTTTATGCCCTGCTGGGTTCTTCGCCCCAGCTCTCGGTGGGGCCCGAGTCCACCACCGCCGTGATGACGGCCGCCGCGGTGGGGCCGCTGGTGGCGGGGGATCCACTGGTCTATGCGGGTTTCTGCAGCCTGCTGGCCCTGCTGGTGGGGCTGGTCTGCTGCGCCGGAGCCTGGGCCCGGCTCGGTTTCCTGGCCGACCTGCTTTCCCGGCCGATCCTGGTGGGCTACCTGGGCGGCGTGGCCCTGATCATGATCTGCGCCCAGCTGGGCCGGGTCAGCGGGCTCACGCTGCAGGCGGATTCCAGCCCCGGCCAGCTGTTGGAGCTGCTGGGCCGGCTGGGGGAGATCCACCGGCCCACCCTGCTGCTGGCCCTGGGGGTGCTGCTGTTCCTGCTGTTGGTGCAGCGCCGCTTCCCCCAGGCCCCGGCTCCCCTGGTGGCGGTGCTGCTGGCCATGGCGGTGGTGGCAGTGGGGCATCTCGATCAACGGGGCGTGGCCGTGATCGGCGCCATCCCGGCCGGCCTGCCAGGGCCGACGCTGCCGCCCTGGGTCTCGCCAGCCCAGCTCCGTTCCCTGCTGACGGCGGCGGTGGGCATCGCCCTGGTGGCCTACTCCGACAACGTGCTTACGGCCCGGGCCTTCGCCGTCCGGGGCGGCTACCGCATCGACGCCAACCAGGAACTGCTGGCCCTCGGGGCCCTGAACCTGGGCAATGGCCTGATGCAGGGATTTCCGGTGAGCAGCAGCGGTAGCCGCACCGCCATCGGCGATTCCCTCGGCAGCCGCTCCCAGCTGTTCTCCCTGGTGGCGTTGGCGATGGTGCTGGCGGTGCTGCTGTGGCTGCGGCCGGTGCTGGCCCTGTTCCCCACCGCGGCCCTGGGGGCGATCGTCATCTACGCCGCCCTGCGCCTGATCGACATCTCGGAGTTCCTGCGGCTGCACCGTTTCCGCCCCAGTGAATTCCGGCTCGCCCTGATCACCATGGCGGGCGTGCTTATCACCGATCTGCTCACCGGTGTGGCGCTGGCGGTGGGGCTGTCGGTGATCGATCTGTTCGCCCGGCTGGTGCGTCCCCACGACGCCGTGATGGGGATCGTGCCCCGGCTGGCGGGCCTGCACGACGTGCGCGACTGGGAGGGGGCGCGCACCATCCCGGGCCTGGTGCTGTTCCGCTTCGATGCCCCCCTCTGCTTCGCCAACGCCGAGCATTTCCGCGAGCGGGTGCTGGCCACGATCGCCGCCGAGCCCCAGCCGGTGGCCTGGTTCGTGCTCAACGCCGAAGCCATCGTGGAGATCGACATCACGGCCGCCGACGTGCTCGAGGAACTGCAACGAGAATTGACTGCCCAGGGCATCACCTTTGCCCTGGCGCGGGTCAAGCAGGACCTCTACATCCAGCTGGAACGGGCCGGCCTGGTGGAGACGATCGGGGCGCGCCTCTTCTTCCCCACCCTGCCCAAGGCGATCGCGGCCTTCCAGGCCAGGGCGATCGCGGCGCCCAGCCCATGAATGCTGCCCCCGAGCGCCAGCAACTGGTCCTGGCCGGCGGCGGCCACAGCCACGTGCTGGTGCTGCGGCGCTGGCTGATGCGCCCGCGCTCCAAGCCGCCGCGCACCCGCCTTTCCCTGGTGAGCCGCCATGGCACCGCCCTCTATTCGGGCCTGCTGCCCGCCGTGGTCGCGGGGCTGGAGCCCCCGGAGGCCGCTGCCATCGACCTGCGCCGCCTCTGCACCCTGGCCGGTGTCGTCTTCGTGCAGGCGGAGATCACCGGTGTGGATCTGGCGGCCCGGGAGCTCCAGCTGGAGGGCCGCCCGCCCCTGCGCTTCGACCGGCTCAGCCTTGATCTGGGCGCCGTGACCGCCACGCCGGGGGAGGCGATGGCCGTCAAGCCGCTGGAGCCGTTCCTGGCCTGGGCGGAGCGGCGCAACACCGGCGAGTCCCTGGTGATCCGCGGCGGTGGGGCCGCCGCCGTGGAGCTGGCCCTGGCCTTCCGGGCCCGGGGTGTGGCCTGCCGCCTGCTGCTGCGAGGCGATGCCTTGCACCTGGGCTCGGCGGCGGCGAACCGGGCAGGCGAACGGCTGCTGGCCCTGGCCGCCATCCCCATCCAGCGGCGGGCGGCGCCCGAAACTCCGGCCGATCTGGCCTGCACCGGCAGCCGCGCCCCCGCCTGGCTGGCGTCCGCCGGCCTGCCGGTGGAGCCGGAAAGCGGCCGGGTGCTGACCCATTCCAGCCTCCAGGTGGTCGGCCATCCGGCCCTGTTCGCCGCCGGCGACTGCGGCCTGATCGCCGCCGATCCCCGGCCCCCCTCGGGGGTGTGGGCCGTACGGGCGGCGCCGGTGCTGGCGGACAACCTCCGCCGCAGCTTTCTGGAGCCGCCGCGGCCGTTGCGGTCCTGGCGGCCCCAGGTGCGGGCCCTGCAGCTGCTGGGCGACGGCGGCTGGCACCCCGATGGCCCCCGGGCCCTGGCCCTGTTCGGTGGGGTGGCCGTGGGGCCATCGGGGTGGATCTGGCATTGGAAGCAGCGCATCGATGGGGCCTTCATGGCCCGCTTCGCGGCGCTCCAGCCGATGGCCGCCGCAGCCATGGCCTGCCGGGGCTGCGCCGCCAAGCTGGGGGCCGCCCCCCTGACGGCCGCCCTGGCCAGGCTCGATCCCGAAGGCAAGCCGCCGCGGGCGGAAGACGCCGCCGAAGTGGCCACCTGTGCCGATGGCGGCCTGCTGCTGCAGAGCGTGGACGGCTTCCCGGCCCTGGTGGACGACCCCTGGCTGAACGGCAGGCTCACCACCCTGCATGCCTGCAGCGACCTCTGGGCCAGTGGGGCGGCGGTGGAAAGCGTGCAGGCCCTTGTGACGGTGCCGGAGGCGGCCGCCGCCGTGCAGGAGGAGTTGCTGCTGCAGACCCTGGCCGGGGTGCGCTCGGTGCTCGATCCCCTCGGGGCCGCCCTGATCGGCGGCCACACCCTGGAGGGCCGGGATGGGGCGGGCCTGGCCCTGGCCCTGACCGTGAACGGTCGGGTGGCGCCGGCGGCGCACTGGCGCAAGGGGCCGCTGCGGCCCGGCGAGGCTCTGCTGCTGAGCCGGCCCCTGGGCAGCGGTGTGCTGTTCGCCGCCGCCATGGCCGGCGCCGCCGCCCCTGCCTGGATGGAGGCGGCGCTGGTGGCGATGCAGCGCAGCCAGGCGCCCCTGGTGCCGCTGCTGGCCGCCCACGGCTGCACCGCCTGCACCGACGTGACCGGCTTCGGCCTGCTGGGCCACCTGGGGGAGATGCTTGACGCCTCCGAAGCGGGGGTGGCGGTGGAACTCGACGCCGCCGCCATCCCCGCCTATCCAGGGGCCCTGGAGCTGCTGGAGCAGGGGTTCGCCAGCAGCCTGGCCCCCGCCAACGCCGCCCCCTTGGCCCTGCTGGAGGGGCCCGTGCAGCTGCTGGGGGCCGGTGGGCCGGCGGGCCTGACGGGGCTGCTGATCGATCCCCAGACCTGCGGCCCCCTGCTGGCGGCGCTGCCGGCGCAGCGGGCGCCCGCTGCCCTGGCCGCCCTGCATCGGGCCGGCTTCGCCGAGGCCCGCCTGATCGGGCGGGTGCTCAGCGGGAGGGAGGCTGCTGCAGCGTCACCAGTGCCCGGCTGATGAGCTGCCGGGCGGCCTCCTTGGCCGCGAGATCGCCCAGGTCCACCCCCGAGCAGGCATGGCCGTGGAGGTCGTGGTCGTAGCAGCGGTCGTAGTAATCGAGCATCTGCCGGCAGGCGGCGGCCCAGTCGCCCCGCTCGATCGCCTCGAGGGCCAGGGCGGTGCGCTGGGGTCCCAGCCGCCTGGCGATGCGCCGGGTGGCCTCCGCCAGGGCGAGGGGATCCTGGGCGCCGTAGATCTCCACCAGGTGGGCCACCCGCTCCTCCAGCGGCCGCTCCACCGCCAGCACCGGCGCGGCCTTCATCTGGCGCCACAGGCCGGCGGGGATGCGGCAGCGCCCCACCATGCTGCTCTCGGCCTCCAGCCAGATCTGCTCGGCGCCCGCCAGGGGGGCCAGGGCGGCGGCCAGACGGTTCTCGTACTGCTCGCTGCTCGGCTGCTCCGGCAGGCCGAGGCCACCGAAGCTGCTGCCGCGGTGGTGGGCCAGGCCCTCCAGATCCACCACCGCCGCCCCCAGCTCCCGCAGGGCCAGCAGCAGTTCGGTCTTGCCGCTGCCGGTGCGGCCCCCCAGCAGCCGCAGGGGCCAGGGCCGCTCGAACAGCTCCAGCACCCAGCGCCGGTAGCTCTTGTAGCCCCCTTCCAGCAGCAGCACCGGCAGATCCAGCTGCTGGGCCAGCCAGGCCACGCTGGCCGAACGCATGCCGCCGCGCCAGCAGTGCAGCCGCAGGGGCGCCCCTGAGGACCGTTCGCTCCAGGCCACCAGATCGGCGGCCATGGCGTCCATCCGCGGACCCACCAGGGCCAGCCCCCGCAGCACGGCGGCCTGGCGTCCCTGCTGCTTGTAGAGCGTGCCCACTTCGGCCCGTTCCGCATCGCTGAACAGGGGCAGATTGGCGGCACCGGGGATGTGGCCCTGGCGGAACTCCGCCGGGGTGCGCACATCGATCAGGGCGCCGTCGCCCCCCAGGAACTCGTCGATGGGGAGGCAGGCCACCATTGTGCTGACCCAGGGAAGGGGGGGTGCAGGCCGGCGCCCACCTGATCGCCATAGTGGATCAAAGGCCGCCACCGCTTCCACAAGCCCGATGATGCTGCTCCGGATCCGCGCCACCGCCACCGCCGCCCTGATGGGGGCCTCGCTGGCGCTGCTGCCGCTGCTGGCGCCCCCCGCCAAGCCCCTGGGCGGCCTGCTGGCTCCGGCGGGCGCCCAGCAGAGCGAGACGGTGCTGCGCCTCGGTGCCATCCCAGACCAGAAGCCGGAGAAGCTCAATCGCCTCTATCCGTTAGTGGCCGATGAACTCAGTCGGCAACTGGGTGTGAAGGTGGTTTATGTGCCGGTGGTCGACTATGCCGCCGCCGTCAGCGCCTTCCGCACCGGCGCCCTGGATCTGGTCTGGTTCGGTGGCCTCACCGGCGTGCAGGCCAGGCTGCAGAAACCCGGCGCCCGGGTGATCGCCCAGCGGGACATCGATGTCTCGTTCCACACGGTCTTCATCGCCAACAGCAGCAGTGGCCTCAAGCCCATCAGCAACGTCAAAGGGCTGGGTGAACTGAAGGGCAAGCGTTTCACCTTCGGCTCCGAGAGCTCCACCTCCGGCCGGCTCATGCCCCAGTTCTTCCTCGGCCAGGCTGGCGTGACGCTCTCCGATTTCGCCGGCGGTGCGCCCGGTTTCAGCGGCAGCCACGACGCCACCATCGCCCTGGTGCAGAGCGGTGCCTACGACGCCGGCGCGGTGAACGAGCAGGTGTGGCGCACCAGCCTCCACGACGGCAAGGCCAACCGCGCCAAGGTCTTTGCCCTCTGGAAGACGCCCGGCTACCCCGATTACCACTGGATCGCCCAGCCGGATCTTGACAAGCGCTTCGGCAAGGGCTTCACCACCAAGGTGCAGCAGGCGATCCTCAGCTGGCGCCCCAGCAACCCCGCCCAGAAACAGATCCTGTCGCTGTTCGGCTCCCAGCAGTTCACCGCTGCCAGCGCCAGCGCCTACGGCACGATCGAGCAGGTGGGCCGCCAGATCGGCAAGATCCGCTGATTCCCCATCGCCTCGGGAACCGGGCCGCGGGCCTGGCCTTGGCCGCCCTGCTGGGGTCGCCGGGGCCGGGCCTTGCCAGCGCCTGCGTGCCTGCGGGCGCCTGGGTGGAGCCCACCGCCGCCGGTCCGTGCACTGTGCCGGCAGACGACCTGTTCGATCGCCTGGCCCGGCGCCCGGTGCTGTTGCTGGGGGAACGCCACGACAGCGCCGCCCACCATCAATGGCAGCTGGCCACGCTCGCGGCCTTGCTGGCGCGCAGCCCCGACCTCAGCCTTGGCCTGGAGATGGTGCCGCGCCGGCTGCAGCCGGTGCTCGATCGCTGGGTGGCCGGAACGCTTGAGGAGCGCGCCTTCCTCGAGGCCCTCGACTGGCCGGCCATCTGGGGCTACGACGTTGACCTTTACCTGCCGATCCTGCGCTTCGCCCGCGACCGGCGGGTGCCGCTGCTGGCCCTGAACGTGGAGCGGCAGCTGGTGCGGCGGGTGCGGGCCGAGGGCTTCGCGGCGGTGCCCGCCGCCGAGCGGGAGGGGGTGGGGCGGCCGGCGCCGGCCAGCCGGGCCTATCAGGTCCAGCTGCACCGGCTCTGGCAGCACCATCCCTTCGTTCCCAGCAGCGGCCAGGGGTTGCCCGGGCTGGAGGATCCCTCCTTCCGCCGCTTCGTGGACAGCCAGCAGCTGTGGGACCGGGCCATGGCCGAGGCCATCGCCGAGCAACGCCGTCGCCACCCCGGGGCCCCGGTGGTGGCGCTGATCGGCAATGGCCATCTGGCCGGGGGCCACGGCGTTCCCCATCAGCTGCGGGCCCTTGGGCTGGGCGAGGCCGCCTGGTTGCTCCCCTGGGACGACGCCCTCGACTGCGCCGTGCTGCAGCCGGGCCTGGCCACGGCGGTCTTCGGGGTGGCGCCAGCGCCGCCGCCGGGGCTGCGTCTGGGGGTGTATCTGGAAACCCACGGCGGCCGGGTGGAGATCCATCAGGTGGCCCCCGGTTCCCTGGCGGAGCGCTCCGGCCTGCGGGTCGGCGATGGGATCACGGCGATCGACGGCCAGCCGGTCAGCAGCGCCCGCCAGGCAATCGACGCTGTGGCCAGCCACCCGCAGGGCCGGCCCCTCACCCTCACCATCCGGCGGGCGGGGCAGCCCCTGCAGCTGCAGCTGGCCCTGCCTTAGCCCTGCCAGGGCCATAGGGGCCGCCGCCAGCGCTCTGGATCGCTTAGTATCTTTAGATACGTTCCCGCTTGGTGGGGGCCAGTGGTTATCCCTGCTCGGTTCGGCGATCGGCAGACCATGCGGCCGCCTCCCCTGAGCCTTCAGAAAGGATCAGAACCACTTGACAGCTCCTTCCCGGGCCATCGGCTCGCCCTCTTCGGAGCGCGTCCTTGCCCAGCCGCAGGTGACGTCTGCCCCGTCGCCGCCACCCGTGGCGGCCGTGGTCTACTGCGAAGGACAGTTCTCCAGCGCCGACGGCAAGACCGCCCACGGGCTGGTGCGACACAGCAGCCTTTTCCGGATCGTGGCGGTGATCGACAGCCAGCTCGCCGGCCGTGATGCCGGTGAAGAGCTCGATGGCCTGGCCCGTGGCCTGCCGATCGTGGCCGATCTTGCGGCCGCGTTTCGCCTCGACGGCCCGCCGCCGCAGGTGCTGATCTACGGCATGGCACCTGCGGGGGGCCTGTACAGCGCCCTTGATCGCCAGGTGCTTCTGGCAGCCATGGCGGCAGGCTTGTCCCTGGTCAGTGGCATGCGGGAGTTCCTGGCGGATGACCCCACCTTCGCCGCCAGCGCCGCGCGTCACCGGGTGACGATCCAGGACGTGCGCCGGCCGCCGGCGCTCAAGGAGCTGCGGCTGTTCAGCGGGGCGATCAGCAGTGTCACCTGCCGGCGCATCGCCGTGCTCGGAACGGATGGCGCCATCGGCAAGCGCACCACGGCCACCCGGCTGGTGCAGGCCCTCAACGACCACGGCATCCACACCGCGCTGGTGTCCACTGGGCAGACCGGCATCATCCAGGGGGGGCGCTACGGCCTGCCCCTCGATGCGATTCCCTCCCAGTTCTGCTCGGGGGAGGTCGAAGCCGCCGTGGTGGAGGCCTTCAACAACGAGCACCCCCAGGTGATCGTGATCGAAGGCCAGGGGGCGCTCAGCCACCCTGCCTATCTCTCCTCAACGTTCATCCTGCGGGGCGCCCAGCCCCAGGCCGTGATCCTGCAGCATGCGCCCCGCCGCCGCTGGCGCTGTGATTTCCCCGCTGTGCCGATGCCCACGCCCCAGAGCGAGATCACCCTGATCGAGGCCTTCGCACCCACCAAGGTGATCGGTCTCACGCTCAACCACGAGGGCATGAACACGGCCCAGATCTCCGCCGCCATCGCCCTCTACGAAGCGGAACTCCACATTCCGGTCGCCGACCCGCTCAGCGGCTCCCCCGAAGGCCTGGTGCAGATGGTGGTGAGGGCCTTCCCCGAACTCGGGGCGGAACTGGCGGCGATGGCGTGAGTGCCCCGCGGCTCGAGATCGATCTCGACCGTCTCCATCACAACGCCGCCACGCTGGTGCGCCGCCTGGCGGGCCAGGGGATCGCGGTCACGGCGGTGAGCAAGGCCTGCCTTGGCCAACCAGAGATCGTGCGCACCTGGCTGGCGGCCGGCGTGACCTCGATCGGCGACTCACGCATCGAAACGCTGGAAGGCCTGGCCCGGGGCGGCCTCACGGTGCCGATGCTGCTGGTTCGCAGCCCGATGCTCAGCCAGGTGGAGCAGGTGGTGGCCCATGCCGCCAGCAGCTGCAACAGCGAAAGGCTGGTGATCGAGGCTCTGGCGGTGGCGGCCCAGCGTCAACACCGCCGCCATGGCGTGCTGCTGATGGTGGAGCTGGGTGATCGGCGCGAAGGCCTCCTGCCCCGGGATCTCGAAGCCATCGCCAGGCTCACCCTGAGCCTGCCGTCGCTGCGGCTGGTGGGGATCGGCACCAACCTGGGCTGCCAGCACGGGGTGGCCCCTGACGCGGCCAACATGGCGGAGCTCTCTGCCCTGGCGGATGCGCTCGAAGCCCGCCTCGGCATCAGGCTCGAGCTGGTCTCGGGGGGTAATTCGGCCAATCTCCCCTGGCTGGCCCAGGGGGGCGCCCCGGGGCGGATCAACCATCTGCGGCTGGGGGAGGCCCTGCTGCTGGGGCGGGAACCCCTGGCACGCTGCCCCATTCCCGGCCTCCACACCGATGCCTTCTCCCTGGTGGGCGAGCTGATCGAAGTGAAACGCAAACCCAGCCGCCCCTGGGGGGAGCAGGGGCTCACCAGCTTCCTGGCCACGGCCGCTCCCCCAGCGCCGGACCGGGGCCTGCGGCAGCGGGGCCTGCTGGCGCTGGGTGTTCAGGATGTGGATCCGGCGGACCTGGAGCCGCCAGCGGGGGTGTCGATCGTTGGGGCCAGCAGCGATCACCTGGTGGTGGAGGCGGAGCGGCCGCTGCGGGTGGGTGAGGAGCTGCGCTTCCAGCCCGGCTACAGCGCCCTGGTACGGGCCATGACCAGCCCCTTCGTGCACAAGCACTGCCTCAAGGGGTGAGTGCCGCCTGCCCTACCAGGGCAGCACCTGGCCGTTGGCATGCCAGAAGCTGCCGCTGGTCTCCAGGCTGAGGGCATCGATGCGGGCCAGCAGGCCGTGCACCGATTCCTCGGTGCTGATGCCCTGGTCGCTGAAGCCCGTCATGCGGGTGCGCACCAGGCCGGGATGGAGCAGGGCTACGGCGATGCCCCGGGGCCGCAGGTCGATGGCCAGGGACTTGCCGGCCATGTTGAGCGCCACCTTCGACATGCGGTAGCCGTAGGCACCGCCGGAGCTGTTGTCGTCGATCGAGCCCATGCGGCTGGTCATCAGGATCACCTTGGCGCCGGGGTGCAGATGGCCCAGCAGGGCCCGGGTGAGCCGCAGGGGGGCGATGGCGTTCACCTCGAACTGGCGCCGCAGGCTCTCGACGTCGAGGTCTTCCAGGGTGGTGCGCTCCAGCAGGCCTGCGTTCAGGATCAGCCCATCGAGGGCCAGGGTCCCCAGCCGGTTCACCAGATCAGCGATGGCGGCCCCATCGGTGAGGTCGACCCCCGCCTCGAGGCGCACCCCCAGGCCTTCCAGCTCCGGCGACGGGCTGCGGCAGACCGCCACCGCCGTATCCCCCCTGGCGTGGAGCTGGCGGCAGTATTCCAGGCCGATGCCGCGGTTGGCGCCGGTGATCAGAACGGTGGCCATGGGGCGCGCGTGCTTGCTGTTGCCTGGATCGTATGGGGAGGGGGCTCAACCCTCCTCCCAGCGGAAGCCCTGGTCATCCCAGGCCCTGGGATCCTCGATCGGCTCGAGGTGGGTGAGCACATCGCTGCGGGGCAGGGCGAGGGCGATCTCCTGCTCCAGCTGCTCGCAGAGGTCATGGCCCTCCTGGACCGTCCATTGCCCCGGCACCAGCACGTGGAAGGCCACGAAGCGGCGGGACCCGGCCACCCTGGTGCGCAGGGCGTGGAAGCGGATGCCCTCGGTTTCGTGGGAGGCCAGCAGCGCCTCCAGCCGGTCCTGCTCGTTGATGGGAAGCGAACGGTCGAGCAGGCCGGAGGCCGTTTCCCGCAGCAGATTCCAGCCGGTGAATGTGATGTTGAGGGCCACCGCGATGGCGATCAGCGGGTCGAGGATCGTCAGGCCGGTGAGTTTGACCAGGCCGATGCCCACCAGCACCCCGCAGGAGGTCCAGACGTCGGTGAACAGGTGGTGGGCGTCGGCCCGCAGGGTGATCGAGTGGAAGTGGCGGGAGGCCCGCAGCAGCACCCAGGCCACCAGGCCGTTGAGCACCGTGGCCACCAGGGAAAGGGCCATGCCCAACCCCAGTTGCTCCAGCGGCTCAGGATTCTGCAGGCGGCCCACGGCGGAGTAGATGATCGCCAGGGCCGCCAGCACGATCAGCACGCTCTCCAGGCCGCTGGAGAAGTATTCGGCCTTGAAATGGCCGTAGTGGTGGGTGCGGTCGGCGGGTTTGGCGGCGAGGCTGAGGGCCCAGAAGGCCCCCAGGGCTGCCACCAGATTCACCCCGGATTCCATCGCATCGGAGAGCAGGCCCACCGAGCCGGTGAGTCGCCAGGCCGCCGTCTTGAGCACGATCGTGGCCACCGCCGCCGCCACCGACAGAAGGATGTAGGAGCGGGGGGAAGCAAAGGCCATCGATGTCCAGGAGGGAGCGGAAGGTTGGGGGTCGTTCTGACCATGCCCCCGGGGCCGCTGGCCCGCAACCGAACCGTGCTCTAACGCAATCGTCAGGCGCGTCAGGCTGATGCGTTCACGACGGCTCTGCAGACCATTGGCTGCGATTCCTGCAGCAGGGAGATGGTTTCGCCGGGGTGGCGCCTGCTGACGCTCCCGCACGGTTTGCTGCTCGCGGCCGGGCCTAGAGCAGGAGCAGGGGGCTGGACGAGGTTGGCGGGGCGGAGCACAGGTCCATTCAGGTTCTGGAGTTGCTCGTTCAGCTCGGTGCCCTTGCGGCGGGAGGCCTGGGCCCAAGGCAGCGCATCGAAGAGGGTGTTCACCTGCTCGCGAGCCATCGGCACCAGAGCCAGCCGCTGCGCTGGTGAGCGCAATCGCGAGAGCTGGAGCAGCAACACCAATCGCTCAGACAATCAGACCTCCACGCGGCTCTCGGTGGCAGCCCTGAGGGCCTGCTCGGCCCACTTGTTCAGACTGAGACCCTGGTGGTGGGAGATCTTCAGGGCGGCCGCATGCAGGTTCGGGTCGATGCGCAACATCAGGTTGCCGCTGGCGGGTTTCTCCGGTTCGCCGCCCAGTTGTTCGCAGGCTGCGAGGTAGTCATCCACCACTTCATGGAAATGTCGCTCGAATTCCTTCACCCCTTCGGCGTGGAAGGTGATGATGTCGTTGATGCCCTCCACCCGGCCCACGATGATGTGATCCTCCGGATCGAAAGTCATGGTGGCGGAGTAGCCGCGGTAGGTCATGGCGTTGGTCATGGGGTGAGTCCAATGGCTATCAGAAACTCGCGGGTGGCCTTGACGCGATAACGAAGGGCCTCCTTGGCTGGATGGGGCCGATGGAGCGTGGCCCTCCTCCCCTCGTGCTCGAAAGTCACAGAAGACCCCGCCCCTTCGATCACTCGGCATCCGAGCGCCCGGAACAGCGATTCGCTCCGGCCCCACTCCAGGCTGGCGTTCAGCGGCTCAGCCCAGACCTCCTCCAGGGTGCGCCGTTGCTTGCTGTTCATGGCTGAATGCCAGCGTCAAGCCCCGATCTGCAAGCACTCCTGGCGTCGGTGGCTTGGACGAGGACCTTGTGGCCTATCGCTTCCCTCGCCTGGTGAGCCTTGCTCCATCGCCAGCGATGGACAGGAGCAGAACCTTGTCGATGTGGTGATGCTTGAGGTGCAGTGAAGACCGGTGGCCCTGCCCTGCCTGGTTCCCCCGTCCTCGATCGTTACGGCGAGCCTTCCCGTGAGGATCCGCCTCGATAGGGTCGAATCAGCCGCCGAGCCTTGCCATGAAGCGACACCACCTCAGAACCCTGCAGGCCCTGTTTGCCCATCCCCTGCAGCACGGCGTGCGGGCTTCCCGGGTGGAGGCACTGTTCCGTTGTCTCGGCGCCCAGGTGAGCGAACTCGATGACCGCCGCCTGCAGATCCGGATGCCCTCCGGCCAGGAAACCTGGATCCACACCGCTGCCGGCGTGCACCAACCCGATCTGGATGCCGACGCAGTGATGCGGGTGCGTCATTTCCTGCAGGAGGCCGGCGTCACCCCCACCCATCCCGAGGCCGACGCCCCCTCCCCCCGCGGTGATCAGGCCCATCGCCTTGTGCTGCACCTCGACCACCGCCGCACGGATGTGTTCCGGCTCGAAGGAGAGGAGGTGGAGCATGCGGTGCTCCAGCCGCACGGGATCTGGGGAACGGATCAGAGCCTCACCCATCGCCATGATCGGGATCAGGCGGGTCAGCGTGCTGCGATCGACAGCGACTACCTGGCCCGCATCACCGAGGCGATGACCGCCGCCGATGCGGTGCTGCTGCTCGGCCACGGCACCGGGGAAAGCGACATGCGTCAGGTGCTGCTGCACTACCTCGAAACCCATCGCCGCGACCTGGTGGAGCGGATCGTGGGTGTGGAGACCCTCGACGACAGCGGCCTCAGCGATGAGCAACTGCTGGCCGTCGCCCGGGAACACTTCGGCAACCTCCCGCACCGGCGGCCCCTGGTGACTCCCGGTCAGGAAGTGGTGGTCAGCTGAGGCGGCTCGATTGGCTGCCTGCCTGCCGGCTGTGATCAGCGTTCTGCAGGCGATCCCGGAGGGACGGATGCGCCGTGGCCGTGAGGTCAGCTTCCCCCGATGGTTTCTGCTGCTGGTGGCTTGCGGAGTCGTCACGACTCCTTGGCGGCTGGCAGGTCATCCCTGGTAAGAATCAAGCGGAGTGTCCGGCGAGCGCTGGATCGCCCAGGTGGACGCTGGCCTTCCTGCTGGTTCTGGAAACGTTCTATCCCGCCTTTTGTAGATCAGCCACCAGCAGCAGGATCGCGCCGAGGCGCACGCGAACGCCGCTGATCAGCAGCACCGAGCCCACGGCCATCAGCGCCACGGCGGCCGCCAGCAGCAACGGCGCGATCGGCAGGCCCCGGCCGGCCATCATCCCGGCCACCCCGGTGAATCCCGTCAAGTTGCCGATCACCGCATGGAGGAACACCAGGCACAGCAGCACCCGGGCGAGTCATCGAGGAGGGAGGGCAGACGACTGGCAATGTGGATCGACCGTCTGTCGACCCCGCCTTCCATGGCCGCCGGCCCCCCCACCGCCGTGCTCGCGCTGCGGGGCATCCGCGTCAGCGGCCGCGACCGGCCCCGGCTGGAGGACATCGATCTGACCCTCGCCCCCGGCGAGCGGGTGGCGTTGCTGGGGGCCAGTGGCGCCGGCAAGAGCACCCTGCTGGCGGTGGCCAACGGCCTGCTGGCGCCGGAAGCGGGCACGGTGCTGTGGGAGGGGCAGCCCCCCGCCCGCTCCCGCCGCGGCCGCCGCCGCCAGCAGGCCCGCATCGGCACCCTCTGGCAGGACCTGCGCCTGATCGAGGAGCTGACGGTGCAGCAGAACCTCAACGCCGCCCGCCTGGCCCGCTGGGGCTGGCCCCGGGCCCTGCTCAACCTGCTGCTGCCCCTGGAGACCGACGCCTGTGCGGCCGCCCTGCGGGCCATGGACCTCGATCCGGCCCTGCTGGAGCGGCCGGTGACGGCCCTCTCCGGCGGCCAGCGCCAGCGGGTGGCGATGGCCCGGCTGCTGCGCCAGGAGCCCACCCTGCTGCTGGCCGATGAACCCCTGGCCAGCCTCGATCCGCGGCTGGCCGCCGAGTTGCTGGCCCTTTTGCTGGCCCAGGCCGTGGCCCCCCGGGCCCTGCTGCTGAGCCTGCACCGCCCCGACCTGCTCGACGGCTTCGATCGGGCCGTCGGCCTCAAGGACGGCCGGGTGCTGTTCGACGGGCCGGCGGCCCAGGTGAACGCGGCCCTGCTGGCGGACCTCTACGGGGGCACCCCGCCAGGCGTGAGGCCTTGAAACCGGCCGCGCCGTTGCTGATGCTGCTGCCGGCCCTGGTGCTGGTGCCCCTGGCTGTCCTGCTGCCGCCGATGGTGCACGTGGGCGGCTGGGAGCTGATCGGCAGCTTCGCGGTGGCGGCGGTGACCCCCTCGCTGGATCCGGTAGTGCTCGCTTCGCTGCTGGCGGGTCTGGGGGTGACGGCCGGCATGGCCCTGCTGGGCTGGGCCGGCAGCCTGGTGCTGGGACTGCTGCTGGGGGCGTGCAGCTCCCGCACGGTGTGGCGCACCCTGACGGGCAGCGAACTGCCGGCGGAGCTGATCCGCCGGCTGCTGGCCCTCCCCCGGGCGATCCATGAGCTGATCTGGGGCCTGCTGCTGCTCCAGCTGGTGGGGCTGCAGCCGGCGGTGGCGGTGCTGGCGATCGCCCTGCCCTTCGGGGCCCTGGTGGCGCGGGTGCTGTCCGACCTGCTCGATGCCCTGCCCACCGCCAACCTGGAGGCCTTGCGGGCGGCGGGCGCCCCGGCACCGGCGGCCCTCCTCACGGCCCTGGGGCCGGCCCTGCTGCCGGGGGTGCTCAGCTACGGCGGCTACCGGCTGGAGTGCGCCCTGCGCAGCGCCACCCTGCTGGGGGTGTTCGGCCTCGGGGGCCTGGGCACCGATCTCAAGCTGACGCTGCAGTCGCTGGAGTTCCATGAACTCTGGAGCGGTCTGTGGCTGCTGCTGGCGGTGATGCTGGCCCTGGAGGGGGGCATCAGCCTGCTGCGCCGGCGCTGGCTTGTGCCCGGCCGTTTCGTGCTGGCCCGGCGGGGCGTGGGCGAGCGCAGCCGCGAGATGCTGCTGGCCCTGGCCGCCCTGGTGCCCCTCTGCGTGCTGGTGGGCCGCGCCCTGGGGGTAGACCCGGCGGCCCTGCTGCACTGGCAGCCCCTGCCGGGGCTGGGCGACGGCGACTGGGCCGCCACCGCGGCCCTGCCCTGGCCGCGGCTGGTGGGGGGCACCCTGCTGCTCTCCGCCCTGGCGGCCAGCCTTGCGGTGGGGCTGGCGCCGCTGCTGCTGCTGCTGGTGGCGCCCCTGGGCTGGGCGCGGAGGGGGCTGCGGCTGCTGTGGGCCCTGGGGCGCCTGTGGCCCCCTCCGTTGAGCGCCCTGCTGCTGCTGTTCGTGCTGGAGCCGGGGGTGATCACCGCGGCCATGGCCCTGGGCTTCCACAACCTGGGCGTGCTGGGCAGGCTGCTTTTGGAGAGTGCCGACGCCACCGACCCGGCCGCCGAGGAGGCCCTTGTCTGCGGTGGCAGCGGCCCCCGGCTGGCCCTGCTCTACGGCCGCTTCAGCGGGCTGGCCCGGCCCTACCTGGCCTACGGCGCCTACCGGGCCGATGTGATCCTGCGGGAATCGGTGGTGGTGGGCCTGGCGGGGGCGACGGGCCTGGGCAGCCAGCTGCTGGAGAGCCTGAGCTCCTTCGCCTGGGACCAGTTGCTGGCCCTGGTGACGGCCTATGCCCTGCTCACCCTGGTCGGCGAGGACCTCAGCGATCGGGCCCGGCGCCGCTGGCTGGCGGCGGCCTGATGGCCCATGGTGGGGCCGCCGCTGCGATGCCGCGATGCCCGCCTCGCCCGCCGACCCCAGCGAGACGGTGCCGCCGTTCACCCACCGCTTCCTGCATCGCGTCGAACCGGAGGGGGTGGCGGCGTTCCTGGCGGTGGAGGCCCGGCTGATGGCGGCCGCCCGGCGCCAGCAGGGATTCGTGGCCGAAACCGCTCCCGCCCCCCTGGGCCGTGACCCCCACGCGGGCCGGCTGCTGTACCAGTCGGAGCTGAGCTTCACGACCCCCGGCGCGTTCATGGGCTGGATGGACTGCCAGGAACGGCGCGATCTGCTCAGCGTCGCCGAGCGGGGTGGTTACCGCTACGAAGGCCGCTCCGACTGGGAGGGCTACGCCCGCTGGCTGGGGGAGGCCGGCCGGACGGTGGTGCCCATCTGGAAGGTGAACCTGCTGGTGCTGGTGGTGCTCTACCCCACCGTGGCGGGGCTGCGGGTGCTGCTGCGGCCCCTGCCGCTCGATGCTCCCACCGGCCTGCTGCTGGGCAATGCCTGCACCGTGGCCCTCACGGGTTGGTGGCTGGTGCCCTGGGTCAGCCGGCGCTGCCGGCCCTGGCTGGAGGGCACGGGCTGCCGGCGCGGCCACAGGCTGACCCTGGCGGCGATCCTGGCGAGTCTGGTGCTGATGCTGCAGTTGTTCCGGGCGCTGCCGGCCACCAGCTCCTGAGCGTCCTGCCCAGGGAACAGGTGGGTGATCTCAGTAGCGGACCCGGTCGGGTCTGGCCTGGTAGGCCTTCCAGACCTCCACCGCCTCCTCCCTCAGGATCTGGGTGAGCTTGATGGAGCGCTTCTCCTTGGGCAGGGCCAGTTGCTCGTAGATCGGGCGGTCATCGAAATCACCGTATTCGTAAGCGTCTTCCACCGTGGCCGCGTAGTAAACCTCTTCGATTCCTGCCCAGTAGCAGGTGGCCATGCACATCGGACAGGGCTCGGCGGAGGTATAGAGAATGCAGCCGGGCAGCTTGAAGCTCTGCAGGGTGATGCAGGCCAGTCGGATCGCCTCCATCTCCCCGTGCCAGGTGGGATCGTGGCTGGCCACGACCCGGTTCATCCCCAGGGAGATGACCACCCCATCCTTGACGATCACCGCTCCGAAGGCCCCGCCGGTGCCGAACTCCAGGGCAGCTTTGCGAGACAGCTGGATGGCCTGGCGGATGAAGGTTTCGTGGTCCGCCATCGCTGAAGCCATCAACCTTCCCCCGGCCGGATCAGCGTACCGTTGCCGGCCATGCCAGCTCCAGGCCATCGGCCAGGGGGATGGCCTCCTGCTGGAAGCGGGCCACCAGGCGCCGCTGCAGCTCGCGGGAGCAGGCCCACTGCTCGCCGGCCACGGTGGTGAGCAGGGCGCTCACGGTGATGCCCAGAGGGCCGGTGGCGCTGACGCCCCGCAGCAGGGGCGCCGTCAGGAGCCGGGGTCCCCAGGTGGTGTCGGCGTGAAAGGTGGCGAGCTCCGCGGCCACCACCGCCAGGGCGTGGTCGATGTCGGTGCAGCGGTGGGACACCAGCAGCTTCACCTCCTCGCCGGAGCGCAGCTTGGTGTGGTTCACCACCCGGTCGAAGGCGCTGTTCTGGATCACGGCCACTCTGTGGTCGAGGCAGCGCAGCTGGGTGCTCAGCACGCCCACATCCACCACGTCGCCCTCGAGGCCGCCGATCTCCACCCAGTCGCCGATGGCGTAGCGGTCTTCGATCAGGACGGCCAGGCCGGCGGCGAAATCCCGCAGCAGCCCCTGAAACACCAGGGCCAGGCCACCCAGCAAGGCGCCGCCGGCCAGCAGCAGGGAGGAGGAGGCGGCACGGAGGCCGGGAATGTCGATCAGGATCCAGCCGGCCGCCACCAGGATGCAGGCCAGGTCGATCAGGCGGTGGCTCACCCGCAGCAGGCTGCGGTGCCGCTGCTCCCGCCGGGCCTGCTCCTCCACCGGCACCCTGGCGCCGTCGGCCCACTGGTGCAGCAGAAACGTGGCCAGTGAGCGCCCCAGCAGGGCGATCATCCCAACGACCAGCACCTTGAGGAAGGAGTGAACCGGCTGCAGCAGCAGCTGCAGGCCCAGGGGCACCTTGCCCGGGATGGCCATCACCCCCAGGGCCAGCATGACCATCAGCTGCAGCAGCACCGCCAGCAGCAGCAGCAGCCCGAGGGCCTGGTGGAGCTGCAGGCGGTGTTCCAGGGCCCTATCCGGCGTTGCGCGGCGGCGGCCCTGGAGCCTGGCCCGGCGGTGGCGGTTCAGGCGCCAGAGCCAGAGGGTGCCGGCGGTGAGCACGGCCAGCGCCAGGAGCAGCATGAAGGTGAACTGCCAGCGGCGGCGCAGATCGGCCGGCTGCATCACCCGGCGGGCATGGCGCAGGCGGCTCTGCAGGCGCTGCTGCCAGCGTTCCCCCAGGGCCCAGGCGCTGGTGCCGTTGAGGCTGGCGTCGGCGCGGGTGATCGTGAGCAGTGGCAGGGGTTCGGACCGTTCCGGCACCCTGGCCTCCAGCACCACATCCCCACCCGGCAGCTGCCTGCGCCCCACGACCAACTGCTCGGGGGCGCTGCCCGTGTCACCCTGAAGCGGAGGCTGCTCACAGGCCCCCTCGTTACCCCCCAGCACCTGGAGCAGAATCCACTCGGCGATCTGCTCGCTCTCGCTGCACAGATGCGCCGGGTCGTAGAGCAGGCGAAGGTTGCCTTCGATCACCTCGGCGCGGCGCTGGGCGTTGGGTACGTTGCCCAGGTCACCCACCACCGGAGAGGCCACGGTGATGGCGGGAACGCCAAGGATCCTGACCTTGGCCAGCTCGAAACTGCCGGCGGCCACCATCGCGTTGCGGTGATCGACCGGCGCGGCCGGAGCCTCGCTGCCCCCACCGTTGCTGCCGGCCCCTGCTCCCGCCAGCGCTGGCGTCAGCAGGGACAGGCCGACAGCGATCAGCAGGGCGAGGGCCCCCAGCCACCAGGAGCGGGCCCTCACGGCGCCTGATCGGGTGACTCGGTGAGCCGCGGCAGCAGCTGCACCAGGTTGCAGGGGCGGGTGGTGGCGTCGAGCTGGGCGCGGATCAGCCGGTCCCAGGCGGTGCAGACCGCATCGAGGGAGCCGGGCAGCACGAACACCACCGTGCCGTTGGCCACCCCGGCAAGGGCGCGACTCTGCAGGGTGCTGGTGCCGATCGTCTCGAAGGAAAGCACCCGGAACAGCTCCCCGAAGCCCTCGATGGTCTTGTCGAGCAGGGGCGCCACGGCCTCGGGGGTGCCGTCGCGGCCGGTGAGGCCGGTGCCGCCGGAGCTGATCACCACCTGAACGGCGGGATCGGCGATCCAGCGGCTCAGATCGGCGCGGATTCGGTAGCGGTCGTCGGGCACCAGGGTGCGCTCCACCAGCCGGTGGCCGGCCGCCTCCAGCCGCTGCTGCAGGGCATCGCCCGAGGGGTCGTCGGCGAGGCTGCGGCTGTCGGACACCGTGAGCAGGGCGATGAAGAGGCTCACCGTTCGAGTGGCTGCAGTTGACCTGACGCTAAAGCGATGCAGGCTTCTGCCACACACCAGCGAAAGGAGAGCAGCCGGAGATGGGCCGGAACAGGCTGGGCCTGGCGTGCTGCGCTGATGACGGGGGCTGCCCGCCGGCTCATAGGGCGATCTCCCTCCCGCGGTAGGGCCGCCATGCACCATGGGCCTTCTCCGCCACCAGCGGCGTCAGTGTGAGCTTCAGGGGGGTCCCGGCCGTCACGTCGACCCGCAGGGCGGAGTAGGCGCGGCGCAGGGCGGAGCCCCGGCCGCTGCGGCCGAGGAACAGGCGCGAGCGGGCCACCACACGCTCGCTGCCCGGGGGGCCCTCCAGCAGCTCGGGCCCCTCCGGCCGCTGGCGGCGCAGGCTGTAGCCGCTGCCGCCGCAGATGGCCCAGGGGATGTGGGCGTCGCCGTGGCCGGTGTCGCCGGTGCTGAGCAGCTCCAGGCAGTGGGCGTGGCCGCTGAAGGCCAGATCGAGCAAAGGGCGGCCGGCCGGCAGATCGCCGAGGGCGGCGGCCACCCGATCCAGCTCGCGGCGCAGCTGGGCGCGCACCGCCAGGGTCTGGCCCTGGTCCCATTTGCTGACTTCGGTGACGTAGGGGGGATGGTGCAGCACCAGCAGGCGGCCCCGTACGGCCGGGTTGCGCCAGGAGGCGATCAGGGCGTCGCTGAACCAGTCGAGCTGGGCCTCATCCACGGCCAGGGGCCCGCCGCTGAGCTGCTTGTCGATGTCACGGATCTGCTCATCGAGCTGTTCGGCCTTGGCGGCACGATCATCGCGGGCGTCCTCGTCGCCGCTGAGGGGGCCGAGGGACAGCAGCAGGGAGGCCCGTTCGGCGTCGAGCCGCTGGCGGCGCCGGCGCAGGTCCCCGTCGTCGGCGCCGGCGGGCAGGGGCTGGTTGAAGGTGTTGGAGTCGAGGGCGAACACATCGACGCCGGCCCAGCGGAAGCTGTAGTGGCGGTGGGGCAGGCGGGTGAACTGGCCGGGGCGGTAGAGCAGGCAGCGGGCCCCGTCGACCGTGGCGGTGCGGGTGCACGCGAGGTGCTCGCCCAGGTCCGCCTCCGGCACGGCGCTGAGCACATCCACGAAGGCGCGGGCCCACGCCTGGCCCACGTAGGACCCGTGCCAGCCCACATCCAGATCCAGCCAGGAGCGCAGCAGGCGCCGTGGCGGCGCCGTCAGGCCGGCAAGCAGCCCCAGCGGGAGCGGCAGGTCGTAGTAGTCGTGGTTGCCGAGCACCGGCAGGAACGGCACCCGGAAGACAAGCCGGTCATAGCGCAGCCGGCGCCAGTCCTCGCCGCCCATGAGCCACTCGCGGTAGGGGCGGATGAAGTTGTCGGGGTACTGCTCGCTGGAGCCCACCTGGTAGACGACATCACCGGTGTGGAGCAGGAAGCGGGCGTCGGCGCCATGGGCGAGCAACTGCTCGGCCACCTGCCGCTGGGGGCTGTCGCGGCGGTGCAGCCCGGTGCCGCTGTCCCCCAGCACGAGGAAGGAGAAGGCCTCCGGTGAGCCCGGATCGCCCTCGATCGCCAGGCGGCAGGGATCGATGCCGCGGCGGGCGATCTCGGGATGGCCCCAGCGCACCCGTTCGGCCATGCGGCCGACCTTGGTGGCGATGCCCGCCTCGGAGGCGAGGTTCACGGTGGCGGCAGCGGCGCGAAGACGGTGAGGGCGCCGGGCAGGCAGGTGAAGGTCACCGGGTCGGCTTCGAGCATTTCGCCGTCGATCACCAGCCGCTGGGGAGGGTCGGTGGTGATCATGATGTGGCGGGCCCGAAGGCACAGAAGATCGGGGTGGTTGCTGGGCGACTGCACCACGGCGGAGGTGAGCAGGGAGGCGAGGGCGTTGAGGCCCTGCAGGCGGGTGCTGGGCGAGGCGATCGTGACCTCCAGCAGGCCGTCGTCGGGAATCACCCGCCCGAAGCCCTGGGCCAGCACGGAGGTGGCGGGGGCCACGTTGGCCACGGTGATGGCGGCGGCCTGCATTTCGGTGACGGTGCCGTCGATCTCGACGCGGGCCTGGAACGGCTGCTGGCTCACCAGCTGCTGGGCGCCGGCGAGCACGTAGGCGAGCGGGCCGAGCATCGTTTTGAGCTCGCGGGTGGCGCGATCCACCATCCCGGCCTCGAAGCCGACCCCGGCCAGCAGGGTCATCGGCAGGCTGTTGCAGCGGGCGGCGTCCACCACGTGGGTGTGGCCGGCCAGGATCGTCTCGCAGGCGGCCACCAGGTCGGTGGGGATGTCGAGCGCCGCGGCGAAGGCGTTGGCGGTGCCGCGGGGAATCACGCCGAGGGGAATGCCGGTGCCGGCCACCGCCCCCGCCACCGCCGAGACGGTGCCGTCGCCGCCGCAGGCCACGATCATCACGTTGCCGACCTCGCCGGCCGGCCTGGCCTGGAGCAGCTCGACAAGCTCCCGGCACTGGTCGCCCGGATCGGTGCCAGGCCGGGTGAGCAGCACCGTCACCAGGAGCTGGGGCTCGAGGATCGATCGGATCAGGGCCAGATCGGCGTTGGCATCCCCCTGGCCGGCGACGGGATTGAACAGCAGGTAGGCCGAGCGGCCGTGGGCCAGGCCGCGCAGCGCCAGCTCGGCGGTGGCGGCGTTGAGGGCCAGGGGCACGGCGGCCAGATCGCAGGCGCGGATCAGCAGCCGGCCATCGGGCGGCGAACCCGGTGGAGCCTCCGGATCGAGGAAGGCGATCACCGCCGCCACCTCACCGGCCAGCAGATGGGCGGCCACCTGGATGTCGCCCCCTTCGGCGAGCGCCGCGAGCGCCATCACCGGCAGCTGGGCGGTGCGGGGATCGCTGCGAAGCCGCCCGGCCAGTTCGGCGGTGGCGAGCAGGGGAAAACCAGCGACGGCGAGGGCCTGACGATCAAGCCAGTCGAGCAGCGCCACCTCCCGCGACGGGCTTGCCAGCAGCACCAGGGTGTGGGCCATCCGGGCCAGGCTAGGGGGCATCGTCGCCACCTTTCCATGGCCCGCCCCCAGCAGCGCCTGGCCGCCAATGTGGATGGTCCCTTCTATGTGGATCGGACCTGCATCGACTGCGGCACCTGCTGGCAGTTCGATCCTGCCCACTTCGCCCCCACCGGCAGCACGTCGCACGTCTGGAGCCAGCCGGAGGGCGAGGGGGAGACGCGAGCGGCGCTGCTGGCGCAGCAGGCCTGCCCGGTGGCGGCGATCGGCACCACCAGGGAACTGCTGGCGCAGAGCCAGGCCGATGGCTTCCCGACGCTGGTGAGCAGCCTGCCGCCGGGGGAGGTGCACTACTGCGGCTGGGCCTCGCGCAAGAGCTTCGGGGCCAGCAGCTGGCTGATCACCCGGCGCCGCGCCGATGGCCGCCACGACAACGTGCTGATCGATTCACCCCGCTGGAGCGGGGCGCTGGCCCGCCGGATCGAGGCTCTCGGCGGGGTGAGCCGGATCCTGCTCAGCCATCGCGACGACGTGGCCGACCACGGGGCGTGGGCCCAACGGTTCGGCGCCGAACGCTGGATCCATGCCGCCGATGCAGAAGCAGCCCCCCAGGCGGAGCACCGCGTCGAGGGCCTTGAACCCCTGGTGCTCGACGACGACCTGGTGGTGCTGCCGGTGCCGGGCCACACCGCCGGTTCGGTGGCGGTGCTGTTCGCCGCTCAGGTGCTGTTCAGCGGCGACCACCTCTGGTGGGGCGTGGATCCGCCGGGGGTGGTGGCCTCCCGCCGCTACTGCTGGTGGAACTGGCAGGAGCAGGTGCGCTCGGTGGAACGGCTGCTGGACCTGGACGTGCGCTGGCTGCTGCCCGGCCACGGCCGCTGGCACAACTTTGCTCCGGGCGAGTGGCGGCGGGAGCTGGAGGCGACCCTGGCGCGGGTGCGGCAGGACCGGGGCGGGGAACCCTGAAGGCGGCTCCGAGGCTTTCGCCTGGTTGCCACACCAGGTCCACGGCTGATGGATCGCTACCGGGAGGAGCTGCAGGTGCGGCACGACGCGCGGGGAACCATCAGCACCTATGCCCAGTGGGTGAAACGCTTTCTGCGCTTTCACGGGGTGCGGCATCCCCTGGCCACGGTGGGGAGGGTGAGTGCCTCCACCCAGAACCAGGCGCTGTCTGCCTTGCTCTTTCTCTACAGACAGGTGCTGGGGGTGATGTTGGCAACCTGGAAGGAGTGGTGCGGGCGCGGCAGCCCAAACGGTTGCCGGTGGTGTTCACGGTGGCGGAGGTGAGGGCCGTGCTGCAACAGCTCAAGGGAACCGAACACCTCGTGGCGCAGCTGCTTTACGGAAGCGGTCTGCGGCTCCGGGTCCAGGATGTGGACGTTGAGGCCCGGCAACTGACCGTTCGCAGCGGCAAAGGCGACAAGGACTGGGTCACTGTGCTCCCAGCCAGCCTTGTGGAGCCCTTGCAGAAGCATCTGCAGGCGGTACGGCAGATTCAGCCGATCTGGCGGCAGGCTGGGGCAGGGTGGTGCTGCCGATGGCACTGGGAAGGAAGTACCCGACTGCTGCCTCGGAATGGGGGTGGCAGTGGGTCTTTCCACAATCGCACCGATGGCGTGACGACAAGACCCAAACGGAAGGCCGGAACCACATCGACCCGTCCGTGATCCAGAAGGCGGTGAAGCGGGCGATCCTGCGGGCCGGAATCAGCAAGCCGGCCAGCTGCCACACCTTTCGCCACTCGTTTGCGAGTCACCTACTGGACCGCGGCCAGGATATCCGCACCATCCAGGAACTGCTTGGCCACAGCGACGTGAAGACCACGATGATCTATACGCATGTGCTGAATCGTGGCCCTTGTGGGGGCGATGAGTCCGGTGGACCTTCTGTAGCGAATCGAACCGCTGGATCTCGGACCCGCCCATGTCTCCGTCACCTAAGAGCAACGCCAGAGAAAAGCCTTACGCTGAAGGGAGCTCCAGGGCATGATCATGACCTCGCTGGCTTCTTATGCCGCCGGAGCTCCCCGAGCAGGATCGATACCGGACCCGCCGAAATATCGTTAGGCCCAAGTAACCTTAACCTTACACAACGCAAAATCTCTTGCATCGGAACTCCGACATGAGCGACAAACTCTGGAATTACCTTCGTTGTGACAAGAAAGATGTGCATGGGTGGCTGCAACGAGTTGATGCTGAGATAATCGGCTCAATCTTGGAGTTTCAAAATCGACAAAGCATTACTGGTGGTTTCGTAGAGATAGGCGTTCATCATGGTAAGTCGTTCATTCCTTTGTGTATGGCGCTGCGAAGTGATGAATTGGCGCTGTGTATTGACATTTTCGATGACCAGAGCAAAAACTTGGATTCTTCTGGAAAAGGAGACTTCAATTCATTTCAGGCAAACTTAGCCAAGTTTCATCTTGACCCCTTGCGAATTCGCGTATTCAAAGGATCGTCGGAAGATGTCAATCATGACTATATCCTTCAGCAAGTAGGTCCGGTACGATTTTTTAGTGTGGACGGCGGACACTGGAACTCGATTGTACAAAATGACTTACGTTTGGCAGAAAAGACCCTGGCAAGGGACGGCATAATCGCGCTGGACGATTATTGTCGCGCTGAATGGCCAGATGTGACAGCCGGCTATACACTTTGGCGAGAAAAGACCGAGTCCGACATTATACCTTTTGCCGCCGGTTCAAATAAGCTCTTTCTGTGCCGAAAAGATTTCGCGGCGGCCTACCGTGCTGCGCTAAAAACACCCTTTCTTGCCCATTATTTCAGCAAGAGTTACCAATCCGAAAACGCCGAGATGGATTGTTATCGCGTGGAACTTGTCGAACAAGATGAGACCCGCATAAAAAGTGCTTTTGCGCTCATATTGAAGATTCTTCAGCCGGATATATTCGTCGCTTTGATGGGTAGGATTCGTGGGAATCCGAATTGATCGCATTCAAGCGGACTCCTTATTGAGCCTAACAATGCCATGAACACGGACGGGATTTCCGCTGCGCTTCATTCCCGCCGGGGATGGCCGGCGTCAGGCCGACTCAAAGCCTGGAGGCAAGTAGTGTTTCTCTGCGTACTCAGCATGTATTGCCATCCACCTCAGGGGGAGGGTGAGGACAATCTAAAGAATGATCGTCTTCTACGGAATGTGAAGCTATGGCAGGCATTCTATGCAGTTCCCGCTTAACTCACGCTAGGCGCTCTGGGAGGAGCGCCAATCACCAAGAGACCTTCAGACATGAGCGTTCGCAGCGGTAGTCGGCAACTCCTGATCCACGGCATGGTTCTCGTGCTGGTCGGGCTCGTGTGTGGCCTTTTAGTTCCCGGTACTCCCTATCCAAGACTCGCCCTGGGAGCTCACATCCAGTTTGTAACAAACGGGATGCTGTTCATTGTCCTAGCGACTGCGCTGCTGGCGCTCCCGCACAGTGTCGGGCTCAAGTCCGTCTGGGTGATGGTGGTAGCGGCTTGGTTGACATGGACCATGGCTATCTCCGAGGTAGCCAATTCCTGGTGGGGGACGACCCAAATGTTATCTATTGCCGCAAGTCAGGCAGGTGCCACCGGCGGAGAACCATGGCAAGAACTCGTCGTCAAACTCACGCACATCGGCGCTGGATTGGGGCTGATCGTCGCGTGGTCGTTTCTTGTCTTCGGTTTTCTGAAGCAAGATTCCACCGCAGTACCAAATGATGCGTGAGGCCACTCATCAATGAGCGACGCATCCGAACAAACCGGGTCCAGCGAACCGTTGCAAGATGAACGTGCTGGCGGTCGTTTGCAACCTATTCATGGTGCGTCATCAGTTGTTCTGCAGGACATGACCAGGGGATTGTTGTGTCCGTTGGGGGGGAATAGCCCTCAACGAGAGGGTATGGAGGTCAATGAAGGAGGCAATCAGAGCATTCATCCCTCAACTGGTTCGTGCAGTTTTATGCCGAGCAATTGGCCTCCTAAGGCGCTGTGCGCAGCCTTGTTGCCCAGAGTTTTCCTAGTCGGGTTTGGAGATCGACTGAATGAACGCCAACCAAGTCTAGTAGGACGATATCTGCAGCTCCCACGCGAGTAGCAGGGCCGATGCCGATCGATCGCATCCCACCTGCGATCGCCGCTTCAATCCCTACGGTGGCATCTTCTACAACCACACAGTGGGAGGGCTCAAGTCCTAACTGTTTCGCGGCGTACAGAAACACGTCTGGGGCTGGCTTAGGACGTGCGACACTATTTCCATCCGCGATGGTATCCACCAAATGACCAATCCCTAATTTCTCGATGACAGTTCGCGCATTTTTACTTGCAGAACCGATCGCAATCTTGATTCCCGCCTGTCTGAGTTCCTTGAATAGCTCAGCGACTCCTGGAAACAGATCCTGAGGGGTAATGCTTTGGATCGATTCTACGTAGTAGCGATTCTTACGCTCCATTAGCTCCTGAAGTGCGGCTTCCGAGTACTGTCTGTCGCCGATGATGTGCATCAAAGATTCGCGGCGAGACACGCCACGGAGAGATTCATTGTCCTGTCTGTCAAAGGGCAGTTGTTCTTCATCCGCCAGTCGTTGCCAGGCGCGGTAATGATAGTCGGCAGTATTGGTTAACACCCCATCGACATCAAATATATAGCCCTCAATCGCGGGAACTGGATGGACTGAGTGTGATAGATCGAAGTTGTGCCAGGTGCCATGCCAGTACAGTTTGAATTTGAGCCTTGTCCAAGCGGCCGGGAGCTGGGGAGTTGCGATGGGGCCGGTTTCTGTCAGTTGAATCCCTGCAAAGCCGAACACGACTGCTTGCCAGACACCACCAGCGGATGCCGCATGAATGCCATCGGCGGTGTTATCGCGACTATCTTCGAGATCAACTAGGGCGGCCCGCATAAAGCCTTGAAGTGCATCTATAGATCTTCCCAGACGGCTGGCGAGGATCGCGTGAATGGACGGACAGAGGGATGAGCCATAGGTGCTGTCGGTACGCGGCGCGTAGTAGTCCCAATTCGTCTGGAGGATTTCAGGGGAGCATTCGGGTGTGTCTCGCAGCAAGTAGAGCAGCATCAACACGTCAGGCTGCTTCAGTACCTGCGTCTGATTTGTTACGTCCATGCCGAGGACAGCTTGAATCGATCGAGTCCGGGGTTCGTAGTCGTTCAAGTCGATATCCTTAAGTTGAAAAAATCCCTCAAACTGTTCAATCAGGCCTGTCTTGGTATCCTTGGGGATGTACATTTGCGTGGCGGTTGCCTCAAGCCGCAACTTCCGTGCTGGCGTGGGATGCAGGCTTCTATCCAGTTCAATCGTCCGCTCTGGAAAGTGCAGCTGCAGCCAGGCATTGACACTGATTGCCTTTTCTAGATGCCACTGCACGAGTCGATTGGTGTAGGCGTTGTTATTTACCAGTTCGTGGTATTCATCTGCGCCAATCACTTCACAGATTTCATAGCGTTCAAGTTTGGCATTCCACTCTACGCGACTCATCCAGAAGCGAGCGGTATCGAGAATAATTTCGGCTCCGTAGTCACGCATCCAGAGGTCATCGCCCGTGGCTTGCCAATATTGCCAGACAGCATAGGCAATGTCCGAGCTGATATGAATCTCCCGATCGCGGCTCCAAAATCGCACGGCTTCCGCATAGGGATCGTCCACAATTGACCAGCGGGGAGTCATCTCGTCGCCAGTGGCGGCACTTTCCCAGGCAAACATGGCTCCTTGATACCCACTATTTGCTGCTTTGCGCCTCGCTCCATCGAGGGTGTGATAGCGGTAGGTTAACAAACTACGGGCGATATCTGGTTGGGTCAGGGTGAAAAACGGGAGGATAAAAATCTCGGTGTCCCAAAAGACGTGCCCCCGATAGCCCAAGCCTGACAGCGTTTTAGCGGGAACACTGACCCGGCTGTTATCTGTGCATTCACCTGTGATGTGGGGGCAGGCACTAATTAGGAGTTGAAACAGGTTGTAGCGAACTGCCAGCTGAGCTTGAATATCTCCCTCAATCGCGACATCGCTGTTCTGCCAAACTTCTTGCCACGCCTGCCGTTGCGCGGCGAGCAATCTTTCATAGGATGGCAGAATCGCCAATTTATCTTGAGCCGCCAGCACGGGTAGCTCCACATCTTGGGATGTAAATAAGGTAACAACCTTTTCCACGCCTACAGTCTGCCCTGCTGTCGTAGTCATGGCGATCGCCAAGGTGGGACAGTCGAGAGGATTCGTCACCTGCGGTAACACATTGCTGCCAATTGCGTTCATCGCAGCGGCCATCCCGAGTTCGACCTTTGAAGTGCGGGTGCGAAGTTGAAGCCAGACTCCATGCTCCATCTTGCCCCGATCGATTTGCTCCCAATGGTTGAAGCCCTGATTATCGGGATAGGCATTAATGCTAGACTGAACCACAATTGTTCCATCAAAATCGATCGGCGTAATCTGACATCGCAGTCCCAATACCGCATGCTCTGCCAAACTAGCAAACCTATCGAATTGAAAATCTACAGTATTACCAATCGGACTACGCCAGCGGATCGATCGACTCAAGATTCCGTGCTGTATGTCCAACTGTCGGTTGTAGTGGAGCACCTGGCCAGAATCCAGTCGAAATCGCTCTCCGTTAATCACGATCGTTAATGACAGCCAATCAGGACAATTTGCCAGCTCGGTATAAACACCTGGCGTATCGTCATAGACCCCATGCACCAGGGTGGCTGGCAACGCTTCGGGATATCCTTCCTCAAAGCTTCCCCGTGTCCCTAAATAGCCATTGCCAATCGTAAAGACGGTTTCCCTGGCGCGTAGTTTTGCTGGGTCGAATTCAGGTTCGATTAATGTCCAGTCTGTGTAAATCAATTCGCGAGGACGGATAAGAGTGCTCATGACGTCTAAATAATCGGATTAGACACTAGTTGACACAATTCGAATTCAAGGCGTTTGTGACCACCTTTGCCGTCGCTTGCCTCAGACTGTTGACGTTGGCGTAGCCTCTCCTTGAGGTGGTTGGCTTTGATTGGACAGATTCGGCCCCTGACCTCGTTAACTCCAGGCTGGAGGATCAGGGTTGGCTCACAGTGTAGACCTCATGGGTCGATTTCTCTCCCAGCGTGCTGTGCCGGTCATCCATGGCCATAGCTGCAGAAGAAGGGTCCAGGCTGATCTCGGCTTTCCAGTTCTCGCCATAGGCGCGGCGATGGATCTCCCACTCTTTGCCGTTGCTCGACAACGGCTCCACCAGGATGTTCTCATAGCCGCAGGCTTCTGCGAAGCAGTAGCAGCGCTTCCTGCCTGACCAGCTGATCTCGATCGCCTCTGCCTTGAGTCGTTGAACGATGGCCGATGAGGTGAATTGCCTACCCTGATCGGAATGGAAGCTCTGGGGCTCTTGGTCACTGGCCAGCGCCATCTCCATGGCCACCAGGCACGGAATGCGCTCGGATGCTGCGACCTGAACCGTGCTGGGAGGCTTCTGGTAAGTCGCCCGTCATCGCCTGTGCCGCATGGTGTTTCGGATACGGTCACTGCTGTTCGGGATCCGTCTCTTGCCAGATCGGCAGTATCCACTGACTGCCCCTGGTGGGGATGCTCCAGATCCAAAGAATCCACCCTGGCCATGATCGACCAGTTCGCGCAGTCCACGGGCCTCTGAGCCGTTGAGATCTTTTTCAGTCACTCCAGCTTCCTCTGAAGCCTGCCGTCGCTCTCCGGCTTCTGCGAAGCAGTACTGCTGGATCGGCTCAGCCTCCTTGGCTTGCTTCCCGTCCTTGGCCTGCGTGTTCCTGCCCCGCGTGAACAGCTCTCTGGCGCCCTCCAGCAGCGATGGCTTCCACTGGCCTCCCTGGATCGGGCGCATCGCTTGGTCGACGGCGACCTCCTGGAGTGTCTTGCGACCACTGAACGCTTCCATGGAACCCCTGGCCTTGCACGCGGGGGGGTGGGTTCGGCGCTTGCCCACGGGTGGACACCCCACCCTTGCGCTTCATCCATGGCATGATGCTCATCATGCGATACTCCGAGGGTCACAAGCAGGTCGTCCGCGCGCGCATCCTTGAGGCTGCGGCGGAAGAGTTGCGCCGCCAGGGTCTCTCGGGTATCGGCATCCCAGCCCTGATGAAACGGGCCGGTCTCACCCATGGAGCCTTCTATACCCATTTCCCCAACCGGGAAGCCCTGGTGGCCGAGGCCATCCACGCGGCAGCCGCCGCCAGTGCCGAAGGCCCCCTGGCTGAGTCGTTGCCGCTGGACCAGGCCCTTGCCCTCTACCTCTCCCCCGAGCACCTCGCCCACCCAGAGCGGGGCTGCGTGATCGCCGCCCTCGGCGGGGAGGGGGCCCGCCAGCCGGCCCCCGTGCGATCCGCCTTCGCGGCCGCAGCCCGCGGGTTGCTGGCGTTGATTGAGCGCAAGCTTCACCCCCGCCAGCCCTCGCCCGAGCCCAGCGATGGGGCCCTGCGCCTGGTGTCGACGATGGTGGGGGCGGTGGTGCTGGCCCGCCTGTTGGAGGACCCCGCCCTGGCACAGAGGCTGATGGAGGTGGCGGCCCGGCCTTGTGATGGCTACCCCGCCGACACCGGCCAGGCCGGGGGCTGAGGCGGGCCCTCTCTTTTTTTGACCCATTGCATGACGTTCATCATGGCTAAGGCCCCCGACCACCCCGCCCTCGCGGCCGCCCGCTCCCGTGGACCCACGCCGCCCCCGCCGCCCCTCTCCCTGGAGCAGGTGCGGGCGATCGCCCTGGACGCCGGCGCCGATGATGCCGGCTGGGTCTCGCTCGACCATCCCGATCTGGCCGAGGAGGTGCCCCATGTGCTTGCCGCCATGCCGGGGGCGCGCTCGCTGGTGCCGATCGTGTTGCGCATGCACCCCGAGAACGTGCGCAGCCCCCGCCGCAACGTGGCCAACCTCGAGTTCCACCGCACCGGCCATGAGGTGGACGAGGTCGCCGCCCGAATCGTCCGCGCCCTCGATGCCCGGGGCCACCGGGCCATGAACCCGCCCATGGCCTTCCCGATGGACATGGCCACCTTCCCCGCCCGCTCCTGGATCGTCTCCCACAAGCGCGTTGCCCAGGCGGCCCAGCTGGGGGCGATGGGCCTGCACCGCAACGTGATCCATCCGCGCTTCGGCTCCTTCGTACTGCTCGGCACTGTGATCACCACGGCCGAGGTGGCTCAGGTGCCGTCGCCGCTGGCCTACAACCCCTGCATCGATTGCCAGCTCTGCGCGGTGGCCTGCCCCGTCGGCGCCATCGAGCCCGGCGGGGGCTTTCGCTTCTCCGCCTGCTACGACCACAACTACCGCGAGTTCATGAGCGGTTTCGCTGATTTCGTCGAAGACGTGGTGGACAGCCGCAGCCGCCACGACTTCCGAGATCGCGTTCCCCTGCACGAGGCCGTCACCACCTGGCAGGGTCTGGCCTACAAGCCGAGCTACAAGGCCGCCTACTGCGTGGCGGTCTGTCCCGCCGGCGACGACGTGCTTTCGGCCTTCGTCCATGACCGCAGCTCCCATCTGCGCACGGTGCTCAAGCCCCTCACCGAACGGGAGGAAACGGTCTACGTGGTGGCCGGCTCCGACGCCGAGAGCCACGTGCGCCGCCGCTTTCCCCACAAACGCGTGAAACGGATTCGCTCCAGCCTGCGGGCCACCCGGGCCACGGAGTTCTTCGGCGCCCTGCCCCTGATCTTCCAGCGGGATCCTGCCCGGGGCTGGGCCGCCACCTTCCACTTCGATCTCAGCGGGCCCGAGGCGGTGCGGGCCACCGTGTGCATCGACGACGGCCAGCTGGCGGTGACCCCTGGGCTGCTCACCGGCAGGCCGGATCTGCTCGTGCGCGCCGACGCCCGCCTCTGGCTCGACATCGCCAGCAAGCGGCGCAGTTCGGTGTGGGCGGTGCTGCGGCGGCGTCTGCGGATCAGCGGCGACCGCCGCCTGCTGGATCGCTTCGCGGCCTGCTTTCCACGCTGAGTTCACTCTCCACCCTCCCCAGATCACCAATGACACCCGCTCGCACCAGACGCCAGCAGCGATTCTTGGACCGCTTCGGTCCCTGGGCCGTCGTCACCGGGGCCTCCTCCGGCATCGGCCGCGCCCTGGCCGGCGGCCTTGCCGAAGCCGGGCTGAATCTGGTGCTCGTGGCCCGCAGCCGCCCCCGGCTCGAGGCCCTCGCGGCCAGCCTCATGGCCCAGCACGGCGTGCAGGTGCACGTCATCGACGTGGACGTTGCACACGAGAACCATCTCGACACGCTTCGCCTCGTCACTGATCCACTGGATGTGGGATTGCTGGTGGCCGCCGCCGGCTTCGGCAGCTCCGGCCCCTTCCTCGAGGCCGACATCGTCACTGAAACCGAGATGCTGATGGTGAATGGCCGGGCGGTGCTGCAGGCCGCTTACCACTTCGGGCGCCGCTTCCGGGCACGGGGCCGGGGCGGCCTGGTGCTGTTGAGCTCGATCGCAGGGTTTCAGGGGATGCCGTACGCGGCCCATTACGCGGCCACCAAGGCCTATGTGCAGAGCCTGGCCGAGGCCCTGCAGGTGGAACTGCATGGACACGGAGTCGCTGTGCTGGCCGCCGCGCCCGGACCCACCCACAGCGGCTTCGCCGCCAGGGCCGGGCTGCGGATGGCGACGGCCCTGGAGCCGGAGGCCATCGCCCAGCCGATCCTCTCGGCCCTGGGGCGTCAGGCCACCATCCTGCCGGGTTTTCTCTCCAAATTCCTGACCTATGCACTCGTGCCGCTACCGCGCTGGGCGCGGGTGAGGATCATGGGGATGGTGATGCAGGGAATGGCCAAGCATCCTTGAGCAGTCTCTGCCCTGAAGTCATCTGTACCGACAGTATGAATACTAATGTGGGACTGGTTATTCGCTGATGAGTAAGGATTGCAATTCCTTGGAGACTTTCGTGTTTGGCACTTTCCAGGTAGAGATCCGCAGGACCCTGATGAATGAAATCTCCACACCGCTATCGGCTTGCAGAGCGATTCATTGTCCAGCGCTGACGGCAGGCAAGACCGACAACCATGCCGAGCAGTCCCGCCATGGTGGCTCCTGCATCCATCGGCCCGGCCGTGTCGTTTAGTGAGCCTTCGAAGGGCTCTTGTAGGGAGCCGGATCCCAGAAAACGAAGATCGATTGGTTGGCCAGTCGGTAGATCTGGCCGCGATTCGCTTCGAGGATTTCGCGGCGAACGGGCTTGCCCTGTTGATCGAGGTAGGCGTTGGGGGTGGTGCCGTTGGGGCTGAGCTCGAGGCGGGTGCCATTGTTGAGCTGAATGCTCACGAATCCCTGGCGCTGGGAAAAGCTGCACAGGCCCGTCGACGTGGCCTTGTCATCCCCCTTGGGAAACACGTCGCAGCGGGCTGTTGTTGTGTCTGCCCTCCCAGCGCTTCCCTTTGCCCCCCCTTTGGTCCCACCTAGAGTGGAGTTCTCCTTCCCATGGCCAGGCAGAGCGTCATGGTAGCCAGATCCGTCAGTGCCCATCTGGAAAGGGTTCGTCTGGCGTCCGGGGAGTCCTATACCCTTGTCCAGGCCGTGCGTCTCTCCGTGCAGCAGAGCTGCGATTCCATCACGGAAGAGGTCAAGTATGGTGGCATTCTCTTCTCTTCGGAGGGGCTCCCATTCGGCGGGGTGTATGTGTACAAGCAGCATGTCTCTGTTGAGTTCAGTTGCGGCGCTGCTATCGCCGACTCTTTTGGCCATCTTGAAGGGGCTGGCAAGGGACGACGGCACATCAAGCTCAGGAGCATCGATGACGCCGAAGGGAAGCATCTGGCGGCCTATCTGAGGCTTGCCGGGCAGGCGGCGAAGGGGGCGGCCTTTCCTGTCGATCCACTGCAGTGAACCCTTGGACCACGTTCTGATCATTCACGCTGTGCAGGACTACGAGGCCTGGAAGAGGGTGTTCGATGCGGCGGCCACCATCCGCAGGGACGCCGGCGAGCGCTCCTTCCAGGTACTCCACTACGACAACGACCCCAACAAAGTGGTGCACTTCTCCCGGTGGGATTCGATTGCCAGGGCGAAGGCGTTCTTCGAGTCCCCACAGCTGGTGGAGATTCGTCATCAGGCCGGCGTCGAATCCCCTGAGTTCATTTATCTGCATCTGCTGGAGACAGGCACGCTGTGATGCTTTGCGGATTCGCCCCATGAGCCCCATCTTCCCCGGCCGTTACACCGCCCAGATCGAGGGCCCGTTCGTGGTGTTCATCATTGGCCTGCGGGTGAATCGCCTTTGGGCCCTGCACCAGTGGCTCCCGGTGGCGCGGGCGATGGGCCCCATGATGCGGGAACTGCTGGCCAGTCCCGAGCTCGGTCTGCTCAGCGCCCAGACGATCCTCTACTGGCGCGGTGTGGGACTGGTTCAGTACTGGCCGTTCATTCGAAGCTCTGGAGAGCTTTTCGAAGAATCCGAACGCCTCCCACCTGGAAGCCTGGAAGCGTTTCAACCAGGCGGTCGGTGCCAGTGGCAGCGTGGGCATCTGGCACGAAACCTATCTGGTGGAGGCCGGCCGCTATGAATGCGTCTACGGAAACATGCCGCGTTTCGGCCTGGCCATGGCTGGAGAGCATCAAACGGCCGTTGGTGCCCGGGAAACGGCGAGCCGTCGACTGGGACGGCACGGAGATCCAACCGTGCCCAGCTACGACAACCCCTTGGGACCCCCTCTTTCAAAATGATTGTCGTTTCAGAATGGGCCTTGACGCGCCGTCGCCCGCTCCTCGGTGCACTGCCCGTGTTCGCCACCAAGGCCGAGGCCGAAGCCACCGCGAAGCACTTCAACTGCCAAGGGGCCCACAAGATGGGCAACCATTGGATGCCCTGCGCCAGCCATGGTGAGGGGACGGGCCGGACGTCCAGTCCCAGTCCGCACTGATGCCACAACCCGTTCCGCCGGAGTCTCGGCCCGACCAGTCCCAGCCCGCCTGCGGTGGTCGGCCGAAGATCCTGGCCATCGGCATCGCCCCCCTGGGCATCATCTCGATCGGCATCGTTCCCATGGGGGTGGTCAGCATCGGCGTCGTGCCGATGGGGGTGCTGAGCTTCGGCGCGGTGGCCATGGGCGTGATCAACGCCTCCGTGGTGGGCATGGGCATCCTGATCGCCGGGGTGAACGTGATGGGCGTGTGGTGGGTGGGGATGGAGGGATGGGCCCCTTCCGGCTGGGGGGCCAGGGCGGCCAGATTCACCACCACCACGGCCAGCAAAACCACCATGCCTACCCCAGCCGGGAGGAGGCCTTCAGGAAAGCCAAGGAACTCGGCTGTGAGGGGGTGCATGCCATGGGTTCGCTCTGGATGCCCTGCCAGGAACACCCGAGCCCCTGACTCTCAGGCCAGCGCCTTGAACATCACCAGGGCGTCCACGTCGCCCAGTCGGGGATGGCGGAAGGCCCCCGGCAGCCGGCCGATGGTGCGGAAGCCGTTGCGGCTCCAGGCGGTCACCCCGGCGGTGTTGGTGGCCACCACCAGGTTGAACTGCATCGCCGTGAAGCCCCTCCGCCGGGCTTCCTCCTGGGAGTGGCGGCAGAGGGCATGGGCCACCCCACGGCCCCGGGCGGCTTCCGCCACCACATAGCCGGCGTTGGCCACGTGGGCGCCCAGGCACGGCTGGTTGGGACGCAGGTAGTAGGTGCCCAGCAGGGCGCCGCTCGCATCGGTGGCCACGAAGGTGGCGTCGGCGGTCTCCACCCAGGCCTGCCGGGCCGCGTCGCTGCCGATCGCCGGGTCATGGGGGAAGGTTTCGCCGGCCCGGAACACCGGCTCCAGCACCGCCCACACCGCTGGCCAGTCGACAGGGCTGTAGGGCCGGATCATCGCGCCGCTTCCACCACGATCGTCCTGCTCACCGTACCGGGCAGATGTCGCGACACCGGCGAGGCTTCAGTCATGGCTCCTGGTCGCTTTTGCGGTCGTCAAGGCTGAGGGAGGGGCCGCCGGTGTCTCCGTGGCGGCTCTGCAGGCGGAACTGGAGGAGAAGGCTGGGCATCGCTGGCGCTGATCAGCAGGAAGCCGATCTGGGGACCCCCACCGGCAATCAGCAGCAGAATTGGCGGCACTCAAGGGCGCACCCGGTTCCAGGGCATCACGGCCAACAGGCGGGCCATGCCGCAGAACCCGGAGAGGCCCGCGAAGGTGAGGCCGGCTCCCACGAAGCCGCTGAGCCAGATCCAGCCCGGCGCCACGGTCTGGCTGAGCAGCACCCCCAGCAGCACCAGGCCACCGGCGATAATCTGCACCTGGCGCATCATTGGCAGCGGCGCCCTGGCGTGCCGTTGCACGGGCAGGCCGGCGTCCTGCCAGGCCCCGAAGCCCCCCTCCAGCTCCGCCACGGGTAGGGGATGGCCGCGGCGCAGCAGCTCGGCCAGCCCCTTGCTGCTGCGCTTGCCGCTCTGGCACAGAAGGACCAGCGGGCCCTCCGGCAGGGGCTCGCTACCCAGCCGTGACAGGGGGATGTTGTGGCTGCCGGGGATGTGCCCGGAGGCGTATTCCATTGGTTCGCGCACGTCGATCAGTGTCATCGGCACGGCGTGCCGATGGTCGGCGAGGTCGCGGGGGGAGAAGCGTCGGGGGGTGGCGTTGGTCATGGTTCTGGCGCTGTGCGGTTGCGCGGGAAGGGGAGTGGGGATGGCTGGTGTTGCGGGCTCAGGCGAGGTTCGGGGTCGGCACCTCCAGCGGCAGGCCTTCGGCCTGCCAGCCCCGCAGGCCGCCGCGCATGTTGGCCACCCTTGCCATGCCCCGTTTCAGCAGCTCCTGGGTGGCCAGGGCGGAGCGGCTGCCGGAATGGCACAGCAGCACCACGGGCCTGTCTGTGGGGATCTCGGTGGTACGGGCCTCCAGCTCCGGCAGGGGGATGGTCAGGCAGCCCGGCACCCGGCCGTCCGGGCCGAGCACTTCGGCCTGGGAGCGCACATCCACCAGGGTCAGCTGGTCGCGGTGCCTCGCCACCCAGGCGGCCGCCACTTCCGGCAGGCCGGCGTAGCTGCGTTCGACCGGCCCCCAGTCATCCAGCTTGCTGTGGTCAGCGTTGCTGGGCTTGCCGGAGCGCAGGTTGGCCGGCAGGGCCTCGGCGATCCGGTGGGGGTGGGGCAGGTGCAGGTTCTCCATGAACCCCACGAAATCCCGCTCGTTGGCACCGCCGCCGAGCCGGACGTTGTAGGCCTTCTCTTCGGCCACCGAACTCACCTGGCGGCCGCTGTAGTCGTGGCCCGGGTAGAGCAGACACCGGTCGGGCAGGGAGAGGATCTGCCCGGTGATCGAGCGGTAGAGGGTGTGGGCATTGCCCTGCTGGAAATCGCAGCGGCCGCAACCCCGCACCAGCAGCGCGTCGCCGGTGAAGGCCAGGCTCCGGTCGTCGAGCACGAAGGAGAGGCAGCTGTCGGTGTGGCCCGGGGTGGCGCGCACCTCCAGATGGCGGCCGCCGAAGTTCACCCGGTCGCCATGGGCCAGAGGCAGGGTCACATTCCGGGCGTGGGCTGCAGCGGCCAGGCCGATGGCGCAGCTGGTGGCCTGGTGCATCCGCCAGCTGCCGGTCACGTGGTCGGCATGGGCGTGGGTGTCGAGGCAGGCCACCAGATCGATTCCCAGTTCCCGTACCAGGGAGAGATCGCGGGCGTGTTGTTCGTACACCGGATCGATCAGCACCCCCTCACCGGAGGACACATCGGCCAGAAGGTAGGTGAAGGTGCCGGTCTCGGCATCGAAGAGCTGGCGGAACAGCAGGCGTGCCCCGCCGGCGGCGGCTTCAAGCGGAAACGGAGGGAAGGAAGCCATCGAAGCAACCAGTGTTGGCTGTTATGACCATATACGCATACAACGACTAAAGAGTGAAGGGGGCACCGATGCAGCGCCCTGCGGCGGCCCGGGAGACCCTGCATAATTCCTGTAGCGTCATACCCTGCTGCCATGGGCGTTGCCGGCCCCGGTTCCATTCCCAGTCCCGAACTGCTGGAGGAGTTCAGCCAGTTCTTCCGCCTGCTGAGTGAACCGGCCCGGCTCCAGCTGCTCTGTCATCTACGCCAGGGTCCCGCCGATGTCGCCTCCCTGATCGAGGCCACCGGGTTCAGCCAGTCCCACATCAGTCGCCAGCTGTCCCAGTTGCAACGGGCTGGCCTGCTGACCTGCGACCGGGACGGGGTCCGGCTCGTCTACCGGGCCGACACCGAGTTGGTGGAGGAGCTCTGCGACCTGGTGCAGAAACGCATGAAGCAGCGCCTGCAGCAGCAGCTTGCCCAGCTGCAGACGGTCTGATCACCCTGGTGGCCCAGGACAGTTGGAGCAGAACCGGCCTGCGGAGACGCCGGTTCCTGCGTGGAACCGCCATCGCTACGCCGGTGAGCCGCCGAGGGGGCCAGAATCAAATCGGCGCTGGACCCTTGCTTCCTCCCCTGTGATGCCCGCGTCCACCAAACGCCCTATGGCGCCGATCCGGTACGCCCCCCTCTGGACCCGTGCCTTCCACTCCTTCAACCTGCTGGTGATCCTGCTGATGGCCGCCAGCGGTCTGCAGATCTACAACGCCAATCCGGTGTTCGGCGGCCGGGGCGGCGCCACCGTTCCCGAGCTGTTCACCCTGGGGGGCTGGCTGGCGGGCGGTCGCGACTGGCACTTCGGCGTCATGGGCCTCTATGCCGCCAATCTCGGGGTCTGGATCGGCCTGCTGATCCGGCAGCGGCACCAGCGCCTGGCGGCGATGGGAGATCTCGGAACTCTCCGCGCCAGCAGCAACACCCCGAAGCGTCGGCTGGCCGTTCACCGGCTGGTGTACACCCTGATGCTGATCGTGCTCGGCTTCAGCCTGATCACGGGGCTGGCGATGTACAAGCCCGCCCAGTTCTGGTGGCTGGTGGCTCCGTTCTCCTTCGCCGAAGCCGCCGGCCACGACAGCTGGCAGGTGCTGCGCGTCTGCCATCTGGCCACCATTCCCGCCATCGCCCTGCTGCTTGGCGCCCATGTGGTGCTGTCCTGGCGGGTGGGGGGGCTGCGGCTGTGGCGTTCGATGGCCGTCTGATCGCCATGGCCACCCCTGCTGATCCCCTGAGTCGCCGCCGGTCCCTCGGCCTGTTGCTGGGCGGTGCTCCGGCGCTGCTGCTCGGCGGCTGTGCCCTCAATGGTGTCGGTGAGGCGGTGGGCACCGTCACCCAGCCACTCAACGAACGCATTGAGGCCCTGCTGCAGGGCAAGGGAAAGCTGCCGGAGTTCCGGCCCAGCCAGGTGGATCCCGCTGCCTTACTGATCAACAGTTTCAATGGCACGCCTGAGATTGATCCCGGCGGGTATCGGCTCGCCGTGGCAGGGCTGGTGAGCCGTCCGCAACGGCTGGATCTGACGGCCCTGGCGGCCCTGCCCCAGCACCAGTGCGTCATCCGCCACGTCTGCGTGGAGGGCTGGTCGGCGGTCGTGGCCTGGTCGGGGCCGCGGCTGGCGGATGTGCTGGCCCTGGCCGGCCTCTCGCCGCTGGCCGGCTACGTGTTCATCGAATCGGCCGATCAGTACTACGAGAGCTGGGATCTGGCCTCCGCCCTGCATCCCCAGACCCTGCTCGCCACCCACATGAACGGCGCCCCGCTGCCGGCGGCAAACGGGGCGCCGGTGCGGCTCGCCACCCCGATCAAGCTGGGCTACAAGCTCAGCAAGTGGGTCACGGGCCTGAAGCTGATGGCCACGCTCGGGGATCGGCGGGGGTACTGGGAGGACCAGGGCTACGAGTGGTTCGCCGGGCTCTGAGCAGGCCCCCATCACTCAGGGCCGCACCAGTCCCGTGGGCACGTTCTTCTGGCCCGCTTCCCGCAGCAGGTCCTGGATCGTGCGTTCGGAGCTGTCGTACTCGCCCTCGCCGAAATGGGAGTGGCGGAGGCGGCCCTGGCTGTCGATGAAATAGAAGGCCGGCCAGTAGCTGTTGTTGAAGGATTTCCAGATGGCGAAGTCGTTGTCGATCACCACCGGATAGGTGAGGCCCAGCTTGCGAACGGCGGCTTGCACATTGCCGAGGTCGCGCTCGAAAGCGAACTCAGGGGAATGAACACCGATCACCACCAGGCCATGGTCCTTGTACTTGCTGGCCCAGGCCCGTACGTGGGGCAGGGTGCGCAGGCAGTTGATGCAGGAGTAGGTCCAGATGTCCACCAGCACCACCTTCCCCCAGAGCTGGTCGCGGCTGAGGGGTGGCGAATTCAGCCAGGTCGCCCCCTTCGGAAAGGGCGGCAGCGTTCCCAGCACCGGCAGGCGGCTCATGACCGGAGCGCTCTCCCTGGCGGGAACCAGGGGCAGGACCCTGGCGAGCAGGGCCTGTTCGATCCGGTTCGTGTCCGCCAGGGCCCAGCCGGCGAAGGAGGCCTGCTCCAGGCCCATGGCGCTCACCCCCACCGCTGCCAGCACGGCGGCCCCCAGCCCGCGCCGCATCCAGACGCCGGCCCCGAGCGAGCGTTTGAGGGCGTTGGCGAGTCGCCCGCCGGCCATCAGTGCCACCGCCAGGGAGGTGGCAGCGCCAAGCCCATAGGCCAGCAGAAGAAGGAGGGTGTCGGGACTGCCACCCCGCAGGGCCGCTCCGGTGAGGATCAGCCCCAGGATCGGCCCGGCGCAAGGGGCCCACAGCAGCCCCACCGCCACCCCCAGCAGGGCCGAAGCGCCGAGGGCATCGCCCTGCTCTTGGGCCCGATCGGAGCGCCTGGACAGGCCGGCGCCCAGCCTCACCAGCGGCCGGCTGAGGCGATCGGCCAGCGCCGGCCAGAGCAACGCGAGGCCGAACAGGGCCAGCGCGGCCATGGCCGCCATCCGCCCCAACTGGTGGGCCTGCACCACCCAGCCGCCGCCCACGGCCGCCAGGCTGCCGATGGCGGCGAAGGTCACCGCCATGCCCGCCAGCAGAGGCAGGGTGCTGCGCCGGAAGGAGTGCCCCGCACGGCTGAACAGGAAGGGCAGCACCGGCAGGATGCACGGGCTGAGGATGGTCAGCAGGCCGGCGAGATAGGCCAGCAAGGGCAGGAGCATGGTGGGAGGGCAAAGGGATGCCCCTGTTCCGAGGTCTGGAGCTTCTCCCTCAGGGGGTTGCCGGAGCTGGGGAGGGAGCGGGTGCCGGGCAGCGCATCGCCTTGTAGTCGCAGGCGTAGACGGTGGCTTTCTGCCAGCTGAGCGGAATCTCGAGCAGATCCCTGGGCCCGGTGAGGCCCTGGGCGAGGAAGATCAGCGCCGCCAGGACGTTGGCGCTGATGTGCAGCCGCCGCCAGCGCAGGTGCCGGTGGATCTCGGGGCGACAGGCCACAGAGAACAGCATCAGACCGGTCAGGCCGATACCGCCCCAGAAATGCGACTGCCAGAACACCGGATCCAGGGGGTTGTCGCTGCGTCGGAACACCTCGGGCTGCAGACCCAGCCCGATGGTTCCGGCCCAGCAGAGCAGGGCGAAGCTGGCCCGGTAGAGGGGCCGCTTCACCCGCCACAGCGTGGCCAGCGCCACCACCGAGCCGACCAGCACCAGCAGCAACATCCCCAGCCTCGGGAGTCCCCCCTCGAAGGCCGCCAGGGGGTGCTCCGTGGCGATCACCACCGCCTCGGCGATCAGCACGATCGCCACCACGGCCGTGGCCAGCCACTGGCCCAGATCGGCATGATCCCGTCCCACGCTGGGCGGGTGCTTGGCCTGGGTGAGACGGCGGTCACGGGTCTGCCGTGCCAGCCGCAGCACCATGCCCAGCAGGGGGTACACAAGCACCACCGCCAGGGCGGGGTGGAGCAGCCAGAGCCAGTCGACGGTGGTCATCGGAGGTCAGGGCTTCAGGGGAGACCAGGCCATGGTGGCGTTGAACTTCTTGCACCAGATCAGCACCGATTTCTGGCCCTTGAGATCGAAGCTGGCCGGGATGACGTAGCTCTGGGCGCCCTTGCTGGATTTGAGCGGGGCCAGGATCGTGTACGTGCCGGCCTTGAGGGGGAACCCGGGGGACTTGGTGGCGGCCAGGGGGGTGGCCGAGGGGCTGAAGATCACCTTGAGATCAGGCGCCATGTCGTTGGTCTTGAAATCGCTGCTGAAGGTGAGCACCTTCTTGCCGCCCTCCTCGCTGATCGTGAAGCCGCCGCTCACCGGAGCCTCGGCCTTGATGAAGCTGCCCTGGGCCATGGCAGCGCCCATCCCCATGCCCATCCCCTTGGAGGGACCACCCATGGTGGGGGACATCTGGGCGAGCAGGGGCGCCGCCAGGGGTGCCGCGTGCACGGCGATGCCGGAGAGCGCCGCCGCGGTGATCAGGGTGAGCGCGCCGCTGCGGAAAAGAGTGTTGTGAGTGGTTGACATCGGAGGTTCGGAGCGAGTGATGGGGAAGAGGCCCTGCCGTGCATCGGCATGGTCCCTGCGCACCACTGGTTACCGATGAGGAGCCGGATCGGATTGGATCCGGAGAGGTGCAGCGGCGGGCGGGTTCAGCCCAGGGGTGCCTTCAGTCCATTGGCTGGGTGCGGTCGAGGGCCTCGACATCCACCAGGCGACGGCCGCGGCTGTCCACGGAGACCAGATCGGCGAATTTCCGGCCTTCGCGAATGTCCTCCATCCGGTAGTGATGCACCTGCAGCAGCGACGATCCCGTCACCTCGTCGGTGCCCTCCACCAGCACCATCAGGGCCCCGCTGGCCCTGGCGATGGCCTCGAGCCCGAGCTGAACCACGGGACTCTCCGGGGTCAGCGGGTGGCTGAGAACGGCCGTCAGATGCAGCTGGGGCGTGGCGGCGTTCAGCAGTTGCAGGGGATGCACACGCCGCTGCCACAGCCCCGGCTCGATTTCCTCATCCACGAACAGGACCATCGCGTAGGACACCTTCAACCAGTAACTGGGGTCTGCGGTGACGAAGCGGCAGCTCAGATGGCCATCGGGCCAGGAGCTCAGGCAGAGCTGACGGCTGAAGCGCAGCGGCGAATCCACCTGGGTGAAGCGCAGGAAGAACAGGCCCGTGACCATGGCGGTAGTCAGGATGCCGACGATCCGCTGCCCTGCCGCCAGGCCCAGGGTGTAGAGCGAATTGACCCTGGCGGACTGGAAGCTGGCGCTGAACAGGTTCTGCAGGGCGAAGATGCCGCTGGCCGGCACCCCCATCGCCCCGTCGGCTTCCAGGTGGCCTGAATCGAGCTGAAAGGCCACGGCGAAGAGCAGCACCTCCGCCAGGTAGATCAGGGTCATTGCCAGGAAGAACACCGGCCATGGCATGCGCATCGCCATCGAGACCGGCTGGTGCCAGAGGCTGGTCCAGGGGCTGCGCTGATGGCCCAGGGTCCGTTGCGGGGGGCGCGTAAAGTGACGTAAGAGGATGGGCAGGCGCACAGGGAGCCGATGCCGGCTGAGGAGAACAGTAGGGGTGTCCCCCTACCCCCGGCCCGTCCGGCCTCCGCTGCCAACATCCGATCGGCCCCATCGCCGGTAGTACCCGTGTCAACACCCTGGCGAGGGCTTCAAGGGAGTGAACCCATGCCGACCCCACCCTCCAGCCGGCCGACAAGCCTTACGCTGTCGCCCGAAATCCGGTCCCATCGGTCGATGGGGGGCCATGACGCCGCACGCGAACGCTTGCAAGGCTTGCCGCAACATCCGATCGCGTTCCAGAGGCAGCCGTGATTCCAGGCGATGTCAGTCCCGATGACGACTTTGACGCCCTGTTGGCGGGCCATGCACTGGGTGATCTGAATGAGGCGGAACGGGAGCAGCTGGCCGCCCTGTTGCGCGAGCAGCCCCAGCTCGGCCAGCGCCTGAACGAGTTCCGCACCACGCTGGAACTGCTTCCACTGGCGTTGCCGCAGACCGCTGCCCCTCCCCAGCGACTGCGCCAGCGTCTGCTGGATCGGCAGGGGGCGCCGTCGTCTGCGCGACCCGGCCGGCGCCCGATCCCCGGGGGGGGCCTGGTGTGGCCGGCCGTGGTGGGGGTGGCGCTGCTGGGGCTGGGCTACGAACTGCATCAGACCCGCCAGCAACTGGTGCAGCTTCAGGGCCGTCTCCAGGCCGCGGCTCCCGTGGCCCCCGTGGCCCAGGCGGAACGCCGCATGGTGCTGGAGGCCGTCGATCCCGCCGTCCCCGCCTCAGGGGAAGTGATGGTGACCGGCAACCCCACCCACAACGTGCTGATGCTGAATGATCTGCCGCCACCGCCGCCGCATCAGGTCTATCGCCTCTGGGCCAACGTGGACGGCCAGAAGGTGGGCTGCGTCGCGTTCGTTCCCACGGCGCAGGGACACGTGGCGATGCTCATCCCCACGATGCCCACCAGCGTGGCCACCAGTGTGAGCGTGACGGTGGAAAACGACCAGGTGGGAGCCAGCCCCACCGGCCGCATGGTGCTCTCCAGCAACATCTGAATCAGGGGTCCTCGGCGAGTTGCTGGATCAGGCTGGCCACAAGTCCGGTCCATCCCGTCTGGTGGCTCGCTCCGAGGCCGGAGCCGTTGTCGCCATGGAAGTATTCGTAGAACAGCAGATGGTCGCGCCAGTGGGGATCGTCCTGGAAACGCTGCTGACGGCCATGGACGGGACGCTGGCCCGTTGCGTTGCACAGAAACGTGCCGATCAGCCGTTGGCGCAGTTCATCGGCAATGTCGCTGAGATTGAGAAAGTTGCCGGAAGCCGTTGGGCATTCGATGCTGAACCCGCTCCCGAAGTACTTGTGAAAAGCTTCCAGTGACTCGATCAGCATCACATTGACGGGAAACCAGACCGGGCCTCGCCAGTTCGAGTTACCACCGAACAACCCTGAACTGGATTCTGCGGGATCGTAATCGACACGATACTGATCACCATCCAGCTGTAACACGTAGGGATGGCCCAGATGAAAACGGGAGAGGGCGCGGATGCCGTGATCTCCCAGGAATTCCGCTTCAGCGAGCAGCTTGCGCAGGATCTCGACGAGTCGCTCCTGCCAGACGACCGAGAGCAATCGAACCTTCTGTTTTCCTGGCGTGCGCATGCAGGCCACGTTCTGACGCAGATCGGGCCGATGATCGATGAACCATTCGACCCGCTCAAGGAAGCCCGGCAGTTTCGCCATGGTGTCGGCCTCCAGGGTCATTACGGCGAAAAGGGGAATGATCCCCACCATCGAGCGGATTTTCAGTCTGATTCTTTCTCCATGGCTTAGGTGGAGGACGTCATAGTAGAATTGATCTTCATCATCCCACAAGCTTGTATCGTTTCCCATGTGATTCATGGCATTGGCGATGTAAAGGAAATGCTCGAAGAATTTTGTGGCCATATCTTCGTAAACTGGATTCTCAAGTGCCAGCTCCAGGGAGATGGTCAGCATGTTGAGGCAATACATGGCCATCCAGCTGGTGCCATCGGACTGCTCGATGAATCCTCCCGTGGGTAGAGGCGCGCTGCGATCGAAGACGCCGATGTTGTCGAGCCCCAGGAAGCCGCCTTCAAAGATGTTCTTTCCTCTTGCATCCTTCCGATTCACCCACCAGGTGAAGTTCATCAGCAGCTTCTGAAACACCCGCTCCAGGAAGGCACGATCAGCATGGCCTGAGATCCGTTTGTCGATCGTGTACACCTGCCAGGCCGCCCAGGCATGCACGGGAGGATTGACGTCGCTGAAGTTCCATTCGTAGGCTGGGATCTGTCCATTCGGATGCATGTACCACTCGCGGGTCATCAGGTCGAGCTGATTCTTGGCGAAGTCCCCGTCCACATAGGCCAGGGGAATGGCATGAAAGGCCAGATCCCAGGCGGCGAACCATGGGTACTCCCAGGCATCCGGCATCGACAGCACATCGGCATTGTCGAGATGGATCCAGGCCGCGTTGCGCCCCTGTTTCCGTTGCGGCGGTGGGCCTGGCTGGCTGGGATCTCCCCGCAGCCAGGTGGTGACATCGTAGTGATAGAACTGTTTGCTCCACAGCATTCCGGCAAAGGCCTGCCGCTGCACCCGCCGCATGTCCTCGGAAATGGTGTCTGGCGTGAGCTCCCGGTAGAAGGCGTCGGCTTCCTGTTGCCTTTGGGCCAGGATCGCCTGGTAGCGATTGTCGAACGGATGGGCCAATTCGTCCTGATCACTCAGGTGTAGTCGCAGCAGCTCGGTGGCCCCGGCGGGAATCGTCAGGTGATGGAGAGCGCAGGCTTTGGTTCCGATCCGCTCGGGATTGATGGCGGAGCGTTCGCCATCGATCAGGTAGCGGTGGAAGGCATCCTTGACATAGGGCGAGGGATTGTCAGTTCCATAGAGGTGCTGGAGGTTGCTGTCGTTGTTGGTGAACAGAAGTTCATCGGCATCGCAGCAGTACAGCCAACGCTTGCCCAGGCCTGGATGGTCCGCTTCGATGACCCGATCGGACCTGGACTGCAGGCTGGGTCTGGCCGCATCGCTCGTCCAGGACCAGGTGTTGCGAAACCAGAGGGTGGGCAGAAGCTTCAGGCTGGCGGCCTGGGGGCCGCGGTTCACGATCGACAGCTGGATGGCGATGTCCTCGGGTGAGAACTTGGCATATTCCACCATGACATCGAAATAGCAATCCCCATCGAAAACTCCAGTATCCAACAGCTCGAACTCAGGGTCTTCCCTGCCGCGTATTCGATTTTCCGATAACAGCCGCTCGTAGGGATAGGCGGCCTGGGGGTACTTGTAGAGAGTCTTCATGTAGGAATGCGTCGGCGTGCTATCCAGATAGAAGTAGTATTCCTTTACGTCTTCGCCGTGATTGCCTTCGTTGCCTGTGAGCCCGAACATCCGTTCCTTGAGAATCGGATCCTTCCCGTTCCATAGGGCAAGGGAAAAGCACAGCCGCTGTTGATCGTCGCAAAGTCCCGCGATGCCGTCCTCTCCCCAGCGATAGGCCCGCGATCGTGCCTGGTCATGGGAGAAATGCTCCCAGGCCGAACCATCGGCGCTGTAGTCCTCCCGTACGGTCCCCCACTGACGTTCCGACAGATAGGGCCCCCAGCGTTTCCAGTCCGCCTGCCTCAGCCGTTGCCGTTCGATACTGGGCTGACGCATGGGCCTGTCTCGGTTGTGGAATCGGCCGGGCAATAGGCAGTGGGCTGAGGGAACGGCTCGGAGCTAGAGATCGAGGCTGATCCTGGCGGTTTTCGGCCGCGCGATGCAGACCAGCACCGAGCCCGGTGCGACGGCCGCCGTCGGAGGCACCGCATAGCTTGACGTGACCCCCATCAGTGGTCCAGTTCCTATGAGAGCTGGTGGGGTGATCAGGCCGCTTTCCATTGCTGGAGGACTTCCAGGGGCGTACGCCCCTGGAGAGCCGAATGCGGTCTGTAGGTGTTGTACTCCATCCTGTG
>CAIXBB010000001.1 GCA_903917565.1 uncultured cyanobacterium | reverse complement strand
CGGTCCTTCTGGCTGGTGGCCGATGCCGAGCTGATCGTCTACGGCGCCACCGATCCCGCCGCCCGCCTCAGCATCGGCGGTGAGGAGGTTCCCCTCTCGGCCGATGGCACCTTCCGGGTGCAGGTGCCCTTCCGCGACGGCGAGCAGCTCTATCCGATCGAGGCCCTGGCCGCCGATGGGGAGCAGAAACGCAGCATCACCATGGAGTTCCGGCGCTCGACGCCGGAAGCCAATGTCAACACCCGGGAAAGCTCCATCGCCGAGTGGTTCTAGGCCTCAGGACGGGACATCGGCAGGTCGTCCCAACCGCTCGGCCACGGCGGCGATCAGGCCCTCCGCTGTCAGCTCCGCCGCCACATCCAGGCAACGGGCCCGTTCGCTCCGATCGAGTGGTTCCAGCGTCCTGAACTGAGCCTCCAGGACGGCCCCGTCCGCATCGGAGGGGTCGCCGCCAAGGGCACGCCGTTCCACGAGGCGCCGCTGGGCCTGTTCCGGGGAGCTGCAGCAGGCCACGATCAGGAAGGGGACGCTGCACTGGCGAGCCAGGTCCTCCATGCGCTGACGGTGATCGCGACGCAGAAAGGTGGCATCCACCACCACCGAAAGCCCCGCCCCGAGGATCCGGCCCGCCTGCTCCGGCAGATGCTGCCGGTAGAGCATGGCGCCCACCTCCGGCCGGTAGGGATCGCCCGGCAGGGGTGGGGCTTCACCCTGTCCCCAGGTGCCGAACAGACGCTTGCGCTCCACGTCGGAACGCAGCTGGATCCAGCCCTGCCGGTGGCAGAGCTGGCGGGCCCGGTGGCTCTTGCCACTGCCAGAGACTCCGTGGGTGATCACCAGGGCGGGGGCAGGGGTGGCGGTGGCACGGCTGGCGCCGAGGAGATAGCGCTCAAGGTCCTGTTGCAGCAGAACCGATTCGTGGCTGCCGAGGGTCTGCTGGCGCAGGCGGAGGGCGCAGACCTTCGCCCGCACCAGGGAGCGGTAGATCCTGTACCAGCGCCAGAAGAGCAGTCCGCCATAGTCGCCGCAGCGGCCCAGCCAACGGTTCAGCAGCACCGCCCCGAGGTCCGGCCGGTCGCGATGCTCCAGATCCATCACCAGAAAGGCCAGGTCGCTGATCACGTCGATCCAGCGCAACTCCGGACTGAATTCCAGGCAGTCGAAGACCCTGATGCGCTCCCCTTCCAGCAGCATGTTGCCGAGATGCAGATCCCCGTGGCACTCGCGGATGCGGCTCTGGCTTCGGCGTCGGGCGAAGCTGGGCCGGAGCTGCTCGAACTGGCCCTCGGTCCATTGCCGCAGGGCGGCCACGTCCCGATCAGGGACCAGGCCGCAGGCCTCCAGCACCTCCAGATTGGCCACGGCCGGCAGATTCACCAGCTCCGGTGCCCCATAGGGATCGTCGGGGCCGGCCACCGCGGCTGCGGCATGGAACGCCGCCAGATCATCCGCCAGCCCTTCAAGCTGGGCGTCGACGAGGCCATGGCGTTCGAGCACGGCTCCCAGCAGGGCGCTCTGGGGAAACTGGCGCATGCGAACGGCCAGCTCGATGGTCGGACCGGAGCCTCGCAGGGTGGCCCGCTCAGGAGGGCCATGGATTGCACTGAGCCCGAGGTAGATATCCGGAGCCAGCCGCCGGTTGAGCCTCAGCTCCTCCTGGCAGAACCAGCGGCGCCGTTCCGGCGTGGAAAAATCGACGAAGCCCAGATTCACCGGCTTCTTGATCTTGTAGGCGAAGGTGCCCGTGAGCAGGATCCAGGAAATGTGGGTTTCCAGGCAGTCGACCCGTTCGACCGGATGGTCATAGGCGCCGGGATTGAGCAGGGCGGCGATCATTGGGTCCATGGCCGCTCCGTTGTTCCTTGCGGTTCAATCCAATCATCTGCACGGTGACGAGGGCTTCCACCGGGGTCCACAACAGCACAGGGACAAGCAACCCCGCCGCCAGGGGCGAAGTGGGCCGCACGATCAGGGCCAGGAGCACTGTGGCCATCCAGCTCAGCAGCCAGAAGGGAAGACCGGCGAACAGGTTTCGCAGGCGGCAGATCACCAGGTGATTGACACGCAGCAGCACCAGCAGGGCCCCATAGGCGCCGATCCAGTGCCAATCTCCGCTCTTGAGCCAGAAAGAGAGCGCCGAGAAGTAAAAGCTGACGCTGATCAGGAACCAGGCTGCAGGGATCCAGGGCTGCATGCTGATCCAGGCCGGCCGCTTGAGGGTGCGATACCAGGAGAAATCCCGCTCCGACGGATTGATGACCAGAGTCACCACCAGGAGGGTGATCAGGATCAGGAGCCAGGGAGGCACGGGGATCTTCAGAGACACGCATTATTGATCGCTCCCGGGTCCCCGTCCATGGACGGGGGATGGGGGATGTCGGTTCGTCGCAGCGGCGGACCAGGGCGGCGGCCGCCCCTACGTTTGAAGGGTCCCACGAGCTTGATGGAGGCCCCATGCATACCCACGACCTCGACAACCACGACAACCTCTACGCCGACGAAGGCACGATGGTGGTCGGCGAGACAAGGGCGGACGCCCAGAGCCATGCCTACTGGGCCGTGGGGGCCATCGCCTTGATGGTGGTCGGACTGGGCGTGGCCCTGGTCATCTCCTGAGCACCCAGGAAGCGCTCGCGAAAGCAGGACAGGGGGACGGGTTCACAGAGTCGGACCCAGTCCCCGGGCTCCCTCTGCCGCCGCCAGGCGGAAATTCTCAGCGGATGGGCGCAGCCCCAGCGGCAGACCAGCAGGTAGCGATGTCCCCAGGCCAGGGGCCAGGCCATGGCGGTCTCCCTGGCCCAGGGCCAGTCGCCAGGATCCAGCGGCTCCAGATCGCGATGGCGGCGCAGCAGGGCCGGCAGCAGGTGGCCGGCCTGCATGGCCTGGCCGCAGGGCGTATCGTCGGGTGCCCCGATCCCAGCCATGCAGAGTTGCAGGCGCCTGGCCAGGGCGGGCGGGTCGCCGCGACTGGGAAGGATCAGGTGCAATCCCCCCCAGCCTGGAAAGCCCAGACAGGAGAGAAGGGCGCCGGAAGCCGGTCTGGAAGCCGTGCGGGGAACCATGGGTGGACGGAACACTGATAGTCGTTCGGTGCCACCGCCCGTCACGAAGCGGCCGGCGAGACCGCCGCACTGGCAGGATCGGCAGGAAGGATGTGACTCCCCTGCCGCCATGTTCGAGAACCGCGAACGGCCCGCCTGGGTCAACTGGCTGATCCTGGCGATCTTCCTGTTGTCGTCCTGGCAGCTGGCCGGGTTCTGGTTTCAGCAGTTGCACCATTGAGCCCGCAGCCCCTTCAGGAGGGGCGACGGGGCCTGGCGGTGAGGCCCCGCACCAGACGGACGCCGCCGCCCACCAGCAGCAGCAGGGCCATCAAGGCGAGCAGGGCCACCAGGATCACACTGCCCAGCTGCAGAATTCCCATGCTGAGCCGGCTCAGCCCGCCGATCAGGTTGGCGATGGCATTGCTGACCAGCAGCAGGGCATCCAGCCGTTCCGGCAGCTGCATCAGCCCGGTGAGGATCAGGCTTCCCGCCATGATCAGCAGCAGGCCCGCCACCACCTGTCGCCATCGGGAGGTGGGACGGCGGCGGCGACTGCGCAGTTGCAGACCCTTCCCCGGCGTCGGTCCCCTTGGTGTCGGCAGATGCAGTGGGTAGGGGGTGTGGGGCATGGCTGGGGTGTCAGAGCTCCAGCGCATAGCCGGCACCCCGCATCCACCGCTCGAACTCCATCAGCACCAGCTCGTTGGGGCAATCGATCAGGGACAGGTCGTGGACCGTGCAATCGCCCTGCCCGCCGTGGTGCAGTGTGAGATGGAACTGGGAGCCGCTCAATCCGCAGACCTCCGGATCACTGCGCACCACCACATCAAGGGCAGCCCCAAGCCGTGCGACCCGGCGGCGCAGTTCCGACCAGGTCATGCCCATCGCATGGCAGTGGAGAAGGTGGATTGTCGTCCCCAGTGTGACCAGAGCGGGGCCGAAGTCAACCGGGAGGCCGCTGGGAGGTCAGGGGCGCGGGGCCTTCGGAGCGGCCTGGGGGGCAGGGGCCAGGGGTGTTGGTGCGGGCGGGACGGCGGGCGGGGGCAGCAGCAGCACCAGGGCTGCCGAGATCGCCAGGGCTGCCACCCCCCCCAGGGGAGCCGTCAGCCGCTGATGGAGGGGAATCCGCTCCATCAGTTCCCTCGGCCCGAGGGGCTCGGGCTCGGGAATCTCCAGGGGCAGCTGGACGCGGGGATCGAGGCGCAGCAGATCCAGAACCCGCACCAGATCCGCCAGTTCCGCATCATCAAGATGCATCTCCAGAGGGGGCGTCTCGGGTTGGCTGCTGCGCAACAGCAGCCGGTGGCCGCCCTCGAGGTGGGGGCCGATGTCGACGGGCTCGCCCGCCAGGCTGAAGTCGCGGCGCACGCCGCTGATCAGATGCCGGGCGTAGGGCAGCACCACCTGCATCAGCGCCTGCAGGTGCTCACGTCGCCCCTCCAGCAACGGTCGGCCCAGCCACTGAAGGCTCCAGCCCGTGATGATCCCAAGGGCCGAATCGCCCTGGCCGATGGAGACGTCGGGGAGCCCTTCCACCTGGAGGCGGCAGCTGAGCTGATCGAAGACGAGGCTCTGCTTCATCACGGAACTCTGAACCATGGGGGGCTTAGGGGGACGGGGTCACGCCACCGCGTCCATCAGGCTGGCCTTGATGCGCTCGAAACCCCCGTGGCCGGCGCAGAGGCTGAGGCCCTGGACAAGCTGCAGGCGCTGGGCCGCTCCGGCCTTGGGATCGAGCAGTTTCTGGACGCCGCTGCGGCGGGGATTCATCCGTTCCTGCACCAGTTCCCCCAGACGACCCTGGAACAGGGCCCAGCGCTCGCTCGCCACCGCCTCCGGCTCGCTGCTGGAGAGCAGGGAGCGCAGCATCGGGTAGAGGCGATCCGCCATGACGCAGAGGATGCGGATCAGGGCATCGGTTTCGTCGACGGGAACCTCGCCGCGCCGACAGGTGCGCCGCAGGGGGTTGTGGCAGCGCCGCTTCCACAGCTCCACCCGGTTGGGGAAGAGCCCGCCATAGCCCAGCTGTTCGCTCAGCCAGACCATCGCCTCGCCTCCGTTGAGGTCGAGCGCCTCCATGCAGAGCAGCATCAGATCAAGCCGCTCCAGTCCCCTGCGGGGCAGGGGGCGGGAGGTGCGTTCCAGGCTCGCTGATTCCGAAGTGTCCTTGGCCATGACTGCGATGATGCCAGCGGCGCCGTCCATCCGTCACGTCGCCGGTACCGGTCCCTTCACCAGCACGATGCCCAGCAGCCCTTCATCGATCGATCTGCGCACCTGGGTCCGGGACATTCCCGACTTTCCCAAACCGGGCATTCTCTTCCGTGACCTCACCCCCCTGATGCGGGATCCCGAGGGCTGGAGGGAGGCGATCCGGCTGCTGGAGCTGCTCTGCGAGCGGGTCCAGCCGGACCTGATCGTGGGCATCGAATCCCGCGGCTTCATCGTCGGCACCGCCCTGGCCACCGTCACCGGCGTCGGGTTCGTGCCGGTTCGGAAGCCCGGCAAACTTCCCGGCGAGGTGATCGGGGTGGATTACAGCCTGGAGTACGGCACCGACCGGCTCGAGATCCACAGCGATGCCCTCGGCGATGGCCGGCGGGTGCTGATCGTGGATGATCTGCTGGCCACCGGCGGCACCGCCGCGGCCTGCACAGAGCTGGTGCAGAAGGCGGGTGGAGAGTTGTGCGGCTTCGGTTTCCTGGCGGAACTGGCGGCTCTGGAGGGCCGCAGCCGGCTGCCGCAGGAGCATCCGATCGAGTCCCTGATCATCTACCGCTGAGCCTCAGTTCTGCTGGTCCTGCCAGGTGAGGACGGCTTCGAACTGCTCAAGGCTGATCAGGCCGAAACGCCAGAGCACGGCCGGAAGCGGCGCCTGCTCGAGCTGGGACTGCTTGATCCCCAGCTGGAGGGCGTTCTCACTCAGTCCGAGCTGATGGCGCAGGAATCGCACCATGGCCGGAGAGGGCAGGGGCTGGGGAGAGCTGCTGATCACCATCCGCCCATGCTGGGAGCGTCTGCCGCAGGCGGCAAGGCCCTTGGGTCATGGCCCGCAGGGCCAGAGCCCTGCTCCAGCCGGAGCGCGCCAGGACCTCGAAGGCCAGGCTGCGCAGGGGCAGCAGCCAGGGCAGACGATTGGAGAAGAGTCGCACCAGCAGGTCGGTGGCCAGCAGGGTGAGCAGCAGATCGGGCCAGCGGCGGCGCCCGTAGGCGGCACCGAGGTGGCGCGGATGCAGCGTTCCCCGGGCGGCCCGCTCGGCGAGCTGATGCAGCACCGCCACGTCGCGCCAGCAGAGATTCAACCCCTGGCCGCCCACCGGATGACAGCGGTGGGCGCTTTCCCCCACCAGCACCGTGCGGCCGCGATGCAGGCGCCGGGCCAGTTGCAGGGCCACCGGAAAGCTGCGGGGCTCCGTCAGCAGGGACTCCGGCTGGAGCACGTCAGGCAGGGCCCCCGCCAGCCGGTCGAGGAAGGCAGGGCCGCTGAGGGCTTCGATCTGCTGGCATCGGGCGGTGGGCGCGCTCCAGACCAGCTGGAAGCGACGCCCGCCGAGGGGAAGCACCGCAAAGGGGCCTTCAGGACGCAGCAGCTCCCAGGCCTCGTCGTCGGCGGCGCCGCCCATCTCCACCTGGACGGTGAGGCAGGACTGGGCGTAGCGGTGGCTCCACTGGCCGATCCCCAGGGCCCGCCGGGTGGGGGAGTCGGGTCCGTCGGCGGCCACGAGCAGATCGGGGTCGGCGGTGGTGGCGATGGCTGCGTCCAGCCCGAGCGCAAGGCCAACGGAGGTGTGCTGGCCCAGGCGCAGCAGCAGCAGTGCCATCAGGGGCCGGTGGGATCCGATCCAACCCACCGCGTCAGCGTCCCCCAGGTCCGCCGGCTCGAAGATCACCCGGTGCGCCGTTGGCACGTCCTGCAGCTGCAGGCGGCGGAAGGGCACCAGGTGGGGACGCAGGTCGCTCCAGAGGCCCAGGCGCTCCAGCAGCGCACGACTGGAATGGGTGAAGGCATAGGCCCGTTCACGGGCCTGCAGTGCCCCGGGGGAGAGGGGATCGTGCAGGCTCACGCGCCAACCTGCCTGCGCCAGGGCCAGGGCCGTCAGGGCGCCGGTGGGGCCGGCTCCGTTGATCCGGGCGTGGAGCGAAGGGCGCATGGCCACAAAAAAGCCGCAACAGAAAGTCTGCTGCGGCGATGGGGCCAGCCGTGATCAGCCGATGCCGAGCAGGCCGCGGGTGAAAGCTTCGCCGCCCAGGGCGAATTCGGTGGCGAGCAGGGCAATGAAGCCGAGCATGGCCATGCGGCCGTTGAGCTTCTCGGCGCGCTCGTGGAAGCCCCAGCCGCTCTCGGGGCTCACCACTTCCATGCGGGGCTCGGTGGCGAAGGCGTTGAGACGACCGCCATCTTCGGTGGTGACGGTGGCACCGCGGATGGCGGAGCGATCGAGGGCGGTTGGAGCTGTGGGGGTGGCGGCGGTCATGGGAGGACTCCTTGAGAAGTGTTGCGTGAATTGTAACGCAATGTTTCGGATCCGTCCAGCTTCCCTCACCCCAGGCGGCGCAGGCAGAGCTCCTCGAAGGCCGGCCGCAGCAGGTAGGGGTACTCGCCGACCCACTGCTTCAGCTGCGGCAGCCAGCCATCCGAGAGGGCACCGATGCGGGAGAAGTCCTTGCGTTCGCTCAGCACCAGGCAGCGGATCACCATGCCTGGCCGGATCAGTTCATGCTTCTTTTCCAGGGGGAAGCGGATCTGGCCCAGGTAGCCCTCCTCGTCCTCCAGCTCCAGGCACAGCCAGGTGCGCCTGTTCTCCACCAGCTCGAGCCGCCCCTGGCGGTTGGCCTGCTCCCGCCGGTTCTCCACCACCTCCCGCCGGAACAGGTCGGCCACCTCCCCCTCAAAAATCGCGGCCACCGGGTAGCGCCGCATCAGCGCGTTGCGGCGGCCCGCTTCCACGATCGGACCCCAGAGGACATAGAGAAGAAAGACGAAGCCCACCACCAGGAACACCGGACCGGCCTGGCTGCGGAACAGGAGCACCTGGCTGATCAGCAGCGAGATCACCCCGCCGATCACCGAAATCAGCACCCGCTGCAGCAGTTTGCGCGGGTCGCCGCTGCTGGCGCTGAACTGGGAGCCGGTGGCCACCGCCGGGATCAGGCGGACCAGCTCGCCGGGTTTGAGGGGGATCAGCATGGGCTCAGCGGGGGGCAGCTCACAGGAGCCTCTCCAGTCCATAGACCAGCCCCCCAAGGCTGCGCACCTTGCGGACCGTGAGCAAGACCCCGGGCATGTAGGCAGTGCGCTCGATCGTGTCGTGGCGCAGGGTGTAGGTCTCGCCGGGGGAGCCGAACATCACCTCCTGGTGGGCCACCAGCCCGGGCAGCCGCACCGAATGGAGCCGCAGGCCACTCTCCCGAAGCCCCCCCCGGCAGCCTGCCAGGCTTTCGTGCTCCTCCACCTGGGGGGGGTTGAATGACTTGCCGAGTTCCTCCATCAGTTCGGCGGTCTTGAGGCAGGTACCGCTGGGGGCATCGGCCTTGCCGTTGTGGTGCAGCTCGGTGAGCTCGGCGTAGTCGTAGAAACGGGCCGCCGCCGCCGCCGCCTGCTGTAGCAGCACCATGCCCACGCAGAAATTGGGGACCACCGCGCCCCCTATCGAGGCCTTGTCGGCAAAGATGGCCAGATCCGCCAGCTGGTCGGGACGCAGGCCGGTGGTGCCGATCACCGGATGGACGCCGTAGGCGAAGGCGCCGCGGCAGTGTTCAAAGACGACACTGGGGTGGGTGAAGTCGACCAGCACCGCCCCGCCGCCCGGGCCGGCCTGGCGCACCGCCTGGCTCGCCTGGCAGAGGGTGCCCTCGAAATCGGCGCTGAGCGGCACCTCCAGTTCGCCGATTCCGAGGGCCAGCCCCACATCCTCCCCTTCCTGGCCGGGGGTGGTGTCGATGGCTCCTGCCAGGGTGCAATCGGGGGCCGCCACCACGGCCTTGATCACCTCGGCACCCATGCGGCCCAGGGCGCCGGCCACCACCACCGGGATCGGATCGGAGCTGGTGCTGGGGCTGGGAAAGGTCGTCATGGCGAGGGAGTGGACCGGTGGGGGTGGTGGGGCCAGGGTCCGAACCGGTGGCTACGGATTCTGCCGAGCCTATGGGCGGCGGTGAACCACGCCTCCAGGATGGAGCGCCCCTCCTCTGCAGCCCATGGTGATGTCCATGCCGGCCACGGCACTGCTGGCGGTGGCCGTGGTCATCGTGGTGGCCCAGCTGGTCGGCGCCCTGGCAGAGCGCCTTGGCCAGCCACGGGTGATCGGCGAGATCGTGGGGGGGATCCTGCTGGGGCCAAGCCTGCTCGGGGTGCTGGCACCGGCAGTGGAGAGCACGCTGTTCGCGGCCCCGGTGCGGGCGCAGTTGCATCTGCTGGGCCAGCTCGGTCTGGTGCTGTTCATGTTCCTGGTGGGGGTGGAGCTCAACCCGCGGCTGCTGCAGGGCCGTCTGCCTCTGGCGATGCGGATCACCACCGTCGGGGTGCTGCTGCCCCTGACCCTGGGGGTGCTGCTGGCGAAGCTGCTGGAGCGCTGGCAGCCGTCGCTGATTCCCGGGGAAGGGCGGCTCGACACGGCCCTGTTCCTGGGCACCGCCATGGCGATCACCGCCTTCCCGGTGCTGGCGCGGATCCTGCGGGAACGGGACCTGCTGCGTCGGCCCCTGGGGGCCCTGGCCCTCAGCGCGGCGGCCATCGACGACGTGGTGGGCTGGACGCTGCTGGCAACGGTGGTGGCCTACACCCGTTCCGGTTCGTTGCTCGGGGTCCTGCCACCACTGCTGGGTACCGCCGCCTGGGCCGTGGTGCTGATCGGGGCCACCCGCCCGCTGCGCCGCTCCCTGGAGCGCCGGCACCACCACCGGCCCATGGGCCCGCTGTTGCAGACCCTGTTGTTCGGTGGTGCTCTGTTCAGCGCCGTGGTGACCGAACTGCTCGGCGTGCATGCGATCTTCGGCGCCTTCCTCTGGGGCCTGGCCATGCCCCGGGATGAGTCGCTGCACCACTGGCTGGAACTGAGGCTGGAGGCGGTGGTGCTGCGGCTGCTGCTGCCCCTGTTCTTCGCCGTCAGCGGTCTCGGCACGAACATCGGCAGCCTCGACCGCCCCGCTTTGTGGGTCGCCGCGGCCCTGGTGCTCCTGGTGGCGGTCACGGGCAAGTTCGCCGGCACCTGGGCCATGGCCCGCCTCAGCGGCGTGGAGTCGAAACAAGCGCAGGCCCTGGGCTGGCTGATGAACACCCGCGGCCTCACCGAACTGGTGGTGCTCAATGTGGGGCTGGAGCTGGGGGTGATCAGCACCGAGCTGTTCACGATGGGGGTGCTGATGGCGCTGATCACCACCGCCATGACCGGGCCCCTGCTCAGCCGGCTGGGATACGGCCGCCTGGCGGAGACCCCCAGGGGCCTGTAACGCCTTGCAAGCCGGGGTCGCACGGGCGCACGGCTCTCCGTAGGCTGCTTCACATTGCTCAACGCATCCGCCGCATGTTCACGCAGGTCCGTTCCGCCAGCCGCCGGGTCAGCCCTGCCCCCACCGATGGCGCCAACGACCGGGTGGTGATGAAGGCCGTCTATGTGGTGCTCGAACCCCAGTACCAGAACGCCCTCACCACCGCCGCCACCGGCCTCAACGACCAGCACGGTCCCCTGGCGGTGGAGCTCAGCGGCTACCTGATCGAGGAGCTGCGCGACCCGGACAACTACGCCGACTTCTGCGCCGACGTGGCCGCCGCCGACGTTTTCATCGCCTCGCTGATCTTCATCGAGGACCTGGCCCAGAAGGTGGTCGACGCCGTGGCCCCACATCGTGACCGGCTCAAGGCGGTGGTGGTGTTCCCTTCCATGCCGGAGGTGATGCGCCTCAACAAGCTGGGCACCTTCTCGATGGCCCAGCTGGGCCAGAGCAAGAGCGCCATTGCCCAGTTCATGCGTAAGCGCAAGGAAGCCAATGGGGCCGGCTTCCAGGACGCCATGCTCAAGCTGCTGAACACCCTGCCGACGGTGCTCAAGTACCTGCCGGTGGAGAAGGCCCAGGACGCCCGTTGCTTCATGCTCAGCTTCCAATACTGGCTGGGAGGAACGCCGGACAACCTGCGCAACTTCCTGCTGATGCTGGCCGACCGCTACGTGTTCGACAAAGCCGAGCTGGGCCGGCCCCAGCTGACCGTGGCCGACCCGGTGGTGTTCCCGGACCTGGGCATCTGGCATCCCATGGCCCCGGGCATGTTCGAAGACCTCAAGGAGTACCTCAACTGGAGCGCCAGCCGCACCGATCTCAGTGAGCAGGCCCGCCGGGGGCCGGTGATCGGCCTGGTGCTGCAGCGCAGCCACATCGTCACCGGTGACGAGGCCCATTATGTGGCCGTGATCCAGGAACTGGAGTACCGGGGCGCCACCGTGATCCCGGTGTTCTGCGGCGGCCTCGATTTCTCCCGGCCCGTTTCCTCCTTCTTCTACGACCCCCTCCAACCTGAGCAGCCCCTGGTGGACGGGGTGGTGAGCCTCACCGGCTTCGCCCTGGTGGGCGGTCCGGCCCGCCAGGACCATCCCAAGGCCATCGAGACCCTCACGCGGCTCAACCGCCCCTACATGGTGGCGCTGCCCCTGGTGTTCCAGACCACCCAGGAGTGGGAGGAGAGCGACCTGGGGCTGCACCCGGTGCAGGTGGCCCTGCAGATCGCCATCCCCGAGCTTGATGGCGCCATCGAGCCGATCGTGCTTTCGGGGCGCGACGATGCCACCGGCAAGGCCCACACCCTGCAGGACCGAGTGGAGGCCATCGCCGAGCGGGCCATTCGCTGGGCCTCGCTGCGGATCATGCCCCGCGCCGAGAAGAAGCTGGCGATCACCGTGTTCAGCTTCCCCCCCGACAAGGGCAATGTGGGCACCGCCGCCTACCTCGACGTGTTCGGCTCCATCTTCCGGGTGCTGGAGGAGATGAAGGCGAAGGGCTACGCGGTGGAGGCCATGCCCCGTACCCCGAAGGAGCTGATGCAGGCGGTGCTCAGTGATCCGGAGGCCCTCGAAGGCGCCCCCGAGCTGGCGATCGCCCACCGCATGAGTGTCGAGGAGTACGAACGGCTTACCCCCTATTCCGAACGCCTGGAAGAGAACTGGGGCAAGCCCCCGGGCAGCCTCAACAGCGATGGCACCAACCTGCTCATCTACGGCCGCCACTTCGGCAACGTGTTCGTGGGGGTACAGCCCACCTTCGGCTATGAGGGAGACCCGATGCGCCTGCTCTATTCGCGCAGCGCCAGCCCCCACCACGGCTTCGCCGCCTACTACACCTATCTGGAGAAGGTGTGGGGCGCCGATGCGGTGCTCCACTTCGGCACCCATGGCTCCCTGGAGTTCATGCCGGGCAAGCAGATGGGCATGAGCGAGACCTGCTATCCCGATTCGCTCATCGGTGCCCTGCCCAACCTGTATTACTACGCCGCCAACAACCCGTCGGAGGCCACCATCGCCAAGCGGCGGGGTTATGCCTCCACCATCAGCTACCTCACCCCACCGGCCGAGAACGCCGGCCTTTACAAGGGCCTCAAGGAGCTGGGCGAACTGGTGGGGTCTTACCAGCAGCTGCGCGAGAGTTCCAGAGGTGTGCAGATCGTCAACTCCATCATCGAAACCGCGCGCCAGTGCAACCTCGACAAGGACGTGGTGCTGCCCGGGGCCGATGCCGATGCGGCGGCGCTCGACCTCGACGGCCGTGATGGGGTGGTGGGGGCCGTGTACCGCCAGCTGATGGAGATCGAGAGCCGGTTGCTCCCCTGCGGCCTGCACACCATCGGCAAGCCGCCCACCGCCGAGGAGGCGATCGCCACCCTGGTGAGCATTTCCGCCCTGGAGCGGGAGGACGAAGGCCTGCGTTCCCTGCCGGCCCTGCTGGCCGAGAGCCGGGGCCGCACCATCGCCGACGTGTACAGAAGCAACGACGCCGGCGTGCTGGCGGATGTGGAACTCAACCGGGTGATCACCGAGGCCTGCCGCTCGGCGGTGGGCGCCATGGTGCGTCAGGTGACCGGCAGCGACGGCCGGGTGAGCCTGCAGCGCCGCTTCGTCTGGTTCTTCGATCTCCTGGAGCGCTTCGGCTACCGCCTGCCCAGCCCCTGGCTGAGCGCCTGCCGCCAGGCGGGTTTCCCCGCTGTGGATGTCACTGAACTGGATCGCCAGTTCGCCTACCTGCGCTTCTGCCTGGAGCAGATCTGCGCCGACATGGAGATGGAGAGCCTGCTGCGGGCCCTCGACGGCGAGTACGTGCTGCCTGGACCCGGCGGGGATCCGATCCGCAATCCCGGGGTGCTGCCCAGCGGCAAGAACATCCATGCCCTCGATCCCCAGGCCATCCCCACCCGGGCGGCCATTGCCGCCGCCAAGGTGGTGGTCGACCGGCTGATCGAGCGCCAGAAGGCCGAGCAGGGGGCCTGGCCGGAAACCATCGCCTGCGTGCTCTGGGGCACCGACAACATCAAGACCTACGGCGAATCCCTCGCCCAGATCCTCTGGTTCATCGGTGTGCGTCCCATGGCCGATTCCCTTGGCCGGGTGAACAAGCTGGAACTGCTTTCCCTCGAGGAGCTGGGCCGGCCCCGCATCGATGTGGTGGTGAACTGCTCGGGTGTGTTCCGCGACCTGTTCATCAACCAGATGGCCCTGATCGACCAGGGCGTCAAGATGGCCGCCGAGGCCGATGAGCCCCTGGAGATGAACTTCGTGCGCAAGCACAGCCAGGAGCAGGCCGCCGAGCAGGGCATTTCCCTCCGTGAGGCCGCCACCCGGGTGTTCTCCAATGCCAGCGGCAGCTATAGCTCCAACGTCAACCTGGCGGTGGAGAACAGCACCTGGGAGGAGGAGGGCGAGCTGCAGGAGATGTATCTCAGCCGCAAGACGTTTGCCTTCAACGCCGATAACCCCGGTGAGATGAACCAGAACCGTGAGGTGTTCGAATCGGCGATGAAGACCGCCGATGTGACCTTCCAGAACCTGGATTCGGCCGAGATTTCCCTCACCGATGTGAGCCACTACTTCGACTCTGACCCCACCAAGCTGATCGCCGGCCTGCGCGACGATGGCAAGGCTCCCACCAGCTACATCGCCGACACCACCACCGCCAACGCCCAGGTGCGTTCCCTGAGCGAAACCATCCGCCTCGATTCGCGAACCAAGCTGCTCAACCCCAAGTGGTACGAGGGCATGCTGGATTCAGGCTACGAGGGTGTGCGAGAAGTGGCCAAGCGGCTCAACTTCACCCTGGGCTGGAGCGCCACCAGTGGCGCCGTCGACAACTTCGTGTACGAGGAGGCCAACGACACCTTCATCAATGACCCGGAGATGCGCCAGCGGCTGATGGACCTCAACCCCCACAGCTTCCGCCGCATCGTCGGCACCCTGCTGGAGGTGAACGGCCGCGGCTACTGGGAGACGTGCGAGGAGAACATCGCCCAGCTTCAGGAGATCTATCAGGAGATCGAGGACCGGATCGAAGGGGTCAGCGAGGTCTGATGCCCCTCGTTGATGCCCCATGAAAAAGGGGGGAGCCAGAGCTCCCCCGAATCACCCCCTGAGGGGTGAAACCTCACCAGGATCAACCACCGATCTTGGCCACCGCTGCGCGGGACCGTGCCAGCACGGCACCGGTGAGGGGCACATAATCCAGCGATTTGGCGATGTTCTGGCCCTTGGGAGAGAGCCCCCAGAGCAGGAACTGCCGCAGAGTGGCAGCCTTCTCGCCATTGCCCTTCTGGTAGGCCAGGATCCAGGTGAACGTAGCGATCGGGAAGGATTTCGCGCCGGCAGGATTGCAGTCTTCACCGCCGAGTCGCTCATCCAGCTTGATGCTGTTGAGAGCGGCAGCACCGCTGACATCGTCGGCCAGCACGAACTTGCCAGCTTTGTTCTGGAGGGCTACAGGGGTGATTTTGCCCTTCACGAAGGCCTGGTTGAGGTAACCAATGGAGCCAGGAGTGTTCAGAATCAAGCCTGCCACACCATCATTTCCCTTGCCGCCGACGCCCACGGGCCACTTGACGGCCTTGCCCGCGCCCACTGCCGTCTTGAATTCCGGCGAGAAGCAGGAGAGGGAGTTGGTGAACGCATAGGTGGTGCCGGAACCATCGGAGCGGTGGGCCACCGTGATCGAGCCCTTGCCGCACTTCAGCTGATCCCAGGTCTTGATCTTGCCAAGGAAGATGTCAGCGACCTGGGTCTGGGTGAGCTTGAGGTTCTTGCAGCTGGGGTTGTTGTAAGCGGGGGTGACCGTGCCGCCCATCATCGGGATCTGCACGGCGCCGCGCTGGGCGGTGACACCCTTGGTGAACTCACCTTTGGAGGCGTTCAGCTCCTCATCGGTGGCGCCGAAGTCGATACTGCCGGCGTGGAACTGGCGCACACCGGCGCCGGAGCCCACCGCCTGGTAGTTCACCTGCTTCTGGGTTTCCTTGGCGAAATCAACGGCCCAGCGCTGGTAGGCCGGGGCGGGAAAGGTGGCCCCGGCTCCACTGATGGAATTGCTCTGGGCGATCACCGGAACCGCCAATCCAGCCGTGACAGCGCTGGCAGCGGAGAGAATCAGGGCCTTCTTCGCGAAGGTCATCAGAAAAGCCAATTGTGGTGCACCGTATGAATAGCAACCCATTCCACCCATCTGTGTTATGGGCAGGTTAACGGGTCTTCAAGGATTGATCTGGTTGGCGTCCTTGAAGCGCCAGGGAGGATAGCCCCCGCGGCGATCCGGCGGCGTCATGCGGGGGTTAGAGCCCCAGGCCCTTCCATGCGACCAACAAGAGGCAACGGGAAAAGCCCGTCCATGCGCCAGTCCTGCACAACAGACCCTGCCCTTGCTGACTCTGTAGAAACCCCGTAACCAATGTCACATGGGATTGTGAGAATCCATCAGCCATGCCATCTGGCCCTGGCTATTGATGAGGGTGCTATCCCTGCGATCCACGTGAAAGAGCTCACCGGTGCCATCAACCAACATCTGGCCATGTCGATCAGGCTGCGGGAAAAGGATCTGGCCGGTTTTTCCACCACCATGCACGACAAGAGCCAGCTGGAATTGCCAACGATCGGGGCCCCGGAACGCAGCTGGCCTTCGGCTCAGACGTTGTTCGATCAGGTGGATCACATGGCCGAAAGCGTTGGTGAACGCAGCGCCACCGCCATGCTCGACTGGTTCGTGGCCGAACAGCCCCAGGAGGGGGCCGAAGCCCGCTTCGTTCGTAAGCGCCTGCGGCTGGCTGGCAACAACAGCGCCGCTTTGCTGCTCCTCGACCAGCAGTTCCTGGAAGGAACGGACCTGAGTCACAGCAAAGGCGGTCTCAGTGGTGCCACGGGGGGCTGAGCGGCCGCTGATTCCATCCCGTTACCGTGTTATGGCGATACGAGCGGCTCAACCTCAACGTGGTGTCCATGTCCTTCACTGAACCCGCCGGCACGGCCTCTGCGGAGTCCTGTCCGGCCTGCGGCAGTCGGGACGAGAGCGCCCACCAGCGGCCCGCCGGATGGCGCTGGACCGGTACCGGCTCCTGCCATGGCCGGGGGGCACACGGGCACCGTGGCGATGATGCAGGCCTTCAGGTGGCGCTGTTGGGGATGCCCAACACCGGCAAATCGACGCTCTTCAACCGGCTCACCGGCGGTCATGCGCAGATTGCCAACTGGCCTGGCCTGACGGTGGAGCTGCTGCGGGGCCCCATGCCAGACGATGGCCACGGCACCACCTACGAGCTTGTGGACCTGCCGGGGATCCACGACCTGAGCGGCAGCAGTGAGGACGAGGCCGTGGTGCAGCGCTTCATGGCCAACACGCCGCCCGACCTGGTGCTGGTGGTGCTGAACGCCAGCCAGATCAACAGCCAGCTGCGGCTGCTGCTGCAGATGCGACAGCTGGGTCTGCCGGTGCTGGCGGCGCTCAACATGAGCGATGAAGCCCGGCGATTCGGCATCGCCATTGACCATCAAGGACTGTCCCAGGCCCTCGGCCTGCCGCTGCTGCCGGTGAGCGCCAAGCAAAACCAGGGCATCGATGCGCTGATCGACCAGTTGCACCAGTGGGGCGAAGCGCCCATGTGTGCCGCTGGGCCGCTCCAAGGCCTCCCTGAGGTGGCGTCCCCGGCACTGGATGGGTGGCAACAGGACCTGGTGGCCCGCTTCGTGGCCATGCCGGCGGGGTTGCTCAATCAGCGCACCCGTCTTGTCGATCGCGTGCTGCTCCATCCGCTGCTGGGGGTGGGGATCTTCCTGGCGATTGTGCTGGCGGTGTTTCAGCTGCTCTACGCGGTGACCACGCCGATCCAGGACCTGCTCGCAACGGCACTCGACTGGATAGAGGCGAGCTGGTTGGAGCCAGGCCTGCGGATGCTGGGCTGTCCGGAGCAGCTGCGGCACTTTCTGGTGGATGGCCTCTGGCTGGGGGTGAGCACGGTGGCAACGTTTCTGCCCCTGATTTTCGTGTTTTATGTGCTGATCGGCATCATCGAAGATTCGGGCTACCTGCCACGGGCCGCCTTTCTGATGGATGGGTTCATGCACTGGCTGGGGCTGGATGGGCGAGCCTTTGTGCTGCAGGTCATGGGCTTCGGCTGCAACGTGCCCTCGATCATGGGAACCAGGGTGATCCGGGATCGGGGCATGCGCCTGCTGGCCATGTTGTGCATTCCCTTTGCCCTCTGCCAGGCCAGGCTGACCGTGTTCATCTTCATGGCCGCGGTGTTCTTCCCCAGGCCCTGGTGGGCGCCCGGACTGGTGTTGTTCGGCTTCTACATGCTGAGTTTTGCGGCGGCCGTGATCACGGGCCTGGTGTTCAAGCGGGCCTACCCCAGTGATGGGGCCTTCGTGCTTGAGCTTCCGCCCTATCGGGCCCCCAGCCTGATCACCATCCTGCGCCGTGGCTGGACGTCGATGCTGAATTTCATGGTCACCACACGGGTCTTCATCATCCTGGGTGCGGGTGCCATCTGGCTGCTCACCAACCTGCCCCCGGGCGCAACGGAGGCCACCGGGACTTCGCTGGCGGCGGGGATCGGCCGATTTTTCCAGCCGCTGCTGGGGCCGATCGGCATGAATCCCGAGCTCACCGTCTCACTCTTCTTCGGCTTCATTGCCAAGGAAATCCTGCTGGGGGCGATGGCGGTGATCTACGGGACCACCGCCTCCGGCCTCGGCGGTGCGATTCAGACCGCCATCACGCCGCTGCAGTCGCTCAGCTTCATGACATTCGTGCTCCTCTACACCCCCTGCCTTGGAACCGTGGCGGCCCAGATCCAGGAGTCCAGGAGTCGCAACTTCGCCTTGCTGTCACTGGGCTGGTCGTTGTCGCTCGCCTGGGTGATGGCCTTTGTGGTGTACCAGGGAGGTGGCCTGATCCTGTCCTTGAGCTGAGAACCCCTCCCGTTCGGTAGCGCTCAGCCAGGAGAGATCAGCGTCACTTCCATTTCGGCCGCCTGCTCCTGGCGCAGCATGAATTCCAGCAGGCCACTGGCAAGATGCAGAATTCCGCCGGGTTTGCCCCGGCGCAGCACTTCAATCTCCACCCCTGGCCTGACCCCCATGGACAGCAGACGTCGTTGCAGTTCCGGCTGCATGGGCAGGCTGTGGATCGAAACGCGAGCACCTTCTTGGACCTGACTGAGGGTCAACAACTGCGCGGCCTCAAAGCATCAGCCTAGGGCAGACCACGCCTGGGAATGACACCACAACACTCCTTGCAGGGTATATCATCACCGTCTCACCTTCTTGTCAGTTCAAGTCTCAGCTATCGTCGATACCTGATGGAGGCGTGTTGATGGCTTTGACACGCTGACTGAGAGTCAGATTGTTCCTGTGGGAGCACTGGTTCACCGTTGCCCTCCTTGATGAGACCGACAAAGCGTTGCAGCTCTTTGGAGTCTCAATCAACAGCCGATTCAGGGATGAATCCTTGACTATTGGGCTCTTCGCATCGTTGCCGGAGGCAAAAGTATTGCCTGAGAAGCACACAATGTAGCCCTAAGTTCCTACAGACCGCATTCGGCTCTCCAGGGGCGTACGCCACTGCAAGTCTTCCAGCAATGGAAAGCGGCCTGATCAACCCACCAGCTCCCAAAGGAACAGGACCACTGAAGGGGGTCACGTCAGTTGCCTCACGCTGTGTCGAGCATCGCGACCCCCACACCACAGCCCGGGCAGGGCTGCATCGGATAGGTGTTGAAGGGGAACCGGGGGGGCTGGAAGGGTTCGATGCCCTGGCGTCGGTCGAAGCGCACCATCCCGACGGTTCCGTTGGGGGCCACCACCAGCGCTGTGCGTCCCAGCCTGCGCTGGCTGCGGGCCCAGCTGCCGGTGTTGTAGTACGTGATGTGGCAGGGGCCGCCGCCCTCGCTGATCGGCCCTGGCAGCCCCAGAGGGGTGGCTTCGGGGATGTGGGTGTGGCCGTTGATCAGCCCGTCGAGGGCCTGCGGACCCCGCCCTGCCCGCTGCAGATGCTGGATGATCCTTCGCTTGATCAGCCGGTCGTGCCCCGTGCGGCTCTTGAGGGCACTCTCGAGCAGGAAGGCCAGGGAGAAACCACCGGAGGAGTTGAGCCCCCGGCTGATCGGGATCGGCCATTCCTGGTGACTGGCGAGAAGATCCACGGCGCTCTGCAGGATTCCCTCCGCATTCCAGCCGTCCTGCAGTGGCCCGTTGGACGGCCGGGTGAAGGGGAAGAGCAGGCCATTGATGCCGGCGCTGTAGTGCTCCTGGAGGCGGGCCAGACCCTCGGCAGCACCGGCGTGGAAGCGGATCAGCCGGTCGTACTCATCGCCGTGGCGCACCAGCAGCCGTTGCCCGGAGGGGGTGAGGTACACGTCCTGACGGCGAATCGCGAAGCCCGGCCGTTCCAGTCCGGCGTGCCGGCGCAGGTAGGCATCGTGGTTGCCGGGGATGTAGGTGATGCCCACCCCGTCCCGGTGCAGGGCCTGGAACCGCTCCAACACCCGCCGGTGGGAAGCCCGCAGCAGCTGGGCCTTCAGCAGCCTCTCGCTGGCCAGGGGATTCTCCTCTTGGCCGGCCAGCAGGGAGTCGATCAGATCGGTGAGAAAGTCGGCGTCGACGTTGGCGTTGAAGCGGATCGCCTGAAGATCGATGATGTCGCCGACGAGAAACAGTTGCCTGGGCCGAATGCACTCCAGAAAGGCCGCCAGGTGGCCGGCTTCGCACTGATTGGAGCCCAGATGCAGATCCGATAGGAACAGGGCGTCGCAGGTGAGCACAACCTTCTGGCAGTTGGATCGGCGCCCAGAGGCTGGGCGCGCTCAGCAGTGAAGCCCCGCCATGGTGACACGATCTCCATGTTGATCACGGCCTGGCAAGCATCAGAAAAGCGGGCCGAATTCTGTCATTTCTGGATAGTTAGGGAGCCGTCCATTCTTTAGCCGGCGTCCGTCGGCTGGCGCACCATCCCGCGTGACTGGAAACACGCGGCGGCGTGCGCCACGACTCCTTCACCCGGCCTGTTGCCATAGCCTCAGCAGCTCTTCCCGTTCCCCGGGAGAGGGGGGCGGCAGGCGTTTCACCCCGCGGGCGGCCGGGCTGCCGCCGCCGCCGTCGGCGCCGCGGAACCCCAGGCGCTTGAGCACCCCCTGGCCCTCCTGGGAGAGCAGAAACGCCACGAATCTCTCCCCGTCGTCCGCTCGCCCGAGCGATTGACCCCGCAGCACGGCCGCCGCCAGCACCGTCTCGATCGTGGGATTCGGAACCAGCAGCACATAGCCCCCTGGCCGCTGCCGGCTGGCCTCGTTCCGGCGCGCCAGGGCCGAAGCTTCGTACACCAGCGCCAGGTCACCCTCGTTCGGTCCGCCGCTGATGAATTCCTGCAGCAGGATGTCGGTGGAGCGGGCTGGTCGGTAGACGGCGCGGCGCAGGGCGGCGGCGCAGTCGGTGCCGTTCTGGCCCCGGCACCAGAGTGCCAGGGTCAGCTGGCCGGAGTTGGAGCGCATCGGATCGGCGCTGCGCAGATCGAAGCTGCCCCAGCTCGCCGGGGCGCCCAGGGCCCCCCATTGGCCCGCCGCCGCGGCCCGCCGCAGCTGGGGCCAGGAGAAGCGGCCGTCCGGGAACAGCCACTTGGCCCGCTCCGGCCAGACCACGGCCACCAGCAGGGTGCGGGCGACGGGAACGGGGGGTTGCAGGAACGGTGGCGGCCCCCCCGGGGTCTGGAGCTCGCCGCCCAGCTCTTTGAGCAGGTCCCGGTTGGCGGGGATCAGCACCCGTGGGCGCTCCGGTCCCTCCTCCCGGGCGCGGTTGACCATGTCCTGGGAGCCCTGCACCGTCCAGTCCAGGTCGATGTCGCCGTGGCGGCGCTCGAACAGGGGTTCGAGTTCGCCCATCGCTCTGGCCAGTTCCGACCCCACCGCCACCACCAGCGGCCGCCGCAGCCCAGGCAGGGGCGCCGTTGCCAGGGCCAGGGAGGCACTGGCGATCAGGAGCGAAAGCAGGCGCCTGCGGCTCAGGGTCGCTTCCAATGGGGACTTCCGGATGCCTTGCAGTCTGAACGCGGCGCCGGGACTCGCCAGCGCCGCCGCTGGAGCCATCGGCCATCACCGGCAGAATGGACACACCTTTCCGTACCGCTCCATGGCACGGGCCCTGCGGTTGGCCGGCGTCATCACCGCGCTGCTTGGCCTGCCGATCAGCGGCTGCAATCTTCTGGGCCCGCCTCCGCTGGAGCTGGAGATGCTGGTGGGCAGCGCCCTGAAGGGCTTCTGCCAGGAGGCGGCCAAGGCCATCGCCCAGTCGCCGCCGCGGCTGGCCGACCGCACCCCGGTGCTGGTGCGCTGCAGGGCCACCGGTAGCGGGGATGTGGTCAGCGAGATGGAAAACCACGCCCGGGGGGTGCTCCAGGGCGGCCAGGCGGCCGACGACCCGCGCATCCCCACCCTGGTCTCGGTGGATGGCGAGATCTATCTGGATCTGCTGCGGCATCGGCTGCAGCGCCTGGCGCCCACCCGGGAGCTGATTCCGGCGCCGGCCGATGCGCCGGCCCTGGCCTCCAGTCCGATGGTGTTCATGACCACCCCGGCCCTGGCGAAGGGCCTCGACCGCCCCGATCCCTTCACCGCGCTGGCGCGCAGCAGCGACCACCGCCAGCTGGATCCGGCCGGCCCCTCCCAGCCGATCCGCTACGTCCACACCGCACCGACCCGCTCCAATTCGGGCCTGCAGACCCTGGTGGCGATGGTGGCTGAGGTGGCCGGCAAACGGCCCGAATCCCTCACCCTGGCGGATGTGCAGGCCCACGGCGCGAAGGTGGCGGCCATTGAGCGCCATGTGACGCGCTACGGCAGCTCCACCGACGAACTCGCCCGGGCCATGCAGCGCAACGGCCCCTTCTGGGCCTCGGTGGGCTCGGTCTATGAGTCCTCGGTGGTGGCGGTCAACGCCTCCCGCCATGGCGACCAGGAGCCCTTCAAGGCGGTGTACCCGAGGGCCACCTACGCCAGCACGATGCGGGCGATCCTCCCCGACGCCCCCTGGGTGTCGCCCCGGGAGAAGCAGGCGGCTCAGCTGATCATCGAGCGGCTCCAGAGTGTCGAGGTGCAGCGCCTGGCGGCCGATCAGGGGCTGCGGCCGGCCAACCCGGCAGTACCACCCAGCCGCGTCACCGCCGCCTACGGCGTCGATCCCCGGGCCGTTTACGACTCCCTGCGGGCTCCCAGGCCGGAGGTGGTGGAGGCGATCATCGCCCTGTGGCGCAACCAGGCCAAGAAGCCATCCCGGGTGGCGCTGGTGGTGGACAGCTCCGGTTCGATGCAGGGGGAGAAGCTGCCTGCCGCCCAGCGCAGCCTGCAGGCTTACCTGGCCCAGATCGGTCCGCGGGACACCGTGGGCCTGTTCGATTTCGACAACCGGCTGCGCCCTCCGGTGGTGGTGACCGGTGGCGCCGCAGGTGGTGACCCGGCCGGCCGCTTCATCGCCTCACTGGAGGCTGAGGGCGGCACCGTGCTGTACGACGCCATCCTGCAGGGCCGCGACTGGCTGCGGCTCACCCGCCGCCCCGGGGAGATCCTGGCGGTGGTGGTGCTCACCGATGGCCAGGACAACGGCTCGCGCCTCTCACTGGAGGGACTGGACAGTGAACTGAAACGCAGTGGCTTCGCCAGTGATGAGCGCATCGGTGTGTTCACCATGGGCTACGGCAACCAGGGGGATTTCGATCCCGCCGTGCTGCGCCGCATCGCCGAGAGCAACGGCGGTGATTTCACCACTGGAACGGCGGACAGCATCCGCCGCCGCATGGAAGATCTGCAGATGGCCTTCTGATGGCGGCGACGACGGGCTGGAGTAACCCCCTAGACCATCCCCTGGCGGTCGCCGCCGGCGGGGCCTGTCTGCTCTTGCTGGTGCGTGGCGCGGGGGTGGCCCTTCCCCTGGCGATCCTGCCTGCCGTCGCCCTCAGCGTGGCCAGCGCCGCTCTGCTGGCCAGGGGTGGGGCCGCTGGACGCCGCAGCCGCACGCAACGGCTCCATGCCCAGCGGCTCGATGCGGGGCTGGAGGAGGCCCTGGATCGGGCCAGCGGCCTGGCGGTGGCGGCCCTGGCCCTACAAGAGGAGACCGTGGTCCGCTTCACCGACCCGGGCCATCTGGAGGCCCTGGGCAGCGTCCAGCTCTGCTGCGAGCGGCTGCAGCAACTGCCGGAGCGACTGCGGGAACGGCGGCCCCTGCTGGAGTCGGGCGGGGGGCGGCCCCTGGATCCCGACGACCTGGCCCGCCGCCTGGCGCGGGAGGAGAAGTCCCTGCAGCGGGAGGCGGAGGGCCCCCTGCGCCAGGAGCGGCGACGGCTGGTGGACCAGCTGCGCCGCAATCTGCATGCGGCGCGCCAGGGGATGGACGAACGGGAGGCCCGGTTGCTGGCCCTGGCCACCCGGCTGGAGGCCATCGATGGCGGCCTGCAGCAGCTGCGCCGCCAGGTCGATCACCAGTGGCCCAGCACCCAAGCCAGCGATGCTGCCATGGCAACGGCGATCGAACCACTCGACGAGGCCCTCGATCAGATCGAGCGCTCCCTGGACGCAGGCACCGCCTGATTCCCCAGCAGCGGCCCGCCGCTGAGGCGCCGGATCGCCACCACCCCGGGGCGGGGGGCCCTGCCAGGCACCCCGGACGGCCAGTTGGAGCCCTGGGGTACCCAGCGCAGTTGCTCGAAGGGGCGGCCGGACCGGTCGATGAGCCGGTGGGCCTGGGCCTCACGGGCCTCCGGGGAGGGGCGGGTGCCGTTGTCCTCGCCCGGATGCTGCACCGCCAGGAACAGGGTGGATTCGACGCTGTCGAAGCAAGGGCCGGTGAGCTCGCACTCCATCGGCCCGGTGGCGAAGCAGAAAGCCCCACCGGCGCCGGGGCCGCGGGTGGGCAGCACCCAGCAGCTGTTGTTGCCGAACAGGTCCAGATCGGCCGATTTGGTCGAGCGGTCGGTCATCATCCAGATGTTCCCCAGCCGGTCGATGCTGAGGTTGTCGGGATTGGCGAAGCCCAGCCCCCCCTGCCAGGGGGCCCCGCCGGTGGCCACCAGACGCCAGCGGAACGCCCCCGCCTTCTGGGGCCCGGCGTCGGCCAGACGCATGATCCAGCCATAGGGCCAGGTGGGCTGGCCCTGGGGCCCGGGGAAGATGGCCGGGTCGGCCCGGCCGTCGTCGCTGCCGCCACCGGCGGTGAAGGCGATCAGCAGATCGCCGCTGGTGGGATCGATCACCGTGTCCTCCGGCCGGGCGCCGGGGGTGCCCCCGATGGCGCAGGCGGCCAGATGGGCATCGATCAGGATCGCTCCCATCCGCTCCTCGCCTTGGCCGGGGTAGAGGTCCGCCAGGGTGCGGTACCGGTGGCGGTAGGCCGCCACGGCCGCGTCGCTGCTGAAGGCTTCGGCGCCGGGCCTGAGGCGGTCGCTGTGGGGCAGGAGGATCGGCTGGTGGAGGCCGTGGCGGGCGAAATGGGCGGGGGTGAGCGGGGCCACCGGAGTGGAGGGCTCCAGGGGCAGCCAGCGGCCCTGGCCCTCCCCGCCGGCGGTGGCCGGCGGATCGAACCTGGCCACCTCGAGGCGTCCGGCAGCAAACAGGGCCGAATTGGCCGGATCGGCCGGATCGCGGATCGTGGCGTCGCTGACAAAGCGGTAGAGGTGGCCGCCATGGCGGTCGCAGCCGGAGTAGACGATCAGGGGCTGGCCAGCGACGGCCTTCACTGCCACCGCCTCGTGGCGGAAGCGGCCCAGCCAGCTGTGCTTCACCGCAGCCCGCTCGGGCCGGCGCGGGTCGATCTCCACCATCCAGCCGTACTTGTTGCCCGCCAGGCCGAAGGGATTGCCGAGGCCGTCGAGGCGCTGGCCGTCGTAGGCGAAGGGCCGCTCGGCTGGGGAGACGGAGGAGCCGTCGGCGTGCACCGCCTCGGCCACCTGGCTCTGCATGTTCTCCTCGGCGCTGAGCACCGTGCCCCAGGGGGTCTCGCCTCCGGCGCAGTTGGCGAAACTGCCGATGATCGCGTCCCCCAGTCCGTCGTCGTAGCCGAGCCGCGCGCGGCGGCGGAACACGGCCGCCGCCGGACTGGAGCTGCGTAGCCGCTGGGCGGGGTCGCCCCAGCCGCTCAGGCCGGTGATGCGCCGATCGAACGTCCCCGGCCGACGCCGCCAGGGGCCGCCGGGCTCCCGCTGCAGCTCGATCACACCGAGCCCCAGATCGGCCATGGCCGCCACCGCCAGCTGGCGCATGCTCTGCAGCAGCGGATCGCCAGCCGGCAGGCTGGCGGCATCCACCTGCCCGCCCCTGGCGGCCATGGCCTCGATCAGGGCCTCGAACGGCAGTTCCCCGCCCACGGCTTCGCCATAGCCCTCCCGCCAGGCCCTGGCGCTGATGTACTCGAAGTTCACCGTCAGCAGGGCCCGATCCGCGGCCAGGGGCAGGAAGGAGAGGTGATCGTTGTTGAAGCCGAAGCGGCCATCGGCCAACGGATCCCCCCAGACCGCCACCACGTCGGCCCGGAAGCCATCCGGCAGCACCAGCCTGTCCTCCAGTTCGATCCGGGCATACCGACGCCGCTGGCTGTCCGCATCAAGCCCATCGGTGGGCACCGGCAGGGGGGTGGGCACCACTGGGAAGGGGCTGTCACCCGCGCCGGCCGCCGCTGCCCGCCCCGCCGCCACTGTGCCCGCAGCGGCCGAGGGCCGAGCGGTGTTGGCGAGGGCACAGGCCCCGATCCCGAGCAGGGAGAGCAGATCGCGTCGGTTCATCGGTTCGGTTGGCAGGGGCCGCTGCGGCGGGGCACCAGCAGGGCCAGATGGTTGTCCTGGATGGCGCTGAAGTTGTCATCCGACGCCAGCAGCAGGCTGGCCCGCCCATCGGCCTGGGATGGCCCCGGGGTCATGGCCTCCCAGTTGTCGGGCGGCAGGCCGGCCGCGATCAGATCCCACTGGCGGATCGGCTCCAGCACGACGCCCGGATCAGCCCGGCCATCGGGCAGCGGGTAGTGGGCCAGGAGCGCCTGCCATTGATCGGGGGGCCGGAAGCGCCGCAGCAGGGCCAGCAGCCCAGGCGCTGGAGCGGCAGCGTCGACCACCAGCAGATCGGTCAGCCCCCAGCCATCGCCTGGGGGAATCGCCAGCCGGGCCAGGGGGCGGACAACGGGTCCGGAGGGGGTGAGAGCCCACCCCAGCAACCTCACCTGGCCAGGAGGGTCCTGCAGCAGGGGCGATTCCGAGGCCATCAGCAGCACGTCGGCCTGCCCGGTCCGGCGCAGCAGTGCCAGGGATTCCGGTCCCTTGTTGGCCCCCAGCCCCCGTCCCGGGCCCGGCTGCCAGTCGTCGGGCAGGGGATAGGCGCGCTCCAGCAGGCCGCTGGCCCGATCGAAGGCCAGCAGCTGGGCCGGCCGGTCGGTGCTGCGCCGGCCTTCGCTCGCGACCCAGAGCCGATCGCCGAGCACCACCAGGCCTTCACCATCGATCTCCGCCGGTAGTGGAGCCGAGGGGGATCCCTTCAGGTCGAGCTGGAACAGGGGCCGCAGCGGCACGCGCCCCAACTGCCGCAGGCCGCTCCAGGCGCTCACGCGGCCCTGGGGGGCATCGCTGAGCAGCAGCAGCGCATCGGTCTCGCTCAGGTAGTTGGCGGCGGAGAAGCCCCCGGAAGGTTCTCCGTTCGCCCCGCGCCGCGACAGGCGCCCGCGGGCCACCAGCTCCCAGCCCGCCTCGGCCGGACAGGGCAGCAGGGGTGGCGGCGCGACGGCGGCGAGCGGCAGAACCATGGTTTTCATTCTCCTGTCGGCGCGGGTTGACGGCGGCATCCGGGGACACCCGCTGGGGGCGGTTAGGGTCCAATCCCCCAGGGGGTGAGCGATGAAAACCCCAACAGGAGCCCTGGCGCCGGCCGGAGGCCAGGGAGAGGACAACGGCAAGCGCCTGGCGGTGCTGATCGATGCCGACAACGCCCGGGCGGCGGTGATCGAGGCGGTGCTGGAGGAAGTGGCCCGTTTCGGTGAGGCGATCGTGCGGCGCATCTACGGGGATTTCACCTCGACCCAGAGCGCCTCCTGGAAGGCGTTGCTGAACAAGTTCTCGATCAAGCCGATGCAGCAGTTCGCCTACACGGTGGGCAAGAACGCCACTGACAGCGCCCTCATCATCGACGCGATGGATCTGCTCTACACCCGCCGTTTCGATGGGTTCTGCCTGGTGACCAGCGACAGCGATTTCACCGGCCTGGCCGTGCGCCTGAGGGAGGAAGGCCTGCTGGTGTACGGCTTCGGTGAGGAGAAGACCCCTGCGGCCTTCCGCAATGCCTGCCACAAGTTTCTGTTCACCGAGATGCTGCGGACCGCCGCCCGCCACGGAGAAGATGCCGCTGCCGCGGAAAGTGCCCGCCGCCCCCACGACAGCGATCCCCCCGCCAGCGGCCATCCCGTCATTCCCGCTGATTTCCTGATGGAGGCCCTGGATCGCTCGGTGGATGAATCGGGCTGGACCCAGCTGGGCACCTTCGGCAGCTATCTGCAGAAGATCCAGCCCGACTTCGACACCCGTCTCTACGGCTTCCGCAAACTCTCCGATCTGGTGCGGGGCTGTCCTTCCCTGTTCGTGATGGAGGAGCGGGAGGCCCCCAGCGGCAACCGCACGATCGTCTACGTGCGCGCCAGGGAGGACGACTGAGGTTTCCCTGTGCTCGACACCCTCCACCAACCGATCACGACCATCGCCCGCCGGGCGGTGTCATGCCTAGATGGCCACCAGACGGTGGCTCAGGCGCTGGCCAGCCTGCGTCGGCGCGACATTGCTGATCGGATCGTCTACTTCTATGTGCTCGATGCGGAGCAGCGCCTGATCGGCGTGCTGCCCCTGCGGCGTCTGCTGTCGGCCGCGGAGGAGACGCCGGTGGCAGCGCTGATGGTGCGCCGCCCGGTGACCATCCCGGAGCACGCCACGATCCTGGAGGCCCACGAAGCCTTTGCCGATCACCGCTTCCTGGCCCTGCCGGTGGTGAACGATCAGCAGCGGGTGGTGGGGGTGGTGGATGTGACGATGTTCAGCGAGGAGGACTTTCTGCCTGACCAGCCGGCCCAGGCGGCGGCCCTGTTCGAGGCCCTGGGCTTCCGCGTGTCCCAGGTTCGCGGCGCTTCGCCGCTGCGGGCCTTCCGCTTCCGTTTCCCCTGGCTGCTGGCCACCATCGCCAGCGGCCTGGCCTGCGCCGTCCTGGTGAGTGTCTTCCAGCTCACCCTGGCCAGCAGCATCGCCCTGGCCTTCTTCCTCACCCTCGTGCTGGCCCTCGGGGAGAGCGTCAGCATCCAGAGCATGACGGTGTCGATCCAGTCCCTGCAGCTTTCGCCGCCCACCTGGCGCTGGTACCGAGCCAGCCTGCGGCGGGAGCTGGCCACGGCCCTGCTGCTGGGCAGTTCCTGTGCCGCCCTGGTGGCCCTGGTGCTGGTGCTCTGGCTCGGCATGGGGCCAGCGGCCCTGATCGTGGCGGCCACGATCGTGTTCAGCGTGATGGCCGCCTGCTTTTACGGTCTCACCATTCCCGCCCTGTTCCACGCCCTGCGGCTCGATCCCAAGATCGCTTCCGGCCCGCTCACCCTGGCGGTGGCCGATATCACCTCGATCGCGCTCTACTTCGGCCTGGCCAGCAGACTGCTCTGAGCCGAACAACGACATCCTCTGCCATGACCCTGCGGCGACTGGCGGCTTTCAGTGACGGCGATCAGGGCGGCAATCCCGCTGGGGTCCTGATCGGCGAGCGGTTGCCTGAAGCCCCCCAGATGCAGCGGATCGCCGCCGAGGTGGGGTATTCGGAAACGGTCTTCGCGGCCCCGCAGGGAGAAGGCTGGCGGGTGCGCTACTTCTCCCCTGCCGCCGAGGTGCCCTTCTGCGGCCATGCCACCGTCGCCCTCGGGGCCGCCCTGGCCGAACGCTTCGGGGATGGGGTCTTCCCGCTGACGCTGAATCAGGCCGAGATCACGGTGGAGGGCCGTCGGCAGGGCGAACGCTGGAGTGCCGCCCTCCAGTCGCCCCCTACCCACCAGCGCCCCGTGGCGCCGGACCTTCTCTCTGCCAGCCTGGATCTGTTCGGCTATGGGCCGTTGGATCTGGATCCGGCCCTGCCACCGGCCATCGTCCACGGTGGCGCCGACCATCTCCTGCTGGCCCTGCGCCGCCGGGAGGACCTGGCCGCCATGGCCTACGCCATGGAGAACGGGGCCCGGCTGATGGCGGCGGCGGGGCTGCTGACGCTCCTGCTGGTCTGGGCGGAAGGGCCCCAGACGTTCCACAGCCGCAATGCCGCCGCCGCCTGCGGCGTCTACGAGGATCCGGCCACCGGCTCGGCCACCGCGGCGCTGGCGGGCCATCTGCAGGGCCTTGGCTGGCCACACGGCGGCAGCATCGCGGTGGTGCAGGGGGAGGACATGGGCTGCCGCTCCCTGCTGGCCGCCGAGATTCCGGCACAGCCGGGTGGCTCGATCCGGGTGGCGGGCCAGGTGCGCCCCCTGGCGCTTTGATGGCCTCCTCCGACCCGTTGCAGGGGGAGGGTTGCCGGCTGCGTCGGGGGATGACGCTGCAGGTGGCCCATGGTCCTGGTGGCTCTCCGGACCTGGTGTTCCTGCACGGCGCCCTTGGCAACCGTTTCAACTGGCGTCCGCAGGTGGAGTTCTGCCTCGAGCGGCAGTGGGAATGGCTGGCCTACGACCTCGCCGGCCACGGCCAGTCGAGCAGCAGCCGTCGCTATTCCATCGGACGGCACATCCGGGATCTGGCCCGGCTGCTGGAGCGCTTCACCATCCGGGAACCCCTCCTGTGCGCCCACAGCTACGGGGTGCCGCTCGCCCTGGAGTGGGCCCGGCGCCGGCCGGTGCGGGGGCTGGTGCTGATTGCCGGTGGCACCCACGAGCTGGATCCATGGTGGGAGCGGCCCCTGGCGCGCGTCATGGGCACGGCGGGCCGGCACCTGTTCCGCCTGCCGGCGGCCCAGGCCCTCAACCGCCGCATGCTGGGCGCTGCCGCCAACCCGCGGCTGGATCGCTTCTGCGCCGAATCGCCGATTCCGATGACCGCCGAGCCCTACCGCTCCATGGAGATCTTCTGGGGCTACGACTTCCATCGCCGCCCCGCCCCGGCCCCATGGCCCCATGTTCCAGCTCTGGTGCTCAGCGGCGGCCGCGACCCCATGTTCAGCCAGGCCATGGGGGAGGCGTTGGCGGAGCGCTACGAGCGGGGCCACCACCGACACCTTCCCGGGGCCGGGCACCTGCTGATGGTGGAGCAGGCCGACGTGGTGAATGCCGCCATCGCTGACTGGATCGGTGCCGAGGGCCTGGATCAGGGCAGACGGAGGTAATCCAGCAGGCGATCGCCTGCATCCAGGCGCACCAGGGCCAGCACCACATCGGGAAGGGCCGCCAGGCTCGGATAGACCAGGTAGCGGGATTCCCAGTGGGGTTTGAACTTGGCCTTGTAGGTGTGCAGGCCCCGGAAGCCGTAGAACCGGTCGAGGTGGTCCGCCAGGCCGGCCATCGCCTTCTCCAGCCGTGGTGATTCCTGGCTGTCGCCGAGCCCGGAGAGGGCCGACAAGCCCAGGTTGAACCTGCCGAAGCCGGCCTCCTGGTAGTGCAGCAGCAGGGAGGTGAACAGCACATCCATCGTGCCGGGCTCCAGCTTGGTGCGGCTCCGCATCAGATCGATCACCACCTCGCCGGGGCGTACCCCCACCAGCAGGTTGGCGAAGGCGCTGATCGCCCCCTCGGGAGTGCGGATCAGGGCGATCTCCGTGTTCCGCAGGTAGTCGCGATTGAACCAACCCAGGGAGAACATCTTTTCAGGCCCCTTCATGCGCAGCAGCCATTCGCTGCTGATCGGCTCCAGCTCTTCGATCAGGTGATCGCTCACCGGCGGGCCGTGGAACTCCACCTGGTGACCAAGTTTGTGCAGCTTGTTGATAGGCGTGCGCAGCGGAGCGGCAGCCTTGCCCTTGAGGCTGAAGGCGGTCAGATCGACGATCCCCTCTTCGCCGATCTTCAGGGTCCGGAAACCCAGCTCCTGGTAAAGATCGAGGTGGTCCGGCAGGGTCTGATAGAACGCCGGCTGCCAGTCGTTGTTGAAGCAGTGATCGCGGAAGGCGACGATCGTTTCGCGCCGGTCGTCGGCGGGGCCGACCGGATCCCCCAGGGCGATCGCCCCGCGGCCGCGAACCCCGAAGGCGACCAGGCTGCGATGGGATTGGCTGAAGAAGAGGGTCTTGTCGGGCAGCAGGGTGAAGGCCGCCAGGGAGGACCGGGCATGCTCCTTGACGATGACGGCGGCCTCGCGGCACTCCGCCTCGCTGGCGCCGGCGGGCTGGAGCACCGGGCGCAGCACCATCACCAGGGCGTAGCCGATGGTGACCGCACCGATCAGATGGATTGACCAGGCGAAGCGCCGCCCGTGGGTCGTGATCGGGACCAGGCCGGCGTCGTTCTCGCTGAAGAACATTGCCAGGGTCTGGCCTAGGGCCTGGTCCCAGTCGAAGTTGATCGCGTAGTGGCGATCGAGCAGGTAGAAGCCGATGGTGCCGTAGGCCAGGGTGAACAGCACCGCCAGTCCCAGCACCCGCACCCCCTGCACCACCGAGGGCTGGTCGGAGCCGGCGGTGAACAGGGGCCGCATCCAGAGCAGCAGCAGCAGCAGGGCTCCACTGGCCAGGCTCTCCTCCACGTTCAGCCCGGTGAGCAGGTGGGAGACGATCGAGGCGCACAGCAGCAGGCAGGTGAGCAGCCAGGCCTGGCGTTTGCGGCGCAGCAGGTGGAAGGCAAGGGTGAACAGCAGAAAGCTGGCCAGGGCACCGAACAGCCGGGCCCCCACCCGCACCTCCAGGGGGAACAGGTCCTCCAGCAGGGCGACCCGCTCGGGCAGCCCCGGCGTCACCGCCGCCAGCAGATCGATCAGCCCCACCGCGGCCGTCAGCAGGCTGACCAGACGCAGGGCAAGGCGCCCCCGACGACCCTGCAGGGCCCTGGGAATCCCCTTCATGGCCGGCTCCCGGGGGGAAGCGCCCGATCGTTGGCGGCGAAGCTGCGGCCGACGAAGGTGAGGGAATCGCGCAGGTGCTTGCGGATGTAGTTCCAGCCGACATCGGCGCCGCTCAGCCCATGGCCGCCGGGGAAGACGTGCAGGCTGTTGCGGACGCCGAGCCGATCGAGCGTGGCATGGAACTGTTGCGTGGAACGCAGGAAGGTGGGATCGTTCTTGCCCACGTCGAGGTAGATGCGAAGTGGGGCCAGCTCTTGCTTCGGCAGGCTGCCGATGAACTGCTCCGGGCTGTTCGCCGGACCGCTGGCATCGACGAAGTAGCCGTCGTGGCTGAACAGGGTGTGGAAGGACTCGGGATGGCGCAGGCCGATGTTGAGGGCCCCCCAGCCGCCGGAGGAGAAGCCCCCCAGGGCCCACTGCCCTGGCTCCGGCCGCACCCGGTAGCGCCGCTTCACCTCCGCCACCAGTTCCACACCGATCAGGGTGCCCACCCGGCCATGGGGGCCGTCGAAGTAGTCCGGATCGAACAGGGGGCTGGACCCCCGCGCGTCGTTGCCGTCGGGGGTGATGATCAGGCTTGGCGCCAGTTTCCCGCTGCGGTACAGCTGATCGAGGGTCGCGGTGATGGCGTATTTGTCGAAGAAGGCTCGGCCGTCGTCATGGCCCCCATGCAGCAACACGACCACCGGATAGCGCCTCTGGGGCTCGCGTTCGTAGCCAGGCGGCAGGATCACGCCGTAGCTGCGGCGCTCGCCCATGGCGGCACTGGGGAAGCTCTCCAACTGAAAGCGGAGATCCTGGCTGACGGGAATCGCCGCCGCATCCAGCTGGGGAGCCCCCTCGACGAAGGTGTACCACCAGCCGGCCATGAGACCGGAGGCCAGAACCAATCCGGCCCCCCCGAGGCCGATCACGATCCAGCGGCGTCTCCCCATCGCTGATTCCCCTTGGCGGGCTTTGTCTTGCTCAGGAGGCCTTCTCCAGCCGCTTGACAATCCAGCCCATGAACACCAAGGAACCCAGCAGGGCCGCGAGCAAGGCGATGGTCATGGAATTCTCGGCACAACCGTCGCATTATGGCCACTGGCCCCTGCCCCAGGTCCGAGCCGTGAACAGGACTCCTGAGCTGGTTTTCGTTTACGGCACACTCATGCGTGGTCATGGCAACCACCACTGGCTCATCGATGCGCCCTTTCAGGGGGAGGCGGCACTGCCGGACGTGGTGCTCCACGACCTGGGGCCCTTCCCGATGGCCGTGCCCGGCGAGGGGTTGGTGCGAGGCGAGGTGTATGCCGTGGATGCCGCCGGCCTGGCCCGCCTCGATCGGCTGGAGGGCTATCCCCGCCTCTACGACCGCCAGCCCCTGCCATTGGCCGATGGCCGCCGCGCCTGGGTGTATCTGGGCCGGCCGCACCAGGTGCGCCATGTGTCCGTCATTGCCGATGGGTGCTGGAGGGGTCCGGCGCCTGGAGCCGCCGTGCGCCGCAGCCGGATGGGCCTGGCCGTGATGGTGTTCCTGGGCGAGGCTGCGCTGTTGGCCGGTGCTCTCCCCTCGCCCTCCCTGGCCCTCGACACCCTCGCCACCTGCAATGCCTGGCGCGGCAGCCACGGCGCCGCACGCCTGGTGCTGGGGAACAGCCTCGGCGCCGCCCACTACCTCACCAAACAGCTACGGCTGCAGGAAAGCCCCGCCGAGGCCCCCGTGGAGCTCTACAGCGAGAGCGACCTGCAGCGGGTCTGCGGCGGTCGTTAGCCCGCCACCACCAGCCAGCGGCCACCGGCCCCAAGCCCCAGCGCCAGCCACCCCAGGGCCAGCCAGCCCCAGCGCAGGGGCTGCAGCAGTCGCCGCAGCAGCACCACAGAACCCGCCACACCCACTGCCACCACCAGGCTCTGGCAGAAGGCGATCACGTGCCGGTCGGCGCTCCAGCCGGGCAAGCGGGAGGTCAGCTGGGGCCACCATGGGCTGGCGCTGACCGGCAGCACCAGCCCCGCCTCCGCCATGCCCAGGGGCAGATGGTCGGCCAGCATCAGGGCCCACAGCAGCGGCAGCAGGGCGTAGAGGGAAAGCCGCAGCCGCGAGGCGGCGACCTCCGGGCGGCGTCCCCAGCCCCGCTGGTGGCGCACCAGCAGGAAGGCCCCCGCCGGAAGGGCCAGGGCCAGGGCCGCGAAGGCCAGCCGCGGCAGCAAGGGGCCTTCGGCCAGGCTTTGCGGCGCCAGGGCCACGCTGCCAAGCAGCCTCCGCCAATGATGCAGACACACCCCACCGGCCAGCACCAGGATCAGGCCTGCCTCGCCGGCCGGAGGCTCCATGTCGCGTTGCAGATCGGCGGCGGGCGGCCGCAACCGCAGCTGCACGGAACGGTGCGGACAGGCCTGGGCGCAGGTGAGGCACAGCACGCAATTGCGGTTGTCGGCCAGGTAGGCCGGATGGGTGCCCAGCGGACAGCCTTCGGTTTCCATGCCCTCCCCTTCGGCGGGGCCTCCCTTGAAGCAGGCGTAGCTGGTGCAGCTGCCGCTGCAGGTGCCCGCCTGGGCCCGCAGCTCGCTGATTGACAGCTTGGCGAACAGGGCGTTCATCCCCCCCACCGGGCACAGATAGCGGCACCAGAAGCGCTTCTCGAAACGCAGCGAACCGATCACGGCACCAAGGGTGATCAGCAGCAGCAGGCAGCTGCTCAGCCAGGCGGTGTTCTCCAGATCCCACACCGCCTCCCAGAGCAGGATCGCCGCGAAGCCGGCCGCCAGCAGCGGCGCCGCCCAGTCGTCGCTTTCGCCCCGCGGCCAGCGCGCCGGCTGCCAGCCCAGCGCCCTCGCCAGCCGCTGGGTGATCTCCCCCCAGACCATGAAGGGGCAGAACGAGCACCACAGCCGGCCCACAACCGGGTACGTCAGCAGGATCAGCGGCCACCACCAGGCCCAGAACAGGTTCAGGGCCCCGTTGTGATCCCGATCCTGGGGACCGAACCAGAGCCAGAGGTTCACCAGCACGAACACCCAGCTCACGACGCCGAACAGCAGGCCGTTCCAGAGCCGCGGCGAACGCATCGCGTCCCGCAGCTGGGGCTTCCAGCGCCAGAGATCGAAACGGGCCCGCTGGGAGCGACGCCCGGTCCAGAAGACCTCATCGGGCAGGACGGCGGGATGGCCGGGAGCGCACTGGCGCAGGGCCCGCTCGATCACCAGGTTGAGCTCGCGGATGTTGCCCGGGAAGTCGTGGATCTGGAGCCGCTTGACCAGCCCCTCACTCACCGTGGGGGGCGTGGCCCAGCCCAGGCTGCGGGCCTTCTGGCGCACCCCATAGCGCAACCATTCGCCCAGGTCCTGACGCCGCACCCGCAGGGGCGGCACCCGGATGTGGGAGCAGCAGGCATCGAAGTCGGGAGTCGTGGCTTCAGCTGTGAGGAACACCCGTCCAGGGAAGTGATGCTCCCGGCCGTCCTCGGGCGAGATCCAGCGACCGCTGCGCGCCAGCTCCAGCAGGGTCCGCCGCAGCTGGGGATCGGCTTGATCGATCTGATCGAGCAGCAGGCCGCCGGCGCCGAGGCAGTCGATCAGGGCCACGCCTTCGGCCCCGGCCGCGAACAGCTCGGCCCCATCGGCCCGCAGCAGGGCGCAGTTGAGCTGCACCAGCAGCTGCTTGCGGGCCGCCGATCCGAAATGGATCAGGGCTGCCACGTTGTCCTTCTCCAGACCCGGTTCGCCGCTGATCAGAACGGGCCCGGCTGCGACATCGGCGGCGGCGTCGCGGATCGCCTCCCGCAGCTTCTGGGCGTAGCGGCTGCTGCCGACGACCCCACGCCGTGCCCGGCCCAGCAGGAAGGGCGCCAACCGCAGCAGGCAGGCCCTGGCGTTCGCTGCCGCATCCGGCTGGGTGGACGTCATCGGGGAGCGCCTCGCTGAAGAGAGTCTGGGCGGAGAGAATGCCAGGGTTCCAGTTCGCCCTTCGATCGCGCCATGTCCGTCACCCTCTACGGCGCCCCGAAGCCGCCGGCGTGAACGCTCCTGCCGCCGCTGCCTTCCCCTGGCGGGGCCACCGCCTGGAGCTGCGGGCCGAGAAAGCCGTATGGGATCCGGAGCAGCGGCTGCTGCTGCTGGCCGACCTGCACCTCGGCAAGGCGGAATCCTTTCAGTGCCAGGGCATCCCGTTGCCCAGCGACGGTGATGCCGCCACGCTCAATGCTCTGCTGGCGGTGGCCCACCGGCTCCAGCCCCGCCAGGTGGTGGTGCTCGGCGACCTGATCCACAGCCGCCTCGGGCTCACCGAGGAACTGCGCCAGAAACTGGCGGCCCTGCCCTCCCTGCTGGGCTGTCCCCTGAGGCTGGTCGGCGGCAATCACGAGCGGGGCAGCTGGCTGGAGGGGCTCGTCCAGGAGCCCTCCCTGGCCATGGGCCCCCTGTGGCTGAGCCATGCCCCGGAGCCCAGAGCAGGCAGGCTGAATGTCTGCGGCCATCGCCATCCGGTGGCCCTGGTGGGCCGTGGCGCCGACCGGCTGCGGTTGCCCTGCTTCGCCTACGACAAGGCGCTGGAACAACTGGTGCTGCCGTCCTTCGGCGCCTTGACGGGAGGCCACCCCTGCCCACCGGGGGAGGCGCTCTGGCTTGTGGCCGAGGGCGCCATCATCCCCTGGAACCCTTCCCCAAAGCTCCCAAGAGCCCAGAGGGGGGCCGCCTGAATTGCACGCTCAGCCGGCGGAAGCCAGGGCCCGCACCACGTCGCCGCGGGTGAGCACCCCCACCAGCCCATCCTGGTCGTCGAGCACGAACAGCCGCTGGGTGGCGCGATCGTGCAGCTGGCGCGCCGCCAGCGGCAGGCTGGTGGCGGCCGGGCAGCTGTGGGGTCTGGAGCCCATCACGTCGCCCACGGTGCTGCCCAGCACCTGGTGCACCTGCTTGTCCCAGTCGAGGGGGTTGCGCAGGTAGATGACGGCATCGAGCAGCATCACGTAGGGCCCGGCGTCGAAGCCGCTTTCGCGCACCATCAGGTCCTGCTCACTGAGCTCACCCACCAGCACCCCCAGCTCGTCGAGCACCGGCAGGCCACTGATGTGGTGGTCGCTCATCAGCTGCACGGCCTCCTGCAGGGGCGTGGTGGTGGTAACACTCAGGACGGGGCTGGTCATCACCTCGGCCACGCTGCGCTCGACGACCATGCGGATCTCCTCGGTGGTGGCATTCTGCTGCTGAACGGGACCCCTCCCCTGCGACGCCTCGCCGACCTGCTGACGCTTGCCCGGGCCGTGCTGGGGTTGCCCCTGCTGCTGGCCCTGGCCGGTGGCCGGCCCGCCCTGGCCTGGGTGCTGCTGCTGCTGGGCGGCCTGAGCGACTGGGCCGACGGCGCCCTGGCCCGCCGGGCCGGCGGTGGCTCGGTGTGGGGGGCGCGGCTGGATCCCCTCACCGACAAGATCCTGATCAGCGCCCCGCTGCTGTGGCTGGCCCACACCGGCGGCCTGCCCCTGTGGGCGGTGTGGCTGCTGCTGGCCCGGGAACTGCTGATCTCCGGCTGGCGGGCCGGCCAGGGCAGTGGCGGGCCGGCGTCGCTGGGGGGCAAGGCGAAGACGATCCTGCAGTTCGTTTCGCTGCTGCTGTTGCTCTGGCCGCCGGACTGGGCCCTCACCGGCTCGGCAACGGCGGACTGGCTTCACGCCATCGGCTGGTGGCTGTTCTGGCCGTCGCTGCTGCTGGCGCTCAGCTCCGCGGTGGGGTATGTGCGTGCGGGCAGCCGGGGCTGAGGGCAGGCCACGCCGGTACTGGTGCCATCAGGGACAGAAACGAGATGTGGCCATGGGATGACTTGCAGGCCTTGTTTCTGTTCGTAGTGTTGAAGCAAACCCATGGCCTTTCAAGATGGATGCGAACAAATTTGACATGGCGCTCGGTTAAGTCGGCATCGGCAATGAGCTCGCCAATCAACGTGTTGTGCGCCACCTTGAATTCAAATGAGATTTGGAACGGATGGGGATTGTGAAGTCATAAGTCCTTGAATCCCCACACAACCGTGGCATCTGCCCCCAAAGGCGTGAATCGCTGATCTTCTTCGTAGATATCAAGGCTGTGGGCGTGTCATTCCAGCACTGTCAACCCACCAAGCAAGGCCAGGCGATACACCATCGAAGACAGCTGGCAAAGCCCACCGCCGGTAAGGTCAACAAGCTTGCCCCTGGCAATGTTGCGTCCCGGTAAAAATCCATTGGCTGTATTGGGAAGGCCGATGCGATGCCAGAACTACCAGTTCTTGTTGGCCCCCACAAGGCCGTGATTCAGTAAGCCAGCACCGCGCGTGATGTTGAGAACCTTGTTTTCACATAACTCACTTGGCCTGATCGGCTGGGTGATGCCGATGAATGACTGTTTACGCAGGGCGCCCACGGTCTTGTAGAACGTTATCTTCTGCGCACAATCGTTTCATCGGCGCCAGCAATGTCTGATCTCCTGACTCACTACCAGCGGTAGATGTCTTCTCATGAAACAGGTTTGATCCCGTGGCCAATCACCCCAGCAGCGCTCCATCAGCGCTGAAATCTGGGCTGCCAGCTGGACGCAGGGCGTAATCGTTGGCGTAGCTGTCGGCGAGGGTGGCCTCCAGGTCGAAGGAGGGCTCCCAGGCCAGCTCCCGCCGCACCCGGTGGGTGTCGGTGAGGAAATGGGCCAGCCGCAGCGGGAAGGCCTTGCGGGCCTTCTTGTCGAGTCCGGCGGGATCGAAGCTGCGGATCTCCACCGCCGCCGGATCGGTGCCGCAGGCCCGGGCGGCGGCGGCCACCAGCCCCCGGAAGCTGATGCCCTGGGAGCCGGTGCAGTTGTAGATCCGGTTGGCGGCGGCCTCCACTTCGATGCAGCGGGCCATGGCGGTGGCCAGGTCGCTCACGTGGCCCAGTTGGGTGATGGTGTTGCCATCACCGGGCAGGGGCACCGGCCGGCGGTGCACGATCCGATCGAAGAACCAGCTCTCCACCGGGTTGTAGTTGCCGGGCCCCACGATGTAGGTGGGCCGGAAGCTGGTGAAGGGGATGCCCTGCTCCCGCAGCCAGGTTTCGGTGTCCAGCTTGCCGGCGTGGCGGCTCTGAGGGTCGGTGGGGGCGTCCTCGTCGAGGGGCCAGAGTTCACTGTCGGCATACACCCCGGCGGAGCTCACGTACACGAAGCGGTGCGCGGGGGGGCCGGTGCGCTCCAGCACCTGCCGGGTGTCCTCGAGGCTGCGGCCGGAACTGTCGACGATCACGTCGAAGGGCCTGTCCTGCAGCACCGCCAGACCCTCCGCGCTGGTGCGGTCGCCCTGCAGGTGCTCCACGCCCGCTGGCACAGGCTGGCGGCCGCGGGTGAAGAGGCTGAGTTCGTGGCCGGCGGCCTGCAACCGGCTCACCAGTGGTTTTCCCACGAAGCGGGTGCCGCCCATCACCAGGATCCTCATCGCCAAGCCGCGTCAGTGAGCGCTATTCAAGCGGCCGGACCGCTTCAGGATCCGCAGGGCAAGGGGTGACCCAGCCGTTCGAAGGGAATGGGCAGCAGTTCCAGCACCACGGTGCCCGAAGGCGGCGGCGCCGCAGGATCGGCCCCCGGTTTCGCTGCTGCGGGCCGATAGGTGCGCCCGTTGAAGTGCAGATCCTTGACTCCGCCGGGTGCTCCATCGATGTTGGCCGGCATGGTCAGATCAAGCCAGCCGCGATGGCGGCTGCTGATCACCTGCAGCGGCGACTGGAACAGGCCGTTCTCCGCCACCAGGGAGAGGCCGTTGTCGGTGGTTCGGAAGATCAGCAGGGTGCAGCCGCCACTGGCGCAGGCAAAGGAGCCGAGCACGACCACCACGGTTTCCAGCTGGGCATCGCCATCGAGGTCGATCCGGTTGAAGAGGTAGCGGAGCGGTCCCACCTCGCCGCAGGCGGGTCGCGTTCCCGTGGCCCGGGCCTGCTCCCATTCGGTGCTTTCCGGATCACCGGTCTTGGCGGGGCTGGCGGCCAGGGGGCCATGGAACAGCCGCAGGCGGATGGCCTTCTCCACCAGTGGATCGGGGCTGGCGATCGCCGGGATCACCGATCCCGGCGATGCCAGCGGCGGCGGTGCCCCCAGCCCCTCCGCCCCGGCAGGTCCCGGCGGCGGCCGCTTCGGGGCCAGCGGCGGCGGCGCTGCGAGCGGAGGGGGCGGCAGGTGCTGGCCCCGGGCGGGCCCGCAGCTGCTGATCAGGAGCAGGACAGCAAGCAGCCGCAGCGGCGACATCGGCAGCAGAAACGGGCCAGGCTCAACCATCGGCGCCATCCAGGTGAGCCTCGATCCGATCGGCCAGGGCCAGGCAGCGGTCCATTTCCTCCCAGAGCAGTTCGCGACGGCGGGCATCCACCGCATAGGAGCGGTGATGCAGGTCGCGACCCTGGTAGCGCAGGGCATCCCGCAGCCGGCGCCAGTCATCCGGGTGCAGCTCGGGCGGAGTCAGAGGCATGGCGCAGGGTGGATCCGAGACCGGCATTGTCCTCGTTCCCCATCCAGGCCATCCCCGCCATCAAGCGGTGAGCGAACGGTCGCAGGGCACACTTGACACTGACGCTTCCCAGGAGCGGATGCTGCATCTCGATCTCCCCACCGACGTCGAACTCTCGGCGCTGGCCCGGCGCCGCCACCCAGCCAGTGTCTCGATCGCGCTGCCCACGACCCCGGTCACCCCGGACACGGCCGTGGATCGGCTCGCCTTTCGCGCCCTGGCCTTGGAGGCGATCGCCCAGCTGGAAGCCATCGGCTTCGGGCGCGACGCTGTGGAGGCCCTGGGCGAAACCTTCGACGATCTGACCGATGACGACGCGTTCTGGCGCTTTCAGACCCATGCTCAGGTGGTATTTGCCACACCTGAGAATCTGATCACCTATCGCCTGCCCACGACGGTCGAACCGCTGGTGGCGGTCTCCGACCGGTTCCACCTCGAACCCTTGCTGCGCTCCCGCACGTTCGCCAACACCTGCTACGTGCTGGCGTTGGCCGAGGGCAAGAAGGTGCGGCTGCGGCAGTACGCCCGCCTGGTGGATCATGTGCTGCGGGATCGGTTGGCCGTGCGCGGCAACCAGGGCCGTGCCAGCACCGATGTGGCTCAGGTGGCCCGGACCGCCACCTTCGAAGCGGTCCAGAGCCTGATGGTGGACATGGACCGGGTGATGAACGGCCGGATCGATGAGACCGACGGCCGCATCGACGAGGCCGAAACCGCCGGCGCCGACAGCTACGGCGTTTACGACGAGATCGCCCGGAGGGTGCTGCTCTCGGGAGGCGAGGTGCTGGGGGTTCGGCAGGAGGATCTGCCCGAAGGCGACGCCGTCGCCGCGATCCTGCGCTACTCCCTCTGAGCCACCACCCACCTCCCCCTTTCCGCGACCGCAGCCCCATGCAAGTCATCCCTGCCATCGATCTGCTCGACGGCCATTGCGTGCGTCTGCATCAGGGCGACTACGGCCGTGTCACCCGCTTCAGCGACGATCCCGTGGCCCAGGCTCTGGAGTGGCAGCGCCAGGGAGCCACGCGGCTGCACCTGGTGGATCTCGACGGGGCCAGAAGCGGAACCCCTTGCAACGACACCGCCGTCCAGGCGATCACTGCGGCCCTGGCGATTCCGGTGCAGCTGGGGGGTGGTGTGCGTTCGCTCGAACGGGCCGAACAACTGCTGGGCTGGGGTGTGGATCGAGTGATCCTCGGCACGCTGGCCGTCGAGAACCCGGAGCTGGTGCGCTGCCTGGCCGGCCGCCATCCCGGCCGGATCGTGGTGGGGATCGATGCCAACGGGGGCATGGTGGCCACCCGGGGCTGGATCGAGCAGAGCACGGTGGAGGCCACGGCGCTTGCCGCCAGCCTCGAGGGCACGGGGGTGGCGGCGATCATCAGCACCGATATCGCCACCGACGGCACCCTGGAGGGCCCCAATCTGACGGCCCTGCGGGCCATGGCCCAGGCCTCCACGATTCCGGTGATCGCTTCGGGGGGCGTGGGTTGCCTCACCGATCTGCTGAGCCTGCTGAGTCTTGAACCCCTGGGCGTGACAGGGGTGATCGTGGGACGGGCGCTGTACGACGGCCGGGTGGATCTGCTCGAGGCCCTGCAGGCCATCGGCGACGGGCGGCTGCAGGATCCCTTGCAACTGCCGATCGCCTGAGACCTGCCGCCGGCCGGAGGCTGGGCCATGCCGGTGTTGGTGCAACTGCCCTATAACAGAATCAATGTTGATGGCGGCAGCGTTTGCATCCCACCACGACCACCGAACCCTCCACGGCCGGCGGCAGACGTGGCAAGGCTGGTGATCGTCAACCGGTGGCGCAGGCCTTGGCCCATGTGGAGGCGGTCTACCAGCGTTGCAGGGATCTGGGCATGCGGCTGAGCCGCCAGCGGCGCATGGTGCTTGATCTCCTGTGGGCCGAGAAAAGCCACCTTTCCGCCCGGGACATCTTCGAGAAGCTCAACGATCAGGGGCGCCACATCGGCCATACGTCTGTTTATCAGAATCTGGAAGCTCTGCAATCGGCCGGGATGATCGAATGCCTCGAGCGGGCCAACGGCCGTCTCTACGGCTATCGCGCCGATCCCCACAGCCATCTCACCTGCACACAATCCGGGGAGATCCTTGATCTCGATGTGCTTCTTCCGGCTCACCTCCTGCAGCAGATTGAGGCGCAAACCGGGTTCGCGATCGAGTCGTACACCCTGCATCTTTCCGGCCACCGCCGGACGGCACTGGAGAAAAGCGTTCGCCTTGGTTAGGGTCGGGCCAACACTGTCCTGGCAACGTGGGTCGACGTCCGGCACAGCCTCTTCCCCAGCTGCTGCTGTTCGCCGAACCCCTGCAGCGGGCAGGCCTCACCAGCTGGCTTGAGGCTGATTCCTCCAGCGGGGATGCAACCGGCTGGAGCGGCTGCCACGTGGTTGACGTTGACACGCTGCAGGGGCCACCCCAGCTCATCGTCTGGTGCCTCAGCGTCCTGCCCGAACCCCAGGCCCTAGACGCCGAGAGCCGCCGGCTGCTGGAGCGCTGGCATCCGGCGCCGTTGTTGCTGCTGCTGCCGGACCATCACCCCTACGACAGTGACGTCCTGCTGCAGCTTCCGGCCCAGGGCCTGATCGAAGCGGCTGATGTCGACAGCCTGCGGGAGGCCGTCGGCACCCTTCTCGCCGGCGGACGGGTGCTGGCCATCGCCGCGGCGCACCAGGCCTCTGCCACCTCCGGTGCCGTTCCCATGGGCCTCGGCCAGTGGCTGCTGTTGAGCGGCCTGCAGCAGATCGACGCCGAGCTTCGCCTGTGTCTGCGCCTGCTCGATCCATCGCCTGCCCAGCTGCTGCCGCTGCTGCTGCTGGAGGGCCGGGTGCGGGAGTTGCGGCTGGCCCGGCGATTGCTGCTATGGCTCTGGGGTCCGCTGAGCCTGGCCTGGGGCCAGCCCCTGGCCCCTGAGCCCCTCGCCCCCACCGCTGCTGAAAGCCAGACCTCGGGCATCGGCCATGGGGTGGCGATCACCCTGCGGCAGCGCACGGCCGAGGGGCTCTGGGAGGCCCTGCGAGAGCGGCTGAAGGAGGCGGCTGCCGCCGGGCCCAGCAACAACAGCGGCCAGCTCCTTGCCCTCGACGGTCTCCATGCCTCCCGTCGCAGCGATCTGCTGCTGGGGCTGCTGGAGCAGTTCGACCGGCTGCGCCACCGACTGCTGCAGGACGATCCCCGTGGCGACCAGCTGGAGCGCCTCTGGACGGAGCTGCAACCGGAGCTGCGCCAGCAGGCCCTGCGCCACATGGCCGGCTCCTATGTGCAGCTCCCCATGGCCGGCAAGCTGTGCCCGGTGGCAGAAACGCTCCTGCGCCGCAGCGAGTTTGCGGCTGACGACCAGGAGCTGCCCGATCCGGTGGCCATGCTCACGCCGCTGCTGCAGGCCCGTCCGCTGCTGGTGGACGGCCGGTTGCTGGCCCCGGATGAGCCCCAGGCCGTCCTTTACCTCGAACTGCTGCTCAGCAACTGGCTGGTGCGCAGTGCCGAGCTGATCAGTGCCGAGGTGCTGGCGGCCTGCGCCGACTGGCCCGAATTGCGCCGCTACCTGCTCCGCCCCGAGCTGCTGGCCACCCGCAACCTGGAACGATTGCGAAACCAGCTCAATGCCCAGCAGCGCTGGACCAGCTGGTTCGACCGGCCGATCCACCTCTACGAGAGTCGGCGCCCCCTGTTCCGCCTCGGTGCCGGAGCGATCGATTGCGTGGATCTCACCGAGCCCCGCGATGCCGAGCTGCGCCAGCTCGGCTGGGTGCAGCAGGCGGTCACCCTGGCGCTGGAAGCACGGGATGCCCTTGGCCCCCAGCTCCAGAGTTTCCTGAAGCGCCTGGGGGATCTGCTGGTGGTGCTGCTGACCCAGGTGCTCGGCAAGGCGATCGGTCTGGTGGGCCGTGGCATCGTCCAGGGGATGGGCCGGAGCCTGAACCGCAACTGAGGTGGCTGGTGTCCACGCCACAATGACCCCAGACGCCCGTTTCCCCTTGCCCCGTTCACTGTCCCGGCCCCTGTCTGGTCTCTGGGCCCTGATGCTGATCGTGGCGATGGGCCTGTTCTGGGCCCCTGGGCCGGCGGCGGCCAGCCTCGAGAACGACCGCTATGACGGCAACATCTTCGCCCTCTATGCCGGCAACGGCTCCCTGGTGCCGCCCCGCAGCAGTCTGGCCCAGTCCCTGGCGGAGCATCGGGTGGCGGTGGTCGTCTATTACCTCGACGACAGCAGCGTCAGCAAGCAGTTCGCCCCGGTGGTGTCCGAGCTGCAGCGGGTCTGGGGCAACGGCATTGACCTGATCCCCTTGGTCACCGATCCTCTCCAGAACCGACCCGATGGGGGCGCCGGCGATCCGGCCCATTACTGGGATGGTCTGATCCCCCAGGTCGTGGTGATCGACAGCGACGGCCGTGTGGTCTTCGATCGCCATGGTCAGGTGAGCGTCGATGCCATCAACACCGCCGTGAGCGCAGCCACCGGCATTCCCATGGCGCCAGGCGCGGGCAACAGCGCCACCTTGAGCTTCAACGAACTCAACAGCGAAGTGGTGGCGTCCCGCTGATGCCGGCCACCCGCACCGAAACCGACAGCCTCGGCCCGGTGGAGGTGCCGGCCGACCATTACTGGGGTGCCCAGACCCAGCGTTCGCTGCGCAATTTCCCCTTCGGCGCGCCGATGCCGATCACGGTGGTGCAGGCCTTCGGCCAGCTCAAGGCCGCCTGCGCCGAGGTGAACGCCACCATGGGCACTTTGCCCGAGGGCCTGGCGGCCCTGATCGTGGCGGCGGCCGAGGAGGTGAGCCAGGGCCGGCTTGATGGCGAGTTTCCGCTGCGGGTCTGGCAGACCGGATCGGGCACCCAGACCAACATGAACGTCAATGAGGTGATCGCCAACCGGGCAATCGCCGCCGCCGGCGGCCTGCTGGGCAGCAAGGTGCCGGTCCACCCGAACGACCACGTCAACCTGAGCCAGTCGAGCAACGACACCTTCCCCACGGCGATGCACATGGCGGTGGCCATTGAGCTGCACCAGCGCCTGATCCCGAGCCTGGAGGCGCTGATCGCCGCCCTGCGGGCCAAGGCGGAGGCCTATGCCCGCCTGATCAAGATCGGGCGCACCCACCTGCAGGATGCGGTGCCCCTCAGCCTGGGCCAGGAATTCGGAGGCTATGCCACCCAGCTGGAGCTGGGGCTGGCCAGTCTGCGGGCCACCCTGCCCCAGGTGCTGCAACTGGCCATCGGTGGCACGGCGGTGGGTACCGGGCTGAATGCACCGGCGGGGTTCGGCGAAGCGGTGGCGGCCAGGCTGGCGGAACGGGTGGGCCTGCCCTTCACCAGTGCCCCCGACAAGTTCCAGGCCCTCGCTGGCCAGGAGGGGCTGGCGTCCGCTCACGGGGCCCTGACGGTGCTGGCGGGCAGCCTGATGAAGATTGCCAACGACATCCGCTGGCTGGCCAGCGGGCCCCGTTGCGGTCTCGGGGAACTGGTGCTGCCGGAGAACGAACCGGGCTCCAGCATCATGCCCGGCAAGGTGAATCCCACCCAGTGCGAGAGCCTCACCATGGTGGCCGTACAGGTGATGGGCAACAACACCGCCGTCCAGATGGCCGCCAGTCAGGGAAACTTCGAACTGAACGTGTTCAAGCCGCTGATCGCCCACAACCTGCTGGAGAGCATCGACCTGCTGGCGGGGAGTTGCGGCACGTTCCGGGAACTCTGCATCGATGGACTGCGGGCGGACGTGGCCCACATCGAAGCCCAGCGCGACCGCAGCCTGATGCTGGTCACCGCCCTGACGCCGGCCATCGGCTACGACCGGGCCTGCGCCATCGCCCGCCATGCCCACCAGCACCGGCTCAGCCTGCGCGAGGCGGCCCTGGTCCTCGGAGAGATCAGTGGAGAGGACTTCGACCGCTGGGTCAGGCCCGAGCAGATGGTCTGAGGACGGCCAGCCTTGATTTCCCGTCGATCTTCCTTAAGATCTGCCAGTTGGTCAATGGCCACTCACCTGGAAAGGATTGTCCTGCTGAAGCCATTCCTTCTTACTCCATTGTTGTTCAACCACATCAGCACGCCCTCCTGAGTTGATCAGGCCCCAGTCCAACCTGCTGACATTCCCGATGTACGCATGCATCGGTTTTTAGCTCCTGGTGTTGCGGATCCTGTTCACCCCCAGTAGCGCTTTCCAGACAGCGAGGTCGTAGGAGTGACATGTCCTACTCCCCTCCTCTGGAACCCAATCATCAATCTGTTCATACCGACCAACTGACCAGTCTCAGATCGCACTTCCATGTTGGATCGCCTGGATTCACGCTCATGGAACACATGAGTGTCGTCAGCATCGTGGGGATCCTCAGCGCGATTGTGCTTCCCCAGTGACGTCGCACCGTCGCGCTGGCAGAAGCCTCCAGCAGAATCCTGGAAACGGTGGCCTTTGCCGAACAATGTGTCGCGGCCCACAAGTCAGGGCCGCCGGTGGTTGTGTCGCAGCCCTCCGGCGGCGCCTCTCTAAACTGCAACGGCACCTTGACCCGGCAGGTCAGTTGCGTCTCACCGTCACTGGGGAAATCACCTGCACCTTCCTGACCTGATGGGCCTCTGCCGGGGCAGCCGCTACCGGTGGCTCCAGGGAAGGAATCTCAGAGCAGGTTGGCCGCCAGTTCGGCCAGCTCGGAGCGCTCCCCCCGCATCAGGGTGATGTGGCCGGAGAGCAGCTGGCCCTTGAAGCGCTCCACCAGCCAGGTGAGTCCGTTGCTCTCGGCATCCACATAGGGATTGTCGATCTGGTAGGGATCGCCGGTGAGCACGATCTTGGTGCCTTCACCCACCCGGGTCACGATCGTCTTGACCTCATGGGGGGTCAGGTTCTGGGCCTCATCCACCACCATGAACTGGCGAGGAATCGAACGGCCGCGGATGTAGCTGATCGCCTCCACTTCCAGCAGTCCCATACCCTTCAGGTCGCTCCAGTTGCTGCGTGGTGGCCGGTGGCCCCCCCGGGTGTTCTGGGCGTCCTCGCCACCGAGCAGGAAGTCGAGGTTGTCGACGATCGGTTGCATCCAGGGGGCCATCTTCTCCTCGAGATCCCCGGGCAGGAAGCCCATCTCCTTGCCCAGGGAGATCACCGGGCGGGTCACCAGAAGGCGTTCATAGAGGCGCTCATCGGCCACCTGATGCAGCCCCGCCGCCAGGGCGAGCAGGGTCTTGCCGGTGCCGGCCTTGCCCACCAGGGTCACCAGGGCCACCGCCGGATCGAGCAGCAGATCGAGGGCGAAGGCCTGCTCCCGATTGCGGGGTTGGATGCGCCCCATTTTCGCCTTGGCTGATTTCAGAAGCGGTTGCAGGGTCCCCGTGCGGCCGTTGTAGCGGGCCAGCAGGGTGTGGGCCGGCTGGGCGAGGTCGACGAGGGTCACCCCCTCATTGGCCTGCAATGGCGAGACGGGAACGGGCTGTTCAGGGATGGAATCGGCCGACAGGCCCTCGCCGGCCTTCACCTCGTCCATCTGCTCGGCGCCCATCCAGCGCTCGCAGAAACCGGGATACAGGTCCGCCATGTCCACCTTGTCGGTGGTGTAGTCCTGGGCGATCAGGCCCACCGCATCGGCCTTGATGCGCAGGTTGGTGTCCTTGGTGACGAGCACCACCGGTGGCTGGCTGCCCACCACCTCCTGCAACCGCTGCTCCAGGGCCACCGCCAGGATGTTGTTGTCGCCGTTGCCCGCCTTGAGCTCGGGGGGCAGCTGGCGCAGGGTTTCGCTGCGGCAGAACACCACCTTCAAGGTCCCGCCGCTGGAGCCATCGATCGGCACCCCTTCGGCCAGGTTGCCCTTTTCGCGCAGTTCGTCGAGCAGGCGGGACACCTGGCGGGCGTTGCGGCCCTTCTCGGAGGAGTCCCGCTTGAAGCGGTCGATCTCCTCGACCACCTCGATCGGGACCACCACCTGGTTGTCCTCGAAGCGGTTCAGGGCCTGGGGGTCATGCAGCAACACGTTGGTGTCGAGCACGAAGGTCTTGCGCATGCCAGGGCCGAGCCGTTTCCATGGGCCCGAAACTAGGGCCACGGGTGCCTCTACGCTCCGCCCGGACATTCCCTGACGTATCGGCTTGCCGTTTCCCGTTTCCTTGCTGCTGGTTCTGCTGCTGCTGCTCGGGCTGGCGCTGGTGGTGCTCGAACTGCGCCACCGTCTGCGGCCCGCCTCCCCCCTGCAGCTGCTGCCCGGCGCCTTTCAGGTGCGCCGCCGTGCCAAGGGGCTGGAGATCACCGGGGAGATCCGCATCCGCAACCCCCACCCCCGCATGGAGGTGATGGTGCCGGAGATCACGCTGGTGCCCACCGTGCTGGGCCGCAGCGACGTGAGCCAGGTGCGCCACGAGCTGCGCATCACGCCGCTGCACCCGGATGAAGAAGCGCGCCCCGACGGCTATTGGGCCGCCTACATCGTCAAGGGCCGCAAGACCACCGCCGCCCACATCCGCCTCAACCTCACCGGGCCCGGCGGGCTGGATCTGGAGAGCGTGCTCGACACCCTCTGGATGGACATCCTCTGGGTGAACTACGGACCCTTCGGGCGGCTGCAGCGGCGCCAGGGGATCCTGCTGCCCCTGCAGAAACCGGAACCGGGCGATCCGGCAGCCCCCGGGTGGCGCGAGGGGGAGGCTTGCCGGGTGCTGCCGGTGCGCACCCACCTGTTGGGGGTGCTCGACGATTCGCTCGAGGTCTTGCGGCGCTACACTGATGGGCTGCTCCAGCCCGGTGATGTGCTCACCATCGGCGAGACACCCCTGGCGGTGATCCAGGGTCGCTACCACCACCCATCGACGGTGGAGCCCTCCTTCCTGGCCCGCCTGCTCTGTCGGGCGTTCCACCCCACCAGCTCCCTGGCCACCGCCTGCGGCCTTCAGAGCCTGATCGACGTGTCCGGCCCGGCCCGGGTGCTGGGGAGCTGGCTGGTGGGCACCGCCATGAAGCTGGTGGGCAGCAAGGGATGGTTCTATCGGCTGGCCGGGGAGCAGGCCCGCCTGATCGACGACATCACAGGAACCACCCCCCCCTATGACCAGACCATCGTGCTGGGCCCGGACCAACCGGCGGCCTGGTGCAAGCGGATGGCGGCGGCCCTCGGGGTGGCCGTGGCGGTGGTGGATGTGAACGACCTGGGGCGGGTGAAGGTGCTGGCCGCCAGCGGCGGCACCGACGAGGCCCTGCTGATGCGGGCCCTGCGTCCCAACCCCGCCGGCAATGCCAACGAGCGCACCCCCCTCGTCCTGGTGCGTCCCACGTAGAATCGTGTGGAGGATGTTGCCTCCTGCGTCGTCGTCCCGTTTCGTCTTCCCTCTCCTTTCCCCCACCGTCTGCCGTGCCAGTGCCTGCCGTGCCAGTGCCTGCCCAGGGCAGAACCTCCCCAAGCTGGACGGTGGAGCCACTTCAGGGCTGGCACCTGCCCCTGCTCGATGACCCCGCCTTCCTGCCGCTGCAGCCCCTGCTGCAGCGCTCGCTGCTGCTGGCCCTGCCGGAGCAGTTGCTGACGGCGGTGATCAGCCGCCGCCCCCTGGCCGCCCACGTGCTGGTCGCCCTGCAGCGCCAGGGGCTCACCCGTCAGCAGGCCCTGGGTCTGATCGTCTGCCGGCGTCTCAACCGCAGCGGCTCCTGCTGGCAGGTGCAGCACCTGCGCCTGGCGCTGGCCGCCACGGAAGGTCCCTCCCCAGAGTCCTCAGCCCCCGGCCGGGCGGCCCTGGCCGGGGATCTGCTGCGCCAGGCCATCGGCCGGGTGAAGGGAGCCGCGAGCTGGATCGCCACCGCCTCCAGCCTCGACACCTCCCGGCTGGCCACCCTGCGGGAGCAGGGCTTCCAGCCCCAGCGCACCGATCGCCTCTGGCGATTGCAGCCAGCGGCGGATCGCCCCGCCCCTCTCCCCCCCGCCGAGCTGCAACTGCGCCAGCTCAACCGCCGCAATGCCCCGTTGCTGTGGCACCTGGAGCAGGCCACCTGCCCGGCCCATCTGCGCCAGCTCCAGGACCGCCGCATCGAAGACCTGCTCGACCAGAGCCGCAGCCAGGGCTGGATGCTGGTGGATGCGCTGCGCAACGAGGCGGTGGCGGGCGTGCGCTGGCTCGATGAGCACCCCGGCGGCGGCCAGGCGGTGGAGCTGAGCATCCACCCCGGCTGGGCCCACCTGCTCGGGTCAGCGGCGGAATCCTTGCTGCACCGCATCGCCAAGGGGGGCACCAGCCTCTGGCTGCGCTGCGAGGTGAGCGATGGCGAGCGCCAGGGGTGGCTGGAAGCCCTCGGGGCCGAGGCCCACGGCGAGGAGGTGCTGATGGCCCGCAGCGTCTGGCGGCGCCAGGAGGGCCAGCCGGCCAAGCGGGCAGCGCGCCGCATCGAAGCGGTGCTGGAGCAGCTGCAGCCCCGGCGGCGGCCCATGCCCACCCCCAGTGGTCCCCTTGGCAGCCTGCCCACGGCGCCCCTGCTGCCCCGCTGAATGGCCCCACCGAGGCCCCGGTCGGTGCTGGCCCTCGATGTGGGGCGCCGACGCATCGGCCTGGCCGGCTGCGATCCCCTGGGGATCACAGTGACCCCGCTGCCGGCCCTGGCGCGGGGGGACTTTCAGGCCGACCTCGACCGTCTGCTGGCCCTGGTGCGTCAGCGGCGGGTGGAGGCGCTGGTGGTGGGTCTGCCCCTTGATGCCAGTCAGCGGCCCACCGCCCAGGGTCTTCACTGCGGCCGCTATGGCCTGCGGCTCGCCCGGGCCCTGCAGGCCCTTGGCCAGGCCCTGACCCTGGCCTGGGTGGATGAGCACGCCAGCAGCTGGGTGGCGGGCGAGCGCTTCGGGCTGCACGGCGACCGCAGTGGCCGGCTCGACAGCGCGGCGGCGGTGCTGCTGCTGGAGCAATGGCTGCGGGAGGGCCCCGAACCGATCTCCCCGGCGGCGATCACGGACGATCCGGTCGCCCCGGCGGCCATCGCCTTGGGCACTCGGGCCGGTGCTGATTCATTCTGAGTACACCCGCTTCCTCTTGATGGCCTCCGACCCCCCTGCGATGACGGGCTCCGGCGACGTGCCCACTGTGCAGGTGCGGGACGGCAGCGGCCGTCAGCTGCTGTGTTTCCTTGAGCAGCTGATTCCCCTCGATGGCCACGACTACGCCCTGCTGACGCCGGTGGACACCCCGGTCTGCCTGTTCCGGCTGCGGGAAGAGGACGACCCCGAACTGGTGGAGACCCTCGATGCCACCGAGCCGATCCTGTCGGTGGCGGATGTGGTGCTGCAGGAACACGACCTCACCCTGGTGCGTTCCGCCGTCACCCTCACCGTCAGTGGTGAACTGGAGGAGCCCGATCCCGATGAACTCGACGATGAGGAGGGCGATGATGACAGCGAGACCTACGAACTGCTCGTGAGCTTCATGGCCGGCGAGGAGGAGTACGGCCTTTACATCCCCCTCGATCCCTTCTTCGTGGTGGCCCGCATGGAGGGGGCCGACGCGGTGATGGTGGAGGGGGAGGAATTCGAGCGGGTCCAGCCCCGTATCGAGGCCGAACTCGACGATCGGGAGAGCGACGACTGATGTTGCGCGACCTCCTCACGCCCGACTGGCTGCCGGGGACCTCTCTGGCCCACCTGCCCCTGCAGGAGTTGCTCGACCGTGACATTCGCGCCCTGGTCCTGGACGTGGACCGCACCCTGCTGCCCCGCCGTCAGGCCACCATGCCCGTCCAGGCCGAGCTGTGGCTGCGCCATGCCCGCGAGCAGATGCCCCTGCATCTGTTCAGCAACAACCCCTCCCGGCGCCGCATCGGTGCGGTGGCCGACACCATGGGCCTTCCCTACACCACCTCAGCGGGTAAGCCGCGCCGTGCAGCCCTGCGCAAGGTGCTGCAGGACCTTGATCTGCCCCCCGCCCAGGTGGCCCTGGTGGGCGATCGTCTGTTCACCGATGTGCTGGTGGGCAACCGCATGGGGCTGTTCACCGTGTTGGTCAAGCCGATCGACCCCGACGGCGAGCCCTGCCGGCAGGACCGCCTCCAGAACCTGGAGCTGCGCATGGCCCGCTGGGTGGGCTCGGTTCCAGGCTGATGGCGGCTTCCGGAACGGCCGCTGGCGCCGGCGAAGGATTGCGGCGAGTGATCAAGGTGGGCACCAGCCTGCTACGGGGCACCCCCGAGAGGCCCACGGCCGCGGTGATCGCCGATCTGGCGGCCAGCTTCGGCCGGCAGCAGCGCAAGGGTGATCGCCTGGCCCTGGTCACCAGTGGGGCGGTGGGCCTGGGCTGCGAGGCCCTTCGCTTCAGCAAGCGCCCCACCGAGGTGGTGGCCCTGCAGGCCGCCGCCGCCGTGGGCCAGGGCCGGCTGATGGCCCTCTACCAGGACGCCTTCGCCGTCCGGGGGCTGGCGGTGGCCCAGGTGCTGCTCACCCGCAGCGATCTGGCCTCCCGGCGCCGCTACCAGAACGCCTGCCGCACCCTGGAGCAACTGCTGGAATGGGGCGTGCTGCCGGTGGTGAACGAGAACGACACCCTGGCCACCGATGAACTGCGCTTCGGCGACAACGACACCCTTTCGGCCCTGGTGGCGGTGGCGATCGGTGCCGATGAGCTGGTGCTGCTCACCGATGTCGACCGGCTCTATTCCGGCAACCCCCGCACCGATGCCGACGCCAGCCCGATCGAGGAGGTGAGGGATCTGGCCGAGCTGGAGCGCCTCAGCCATGTGGCCGAGGGGGGTGGGCAGTGGGGCACCGGCGGCATGACCACCAAGCTGGCGGCGGCCCGCATCGCCACCTCCAGCGGCATCCGGGTGCGGCTGGCCGATGGCCGCGATCCGGCGGTCCTCAATGCCCTGTTCGCTGGCGAGAAGGTGGGCACGGTGTTCCAGCCCAGCAGCACGCCCCTGGCCGACCGCAAGAGCTGGCTGGCCCATGCCCTGATGGTGAAGGGCAGTGTGCGGGTGGATGCGGGCGCCGAGCGGGCCCTGCTGCAGCGGGGGGCCTCCCTGCTGGCGGTGGGCATCCGAGCGGTGGAAGGACAGTTCTCCAGGAGCGATGCGGTGCGGGTGCTGGCCAGCGACGGCCGTGAACTGGGGCGGGGCCTGAGCACCCTGAGCAGCGAGGAGCTGCGCCGCATCATGGGCCTCAGCAGCGAGGAAGTGCGCCGCCAGCTGGGGCCGGTGGGCGATGCGGTGGTGCACCGCGACCAGCTGGTGCTCACCTGCCTGCCGGCGTGAGACCGCTGCAAAGTGCTTCCCTCGAGCACCGCTGGCGGACCATGGCCCGCGGCCGCCCGAAGGCTCCTGAACCCAATGGCTTGAATTGAGGGGTCCCAAACTTCAACATCGCGTCAGCGTGGCGCCTGCTGTAGCGATTCGAGCAGTTGCTCTGCCAGGCGCTTCAGGGGATGGCCGCCGGTCGCCACCGTTCGGAAGCAGTCCTGCTGCAACAGGCTGGCCTGGGAGAGCAGGCTGACCTCAGGGGTGGGGACGGACGGGCGGTAGCGCAGAAGCCAGACCTGATCGAAGTCGTCGTCGTCGATCCTGGGCATCTGTGTCCAGCCCAGCCCACGGGCAAGCAACGGCAGGCGCCGATGCTCCCAGGCCACCACCAGCACGGCGCCGTTCAACTGGGGATCGGCGAGCATCTGGCGGCCGATCTGCTCGGAGCGATCGTCGGCCTCCTGAAACAGACGAATGTTGACCCCTGTGGCCACGGCCAGGGGAACCAAGGTCTGATAGCTGCGAGCGTTCTTGCCAGTGGCGGGATCGAAGCCGTAACTGGCCAGGTGCAGACGCCGCCGCGGTACCAGGCAGGAAGGCAACAGGTGACTCAGGCGCAAGGCCTGAAGCAGTCCCGTGTCGGAAAGGTTGTAGTTGACTCCGCCTGCCGCCGGGACATCCTTGTGCCCATGGCGGATGAGCACCACGAGCTCCGGCACGGCCCTCGCCGCTGGAGGCGGCAGGGCAACAGCTGCCAGAGTGGCAAGGCCCACCAGCCGTCTGGCCGATGAGGCCACAACACCCGCCATCAATCCGTCAGCAGGGGGACCCCGGCTGGAGGCGTCACCAGCAGCTTGCTGCGCTCTCCGGCCAGTTGCTCTTTGAACGTGCGCCACTGGGGGGAAGCGATCAGCTCCTTGCTGATGGCCTGGGCCAGGCGCTGACTCGCCTCCACATCACTGGGATAGTGCACACCGCAGTAGGCACGGGCATAGCCACCCTGAAGGCCGACTGTCAAAAGCCGGTCACGGCGTTCCGGCACCAGATCGGCCAGGAGCAAGGCAGCGGTGGCAAACCAGGTGGCGTGGCCACTGGGAAAGGACCAGGACGTCTCCAGGGGCAGGCAGGGTTGCAGATCCCCATGGCTCACGAAGGGCCGAGGCCGGGCCACGGCATCTTTGAGTTGATCCTTGAGGGTATCCACGCGCAACAGGAATGCAGGTAAACCTTTGAACAAGGTGGGTGAGGTCTTGGCCAGGTCGGTTCCCACGGCGGCATCGAAGACACTAAGATTCCTGTATAGGAATCGCCAGCTATGCCGGACTCCCTCAGGGGTGCGGGTGCGTTGGTTCCAGCGGAGGATGGCCAGGTCGTCGAGGGCTTGGCGGCTCCCTGGAGCCGGTGGATTGCCGATCACAGATCGGTAGGTGGCAGGATTGAGTTCCAGCCCTGCAGCAGGATCATTGGGCTGCGCAAGCGTCTGCGGCCCAAGCATGACTAAGCTTGGTATCACCAATAAGCTGGTCAGCCAGATTCCTGGACGCATGCTGACCATTGTTCTGCCGGACTCGACATAGGACGTTCAGTTTAAGGGTTCAGAGGGAAAGCAATGGTCTCTGGACGGGCACCAGTCACAGAGTCGTGTGACAGCCGGTTGCCCAAGTTCATCATGGATTCATCGCAGATGGCCGGCGGCATGACCTCGCCAATGACTGACGCAGACATCTGGATCGACTTGATTGGTTGGCTTGCCCAACGCACAGGTATCACGGCAGTTGAGAGTTTGACAGGCACTATCCATTCATCAGAATCCTGGCCTAGCTTTGATGCCTGCCCTAGGGGAGACGACGGGCGGCACCCATCGGACCACGCTTGCCATCAGGGCCAAAAAGCCAGAAACGAATCGCATCGCCGCTCACCTCGAACTCCTCCACGATCTTCAGTCCAACGGTGCCTGGATCCGTTGGGAAGAGGATCCGCCAGGTCCTGCGGGAGCCCTCGCAGGTGGCCTCCCAGGCGCCGGCGGAGGTTGTGCCGCCTTCTGACACGATCCACACCACGTGATGGCGACCGTCGGCCAGTTTCGTCACCACCGCCCTCCCTGGCTTGCTCGGAGCCACGTAGTCCCAGGTGCCGACCGCCGCGTCACAGGCCGATGGTGCTGGTGCAGCCCAGGCAGGCGTTGAACCCATGGCCAGAGTCATCACCACGGTAAGCAGTCGTTGTCGCATGGGCTGCTCCAGCAATGGCTATCTCAGTGCGTCAGTTTAGGACTGGCTGGGTTTGCGGGCGACCTGGTCATGGTTTGTGAGGCGAAGCCTTGGCATGATTGCGAATATCACTAATAAGGCGATGTAGACCGAGCCTGAAACTTTGTCTCGGGTGGCAATGTATTCAGCCAGGGTTCTATCTTGAAGGATTGTTGCCAAAGTGAGCTCTGTGGCAACCGTGAGAACCAAGGCCAGAACACCAGCGACCAACGACCAACTTGGTTGGCCTATCTCTGGGAAGCGGCGGCGGATATGCCCAGCTGAAATGAAGATGACGATCGCCATGAACGGCATCTCTGCGAGCTCTGCCCAGCGCTCACCAATGAGCGGAACCAGGAATGAAACCCGGAGGACACCGAGCATAAAGCCTGTGCCAAGCACGATGGCGAAGTACACGAGGCTGGCTTGAAGGGTTTTCGACATTGTGACGCTTAAAGATTTTGGTGCGTGTGCTTCCGCTGGAGCCATGGGTTAGGCCTCATTCCTGATCTTTCGGAGTTTCAACTTGGACGGGCTCCAAGTGAGCTTGAGGAGACACAAGGGGTGAGCTTGGCCACAGCCTGGTGTTCTTGGCCCGATGCCTCGATGCTGGACAGCAGGGTTGAGCTCAAGGAGAAGCACCTCTGCGCCTTCTCTGATTCTGGAGAACTCGACGCCCTCGCCTGTCGGCACTGGGCTCACTTCCAGTTCCTGGTATTGAATGGCTACTTACAGCGTGCCCTCTACGATACAGACTGGAAGGCGGACCGGCTCCGGGACTGCAATTTCGTTGCCGACGCAGTCAATTGCAAGGCCAGCCGAAACCACAACTTCGTTGGATTTTGAGATGCTCACCTAAAGTCCTGCAATGACGCCCCACCCGTGCAAAAACCTGTTGCGCCGACGAAGATGGTTCAGAAAGTAGGACTGCTCTTCCTGAAAGTCTTCTACCGATATGAGTTTGCCGAAGAAGTAGCGAACTCGCTCCAGATTCTGAATCATCTTTGACATGCGTTCCGGAGTGTGGTGATGGGCCTAACGCTCAAGATCAGCGGCGGGCAGTAGCCCTGTGCGCTCATATAGCAGCTTTCGACCCATCCGCTGAATTTTGATGCTAGCCATCAGCGCTTTGTATTCGCAACATTTCGGACGCGCCTCTCTGGAACTCGTAGTTCACCTGTTGAATCGACACTTGATGCCCCGCTGCACGCAGAATCTCGATACTCCTTTCAAGATGAGGTGAAATCGTACCACCCAATGCAAGAAGTGGAAACACCCTGACTTCTTTGGCAACTCTGCATAGCTCCAGCAGCGAAGAATGGTGAAACGCCTCGTCCAGCTGTCGACTATACAAGAACAGAAAATGCGAGCAGAGGGCTAAGTCGAATTCGCCATCAGGGAATGGCAGAGATGGTAATTCAAAGTTCAAGTAACGACCCTCGACCAAGCAGGCTGGATAGTCATCCAAGAAAGCTTCCATTGCGGCCATGCGAACTTGACCAAGCTCCTCGACCGATGTGATAGCTTCCCAAACGAACTCATTCTGATTATGCTTGGTCTGATCGATCACTTGTTCATAGGTTGCGACAATGCGAGCTTTGATATCGGCTTTGCTAAATGTATAGATTGGATCGCATGAAACCACCTTGTTGCCTCTTCTGGTGGCTTCGGCATTGAAGCTTGCTGGTCCATCCCCACAGCCAAGGATTCGGCCTGCCATGTCTGCACCGGTGAGTGAAAACATGGAAGCGTATTCCTCATAGGAGCGGCCCCAGGGAACGACTTGATCTAGCGTGAACATAGGTGCTTTGATGAATGTCTAACTTGTTCTTCGCCGGTTTTCGTGAACGAATCCCAACGCCCATCCCATTATTCCTTGAGACACGGAACAAGGCCTGCAGCGATTGTCAAAAACCCCTGGGCGACATTGCCCAGACCTTTCTCTGCCAGATCGTAGCCGTGGTTCACGGACCCGTGAGCCACATGTCCATCTCCCTACACCTCACACTCCTGGTGGTGCCCGTCTCTTCGTCGTCACCATCAGGCACCCTTCGATCACCCATTGCCCTCGGAGATAGGCAAACCCCTGCCACTGTATGAGGGTCTCCCTCGGGTCTCCAGGAGCATCTTCGCCAGATCCGGCAGCCCTGCACCCTGGTTAAGGCGGTCGCTCTGGAGATCGGTGCAGTGCTCCAGCAGGATTCGCTTCACCCGGTCGGGATAGCCGATGAATTCGGTTCGCATCGACAGGAAGACGGCCAGCAGGCCGGAGATGTGGGGCGCCGCCATGCTCGTGCCGGAAAGCGCCTCATAGAGCTCCTCGAGGCTCTTGCCCTTGTTGCGGCTGGGGGGGCGTTTAGGGTCGCTGCTGCTGCGGCAGGAGAGGATCCGCTCCCCCGGACCCACCACGTCGGGCTTCAGACGTCCATCGGCGGTGGGGCCCCGCGAGGAGAAGCAGGAAGTGCCGTAGCGGTGGGGCAGGGTCGGTTGCACCGAGCCCACGGCGATCGCCTCGTCGAGGTTGGCGGGATCGCCGATCGAGAGGTCGAAGGAGCGGGTGGCGTTGAAGCCGTCTACAACGATGTTGCCACTGCCCTGCCGCACCAGCCCCCTGCCGCTGCAATCCCAGTCGGCGGCGGCCAGCACCACCAGGGGAGCCAGCAGGGTCACCGTTCTGGAGCCTGACGAAGGACGTGGGGCCTACGATCCGGGCCGTCCGCCCCCTGGGGAATGCGCTTCAGCAGCCTGCTCAGCCGGATCGGCGCCGTTCAGGACGGCAGCCCCCGGCACCTGGCAGGGGATCCGGAGATCTCGGGCGCCGAAGCGCTCGATCGCGCCGGCCCCGGCCAGCTGGCCTTCCTGGAGCCCGGCAACGCCCTGGCGGCGGCCCTTTCTGCCAGCGGTGCCGCCGCCCTGCTGCTGCCGCTCGATGCTGGTCTCCAGCAGCTGGCCAGCGAGCGGGGGCTGGCCTGGGTGGCGCTCGCCCATCCCCGTCTCGGCTTTGCCGAGGCCCTCGCCGCCCTGCATCCGCCCACCCCCAGACCCCCGGGCCTCCACCCCAGCGCCGTGGTCGACCCCAGCGCCAGCGTCGCCGCCGAGGTGCATGTGGGCGCCCATGTCGTCATCGGCCCCGGTTGTGTCGTGGCCCGCGGCTGCGTGCTCCATCCCGGTGTCGTCCTCTACGACGACGTTCAACTCGGCGAGGGCTGCGAGATCCATGCCCAGGCGGTGCTCCACCCCGGCAGCCGCCTGGGTGCCGGCTGCGTGGTGCAGTCGCAGGCGGTGATCGGTGCCGAGGGCTTCGGCTTCGTGCCCACCACCACAGGCTGGGTGAAGATGCCCCAGACCGGCCGGGTGGTGCTCGAAGACGGCGTCGAGGTGGGCTGCGGCTCCACCATCGATCGCCCCAGCGTCGGTGAGACCCGCATCGGCGCCGGCACCAAGATCGACAACCTGGTCCACGTCGGCCATGGGGTGGTGACGGGCAAGGGCTGTGCCCTGGCCGCCCAGGTGGGCATCGCCGGCGGTGCCGTCCTCGGCAACGGCGTGATCCTGGCCGGCCAGGTGGGGGTGGCCAACCGGGCCGTGATCGGCGATCGGGCCATCGCCTCCTCCAAGTCCGGCATCCACGGCGAGATCGCAGCCGGTGAGGTGGTCAGTGGTTACCCCGCCATCCCCAACCGCCTCTGGCTGCGCTGCTCCGCCGTCTTCAACAAGCTGCCCGAGATGGCCCGCACCCTGCGTCAGCTGCAGAAGTAGCCTCGCCTGCTGAGCGGCCCCCCTTCGCGATGTCCAGCTACAGGATCACCCTGCTCGCGGGGGACGGCATCGGTCCGGAGATCACCGCGGTGGCCAGCACCCTGCTGGAGGCGGTGAGTGGCCGCCATGGCTTCAGCCTCCACTTCGATCCCCAGCCCGTCGGCGGTGCCGCCATCGACGCCACCGGCGAGCCCCTGCCGGCGAGCACCCTGGCCGCCTGCCGTGCCGCCGATGCGGTGCTGCTCGCCGCCATCGGTGCCCCCCGGTTCGATGCCCTGCCCCGTGAGCAGCGCCCCGAGAGCGGCCTGCTGGCCCTGCGCTCCGGCCTGGGCCTGTTCGCCAACCTGCGCCCCGTGAAGATCATCCCGGCCCTGGCCGGTGCCAGCAGCCTCCGGCCCGAGGTGATCGAAGGGGTGGATCTTCTGGTGGTGCGCGAACTCATCGGCGGCATCTACTTCGGGACCCCCAAGGGGCGCATTGAGGTGGATGGCGGCGTGCGGGCCTTCAACACGATGGTGTACACCGATCACGAGGTCGACCGGATCGCCCGGGTGGGCTTCCGGCTGGCGGCGGGCCGCCGCGGCCGGCTCTGCTCGGTCGACAAGGCCAACGTGCTCGATGTCAGCCAGCTGTGGCGCGACCGGGTGGAGGCCATCCACGCCGAATTCCCTGGGATCGAGCTCAGCCACATGTACGTCGACAACGCCGCCATGCAGCTGGTGCGCGAGCCGCGCCAGTTCGACGTGCTGCTGACGAGCAATCTCTTCGGCGACATCCTCTCGGACGAGGCCGCCATGCTCACCGGCTCGATCGGCATGCTGCCATCGGCCTCCCTCGGCTCAGGCGGCCCCGGCCTGTTCGAGCCGGTGCACGGTTCCGCCCCCGACATCGCCGGCCAGGACCTGGCCAACCCGATCGCCATGGTGCTCTCCGCCGCCATGCTGCTGCGGGTCGGCCTGCAGCAGGAAGCCGCCGCCGCCGCCCTCGAGACCGCCGTCGACCGGGTGCTGGCCGCCGGCTACCGCACCGGCGACCTGCTCATGGGGGAGGGCTGCACCCGGGTGGGCTGCCAGGCGATGGGTGAGCAGTTGCTGGCGGCCCTGCCCGCCTGAAGTCCTCCGTCAGGTAACGCCTGCGGGGGGTGCGGACCGGCGACCTGCCAAACTCACACCCTCTGAATCCCCCTGCGTCGATGTCGAAGCGTCACCCGGTCGTGGCAGTCACCGGTTCCTCGGGAGCGGGAACCAGCACCGTCAAACGGGCCTTCGAGCACATCTTCTCTCGTGAGGGCATCATCCCCGCGGTGGTGGAAGGCGACAGCTTCCACCGCTTCGAGCGTGGCCCGATGAGGAAGGCCATGGCCGAGGCCCAGTCCCGCGGTGAGAACTTCTCCCACTTCGGCCCCGAGGCCAACATCTTCGACAAGCTCGAGCAGCTGTTCCGCACCTACAGCGAAACCGGCAGCGGCGAACGCCGCTACTACCTCCACTCGGTGGAGGAGGCGGCCGAGCACAACGCCCGCCTGGGCACCAGCCTGGAGCCGGGCCAGTTCACCCCCTGGGAACCCATCCCTTCCGACACGCAACTTCTATTTTATGAGGGCCTCCATGGCGGAGTGGTGGGTGACGGCTATGACGTGGCCGCGATGGTGGATCTGCTGATCGGTGTGGTGCCGATCGCCAACCTGGAGTGGATCCAGAAGATCTCCCGCGACAACGCCGAGCGCGGCTACTCGGCCGAAGCGATCGTCAACACGATCCTGCGCCGCATGCCCGACTACATCAACCACATCTGCCCCCAGTTCAGCCGCACCGACATCAACTTCCAGCGGGTGCCCACGGTGGACACCTCCAACCCGTTCATCTGCCGCAACATCCCCACCCCTGACGAGAGCTTCGTCATCATTCACTTCCGCAAGGGTGCCCGTGAGAAATGGGGCATCGACTTCTCCTACCTGCTGCGCATGATCAACGACTCCTTCATGTCCAGCCCCACCAGCATCGTCGTGAACGGCGGCAAGATGGGCTTCGCCATGGAGATCATCCTCACTCCGATCATCCACAAGATGATCGAGGAGCAGAAGAAACTCAGCTGAAGATCAGCCTCTTGATCTTCCTTTCGGCCCTAAGATCGCCCGAAAGGAATCGGTGAATCCCATCACCGCCCAGCCCCCCACCATCAGCCCGTCCCGATCCGGCAGTCCCTCCTTCCAGATCCGTGGCGCTGAGTCCTCGGCGTCCCCGTCCCAGGGATCCCTGCGCCTCGATCGCATCAACAGCGCCGAGCTTCTGCGCCACGCGCGCCGGATCTATTTCCGATTCCTGGAGTCCTGCCCAACGGCCCCCGAGCCGCTGGGGGTGGTGCTTCTCGGCGCCGGCCCCCAGGGGCGGGTGGTGTTTGAGGCCCCGATCCTGCTGCCGGACGAGCAGTTCGTGCCGATGGACCTGCTGCGTCCCCGCTCGGCCCGGAGCCGCAGCGCCCGGGGGGGAGCCAGTCGCCCGCTGCCATGACCCCCGCCCCCCTCCTGCCGTCGGCTCTGCCGCTGACCCTGCTGGCTTCCCTGGTGGCCCTGGCCGGCGCCTGCATCGGCAGCTTCCTGAACGTGGTGGTGTGGCGGCTGCCGCGGTCGGAGTCGCTGCTGTTTCCCGGCAGCCATTGCCCCCGCTGCGGCACCTCCCTGGCCTGGTTCGAGAACGTGCCGTTGCTCAGCTGGCTGCTGCTGCGCGGCCGCTGCCGCCACTGCCAGGCCCCCATCGCCGTCCGCTACCCCCTGGTGGAGCTGCTTACCGCCGGTCTCTGGGTGGCGATGCTCTTCGCCCGTCCCGCAGCGATGGGCCCCGATCCGAGTCCCTGGCTGCTGCTGGCGGCCGGCTGGCTGTTGGCCAGCTGGCTGCTGCCCCTGGCCCTGATCGACCTGGACAGCCTGTGGCTGCCGGAACCCCTCTGCCGCTGGGGGGTGCTGCTCGGCCTGGCGGTCACCGCCGCCGTTGGTTTCCAGCAGGGAGCCGTGGTCGGTCGCACCCTGCTGTTCTCCCATCTGCTGGCCGTGGCCACCGGTCTGCTGGGCTTCGAGGCCCTCAGCGCCCTGGCCGAGAGGGCGATGGGCCGGCCGGCCCTGGGGCTGGGGGACGCCAAACTGGCCGCTCTGATGGGGGCCTGGCTCGGACCGCTGGGCCTTGCCCTGGCCGTCAGCCTCTCCGTCCTTGGTGGCGCCCTGATCGGCGGTCTGGCCCGCCTCACCGGCCGGCTCGGCCGCCAGCAGCCCTTCCCCTTCGGGCCCTTTCTTGCCGCCGGTGCCCTGGCGGTCTGGATCGGTGGCCATGGGCCCTGGCTGAAGCTGTGGGGCCTGGGTCTTTAATGACTGGTCTGCCTTCACCCTTGCTTCCGTCGCCCCATGTCACTGTTCGACTGGTTCGCCGATCGCCGCAAAAACGCCCCGGCTGTACGGGCCAGCAAGGGACCTGAAGCCGACGAGGGAGATGGCCTCTGGAGCAAGTGCGCCGAATGCGGCCTGGTGGTCTACCGCAAGGATCTGATCGCCAACGCCAGCGTGTGCAAGGGCTGCGGCCACCATCACCGCATCGACAGCAGCGAGCGCATCCGCCTGATCGCCGATGAGGGAAGCTTCGAACCCATCGATGCCGATCTGGCCCCCACCGATCCACTGGCGTTCAAGGACCGCCGAAGCTACTCCGATCGGCTGCGGGACTCCCAGCGGGCCACGGGCCTGCGTGACGCGGTGGTCACCGGCCTGTGCCGCCTGGAGGGCATGCCCCTGGCGCTGGGGGTGATGGATTTCCGTTTCATGGGCGGCTCGATGGGCTCGGTGGTGGGCGAGAAGCTCACCCGGCTGGTGGAACTGGCCACCGCCCGCCGCTACCCGCTGGTGATCGTCTGCGCCTCCGGCGGCGCTCGCATGCAGGAGGGGATGCTGAGCCTGATGCAGATGGCCAAGGTGTCCGGCGCCCTGCAGCGCCACCGCAGCGCCGAGCTGCTCTACCTGCCCCTGCTCACCCACCCCACCACGGGTGGGGTCACCGCCAGCTTCGCCATGCTGGGCGATCTGATCCTGGCCGAGCCCAAAGCAATGATCGCCTTCGCCGGCCGACGGGTGATCGAGCAGACCCTGGGCGAAAAGCTGCCTGACGGCTTCCAGACCGCCGAGTACCTCCAGGACCACGGCTTCGTGGACACGATCGTGCCCCGCCCCGAGCTGCGCGGCACCCTGGCCACCCTGCTGCGCCTGCACGGCAGCGTGCGCCCGGTCCTTTCCTTGGCGCCATGAGTGGCGCCATGGGGGCCAGCCGCTTCACGGGGCGCCCTGCCCTGGCGGGCGCGAGCCTGCTGCTCGCCACGCTGCTGGTGCTCGGCCTCTGGCTGTCCGCTGCCTCCGCCGCCTGGGCCGGCCCGGTTGACTGGCAGGAAGTGCGGGCCAGCCCTGAGGGTCGCCAGTGGTGGGACTCCGGCAGCCTTCGCTTCGATCGGCAGGGTCGCCTTTCGGTGCTCAGCCGCTTCCAGCCCGCCACTCCCGCCGGTGCAGCTGAAGAGGATCGCCCGCCCGTCGGCCAGCTGTACGTGATGCAGCTCGACTGCGACGAGGAGATCTACCGGGACACGGCCGTCAACGGCCTGCCCCGCTGGGGTGCCAACTGGCAGGCCGCCGCCGGTGACAACCTCACGATCCGGGTGCTGCACGCCGCCTGCGCGGCCGCCCGCCTCCCCCAGGAGCGCGATGCGACGGCCTGATGCTCCCCTGCGGGTCGCCGTCGCCGGCCTCGGCTTCGGTGAGAAGGTGATCCTGCCGGCCCTGCGCGACTGCCCGGGCACCGAACCGGTGGCGCTCTGGCATCCCCGCGCCGAACGGGCCACCGCCGCGGGCCTGGCGGCGGACTTGCCTGCCCACCACGATTTCGCCGCCCTCCTGGACGATGCGGGCGTGGAGGCGGTGGTGATCGCCACCCCCCCCGAGCCCCGCTTCGCCCTGGCCAGGGCGGCCCTGGAGGCCGGCAAGCACCTGTTGCTGGAGAAGCCGGTGGCCCTCAACGCCGACCAGGTGGAGGCGCTGCAACGCCTTGCCATCGAACGGGACCTGGGGGTGGCGGTGGACTTCGAGTACCGGGCCGTGCCCCACCTCCAGCAGCTGGCGGCCCTGGTCGGCCAGGGGGTGCTGGGGGATCCCTGGCTGGTGAAGTTCGACTGGCTGATGTCCAGCCGCGCCGATCCCCGCCGCCCCCATACCTGGTACTCCCAGGCGGCCGCAGGGGGCGGTGTCCTCGGTGCCCTCGGCACCCACGCCTTCGACACCCTGCACTGGCTGATCGGCCCCAGCCGCAGCCTGACCGCCCGGCTGAGCACCGCCATCGGCGAGCGGCCCATCGCCGGGTCCGGCGCCATGGGACTGGTGGACGCCGAGGACAGCGCCCTGATCCAGCTCGATCTCGAAGACGTCCGGGGTCGGGCCGTCCCCGCCCAGCTGACTCTCTCCTCGGTGGCCAGGGCGGGGCGGGGCTTCTGGATCGAGCTCTACGGCAGTGAGGCCACCCTGGTGCTGGGCTCCAGCAACCAGGCCGATTATGTGCACGGCATGCAGCTGTGGATGGCCCGGCCCGGCGAGGCACTGCGGCCCCTGCCGGCCGACCCGGCCCTGGCCTACGGCCGCACCTGGGAGGACGGTCGCATCGCACCGGTGCGGCGGCTGCTGAGCTGGTGGTCGCAGGCGGTGCGGGAGCGCCGGCCGATGGTGCCGGGTCTGGCGGAGGCGGTGACCAGCCAGCGCTGCTGCGACTGGGCCCGCCAGGGAACAGGGCTCTCCTCGGGCATCCCCTAGACTCCCCGGCAGACCCGGCGGGACGACCCCGCCAGCCGTCCCTCGACAACGGTTCTCCCCAACCGTACCCACCCAAAAACCGCGAGATTTCCCATGGCGCTCGTACCGCTTCGGCTGCTGCTCGATCACGCCGCAGAAAACGGCTACGGCATCCCTGCCTTCAACGTCAACAACCTGGAGCAGGTGCAGTCGATCATGGAGGCTGCCTACGAAACCGACAGCCCGGTGATCCTGCAGGCCTCCCGGGGCGCCCGCCAGTACGCCGGAGAAAGCTTCCTGCGTCACCTGATCCTGGCTGCGGTGGAAACCTATCCCGACATCCCGGTGGTGATGCACCAGGACCACGGCAACAGCCCCGCCACCTGCTATGGCGCCGCCGCCAACGGTTTCACCTCGGTGATGATGGATGGCTCCCTGGAGGCCGACGCTAAGACCCCCGCCAGCTACGAGTACAACGTGGCGGTCACAAAGGAAGTTGTGGATGTGGCCCACGCCATCGGCGTGAGCGTGGAAGGGGAGCTGGGCTGCCTGGGGTCGCTCGAAACCGGCAAGGGTGAAGCTGAAGACGGCCACGGCTTCGAAGGTGCCCTCGACCACTCGCAGCTGCTCACCGATCCCGCCGAGGCGGCAGACTTTGTCGCCAAGACCAAGGTCGATGCCCTGGCCATCGCCATCGGCACCAGCCACGGCGCCTACAAGTTCACCCGCAAGCCCACCGGTGAGGTGCTGGCCATTTCCCGGATCGCCGAGATCCACAAAGCCATCCCCAACACCCACCTGGTGATGCACGGCTCCAGCTCCGTTCCCCAGGAATGGCTGGACATGATCAACAAGTACGGTGGTGCCATCCCCGAGACGTACGGCGTTCCCGTCGAGGAGATCCAGGAAGGCATCCGCAACGGCGTGCGCAAGATCAACATCGACACCGACAACCGCCTCGCCTTCACCGCCGCCGTGCGTGAAGCCGCCGCCAAGGATCCCGCCAACTTCGATCCCCGCCACTTCAACAAGCCGGCCCGGGCCTACATGAAGAAGGTGTGCCTGGATCGCTATCAGCAGTTCTGGTGTGCCGGCAACGCCAGCAAGATCAAGCAGCGCGACATCAACTACTACGCGGCCCTCTATGCCAAGGGTGCCCTGGATCCCAAGACCGCCGTGGCCGCCTGATCAGCGTCCCGCCAACCTTGCCTCGGGGGCCTCGGGCCCCCTTATTTTGGCGTTCCCTCAAGGCAAGGGCAGCGGCGGCGCCCCCTTTCCCGGGGACTCTTCCTCCACCAGCCGTTCGAGCGCACGGCGCAGGCTGCGCTCCATCACGAAGCGCCGTCCATCGGTGACCACCACCCGCACCAGGGTGGGCAGGTCGTTGCTCTTTGACTGCAGGTAGATCGGCTCCACATAGAGCAATCCCTCGCCCACCGGCAACACCAGCAGGTTGCCCCGGAAAAGCCTCGAGCCGAGCCGGTTCCAGAGGCCGAACTGGAAGCTGATCGTCGGGTCCTGATCGATCAGGGCGGTGATCTGCTGGGGGCCGAGCAGCAGCCGTTGCTGGGGGAAGCGCACCAGCAGCAGCTCCCCGTAATTGGGGGGATCGTTGCGGGCCGCCAGCCAGCCCACCAGGTTGGAGCGCCGCAGGGGGGTGAAGGGCAGCAGCAGCACGAACTCGGAGCGTTCCTGGCCGGGCAGCTGCAGGGTGAGGTGGTATGGCGACACCGGCACGCTGCTCTCGCCGTAGATCTCGGTGGGCACCGACCAGACATCGTCGCCGTTGTAGAAGGTGCGCACGTCGGTGACGTGGTAACGGAGCAGCCGCTCCGCCTGGATATCGAACTGGCTCTTGGGCACCCGGATGTGGGCGAGCAGGGTCCTCGGCATGGCCGAGAGCGGCCGGAACAGCTCGGGGAAGGCGCGGATCCAGGTGCGCAGCACGGGATCTTTGGCGTCGCTCACGTAAAACCAGAGCCGGCCGTCATGGGCATCCACCACCGCCTTCACCGGGTTGCGGAAGTAGCGCAGACCCTGGGGATTGGGATCGCTGTAGGGATAGGAGCGGCTGGTGGTGAAGCCGTCCAGGAGCCAGTACTGGTGTTGCTCCGGCCGATAGCCCTTGCTGCCGGCCACCCGGGCCGTCACCAGGTAGGGCTGGCTTTCAAAGCGCAGGAACGGCGCCAGGGCCGCCAGACGTTGGTTCACCTGCCGCCGCAGGAGCAGCAGCGATCGGTCGGTGAAGGAGCCGGTGAACAGCAGCCGCGCTTCCTGCAGGTAGATCGCGGCGCCCAGCCGGTTCAGGGGGTGGGCCAGGGAAATGCCACGGGTCCCGGTGTAGTGGGTGTAGACGTTCAGCTCCCCTTCCGGGTAGGCGAACTCCTTCACCTTGGTGGGGGCGATCGCGTAGGGGGAAGGGCCTGAGGCGAAGTAGAGGCTGGGGCTGCCCACCGGCAGGGCCGCCCGGGCGGCCTTGTCGGTGACGCCCAGTTCGGGGAGGCCCTGCACGCGGCCGCTGCTGCCGAGGTCCTTCACGAAGAACAGGGGCAGGCCGTCGGAGCCGAAGGCGTTCACCGGTGAGACGGTGAAGCCGTGGCCGTTGGTGAACACCAGATGGCGGTTCAGCCAGGTGCGAGAGCCGGGCGGAAGCGCGTTGCTGTCGAGCTCCCTGGCCGAGATCAGCACCTGCTGGGAGCCATCGCGTGCCTGCTTGCCCTGGAGCGGGTAACGATCCACCGCCGCCGAAGGAAAGGTGTAGTACAGCCGCAGCTGCTGCAGCTGGCGGTTGGCGGCCAGCAGGGGCTGGCTGTCCCAGAGGCGGATGTTGTCGAGGGTGCCGGGGGCCTTGGCCAGATCCGCAGAGGTGATCCTCTGGCGAGGTTCGAGCCGCTCGGTGCGCACATGTTCCAGGCCGAACGCACGGCGGGTGCCGTTGATGCTGCGCTCCAGATAGGGGGATTCCACCGCCAGCTCCCTCGGCTGTACCCAGAACCGCTGGGCCAGCGGCGCGAGGATCCACTCACTGATAGGCACCAGCAGGGCGGTGCCGGCCAGGGGAAGCAGGGCGCCGCGCCGCAGCCAGCCCCGGGGCAGGGGCACCAGCAGGGCAAAGGCCGTGAGCAGCAGCAGCACGGCGAACAGCAGCCGCAGCGGCAGCCGCACGTGCAGATCCACGTAGCCCGCCCCCGAAGCCACGCCACTCCCCTGCACCATCAGATCGAAGGGTGCCAGGGCATTGCTGATGGCCAGCACCACGGCCAGGGCAGCCACCTGGGGCTGCAGCACCCGCTTCTGGGCTTTGCTGAGGCCACCGAACTGCAGATCCGACAGGTTGCGGGCCTTGCCGATGGTGAGCAGCAGGCACGCCGCCAGACCTACCAGCCCCTGGGCGAGCAGCACGCTCAGCAGCAGACGCAGGGCCGGCAGGCGTAGCACCGTGAACGACAGATCAAAGCCTGTGAGGGGATCCCCTTCGCCGAAGGCGGTGGCCAGCAGGGCCGGCAACCAGAGGCTCCAACCCCGCGCCACCGCTGTGGCCGAGCCCGCGAGGGCGGCCGCCAGGGTGATTCGCAGGGTGGTGAGGGGCCAGAGCAGCAGCGGCAGCAGCAGTCCGCCCGCCAGGCCCGCCACCAGCAGGGGCGGCAGATCCCGGAGCACCGAAAAGCCGGTGATCACGTCGCCATTGAAGGGGTTCGCGATCAGTCCCCTGGCCTGCACCATCAGATAGCTCAGGCCACCCGCGAGCAGCAGCACCAGGCCGATCAGCACCAACACCAGGGCGCCGTTACCCAGCCGCAGCATCGTCTCCCCTGGCCTCGATGCCTCGGCGACCTGTTCCCGCAGACGCCAGCAGCGCTGCAGCTGGGCCAGCTGCATGACCGAGCCCAGGCCGAAGACCAACCCGAAGGCCATGATCTGCAGCATCCAGCGCCGCAGCAGGATGGCCTGGAAGTCGAACTGGGTGAACCAGAGCCATTCGATCCCCAGTCGGGCCACCGCCCAGAGGGCCAGCAGCAGCCCGAAGGCGAAGGCAAGGCCGGCGGCGAGGCGTGGCCCCACGCGGGCCTGCAGGGGGGAAGGATCGGGCACAAGCGGAGCGTAGGCAGAACCCTGCGGGCGACAAGGTGCAGGCCCCTGGGCCACCACCATCGCCTTCGTGAAGGTGGGCGAGAAGCGATGAGCTCAATACCCGACATCAGAGGTCGGCTTTGTAGGTCTGGTCCGACCGCCGCTGTTAGCGTTGTCACCAGTGACTGGGACCGCCTTGACCGCCACCCTTTCCCGCTCCACCTTCACGGGCCTGCGCTGCAAGGAATGCGGTCATCCCTACGAGGCCGGAGCCCGCCACGTCTGTGAAGACGTCTGCTTCGGTCCCCTCGAGGTGGTCTACGACTACGACGCCATCCGCAGCCGGGTCAGCCGCGCCACCATCGAGGCCGGCCCCACCTCCATCTGGCGGTACCGGGAATTCCTGCCCGTCGAGGGGGAGCCCATTGACGTTGGCACCGGCTTCACCCCCCTGCTCAAGGCCGATCGCCTTGCCAGGCGCCTGGGTCTGTCCTCGTTGTACATCAAGAACGACGGCGTCAACATGCCGACGCTGTCCTTCAAGGACCGCGTCGTGTCGGTGGCCCTCACCCGCGCCCGTGAGCTGGGCTTCACCACCGTCAGCTGTGCCTCCACCGGCAACCTGGCCAACTCCACCGCCGCCATCGCCGCCCACGCCGGCCTGGAGTGCTGCGTGTTCATCCCCAGTGACCTGGAACTGGGCAAGGTGCTCGGCACCCTCGTCTACAACCCCACCCTGATGGCGGTGAAGGGCAACTACGACCAGGTCAACCGGCTCTGCTCCGAGGTGGCCAACACCTACGGCTGGGGCTTCGTGAACATCAACCTGCGCCCCTACTACTCCGAAGGCTCCAAGACCCTCGGCTACGAGGTGATTGAGCAGCTCGGCTGGCAGCTTCCCGACCACATCGTGGCCCCGCTGGCCTCCGGCTCCCTGTTCACCAAGATCCGCAAGGGCTTCGACGAGTTCATCAAGGTGGGCCTCGTCGAGGAGAAGCCCGTGCGCTTCAGCGGCGCCCAGGCCGAGGGCTGCTCCCCCATCGCCCAGGCCTTCGCCGCCGGCCGCGATTTCATCACCCCGGTGAAACCGAACACCATCGCCAAGTCGATCGCCATCGGCAACCCCGCCGACGGCCCCTATGCCATCGACATCGCCAACCGCACCGGTGGCACCATCGCGGCGGTCACCGATGAGGAGATCATCGACGGCATCAAGCTGCTGGCCGAGATGGAGGGGGTGTTCACCGAAACCGCCGGTGGCACCACCATCGCCGTGCTCAAGAAGCTGGTGGAACAGGGAAAGATCGACCCCTCGGAAACCACCGTCGCCTACATCACCGGCAACGGCCTCAAGACCACCGAAGCGATCGCCTCCTCCATCGGCGCCCCCTACACCATCGAGCCCCAGCTCGCCAGCTTCAATGCCGCCTGGGCACAATCCCAGGCCCCCCACGGGGGCAAGGCCGAAAAGGTCTGAGCCCTTCCCTGCTCCCTGCTCCACCGACGTTCTCCATGGCCATCCAGGTTCTGATCCCCACCCCCCTGCAGAAATTCACCAACGACGAGGCCAGCATCAGCCTGGAGGCCGCCAGCATCGACGGCCTGCTGCAGGCCCTTGAAGGGCGCTATCCCGGCATCCGGGCACGCCTGTGTGATGAAAACGGCAAGCTGCGTCGCTTCCTCAACCTCTATGTGAACAGCGAGGACATTCGCTTTCTTGACAACCAGGCCACCGTCCTCAGTGATGGTGACGAGGTGAGCATTGTGCCGGCGGTCGCTGGGGGCTGAAGGTCCATGGGCGGCCGGCTGCAGGTCCCCAGGCGGGATCACCACCGCCCGTCGTCTGAACTCCATAAGATTCCTCAACGTTCGGAATGGTTTCCCATGGGGCAGATCCACGCGCCCAGGCCCCAGACACCCCCCCGAGCCACCGGCGGCAGCGTCCAGGGGCCCCACGACTGGCAGGCGCAAAGCCAGCTGTTCGATTATCGCCAGGCTGCCAACCCGATCCGACCCGGGTTGACCGAACCGATCCCTGAAGGCCGCTGGGGGCCCGACCTCCATGCCTCCGGGCCGACGGCCATCCTCCCGCTCGACCTCAGCGCCCAGCTGGGTTGCCCGGGCCCTGCCACCAGCCCGGCCCTCTCCGCCAACTTCATCCGGATCCTCGCGGGGGAAAGCCTTGCGGTGGGGGTCAACGCCACCAGTTCGCTCTTCTACGTGTTGTACGGCTCAGGCCGCTGTCTCCGTGCCGGGAGTGCCCCCATCGCTGAGCTCAACCAGGCCTGGAGCAGCGGTGACCTGTTCGTTCTTCCCTCAGGCGTCGCCCCCCGGCTCGAAGCCAGCGCTGACAGTGTTCTGTACTGGGTCCATGACGGCCCGCTGCTGACCTTCCTGGGGGCGAAGGCCGAGACGCCCCGCTTCCAACCCTCCCTCTACCCGGCGGCCTGGCTCGATCAGGAACTGGCAGCCCTGGCGGCCGATCCGAGCAGCGCCCGCAGCAACAGGCTGAGCCTGCTGCTGGCCAACAAGACTCTGCCGGCCAGCCGCACCGTGACCCACACCCTCTGGGCGATGTACGGACTGGTGCCTTCCGGAGCCATCCAGCCACCCCACCGTCACCAGTCCGTGGCCCTTGATCTGGTGATTGACTGCCAGCCCGGTTGCGCCACCGTCTCGGGGCCTGAGCTCAACGCGGACGGCACGATCCGCAACCCCCTGCGGATGGAGTGGGAACCGGGTGCCGCCTTCGTGACGCCCCCGGGGCACTGGCACTCCCATGTGAACGAAAGCGGCCATCCGGCACGGCTGCTGCCGATTCAGGATGCCGGCCTACACACCTACCTGCGCAGCCTCGACATCCGCTTTGCCTCCGGCCTTGGCGGCGAAGGCTGACCCGCCGCGAGCCTCGTGGGCTTCCACCAGGCCGCGGAAGCTGTCGCCATCGATGGTTTCCATCTCAATCAGCCGGTTGACCAGGTCGTCGATCAGCTCCCGCCGCGGGGTGAGCACCTCCACGGCCCTTTGCAGGGCCTCGAAGGCCAGTTGGCGCACCTGCTCATCGATGCGGTTGCCGGTGCGAACGGAGGTGTGGGGGCTTGAGCGAATCCAGTCGCGCCCGAGAAACACTTCCTCACCTTCTTCCTCGAGGGCCAGGGGGCCGAGGCTGGAGAAGCCGTAACGCAGCACCATGTCGCGGCAGATGCGCCGCACCAGCTGCAGATCACTGCTGGCTCCCTGGGTCACCTCGCTGGGGCCGAACACCACGAGTTCCGCGGCGCGGCCGCCGAGGGCCACCACCAGCCTGGCCCGCAGGTAGGCCTTGCTGATCAGGCCGGAATCGAGGATGTCCTCATCGGGCATGGTGCGGGCGAAGCCGCCCACGCCGCCGGCCCTGGGCAGCAGGGTCACCTTGTCGAGCTTGTCGGCATGGGGCACCAGGGTGGTGAGCAGGGCGTGGCCGATCTCGTGGTACGCGATCAGCCGTTTCTTGGCGCTGTCCTGCAGCGGGGCGGCGGTCAGCCCCATGGTGATGCGTTCGAGGGCGTCGCCGATGGCCTGGTCATCCACCTGGCTCTTCTGGCGCCGCGCCGTGAGGATGGCGGCCTCGTTGAGCAGGTTGGCCAGGTCGGCGCCGGAGAAGCCGGGGGTGCGGCGGGCCCAGTCGGCCATTGACACCTCCTCCGCCAGGGGTCTGGTGCGGGCGTGGACCGACAGGATCTCCTCACGCCCCGAGCGATCCGGCAGATCGACACTGATGCGGCGATCGAAGCGGCCCGGGCGCAGCAGGGCCGAGTCGAGCACATCAAGGCGGTTGGTGGCGGCCAGCAGGATCACCCCCGAGTTGTCCTCGAAGCCATCCATTTCCGTCAGCAGTTGGTTGAGGGTCTGCTCCCGTTCGTCGTTGCCGCCACCGATCCCCGCCCCCCGCTGGCGCCCCACCGCATCGATCTCGTCAATGAAGATGATGCACGGAGCCTTGGCCTTCGCCTGGCGGAACAGGTCCCGGACCCGGCTGGCGCCCACCCCGACGAACATCTCCACGAACTCGGTGGCGGCCATGGAGAAGAAGGGCACACCGGCTTCGCCGGCGATGGCCCGGGCCAGCAGCGTCTTGCCGGTGCCGGGGGGGCCGACCAGCAGAACCCCCTTGGGAATCCGGGCGCCGATGGAGGTGAACCGTTCGGGGGTCTTGAGGAAGGTCACCACCTCCTGAAGCTCCTCCTTGGCCTCGGCGATGCCGGCCACGTCCTCGAAGCGCACCGTGATCGCCCCCTCCTCCTGCAGCCGGGGCTGGCTGCGGCCGAAGCCCATCGCCTTGTTGGCCACCTGGGCGGAACGCCGCACCAGCAGAACGAGTCCTGCGATCAGGAGAGCCACCAGCAGGCCGTTGGTGACCAGCCCGGCCATGGCGTCATCACGCTGTTCGTCCCGGACCGACAGGGGAACCCTGGCCTGCTCAGCGGTGCGCAGCAGCTGCTGGTTGTCGCTGAAGACGGCCACCTGGCGGCTGCGGCCGTCCTTGAAGGTGGCGTTCACTACCCGCTGGGCAGGGGAGAGCTCCAGGCTCTTGACCCGTCCGGCTTCGATATCCTGCAGCAACTGGCTGTAGGAGGGCGCGGCGGAGGTCTGGCCCCCCAGACTGAAGCCCGGTTGCACCGGCGGGGCTGGTTTGGCCGGCTCGGGAGGAGAACTGCTGCTCACAGGCCTGGCTTCCTTATCAGGACGTGACTGTAGCGATTTGACGAAAGGCGAGTCGGCGACGCAGGATCAACGTTTGGTAATGAGATAGCGGGATGGCCGTACCCAAGAAGAAAACCTCCAAAGGCAAGCGCAATCAGCGCCATGCCCACTGGAAGGCCAAGGCCGGTGTGGCGGCCCAGAAGGCCATGTCCCTGGGCAAGGCGGTCCTGAGCGGACGCGCCCAGGGCTTCGTCTATCCGATCGCCGAAGACGCCGAAGCCAGCGAAGAGAGCTGAACTCCCAGGGGGCGGTAACGCCTCCTGCCATCGAGGATCACGCTGCCCTCCAGTGGTAGCCCTGGTTCCAGGGACAGGGCCTGCTCGAGCAGTGGGTCCTGATAGAGGGCAGGAGGCAGCGAATGAAGTGTGGCCCGTACCAGGCCTTCGAGCTGGTCGGGCTTGAGCCAGCCCCCACCGGATCGCCGTTGTCTGGCCTCCGCCTGGAAGCGCCAGCGTCGCGGCAGGCTCCAGCGCTCCGGTCGCAGCATCCAGAGGCCGTCGCAGGCACCCCAGAGCTTCCCATAGGCCGCCAGATGGTGGTCCCAGAGGGGCAGCCAGTCCCGTTCCTGGGCCGTAAGGTCCTCCAGGCCGGCCCCGCTCCGCAGGCGCGCGCCCAAGGCCGCCGGACCAAGGGCGCGGCAGCCCATCAGCCAGCCTTCGATCACGAGTGCGTCCGCCGGCTGCTCACGCCACCCGACCCGCTCCCCTTCGCCTCCCGCAAGGGTCTTGTCGAAACGGGGCAGCCGCAGCGGGCCTCCAGTGCGCCAGGCCTCCACCGCCGCCATCAGCAGGGGGAGGTCATGGCTGCCGGGCGGGACCCGGCTGACGCCGAAGGGATTGCCCGCCAGCACCTGGCGCCGTTGCTCGGCGGGAAGGTAGAGGTCGTCGATCGAGGCCACCACGAGCCGCAGCCCGCCCAGGGCGGCGAGGCGCTCCAAAGCTTGGCCGAGGCTGGTCTTGCCCGCACCCACCGGTCCGTTCAGGGCCAGCACCGGACGCCGAGGTGCCGATCCGCCGCCGAGGCAGCACTCCAGTCGCCGCAGCATCGGCAGGGCGAGGTGCAGCAGCACCGAGCGGTCGACCGGGCCAAGGGGGCCGGCCCCGTCCAGCCGCCGCTGCCAGGCGTCGGCCGTCGGCTCAGGTCCCAAGCTTGAAGGCCTCCAGCACGATCGCGTAGGTGGCGCCGATGCGGAGGTTGTCGACGATCACCCAGCCCAGGCTGGGCTCGGTGCCCACCAGCCGGCTGCGCAGTCGCACCAGCGTTTCAATCAGCAGCAACAGGGCGAACACCACGACCGGCCTCCCCCCAGGAGAGGCGAACAGGACGTAGCTGGTGAGGTTCTGACCGGCGAAGAACCCCAGCAGCAGGGCCAGGGCGGCCAGGCTGCCGGTCCGCCAGCTGCGCCGCACCAGGCCGGCCACCCGCCCCCCCAGCCGGCTGGTCAGTCCCTGAAAACGGGTGCGCTGCACCGGGAGGCGGGTCATGACGGATCGAGCAGGCGCTCCAACCACGACAGCGTCACCTGGCGGCCGGGGCAAGACGGCCCCTTGCGCACGACGATCGCGCCCTCGCCTTCCTCCAGGTTGTCAACCACGGCTCGGGCGGCGCTGAAGGCGCTGGCCGGTTGCTCCCGTGTCGCCACGCTCAGGCACACCAGGCAGGGCAGCCCGGCGCCGCTGGCGGCCGCCAGACCGGCTGGGGAGTCCTCCAGCACCAGGACGCCCCGATCACCGGCGTCCAGGCGCCGCAGGGCCAGCCGGTAGGCCTCCGGATCGGGCTTCTTGCAGGCCACATCCTCGCCGCAGATCCAGAAGTCGAAGGCCCCGGCCACCCCGGGCGGCGCTCCTTCGAGCAGGACCTCCACGGCGCTGCGGCCGCTGGTGGTGACAATCCCCTGCCGCAGGCCTGCAGCGGCGGCGGCCTCCACCAGCCGGCCCACCCCTGGCCTGAGGGCCAGGCCGCCCTGGCGCACCAGGTCCATATAGATGGCCTGCTTGTGGCGCTGCAGCTCCTCCACCCGTCCCGGCTCGGGGGCGAGGCCTTCCGCCTGCTGCAGAAAGCTGGTGATCCTCTCGTGGCCCCCGCCCACGACGAGCAGGCGGGCGTAGGTGGGGCGGTCCCATCGCCAGGGCAGGCCGGCGGACGCGAAGCTGCGGTTGAACGCCACCCTGTGGCCCTCAAACTCCGTTTCGGCCAGGGTGCCATCCACGTCCCAGAGCAGGGCCGACAGGGCCGGGGCCATCGGTTGCCACGCTTGTTGCCATCGAAAGGCTAAGGGGTGCGTCGCGGAGTCCCGCCTCCCACAATGCGGGGGCCCCGCTCGCCAATCGTTGCTCCCTGCCCTCGACGAGCGACGCTGGCTGCTGCCCTCGCCGCTGGACAGCACGGGCCCGGCAGAAGCCGCCGAGGATCCAGGCGGCGAGTTGCCCGATGAACTGCTGGCAATCCTGCGGCGTCGCGGACTGCTGACGGCGGAGGCGGTGCGCCGCCTGCTGGAGCCCGAGGCCGCCCCCGATCCCGACGCCCATTTTCCCGGCCTGGCGGTGGCCGTGGAGCGGCTCGTGCGCTGCTGCCAGGCGGGCGAGGCGGTGGCCATCTGCGGCGACTATGACGCCGACGGCATGACCAGCACCGCCCTGCTGGTAGGGGTGTTGCAGCGCCTCGGTGCCCGGCCCCTGGCCGCCATCCCGAGCCGCATGGACGACGGCTATGGCCTCAACGCCGCCATGGTGGAGCGGCTGGCGGCCGAGGGGGTGCGGCTGCTGATCACCGTGGACAACGGGGTGGCCGCCATCGAGGCCCTCCAGCGAGCTGCTGCCCTCGACGTGGAGGTGATCCTCACCGATCACCACACCCTGCCGCCCCAGCTGCCGTCCCACCTGGCCCTGCTGCACCCGGCCGTCACCCCGGCAGGCTCCCCCTACCGGGGCCTGGCTGGGGTGGGGCTGGCCCACGTGCTGGCCACCGCCCTCTGCCGGCGGCTGAAGAACCGCCAGGGGCTGGAGATCGCCCTCAACCTGTTCTGCATCGGCACCATCGCTGACATGGCCCCGCTGCAGGGGGTGAACCGCCGCTGGTTGCTCGATGGCCTGCCCCTGCTGGGGAGCAGCCCCCTGCCCGGCCTGCAGGCCCTGCGCCAACTGGCGGGCCTGGAGAAGCATCGGGTCGATGCGGAGGCGGTGGGCTTCCAGCTGGCCCCTCGCATCAACGCCGTGGGGCGGCTGGGGGACCCCCAGCTGGTGGTGGACCTGCTCACCACGGAGGATTCGGAGCGCGCCCTGGAGTTGGCCCGCTCCTGCGAAGCCCTCAACCGCCAACGGCGGGAACTCTGCGGTGCGATCGAGGCGGAGGCCCTGGCCTTGCTGGAGGCCGACGGTCCCCAGCGGCCTGCCTTCCTGCTGCTGGCCCAGGGCCACTGGCACCACGGCGTCATCGGCATCGTCGCCTCGCGGCTGGTGGAGCGTTTTGGCCGTCCGGTGGCCCTCCTGGCCGCGGAGGGAGGCGGTCGCCTGCGGGCCTCGGTGCGGGCGCCGAAGGGGTTCGCCGTGGACGCGGCCCTGACGGCCTGCGCCGAGCTGCTGGAGCGCCACGGCGGCCATCCGGCCGCCGGGGGCTTCACGGTGCGGGCCGAGAACGTGGCGGCCCTGCAGGAACGCCTCGACGCCCTCGCCGGCACCTGGCTGGCGGCGGAGGGGGACGGGCGCACCGTGGAGCCCGAGGCCCTGCTGCGGCTGGAGCGCATTGACCGGGAGTTCTGGCATCACCTGCAACGGCTGGCACCCTTCGGCATCGGCCACCCCACACCCCTGTTCTGGACCAGTCGCTGCCAGGTGGTGGAGCAGAAGCTGTTGCGTGGTGGCCACCTGCAACTGCAGCTGGCCCAGGGGCAGGCGCGGCTGCGGGCGATTGCCTGGCGCTGGCAGGGACCCAGCCAGTGGTCCGGGCCGGTGGATGTGGCTTTCCGGCTGCGCCGTGATGACTGGCAGGGGGTGGAACGGTTCCAGCTGGAACTGGAGGCGATCCGCTGCAGCGGTGGCGACGGGGTGGTCTTGCAGCGGCGGGATCGCACCTACTGGTGCCGGCGCCAGGGGGACAGCCTGGTGATCCGCAATGCCGCCGGTGAGGAGCTGCGCTCGGCCATTCACCCGGATTCCGGTGCCCCCACCGCTTCGGAGGACCCCACCCACCCCTATGTGCTGAGTCTGTTGCGGGAGGCGGCCATGGCCCTGGGGATGGTGGAAGGATGAGCCGTCACCCCTTTGCCCTGCTGCGGTCCCTGGCCCAGTTGGCGCTGCTGGGGGCGCTCGTGGGACTTGCCTGCTGGCCTCTCAACCGCATCGACGTGATTCAGGACCGGCTGCTCACCGCCCTGCCGGCGTTCAGCGGCGGCCCCTGGAGCGGCGTCGGCTGGCTGATGGCCATGGCACCGATCCCCCTGGTGCCGCTGCTGCTCTGGGTCCAGCGGGGCCCCTGGCGCCGTGGTGCCGGCTCGGGTATCCCCCAGGTGATGCTTTGTCTGGACGATCCCCACCGCGGCGCGACGCTGCTCACCGCCGCCCCCACGGGAGAACGGCTGGGGCTCTGGACCGCGGCCAGCCTGGCGCTGTTGCCCCTGGGCCGGGAGGGTCCTGTGGTGGAGGTGGGCGCAGCGGTGGGTCAGGCACTCGTGAAGCGCTGGCCGGGCCTGCTGCACCGGGCCAGCCGGGGCCATCTGCTGGCCGGGGCGGCGGGTGCCGGTCTGGCCGGCGGCTTCAACACGCCATTGATGGGAGTGATCTTCGTGGTCGAGGAGCTCACCGGCAGCTTCCAGCAGCGGCTGGTCTGGCCGGCCCTGGTGTTGGCCAGCGCCGCGGCGCTGGTGAGCAACCTGGGTGGTCAGCCGATGTTCGCCCTGGGAATCAACGCCAGCCCGGTGGAGGAAGTCGACCAGCTGCTCTGGGCGATCCCGATCGGCCTGGGCGGCGGTCTGCTCGGCGGCGGCTTCGCCTGGCTGCTGGTGCGGGCCACGGCCCTGATCACCCCCATCGCCCGCCGACGGCCCCTGCGGGTCGGGCTGGCTGCAGGGCTGGCGCTGGCCCTTCTGGCCCTGGTCACCGGCGGCGCCAGTGGTGGTGACGGGGAGGCCCTGATGCGACTGGTCCTCGACCAGGACGCCGCCACCACCCTCGACTGGAACTGGGTCGCCCTGCTGGCCTCAAGGCTGCTTGGACCAGTGCTGGCGTTGTCGGCGGGAATCCCCGGTGGGCTGATCGATCCGGCCTTTGCCCTGGGAGGAGTGTTCGGTGCGGGGGTCGTGCGGGCCCTGGCGGGGGACCCCCACCTGGGCCTGGCCCTGGGCATGGCGGCCGGGCTGGCTGGAGCCACCCAGCTGCCGGTGATGACGGTCGCCTTCGCCATCCGCATGGCGGGCGACCAGCAACTCCTGCCAGGCCTGGTGGCGGCCGCCGTGATCGCGGCCTACACCGGCCAGGCGATTCAGGGCCGGCCGGTGTATCACGCCTTGGCCGAGCTCCTGATGCCGGGGGACTCAGAGGGCGCCGCGCCGGAAGTAAAGGATGAAGATCACGGCAGGACCGGCCAGGGTGATCAGGGCCAGAGCACCGAAGTTGGAGATGAGATGAAAGTCGATACCCATGGGGCGACGGCTGGCGAAGGGGACGATCGGAATGGAGTGTAGGTCGCCTGCGGGTGTCTTCCGAGCCTGGTGGCGGCTCCCGTGATGGCTTGTGATGGCTGGCTGGGCGTGGGGTGTGAGTGAATGGGAGAACCCGTTCCTCTCCGTTGCCACGATCCGAGCACTGGCAATGCATCAGCGGCTGTGGCTCCTGCTGCCGTCTTGACCCGGCCCTCAGGGGCGACGCGATCGAGGCCCTCGATCCCGACCAGCAGCAGCGCTACCTGGCGATGGTGGGTGAGGACGGCTGGTGCCGCCACTTCGACACCGGCTCCCGCCGCTGCCGCATCTATGCGGAGCGGCCCGACTTCTGCCGGGTGGATCAGCTGGTGACCCTGTTCGGCCAGCCCGGCGACGATCCCGAGACCCTGGCCATCGACTCCTGCAAGCAACAGATCCGTGCTGAGCTGGGGGGCCGCCACAGGGTGATGCACCGTTTTCTGCAGACGATCCGTCAGCCGTCATGAGCAGCGCCCCCGACGCCCCCAATCCCTCCGCTCCACCGCTGGAACCCACCGACACCCCGACCGCCTCCAGCTGGATCACGGTGTTTCTGAGCACCGCCACCACCGTGTTCCTGGCGGAGCTGGGCGACAAGACCCAGCTCGCTGCCCTGCTGCTGTCGGCCCAGTCGGGCCGTCCTTTCACCGTGTTCGTGGGGGCTTCGCTGGCCCTGATCTGCTCCAGCCTGGTGGGGGTGCTGCTGGGGCGCTGGCTCTCCACCGTCATGCCCGCCCACCAGCTCGAGCGGGCGGCGGGGGTGCTGATGGTGGCCCTGGGGCTGTGGCTGGCCCGCCAGGCGATGCTGAACCTGGCGCCACTGCACCTGCTCCATTCCTGAGATCGTCATGCCGTTCGCCCTGCTCGCCTCCACGTTCGCCACCGTCTTTCTGGCGGAACTCGGCGACAAGACGCAGCTGGCCATCGTCAGTATCAGCGGCACCTCCAATCGTCCCGGCGCCGTCTTCGCCGGCAGTGCCTCGGCGTTGGTGCTGGCCAGTCTGGTGGGGGCAGCGGCGGGTGGTTCCCTCTCCAGCGTGATCCCCACCGATGGCCTGCAACTCGCCGCCGCCGCCGGCTTCCTGATCATCGGCACCCGCCTGATCCTCCGCTCCGGCGCGGAGACCAACGAAGACCCCGACACCCCCGCTCCTTAGAGTCGCCGCATGACGTCCGCCGCGACGGCGTGCGCCCTTCGGGCCATTCACCGTCCCACGGGGCCGCCGAACCCCCGTGGCGCTGCGGATCACCCTGGCCACCGCGCTGCCCAGGCAGCGCCATCCCCTGCGTATTCCCCATCCGATGAAGTTCACGGTCGCTGATCTGCTCGACCACCTCTCCACAACCGATGCGGTGGCCCTCGCCAAGCTTGAGAAGTCGCTGGGTCTCACCACCAAGTCCTGCAGGCAGCAGCTGCGTATCGGCCTGGATGCCCTCCAGCGTCTGGGGCTGGTGGAGGAGGACAACGAAGGCCTGCGTGCCCGCCAGACCCCTGAGCTGATCCCGGCCCGCCTGCGTTGCTCCAGCAAGGGCTTCTGCTTCGCCCTCAGGGAAGACGGCGGCGAGGACATCTACATCCGTGACCACCAGCTCAACCACGCCTGGAACGGTGACCGCGTTCTGGTCAGGATCACCCGTGAAGGGGGCCGGCGCCGTTCCCCGGAGGGGGGGGTGCAATGCATCCTCGAGCGCCACACCCCCAGCCTGCTGGCCCAGGTCGAACGCCAGGACGGGCAGCTGGTCGCCGTTCCCCTCGACGACAGGCTGCTGACCTCCGTGGCCTTGCCGGAGGACGATGCTGTCCACCTCGACCCGGCCGAGGAGGTGGTGGTGGAGGTGAAGATCGACCGTTTCCCGGTGGCCCAGTTCGGTCCGGCCGGCCATGTCGCCCGCAGCCTGCCGGTGCGTGGCGGTGAGGCGGCCGACACCGATCTGCTGCTGGCCAAGCATCGCCTGCAGGAGCGGCCGGCCTGCCCCCGGACGACCCTGAAGCAGCCCGTCGCCAAGGGCCGTGCCGATCTGACGGCGTTGCCGACCCTGCTGCTGGAGGCCTGGGACGGCGCTGAGGCCCCCGGCCTGCCCGCCGTGTCCCTGGAGGAGCGGGAGGGGGGCTGGCGGCTGTGGCTCCACAGCCCTGCCATCGCCGAGCGGATCGGCATGGGCAACAGCCTCGACACCTGGCTGCGGGAGCAGGGCGAGGCGATCTGCCTGGGGCGCCGCTGGCTCCCCCTGCTGCCACCGGCCCTGGCCAAGGCCTGTGGCTTCCGCCCCGGTGAAAGCCAGGCGGCCGTCTCGGTGGCCCTGGAGCTGGATGGGGACGGCAATCTCGAGCATTTCCGTTTCAGCCTGAGTCAGGTCACGCCCACGGCCCTGGTCAACCGAGCCGCCATGCAGGCCCTGGTCGAGCGGAAACCCAAGGCCCGCACGATCCCGGCGCCCCTCAAGGCACTCAAGGACCACCTGCCCCTGCTGGAGCAACTGGTCCAGCTGAGCGGCCTGCTGCGCCAGCGGCGGCTGGCGGCTGGCTCGATCGATCTGGATCTGCCCATGCCCGCGATCGACAGCCTGGGCGACCTTCGCGTGCCCGCGCCGGATGCGGCCCAGCAGGGCTGGCTGGTGGAGCTGCCCGCCGAGGATCCGATGGCGATCCTGCGGGAAGCCGTGCTGGTGGCCCACCGGGCCCTGGGCCGTCATCTGCTGGCCCTGGAATTGCCCGCCCTGTTCGCCCTCAACCCGGGCCCGGACGCCACGGAGATCAATGACGTCGCCAAGGCGGCCCTGGCCCTGGACATCCCGATGGAGCTCAGCGCCGACGGCAATGCCAGTGCCGCCGAGCTGGCCGCCGTCTTTGCCGCCACCGATCGGGGACGCCCGCTGCAGCAGCAGCTGCGCGATGCCCTCAGGCCGGTGCAGCTGGCCACCGAAGCCGGCACCCATGCGGTGGCCGGTGAGGAGATCGCCGTGGCGCCCTGGTGCTGTCCCGGTCTGCACTACGCCGACCTCTGGAACCAGCATCTGCTGGTGACCCTGCTGGTGGACGGCAAGGACCGGCCCAGCGTGCGCCACAAGATCAGCACCGACCTGGCCAGCGACACCTGCCATGGCAGCACCGACTGGCCCCTGCTGACCCCCAGCCAGCTGGCCCCCTACCAGCAGGGCCTTGAGCAGGGCCTGGCCCAGCGCCTCAACGGCCGCAGCCGCTTCCTGCACGAGCTGCAGTCCGATGCTCTGGCCCTGGCCCAGGCCCGCCACACCGAGCCCCTGGTGGGCCAGACCGTGCCCGGTGTGATCAGCGGTGTGCAGAGCTATGGCTTCTTCGTGGAGGTCCCCCCGTCCCAGGTGGAGGGGCTGGTCCACGTCAGCTCCCTCAAGGACGACTGGTATGAGTACCGCTCACGGCAGAACCGCCTGGTGGGCCGCAAGTTCCGTCGCACCTACATGGTGGGTGATGGTGTCGATGTGGAGATCCAGAAGGTCGACGCCCTGCGCCATCAGATCGACCTGGCGGTACTCCAGCCTGAGGGATTCGAGCAGGACGGGGCTGACAGCGCCACGGGCGGCTCCGAGACCACCGATGCTGACGATGGCGACCCGGCCCCGCCCGTGAGCGAAGGCTGAGCAACGGATGGCGCCGTCCTCGCTTCCCGTGGTCCTGGCGGTGTCCGGCGCCTCCGCCCAGCCCCTGGCGGAGAGGGCCCTGCAGTTGCTCCTCGAGGACGGCCAGTCGGTCGAAATGGTGACCAGCCGTGGCGCCATCGGGGTCTGGCAGGCGGAGATGGGCCTGCGGGTGCCGTCGGAGCCCCACGCCCAGGAGCATTTCTGGCGTGACCGCACGGGCTGCAACTCCGGTCGGCTCCATTGCCATCGCTGGAACGACCAGGCCGCCGCGATCGCCAGCGGCAGCTACCTCACCCGCGGCATGGTGATCCTGCCGGCCAGTATGGGAACAGTGGGGCGGATCGCCTCCGGGGTGGCCCTGGATCTGATCGAACGGGCGGCCGATGTTCACCTCAAGGAAGCCCGGCCCCTGGTGATCGCGCCGCGGGAGCTGCCCTGGAACCTGGTCCATCTGCGCAACCTCACCCGCCTTGCCGAGGCCGGTGCCCGCATCGCCCCTCCGGTACCTGCCTGGTATCACCAACCCACCACGATCGGTGAGATGGTGGATTTCCTGGTGATCCGCGTCTTCGACACCCTTGGGCTCCAGTTGGGTTCCCTGCAGCGCTGGCAGGGGCCCGTGGCCCGTTCTCCAGCGGACGAAGCCTCCCCCCCCTGACGCTCCGACCGTGTTGCACCGCCTGCTGCTGCTGCCCCTGCTGTCGCCCCTGCTGGTGACCGTCCTGGTGGCGTCCCTCAACCCGAGTCCCAGCCTGGCCCTGCGGTTGCTCACCTGGCAGACCCCCTCCCTTCCGATCGGTCTGTGGATGACCATCGCCGCCGGCGGTGGCGCGGTCCTCAGCGCCAGCGCCACGGCCCTGGCCCTGCGCCAGGGGGAGCGGCCGCCGCTGCGTCGCACCGTCCGCCGCCGCGAGGGGCGGGAGCGCGACGTCTGGACACCGCCTTGGGGCGGCAGCAGCGAAGCGCGATCCACTCCCGCCCCGACCTACGCGGATCGACACGCGGTGGCCCCTACCTCCACGGCGCCCGCCGGCCCCAGCCGTGCCCCAGGCGAGCCGGCCCCTACGGTTTCGGTGCCCTACCGGGTGTTGCATCGCCCCGAGGGCGGCGCCCCAAGGCCCTTCCGTCCCGAACCGGCGGCGGCGTCCCGCCCTGCGGCCGAGGTCTCCCCGGAAGGGGACTGGGGCGAAAGCGATGGCGAGGAATGGTGAGTCCCGTCTCCGCGCGCACCTGGGGCTAGAGGAGGCTGCCTAAAGTTGCCGCACCATCGCGCCCAGGGATCGATCCGGTGACCGAGACCCCCAGCAACACGCCCGACCCTGTCGCCACCCCGCCGGAGGCGAAGACCGCACCGCCGAAGGCGAAGCCCCCCGCTCCGGAAGACCGGCCGTTCGAAGCCTTCGTGCCGGAGCTGCTGCTGCCGGCCCTGTCCAAGGAGATCGAGGCCTACGGCGGTCCCTCCCCCGAGTTGGTCTTTGAGCAGGGCGCCATGCCCGTGGTGGGGGTGGACTGCTGGATGGTCCGGGGCCGGCTGCCCGGCGAGCGGCGCTTCTGGCTCTGCTTCACCCAGCCGGACATCAGCTCCGCCAAGACCATCACCCTCACCGAGGGGGGAGGCAGTCCCAGCCTGCTGGAGTCGTTCCTGATCGACGAGAAGAAGATGACCCTCCAGCTGCTTGTGTCGCGGGTCGTGCAGCGGCTCAACGGCCAGAAGTGGCTCGGCCCCAACTGAGGCTCCGAACCCTTCACCGGCTTCACATCCGGGCCGATGGCGAGGATCGATGCCTACGATGGCGTCCGAGCTCTCTGTACGTCCAGCGCGATGGTGCCTCCCACCACCCAAGTCCCCACCGCCCCCAGGGTGGGCACCCCTGATGCCCCGGCCATCAAGGACCCTGTGAAGGACACGATCCTCACCCCGCGCTTCTACACCACGGATTTCGACGCCATGGCGGCGATGGATCTGCGGCCCAATGTGGTGGAGCTGGAGGCCATCTGCGAGGAGTTCCGCAAGGACTACAACCGCCACCACTTTGTCCGTGACAGCCAGTTTGAAGGCGCCGCCGACAAGCTCGACCCGGAAACGCGCCGAGTGTTCGTCGAATTCCTCGAGCAGAGCTGCACGTCGGAATTCTCCGGTTTCCTGCTATACAAGGAACTCAGCCGTCGCATCAAGGAGCGCAATCCCCTGCTGGCGGAATGCTTCGCCCACATGGCCCGCGATGAGGCGCGCCACGCCGGCTTCCTCAATAAGTCCATGGCTGACTTCGGCCTCCAGCTTGACCTTGGCTTCCTGACGGCCACCAAGGCCTACACCCACTTCCAGCCCAAGTTCATTTTCTACGCCACCTACCTCTCCGAGAAGATCGGCTACTGGCGTTACATCGCCATCTACCGCCATCTCGAGAAGCATCCCGAAAGCAAGATCTTTCCGATCTTCAACTTCTTCGAGAACTGGTGCCAGGACGAGAACCGCCACGGCGATTTCTTCGATGCCCTGATGAAGGCGCAGCCGGACACGGTGCGTGGCTTCACGGCCCGCCTCTGGTGCCGCTTCTTTCTGCTGGCTGTGTTCGCCACCATGTACGTGCGCGACGTGGCCCGCAAGGAGTTCTATGAGGCCCTCGGGCTCGATGCCCGCACCTATGACAAGTACGTGATCGCCAAGACCAACGAAACCTCCGCCCGGGTGTTCCCCGTGGTGCTCAACGTGGAGCATCCCGAGTTCTACGAACGGCTGGAGAAGCTGGTGCAGAACAACGCGGCGCTGGCCGAGGCCGAGCGTTCCGGCGGCCCGGCTCCTGTGCGCACCCTGCGCAAGCTGCCCCACTGGATCGGCAATGGCGTCCAGATGGCGCGCCTGTTCCTGATGGCCCCGATCCGCAGCGAGCGCTTCCAGCCAGCCGTGCGTTGAGCTGAACCGCCAGAATCGCTCCAGTTCGTCATTTCGCCGCTTGGTCGTCTCCCCTCCCACCGGCGCCGTTGCCGCCACCGAGCGGTCCTCTTCCCCTGCGGTCCTGGGTGATCCGGCCTGGCGTTCCGTTCTGGAACCCCTCCTGGCCGGTGGCCGATCGGCAGGTGCCGATCTCGTGGAGGTGTTCCTGGAACGCTCCGACCACCTCGGCCTGCTCGCCGAACAGGACAGCATCACCAGCGTCAGCCCCGCTTTCGGGGCTGGAGCGGGTCTGCGGGTGTTCCTGGGCGATCGGGATGGTTTCGTGTCCACCAATGATCTGAGTGCCGCCGGCCTGCGGGCCGCCCTGGAGCAGGCCCTCGGCATGCTCGGGCTGGTGCTGCCGGTGCAGGCCGGTGGGGGCTTCGATGGGCTGCCGGAACTGCGCGACTTCGCCGCCACCAAGGATGGCTGGCTGCACGCCAGCCCCTCCCTGGCCGAGGCCACGAGCCGCCTGCTGGAAGGAACGGATCGGCTCCAGGCCCATGGCCAGCACCTGCAGGTGCGGCGGGGCAGTTACGCCCGTGACTGGCAGGAGGTGCTGGTGGCTGCCAGCGACGGCACCTTCGCCCGCGACGTGCGGCTGCACCAGTCAGTGGGCCTCAACGTGCTGGCGACCGACGGTGACCACCGGGCCAGCCTGGGGAGGCGCTACGGGACCTCCGACAGCCCCGACGACCTGCGCCAGTGGGATGCGGAGGCTGCCGCCATCGATGTCTGCAGCAGTGCCGGCACCATGCTCCGGGCCGACTACGTCGAGGCCGGCCAGTTCCCTGTCGTGCTGGCCAACCGTTTCGGCGGTGTGATCTTCCACGAGGCCTGCGGCCACCTGTTGGAAACCACCCAGGTGGAGCGGGCCACCACCCCCTTCGCCGACATGGTCGGCCAGCCCATCGCCCACCCGGCCCTCACCGCCATCGACGAGGGTCACACCGCCGGCGCTTTCGGCTCCCTTGCCATGGACGACGAGGGCATGGAACCCCAGCGCACCGTGCTGATCGAGAACGGCGTCCTGAAGCGCTTCCTCAGCGACAGGGCCGGCGAGCGCCGCACAGGCCATCTCCGCACCGGCAGTGGCCGGCGCCAGAGCCATGCCTTCGCCGCCGCCAGCCGCATGCGCAACACCTTCATCGCCGCTGGCCCCCACTCCCCGGCGGAGTTGATTGCTTCCGTCGATCGGGGGCTTTACTGCAAGTCGATGGGCGGTGGCAGTGTCGGCCCCACGGGTCAGTTCAACTTCGCCGTTGAGGAGGGCTACCTGATTGAGAACGGCAGCCTCACCCGGCCGGTGAAGGGGGCCACCCTGATCGGCGATGCCAAGGAGGTGATGCCCAGGATCTCCATGTGCGCCAACGATCTCGAACTGGCCGCCGGTTTCTGCGGCTCGGTCAGCGGCAGCATCTTCGTCACCGTGGGCCAGCCCCACATCAAGGTCGACACCATCACCGTGGGAGGACGCTGAGCATGGAGAGCACCGATTCGCTCCCCGCCAGCCTCGATGCCGAGGTGCTGCGTCAACGGCTCGACAGCCTGGCCCTCCGGGAGGGCGTCAGGCGCTGGGATCTGGGCGCCTCCTGCAGCACCGACACCTCCGTGCAGGTCGACCGCGGCGAGGCCAAACAGATGAAGGGCGCCCAACGCAGCGCCATCACCCTCAGGGTCTGGAACGACGACGGTCTGGTGGGCATCACCAGCACCTCCGACCTCTCCGATGCCGGCCTGGCGCGGGCCCTGGCCGGCGCCCGTGACGCCAGTGCCTACGGCAACGTCGATGAGATCCCCGACTTCTCCCCCCTGGCCACCGCACCGCTGCCGGTCCTGGAGCAGCCCCTCAGCAGTCCGCAGAGCATCCTCACCCTGCTCGACACCCTGCGGGACGCGGAGCGCGATCTACTGGGCCGCCATCCCGCCATCGGCACGGTCCCCTACAACGGTCTGGCCCAGCGCAGCAGCGACCGGCTCTACATCAACAGCGATGGCGCCTGCCGCCAGCAACGCCTCAGCACCGCCTCCCTCTACCTCTACGCAAGGGCTGAGGAGGCAGGCCGCAAGCCCCGCAGCAGCGGCGCGGTGCGTCTGGCCTATGGAGCCGCCGACCTCGATGTGGCCGGCTGCGTGCAGGAGGCGGCGGAGCGCACCATCGCCCACCTCGATTACGCCCCGATCACCACCGGCCGCTACACCTGCGTCTTCAGTCCCGAGGCCTTCCTCGATCTGATCGGCGCCTTCAGCAGCCTGTTCAACGCCCGCGCCGTGCTCGATGGCCTCAGCCTCAGCCGGCGTGAGTCCCTCGGCGAGCAACTGGCCGTCCCCTTTCTCTCCCTGCACGACAACGGCCTGAATCCGGCCAACATCGGCGCGGCCTCCTTCGACGGGGAGGGCACCCCCACCCGCCGCCTCTCGCTGCTGGAGGGCGGGGTGCTGCGCCATTTCCTCCATTCGGAAGCCACGGCGCGGGCTTTCGGGGTGCCCCCCACTGGCCATGCGGGCCTGGGGGCCAAGGTCTCGGTGGGCCCCGACTGGTTCGAGATCGGTCCCACCCCCGGCAGCGGCGGGGGCGCCCCCGGTCTGGATCGCTTCGCCGCCGGCGCCAGCGGCGATGAACGCGGCTTGGTGGTGATCGATTCCCTCTCGGCCCTCCATGCTGGCGTCAAGGCCAGCCAGGGCTCCTTCTCCCTCCCCTTCGATGGCTGGCTGGTGGAGGATGGCGTCCCTCGCTCGATCGAGGCGGCCACCGTGGCCGGTGACATCCGCACCCTGCTCAAGGCCATCCTCGGTTTCGAGGGTCCGGCCAAGGTGACCCCCGACGGCCTCTGTCCCCACGTGTGGGTGGAGGGGCTCTCGATCACCGGCGACGCTTGAGGATCCTCTTCTGGGGCACCCCGGCCTACGCCGTGGCCAGCCTCGACGCCCTCCTGCAGGCCGGCCATCAGCTGGTGGGGGTGGTGAGCCAGCCTGACCGCCGCCGCGGACGGGGCAAATCCCTGGTGGCCTCGGCCGTCAAGCAGCGGGCCCTGGACCAGGGTCTGCCGGTGTTCAATCCCGAGCGCATCCGTCGTGATCTGGCCTGCCAGCAGGAGCTGGCCGCCCTGGGGGCGGATCTCTCGGTGGTGGTGGCGTTCGGCCAGATCCTGCCGCCGGCCGTGCTGGCCCAGCCCCCCCTGGGCTGCTGGAACGGCCATGGCTCCCTGCTGCCCCGCTGGCGGGGCGCCGCACCGATCCAGTGGGCCCTGTTGGAGGGGGACGCCGAAACCGGTGTCGGCATCATGGCCATGGAGGAGGGCCTCGACACCGGTCCGGTGCTGCTGGAGCGCCGTCTGCCCATCCCCCTGCTGCAGAACACCGGCCAGCTGGGCGAGCGCCTGGCCCGGCTCACTGCTGACCTGCTGGTGGAGGCCCTGCCGCGCATCCAGGCGGCGGGGACCGGAGCGGAGGTTGAACGGCTCGCGCGCCTGGGGGTGCGACCCCAGGGCGGCGACGCCACCCATGCCCGCCAGCTCACCAAGGAGGATGCCCTGGTGCACTGGGACGCCTCCGCCCTGGCCATCCACCGCCGGGTGATGGGGCTCCATCCAAACGCGTCCTGCCCCTGGGGCGCCGAGCGGCTGAAGCTGCTGGCCACCGAACCCCTGGAGAGCCGCCTGGCCGACCAGCTCAGTCCGGTGGGAGCCGCCCTGGCGGCGCGCTGGGGCGCCAGGGCAAACGGCGTGTCGGCCCCAGAGACCCCAGGCACCGTGCTTGAGCTGGTGGAGGGGGAAGGCCTTGTGGTGGCCAGCGGCGGCTGCCCCGTGCTGCTGCGCCAGGCCCAGCTGCCGGGGCGTCGAGCCAGCGAAGGACAGGCCCTGATCCAGCAGCTCGGGCTGGTTCCCGGACAGAGGATCTGCCTTAATACTCCCTGAGAGGCTCTTTCGGCAAGAGCTGTTGACGTTTTGTTTCCCTAGGTTCGTCTCAGTGTTGGACGTGAGATTCAGGCATTAGACCAAAACCAATGAATGGGCGCGGATGCCATGACCAGCGAACTTTCCTTCGTCAACAGCACCGGATCGGGGTGCCAGATCTTCCGGGACCGGCTGGGGTGCTACGTGGTGAGCCATGAGCTCCGCCCCGGCCAGCAGGCGATACGCCCAACCCTGGCCGGCGCCTACGCGGCCTGCCAGGGTTGGGAATCCCGTTCCCAGACCGAGCCGGCAAGCGGGGGTGGATGAGACGAGGTGGGTGAGCCGTGACGGGTGGGTGAGCCGTGAAGGGCCCCGAAGGCCTGGCTCAGCCGGCAGTTCCGCTGCTGGAGGTGAGCTCATCGGGCTGGCGACGGTGCAGTTCGTGCAGTCCTTCGAGCTGATTGTGGACCGCCACCAGCTGATCGCGGATGTGGCGGCTGTTATCGATGCGCTCCAAGGCAAGCAGCATGCCCTCGATCTGGGCCTTGCAGTCGATCAGCACGCGGCACTGGGTGGATCCGGGTTCGTAGGGCATGACGGAAGGAGGCAGATCCTCAGTTCACCGTAGGGCGGCGGAGGAGGTTGTCACAACCACTGCCGTTCCCCCGGCGGGAGCTTCGCTGGCTCAGCGGGAGCCGCTGCGGCGCCGGCCCCGCTCTTGCCCCTGGCCCTGGCGGGGCCCCTGGCTCCTGCGGCCCCTGCCGCCGCTGAGATCCAGCGGTGGGGCGGAAAGCACGGTGGGCTGGAAGCCCGGCACCTCCTGGCGGGGCAGGGGGGAGCCGATCAGACGCTCGATCGCCCGCAGCAGCTCGTGCTCCTCGGCGGCCACCAGGGAAATGGCGTGGCCGTTCTGGCCCGCTCGGCCGGTACGGCCGATGCGGTGCACATAGTCCTCGGCCACGTTGGGAAGGTCAAGGTTGACCACGTGGGGCAGCTGGTGGATGTCGATGCCGCGGGCGGCGATGTCGGTGGCCACCAACACCCGCACCTCGCCGCTCTTGAATTCCGCCAGCGCCCGGGTGCGTGCCCCCTGGCTCTTGTTGCCGTGGATCGCCGCCGCCCCCAGCCCCTCCTTCTCGAGCCGCTCCGCGAGGCGGTTGGCGCCGTGCTTCGTGCGTGAGAACACCAGGACCTGGCGCCAGTCGTTGCTGCGGATCAGATGGCTGAGCAGATCCCCCTTGCGGTCCATGTCACAGGGATGGATCACCTGGTCGACCAGGGGTGTGGCCTGATTCTCCGGGCTGGCCTGCAGCTGCAAAGGCTGGTGCAGCAGGCCAGTGGCCAGGCGGCGGATCTCGCTGGAGAAGGTGGCGGAGAAGAGCAGGTTCTGGCGCTTCGGCGGCAGCAGGGACAGGATCCGGCGGATGTCGCGGATGAAGCCCATGTCGAGCATCCGATCGGCTTCATCGAGCACCAGGATCTCGACCCGGTCAAGTCGCAGGGCGTTCTGCTGATGCAGGTCCATCAACCGGCCGGGGGTGGCCACCAGCACGTCGGCGCCTTTGCGTAGCCGTTGCATCTGGGGGTTGGCACTCACCCCGCCGAAGACGACATCCGAGCGCAGATCCAGGTAGCGGCCGTAGGCGGTGACACTCTCCGCCACCTGGGCCGCCAGTTCCCGGGTGGGGGTCAGGACCAGCGCACGCACCACTCCCGCCCTGGCATGGGGCCCGTGACGCAGCCGTTCCAGCATCGGCAGGGTGAATCCGGCCGTTTTGCCGGTGCCCGTCTGGGCGGCGGCCATGACGTCATGGCCAGCGAGTACCGCCGGGATGCACTGCAGCTGGATCGGGGAGGGGCTGCTGTAGCCCTTGGCGGCCACGGCCTTGAGGATCGGCTCCGAGAGACCCAGCACGGCAAAGTCGGTCGCCAGCCCGGCCACCGGGGGGGTCAGCCCCGTGGCGGTGTGGCTGGGAGCGAGCGGTTCAGCGGTGGGCGAGGAGCCGTTGCCGCTGGGTCGGCTCCGGGTGACCTTGGCCTGGGGCCTGGAGGAAGGGGCGGAAATCGGGTGCGAACACGGAGTGAACACCAGCCTAGGACCGGCCGGTGGAGGGGTTGCTTCAGCGGGGGCTGCGGTGGCTGCAGCGCTCGCAGGGTCCCTCCGGCAGGACCGCACAGCGCAGCAGGGGGCTGCGGGCGTTGAAGCGGCAGTGGGGGTCGCCGATCACCCAGCGCCCGTCCCACCAGAGGGAATCGGCGGGTTGCTGCTGGGACTTCACCTGCAGCGCAACGGTCGCCAGTTCGTAGCGCCCTTGCCGCAGCCGGTAGCGGTGACGCCGCTGCAACACCAGGAAGCTGCGATCATCGTGGGTCAGCCACAGGCCGGGATGGGGGACATCGCCGAGGTTGTCGATCTCGATGGTGGTGATCAGCCGGTCCGAGTCGATCTGGCGCAGTTCGATCAGCATCGTTCGGCGGACCTCAGGCGTCCCCGCCCCCCTGCTCGGGCAGGGGGGCGGGGACCGTGCGCAGGGAGAAGCCCCAGGCGAACAGGGCGGCCACCAGAAGCAGCAGGGCCCATTCCGGCACCTCAAAGGCCGGCAGCAGGAGGCGCAGCAGGAGGCGCAGGCCCACCAGGCCCACTGCCAGGTAGCCGGCGGTTTCGAGATGGGGGAAGATCTCCAGCCAGCGCAGGAACAGCTCGGCCGTGAGCCGCAGGGCGATGATGCCGATCACCCCTCCTGCCATCACCAGGGGCAGCCGGTCGGTGACCGCCACCGCCGCGGAGACACTGTCGAGGGAGAAGGCCAGATCGGTGAGGGCCAGGGTGGCCACGATCGAGGCCAGGGAGGCGCCGTGGTGGGGATGGCCGGGGTCCTGGGGGTGGGCCTCGGTGGAGATGGAGGTGCCTGTCTCCACCCCACCGGGTTTTTCATCCGTGGCGTCGTCCTGACCCAGCAGGTGGCGCCCACAAAGCCAGAGGAGATAGGCCGAGGCCAGCAGCTGCAGGGGCCAGAAGTCGAGCACATAGCTGGCCAGGGCGATCAGGCCCAGCCGGAAGATCAGGGCCAGCACCAGTCCGAGGTTCAGGGCCTGGCGCTGGCGGGCCGGATCGTGCAGCCGCCGGGAGATGGCGGCCAGGGCAATGGCGTTGTCGGCCGAGAGCACCGCCTCGAGACCCACCAGCAGGGGCAGCAGCAGCAGCACCTCTCCCCACTGGTCCGCCTGCTGCAGCAGGGGCTTGAGGCTTTCCACCGATTCCACTTCCATCCCTGGCGTTCGTTCGGCCCTGCCGTCTGCAAAGAAGCACTCTAGAAAGACCGCCGGCCCCTTCCACTGCCCTCCATGCAACTTCAGGTCCGACTGCTGCACAGCGACGGCGGGAGCCGCGTCGTGCTGGTCTCGGCCCGCGAAGGGGAGCGCTTCCTGGGCAGTGCGCTGGGGGAGGCGGCCAACGCCGAGGAAGCGGAGGACCGCGCCAGGGCACGCCTTCTGGCCAGCCTCCAGTCCTCCGGCAGCGCGAGGCAGCCCAGGCAGGCTCCAGCCCAGACCCCCAGGCCACCGTCACCGCCACCTGCTCCCGAGCCCCTGGCGCCAGCGCTCACGCCTGAGCCGATGCCGGAGCCCCAGCCCACGGCAGAGGGGCGCCATGAGGACCCCCAGGACTGGAGTGCCGAACTGACCCACCTGGATCTGCAGTTGCGGCGGCTGGGATGGGACAGGGAGAGGGAAGCCACCTATCTGCAGCGATCCTTCGGCCACCCCAGCCGGGACCGTCTCACCGCCTATGCCGACCTGATCGCCTATCTGCAGGCGATCGAGGCCCTCGAGCCCGGGGCTGATCCCGCCACGGTGCCTGTTCCCCTGCGTCGCGCCGACCTGCTCGACCAGTGCAATCTGCTGCTGCGACAGCTCGGCTGGGACGGCGCCATGGGCCGCACCTTTCTCGAGACGCATCTGGGTGTGAGCAGCCGGCAGCAGCTCAAGGACGCCGACCTGCTGCGCTTCAACATGCTGCTGGAGGAGGAAACCCTGCTGGGCGTTGCCGACGGGCCAGCGGCCCCCGGGCCCCCCGACTGACTGCGATCGCCCGATTGGGCAGATGTCCAACGTTTGCCTCCCTCGGCAGAAACGTTGACCTGAACGTTGTGGGATCAGGGTGGGACTATCTCATCTTCCACAGGCTTGCAAGCCCGACAGCCGATCCGAATGGGACATTTGACGACAATGGTCCGGAGAGCCCCGCCAGCGGCTGGCTGGCCTGTGCGACGCTGAATTCCCTGATCTGTCTCGGGAGACGCACGGGTGACCATCAGGATCGGCATCAACGGTTTCGGGCGCATCGGACGCCTGGTCTTCCGCATCGCCTGCGGACGCGATGACATCGAAGTGGTGGGCATCAACGATCTGATCGATGTCGATTACATCGCCTACATGCTTCGCTACGACTCCACCCATGGCCGCTTTGCCGGTGAGGTGGCCGTCGATGACGGCGCCCTGGTGGTGAACGGCCGGCGTATCCGCATCTCCGCCGAGCGCGATCCCACCGCCCTGCGCTGGGGCGATGTGGGTGCCGACGTGGTGCTCGAATCCACCGGCCTGTTCCTGAACGATGAACGGGCCCGGGCCCACATCAACGCTGGGGCCGGCAAGGTGGTGATGTCGGCCCCCTCCAAGGACGACACGCCGATGTTCGTGATGGGGGTGAACCACACCACCTATGCGGGCCAGGACATCGTCTCCAACGCCTCCTGCACCACCAACTGCCTGGCGCCGATCGCCAAGGTGCTGAACGACAGCTTCGGCATCCGTGATGGCCTGATGACCACCGTGCATGCCACCACCGCCACCCAGAAGACGGTGGATGGCCCTTCTGCCAAGGACTGGCGCGGCGGCCGAGGGGCCGGCCAGAACATCATTCCCTCCTCCACCGGCGCCGCCAGGGCGGTGGGCAAGGTGATCCCGGCGTTGAGCGGCAAGCTCACCGGCATGGCCTTCCGGGTGCCTACCCCCAACGTGTCGGTGGTGGATCTGACCGTGAACCTGGAGAAGGGGGCCAGCTACGACGCCATCAAGGCCGCCATGCGGGCCGCCTCCCAGGGGCCGATGGCCGGCATCCTCGGCTACACGGAGGATGCGGTGGTCTCCACCGACTTCATCGGTGAGACCTGCACCTCAATCTTTGATGCCTCGGCCGGCATCGCCCTCACCGACACCTTTGTGAAGGTCGTGGCCTGGTACGACAACGAGTGGGCCTATTCCAGCAAGTGCCTCGACCTGATCCGCCACATCTCCGTCTGAGGCCCCCGGGCGGGGTCTGGCTTCAACCCGCCGACGGGCGGGTCCGGCAATGGGTGTGGATCAGGACGGTGCCGATCTTGAGCTGCTGCTGGTTGGCGTAGGCCTCCCGCTCCAGGGCCTTCTCCCAGTCGGAGGCCCCGGCATAGAGGGGATCATCGAGATGGACCCGTAACTGCGTCGGTACCTCCTGGCTGAGGCCGAGTGTTCTGGGACTGGAGCGCAGGCCGCCGGCCGCGCAGCTCTGGGCCACGTGGATGGCCTCGTGGTTGAGCACCTGGGCGAAGTCCACCGTTCCCTTCTCCACCACGCCGGGCTTGATCCTCAGGGTGCGGGCGGCATGGTCCCATTCACCGGCGGCCCCTGTCTTCCTGGGCTCCACCAGCTGCACCTGCACACCCGCCTGCTCGAGCGTGCTGAGCAGGTCGGCGATCGCCCGGCGCTTGTCGCCGTGGTCCGGTGGGGAGTCGATCAGGGCCTGCAGCTCGTGCGCCGACAGCTCGGGTTCGCCGGCCCGACGCCGGTAGAGGAAGCGGGTGCCGCCCCCCGCCAGGGGCTCGGCGGTAGGGATCCACTGCCGGTCGGCCTCTTCCAGGTTCGCGAGCAGACCGCCTTCGAGCAGGGCCATCGGCCGCAGGCGTGGATCGGGAGCCGGCTCGAAACGCTCCAGCAGGCGGGTGGTGACGTCAGGGGCCTGCACGGGCAGGCCGCCGACCTGATCCAGCAAGGCGGGGAAGGCGGCCCCCCCCAGCACCAGGGCAGCCACCCCCAGGGCCAGGCCCCAGGCACGCCCGTGGCGGGGCTTCGGCTCCAGCAGGTCCCCACAGCGCCCGCAGCGGGGAACCCCCGGGAAGGGTTGCTGCAGCCTCTGGGGGAGACCACGACAGGTGGGACAGCGGAAGCGGGCCATCGCAGGACAGACCAACCCCCAGCATGAACGCAAACGGGTTGCGAGGATCGCCACCGGTTTGATCCCGCCTTGCGATGCCCCTCCACGCCCTCGTGCGCCAGCTGCAGGCCGCCAGCCTCACTGCCGAGGTGAGGGCGCGCTGCGAGCGGCCCGAGCGCCTGCGGCTGAGCGGGGCGGGGCGCGCGGCGCGGGCCTTGGTGGCCAGTGCCATGGCGGGCTGCGGCGACGCCCCCCTGCTGGTGATCGTGCCCACCCTGGAGGAGGCGGGACGCTGGGCCTCTCTGCTGGAGTTGATGGGCTGGCCCCTGTGTCAGCTCTATCCCACCAGCGAGGGCTCCCCCTACGAGCCCTTCGACCCCACCAGCGAGATCACCTGGGGGCAGCTGCAGGTGCTGGCGGAACTGGTGGGTGACGGGAATGGGCCCCCGGCCGTGAGCGGGATCCGCTTCGCCGTGGTGGCCACCGAGCGGGCCCTCCAGCCCCACCTGCCGCCGCCGCCGCTGCTGGCGGCCCGCTGCCTTACCCTGCGCCGGGGAGACCGACTGGATCTGGAGGCGCTGGCTCTCACCCTGGCCGGCCTGGGCTACGAGAGGGTGCCGACGATCGAGCAGGAGGGCACCTGGAGCCGCCGCGGCGACATCATTGATCTGTTCCCGGTCAGCGCCGAATTACCGGTGCGGTTGGAATTGTTCGGCGAAGACCTCGAGAAACTGAGGGAGTTTGATCCGGCCACCCAGCGCTCCCTCGATGTGATCGAGCGGGTGCGTCTCACCCCCACCAGCTACGCCCCCCTGATCGCCGAGGCCCTGCGGGAGCGGATGCCCGAGGGTCTGGAGCGGCTGCTGGAGCCCGCCGCCCTCGATCAGTTACTGGAGGGCGGCACGCCCGAGGGGATGCGGCGGCTGATGGGTCTGGCCTGGCAGCAACCGGCGTCGCTGCTCGATTACCTGCCGGCTGGCACCCTGGTGGCGATCGATGAGCGGCGCCAGTGCCTGGCCCACGGCCAGCAGTGGTTCGACCATGCCGCCGACCACCACAGCGACCTGGTGAAGGCCACCGAGGGCGGCGACGCCACGCCCCTGCCCCTGCCCAGCCTGCTGCACCGGCCGATCGCTGCGGCACTGGCGGAGGTGGAGGCCTTCACGGGCTTCGATCTGGCGGAACTGCACGAGAGCGACCGCCATCCCAACGACCTGGACCTGGCCAGCCGCCCGCTCCCGGCCCATCCCAACCAGTTCGGCCGGCTGGCGGAGCAGATCAAGGGGCACCTGCGCGAGAAGACCCGGCTCTGGATTGTCTCTGCCCAGCCCTCCCGTGCCGTGGCCTTGCTGGAGGAACACGAGTGCGTCACCCGTTTCGTGCCCAACGCCCGGGATTTTCCGGCGATCGAGAGGCTGGTGGAGCAGTCGACCCCGGTGGCGCTCAAGCTGCGCGGCACGGCCGAACTGGAGGGATTCCAGCTTCCGGCCTGGAAGCTGGTGTTGTTCACCGACCGGGAGATCTTCGGCCAGCACAGCCTGGCCGCCGGCGGCTATGTGCGCCGGCGCCGCAAGGCGGCCAGCCGCACGGTGGATCCGCTCAAGATGCTGCCCGGCGACTTCGTGGTGCACCGCAACCACGGTATCGGCCGTTTCCTGAAGCTGGAGAAGCTGGCCATCGGTGGTGAAGCCAGGGATTATCTGGTGGTGCAGTACGCCGACGGGTTGCTGCGGGTGGCCGCCGACCAGCTGGGCAGCCTCGGCCGCTACCGGGCCAGCAGCGACAGCCCGCCGGAGCTCAACCGCATGGGCGGTGTGGCCTGGACCAAGGCCAAGGAACGCGCCCGCAAGGCGGTGGCCAGGGTGGCGATGGATCTGGTGAAGCTCTACGCCGAACGGCACCAGGCGCCGGGCTTCGCCTTCCCCCCCGATGGCCCCTGGCAGAGCGAACTGGAGGATTCCTTCCCCTACGACCCCACCCCCGACCAGCTGAAGGCGATCGTGGACGTGAAGCGCGACATGGAGCGGCCCCAGCCCATGGACCGGCTGGTGTGCGGTGATGTGGGCTTCGGCAAGACGGAGGTGGCGATCCGGGCCATCTTCAAGGCGGTCACCGCCGGCAAGCAGTGCGCCCTGCTGGCCCCCACCACGGTGCTGGCCCAGCAGCACTGGCGCACCCTCAGCGAGCGCTTCGCCCCCTACCCGCTCAAGGTGGCCCTGCTGAACCGCTTCCGCACGGCCGCCGAGCGCAAGACGATCCTGGAGGGCCTGGCCAAGGGCAACACCGATGTGGTGGTGGGCACCCACCAGCTGCTGGGCAAGGGCACGGGTTTCCGCCAGCTGGGGCTGCTGGTGGTGGACGAGGAGCAGCGCTTCGGCGTCAACCAGAAGGAGAAGATCAAGGCGCTGCGCAAGGACGTGGACGTGCTCACCCTCTCGGCCACGCCGATCCCCCGCACCCTCTACATGAGCCTCTCGGGGGTGCGGGAGATGAGCCTGATCACCACCCCGCCGCCGCTGCGGCGCCCGATCAAGACCCACCTGGCCAGCCTCGACGAGGAGGCGGTGCGCAGCGCCATCCGTCAGGAACTGGATCGGGGTGGCCAGGTGTTTTACGTGGTGCCGAGGGTGGAGGGGATCGAGGAGGTGGCCGGCCAGCTGCGCACGATGCTGCCCGGCCTGAAGCTGCAGGTGGCCCACGGCCAGATGCCGGAGGGGGAACTGGAGAGCGCCATGGTGGCCTTCAACGCCGGCGAGGCCGATGTGATGCTTTGCACCACGATCATCGAGTCAGGGCTGGACATCCCGCGAGTGAACACCATCCTGGTGGAGGATGCCCACAGATTCGGTCTGGCCCAGCTCTATCAGCTCAGGGGCCGGGTGGGCCGCAGCGGCATCCAGGCCCATGCCTGGCTCTTCTATCCGGGCGATGCCTCCCTGAGTGAGGCGGCCCGCCAGCGGCTGCGGGCGATCCAGGAATTCGCCCAGCTGGGCTCCGGCTACCAGCTGGCCATGCGCGACATGGAGATCCGCGGCGTGGGCAACCTGCTGGGGGTGGAGCAGAGCGGCCAGATGGAGGCGATCGGCTTCGATCTCTACATGGAGATGCTGCAGGAGTGCCTGGCGGAGATCCAGGGGCAGGACATTCCGGCGGTGGATGAGACCCAGATCGACCTCCCGGTCACGGCCTTCATTCCGGCCGACTGGATCACCGAGGCCGATGAGAAGATGGCGGCCTACAGGGCCGCCGCCGAGTGTGGCGGCAAGCCGGCCCTGGTGGAGCTGGCCGCCGGCTGGACTGATCGCTACGGGCCCATCCCGGCGCCGGTGCAGAGCCTGCTGCAGCTGATGGAGCTGAAGCTGCTGGCCCGCCGCTGTGGCTTCTCCCGCATCAAGCCGGAGAAGCCCAACATCGCCCTGGAAACGCCCATGGAGGAACCCGCCTTCCGCCGCCTGCGAAAGGGTCTGCCCCAGCATCTGCATGGCCGGATGGTGTACCAGGGCGGTGGTGGCAGCACCGCCAGGGTGCTCGCCCGGGGCCTGGGTGCCCTCAGCCCGGTTCAGCAGCTTGAACAGCTGATGGAGTGGCTCTCCGCCATGGCCGGCCAGATCCCGGAGGCCGATGGGCTCACCCCCGGCCAGCGGGCCGAGGAGCAGACGGCGAAGAATGCAGCGGTGCTGTTGGTGTGAGGGGGAACGCTGACGCTTGGGCGCTGGGGCGCGTTTTGCTACCAGAAGGGCTGTTCCGCTCTACCGATGATCGATCTCTCCACCTACCGGCCCAAGGGTGACAAGCGGAACACCACCTTCTTTGAGGAGTTCCTGCCCCGGGTCTATGCCCGACGGGCCAGCTCGGGCCTGGACCAGGTGGTGGGGCCGATGGCAGCCATCGTGATCCAGGTGGACCATGGCAACGGCCTGCCCTACCTGGCGGAGCTCACGCTCACCACCCCCTACCGCTACCAGGAATGCTGGCTCAATGGCACCCACCGCCTCTACCTGCTTAAAGGGGGCGAGGCCTTCACGCGCCTGATCGTGCTGGAGCCGCTTTCCGATGATTACGAGGACGAGATCACCCGCTGGAACGCGATGTATCCCCTCGCGATTGACAAACCCAACGCCCGCTACATCGGCGAGATCTTCTCGGTGTCCTCCTGCAGCGATCTGCGCGCCATCCTCGAGCCCCAGAACATCCGCTTCTCCTACCCGGGAGAAACCGTCAACCCGTTCTATGCCTCGAAGCATCTGTGCTTCACCTTCCTCTCCGACTACACCTACAACCGGGTCGGTTACGTGGACCGGCCCCTGGATGGTCTGGCGGCGCTGGATCTGGGCGATCGTGTGCTGCTGGATGAGGAGGCCCTTGAGCCTCTGACGGAAGCGGCCCAGCGTCACCGGGACCGTGGGCTGGAGGGCAAGATCCTGGGCATCGACCATCTGGCCACCAGGGTTCTGGCCGGTGAGCGGGAAGATGCCATCCTCGAATACCTGACGATGGTTCCCTACTACTACTGGGGCTCCTATGACATCGCCGAGATGAACTCCTCCACCAACGTCACCCGTCATCCCACGGAGGGCGACGACAAGCTCTCCCCCGCCCGCGTCTTCACGGCCAACAACACCCCCTCCTATCTCAATTCCCTGTACAACCTGCCCATGCCCACCGAGGATTTCGTGCGCAATTTCGGACGGCGCATGCATCACATCGCCTATGAGGTGATGGATGGCGACAGCAACGGCGAAAAGAACGTCGATGTCGTCGTGCACACCCTTCGCGATCTCGGCATCCCCTTTCTCGCCGACATGGTGGGGGAATGCGGCGACGAGCCGAACCTGCGCCAGATCTTCTCAAGGAGCTCGCCCTATTCCCAGCTCATCACCGAGTATGTGGAACGCTGCATGGGCTACGACGGCTTCTTCACCCGCGAGAACGTGGCGGCCCTCACCGAGGCCGCAGGCCATGCGGAGCGCTACGAGCACGGCCACGTCTTCGACTGAGCGGGCCACGGGAATGAGAAGGAACGTTAAGATGGCGACATCTTTCGTTACGTGGCGCCATGGGTGAACTGATCGAGGTCGCGGGCGCCACCCAGAATCCCTTGCTGCTGCCGGCTTTTCTTGGGGTCCTCGGCTTCGGTTTCTTCGCCCTGCTGCAGGCCAACGCCAGCAACAACGACGACGACGACTCCTCCCCCGGTGGCGGGCTGATGCAGCCGGTGGCCTGAGCCCTGGGGCTCAGCCGCTGCCCGCGCTGCCCTGCTCCTGCTTCCAGGCGGCGGGCATCAGCACCAGGAACAGCAGCCACCAGGCGCCGATCACTATCGATACCCCGGTGGTGACCCACCAGAGGTGCAGCAGCAACCAGCTCACGCCCACGACAACCAGCCCCGTGAGCAGGATGCTCCAGGGCTGACACCACCAGGGCTTCAGTTGCCAGACGGATTCAGGGTTTGGCAAGGGCAGCCGGCAGATTGGCGCTACCGGGCTGGAAGGCCTTCTTCAACGCCGTGCTGGCCTGCATCTGCTTGCGCAGGGTGGATTCGGCCGCCCGGTACTGGCTGTCGCGGTTGGTGCCGATGTCTTCGAGCTTGAGCCGCTGCACCTCCTGCTCAGTCATCTTCACCGACACATCCGGATCGATGCCGTGCTTGTGGATGTCCCGGTTGAGGGGCGTCAGGTACTTGGCGATGGTCACGGTCATGCCGGAGCCATCGGAAAGGCCCCGCACCGACTGCACCAAACCCTTGCCGAAGGTCTTCTGGCCCACCAGCACGGCGCGGTTGTTGTCCTGCAGGGCGCCGGAGAGGATTTCGCTGGCGCTCGCCGAACCCTCGTTGACCAGCACCACCATGGGTTTGGTGGTGAGGGCCTGGCCGGTGGCCCGCTTGACATCCTGAATGCCGTCGCGCGTCTTGGTGGAGACGATGATCCCCTCGTTGATCCACTGGCGGGCGATCTCGACGCTCGCCACCAGCAGCCCGCCGGGGTTGCTGCGCAGGTCGAGCACGTAGCCCTGCACGCCTAGGGCCTCCAGGTCCCTCACCGCTGCCCGCATGTCCTTGGTAGCGGTGGCGCTGAACTGCTTCAGGCGGATGTAGCCGATTTTGCTGCCGTCGGGGGCGGTGTTCACCTGGTGGGTGACCGCATGGATCTCGATCAGCTCCCGGGTGAGGGGGGTGTCGAGGTTCTGGCCCTTGCGGCGCAGCACCAGATTCACCGTGGTGCCGGCCTTGCCGCGGATGAGCTTCACCGCGTCCTCGGTGCTCATCCCCTTGGTGCTCTTGCCATCGATCGAGACGATCACGTCCTTGGGCTGAACGCCGGCCTTCGAGGCCGGTGAGCCTTCGATGGGGGAGATGACGACCAGTTCCTTGGTCTCCTTGTCGACGCTCAGCTGAATGCCCACCCCGGAGAGCTCCCCGGAGGTGTCGATCTGCATCTCCTTGAATTCCCGCGGATCCAGGAAGCGGGTGTAGGGATCGTCGAGGGTGCCGAGCATGCCGCGGATGCCCTCGTAGGCGTCCTTGGGGGTGCTGTAGCTCTTGGACAGCACACTGCGCCGCAGCTTGCGCCACTGTTCAGGCGTGTACTTGCCCGTGGTATCCAGGTAGTCGCGGAAGACGATCTGCCAGGCCTGATCCATCACCTCCTTGGGGCTGTCGCTGATCGACACGGTTCCGGTGGGGCTGAGCACCATGTCTCTGGCCATCACGGCCGTGGCGGCGCAGGCACCGAGACCAACCAGCACCACGACGGTGGCGCGAGCTCTTCCCATGGTGGGGATCCTCAAGGATTCTGAAATGTGACTCCAACGTAGCGCCGTCGCTGGGGATGGGCCCCCCGTTCAGGGGTCGACCCAGCGACCGTCCCCCTTGATCAGGGCAATCAGCGCCTCCACCCCTTCGGCCTCCGGCACCCGGCGGATCTCCTCCCGCCCGCGGTACAGCGAGATCGTGCCGGGCGTCTTGCCCACGTAGCCGTAGTCGGCATCAGCCATCTCCCCGGGGCCGTTGACGATGCAGCCCATCACGGCGATGTCAAGGCCTGTGAGGTGGGCGGTGGCGTTGCGCACGGTGTGCAGCACGTCCTCCAGATTGAACAGGGTGCGGCCGCAACTGGGACAGGCCACGTACTCCACCATGGTCTTGCGCAGCCCCATGGCCTGCAGGATCGCGTAGCAGACGGGGATCTCCTTCTCCGGCGCCTCGGTGAGCGACACCCGGATCGTGTCCCCCAGGCCCTCGGCCAGCAGGGTGGCGATGCCGGCGGTGCTCTTGATGCGCCCGTAGTCGCCGTCGCCCGCTTCGGTGACCCCCAGGTGCAGGGGGTAGTGGAAGCCCTCGGCGTCCATGCGGAACGCCATCATCCGGTAGGCCGCCAGCATCACCGGAGCCCGCGACGCCTTCATCGACACGACGATGTTGTGGAAGTCGAGCCGGTCGCAGATGCGGATGAATTCCATCGCGCTCTCCACCATCCCCAGGGGGGTGTCGCCGTAGGTGAACAGCATCCGCTCGGCCAGGGATCCGTGGTTGACGCCGATGCGCAGGGCCTTGTCCTGCTCCTGGAGCAGGCTCACCAGGGGTTCCAGGGTGGTCTGGATACGCGCGCCGATCGCTGCCACCTCCTGGGCACTGAACTCCGTGCGGTTGGGATCGGGCTTGTCGAATACGTACAGGCCAGGGTTGATGCGCACCTTGTCGACGTGCTGGGCCACCTCCAGGGCGATCTTCATGCCGTTGTGGTGCACGTCCGCCACCAGGGGCACCGGCTGGTAGCTGTCCTCCAGCCGCTGCCGGATCTCGCCCACGGCCTTGGCGTGGGCCAGGCTCGGCACGGTGAGCCGCACGATCTCGCAGCCCGCCTCGTGCAGCCGGCGGATGCCGGCGGTGGCCCCCTCCACATCGAGGGTGTCCTCATTGATCATCGACTGCACCACCACGGGGTGTTCGCTGCCCACCCACATGGCGCCGACCCGGACGCTGCGGGTGGGCCGTCGACGGATCACCGTGTCGAAGCGGGGATCACTGGCCCAGTCCGTCTGGATGGAGGTGGTGGGTGTGGTCAGGCTGCCGGTCATCTCGCGTGGGCCGGTGGTGGCCAAAGCCTGTCACAAAGTCGGTGGCGGTGGCTGGTCCTGCTCCAGCCGCCGGCGCACCTCCTTGAGGTCCTGCCAGGTGAGCCATTTGGGGGAGCCCTGCTCCCGCGAGGGATTGCGGAGCAGATAGGAGGGGTGGAACACCGGCATCACCCAGCGGCCCTGCCAGGGGTGCCACTGGCCGCGGAGCCTGGAAATGCCCCCCTTGATGCCGAGCACCCCCTCCAGAGCCGTGGCACCGGTGAGCAGCACCACGGCGGGATCCACCGCGCCGATCTGAACCGCCAGCCAGGGGGCGCAGGCCGCCATCTCCTGGGCCGTCGGTTTGCGGTTGTCGGGCGGACGGCACTTCACCACGTTGCAGACGTAGGCGTCCCGCTCGCTGTCCAGCCCCACGCTGGCCAGCATCTGGTCGAGCAGCTGCCCGGCCCGCCCCACGAACGGCCTGCCGCTGGCGTCCTCCTGGGCACCGGGCCCTTCGCCGATCACCATCAGCCGTGCCGCCGGATCCCCCCGGCTGATGACCGCCTGCTGGCGGCCCGCGGCCAGGTCGCAACGGCGGCACTGCTGACAGCTCCCTTGCAGCCCTTCCAGGCCGGGCGTATCGCCTGCGCTGAAGGCCGCACCCAGAAGGGACGCTTGGGGGGGATCGCCGGCCATCGCTCCATTCTTGGCCATGGCCGCTGGGCGTAGGGCAAGATGGCCGGATTGCCGAATCGCGCCCTCCAGACGCCGCTCACCGCCATGCCGGCCCCGTTGTCGCTCTCCGCCCGGGCGCAGGCGTTGCAGCCATCGCTCACCCTCGCCATCACCGCCAAGGCCCGCGAGCTGCGCGCCGACGGCAAGGACATCTGCAGCCTCAGCGCCGGTGAGCCCGATTTCGACACCCCCGCCTTCATCCGCCAGGCGGCGGCCGAGGCCCTTGAAGCGGGCCACACCCGCTACGGACCGGTGGCGGGCGAGCCCAAGCTGCGCCAGGCCATCGCCGCCAAGCTGAGCGAGGAAAACGGCGTTCCCACCCGGGCCGACCAGGTGCTGGTGACGAACGGGGGCAAGCAGGCCCTCTACAACCTCTTCCAGGTCCTGCTCGATCCCGGCGACGAGGTGCTGCTGCCGGCGCCCTACTGGCTGAGCTACCCGGTAATGGCCCATCTGGCCGGGGCCAGCGTTCGCTGTCTGACGAGCGACGCCAGCGGCGGCTTCCGCTTCAGCCCCGAGCAGCTGGAGGCGGCGATCACCCCGGCCAGCCGGCTGCTGGTACTCAACAGCCCCTCCAACCCCACCGGCATGGTGCTCAGTCGTGCCGAACTGGAGGCAATCGCTGCCGTGCTGCGCCGCCATCCCGCCGTGGCGGTGGTGTGCGACGAGATCTACGAAATGCTGCTCTCCCCGGGGCACGAGCACCACAGCCTGGCGGCTGTGGCCCCCGATCTGGCGGAGCGGATCTTCATCGTCAATGGCTTCGCCAAGGGCTGGGCCATGACGGGATGGCGCCTCGGCTGGCTGGCGGGGGACCGCCACGTGGTGGCCGCCGCCAGTGCCCTGCAGAGCCAGAGCACCAGCAATGTCTGCACCTTCGCCCAGTACGGCGCCCTGGCCGCCATCGGCGGTGCGCGGGACTGTGTCAGGGAGATGGCGGCCGAGTTCAGCCGGCGGCGCGCCAGGCTCAGCAACGGCCTGATGGCGATCCAGGGCCTGGAACTGCTGGCCCCCGAAGGCGCCTTCTACGCCTTTCCTGACGTGAGCGCCTGGGGCCTCGATTCGATGACCCTCTGCGGCCGGCTACTGGAGGAGGTGGGACTGGCGGTGGTGCCCGGTGCCGCCTTCGGTGATGATCGCTGCATCCGTCTGTCCTGTGCCGCTTCCCCCGCCACGATCGACGACGGTCTGGAGCGTTTGCGGCGTTTCGGCGCCAGCCTCTGAGCGCCCCGTCGGTGCTGGACGCTCACCCCATCACGGGCCCCTTGATGCAGGTCCCCAGGAAGCTGGTGGTGCTGGGTGACAGCGGGGTCTACGGCTGGGGTGATCCGGACCAGGGGGGCTGGTGCGAGCGCCTGCGCCGCCATTGGATGGACCTGCCCCAGGGTCCGGTGCTCTACGGCCTGGGGGTGCGCGGCGATGGCCTGGAGCGGCTGGCGGCGCGCGCCGAGGCGGAAGTGAGCCACCGGGGCGAGCTGCGCCGCCAGCGCCCCCAGGGGATCCTGCTGTCGATCGGCCTGAATGACACGGCCAGGGTGGGGCGGCCCGACGGTCGTTTCCAGCTGGCACCTGAGGCTTTCCTGTTCGGCCTGCAGCAGCTGCTGCCCCGGCTGCGGGCCATCGCGCCGCTGTTCGTGCTGGGCCTCACGCCGGTGGACGAGGCCGTGATGCCCTTCGCCGGGATGCTCTGGTACGACCTGGCCAGCGTGCGCCGCTACGAAGGCCTGCTGGAGGAAGCCTGCATGGAGGCCGACGTCCCTTTCCTGCCGCTCCTCGACGGCCTGCTGGCCGAACCCCTCTGGCTGCAATGGTTGTGCAGCGATGGCCTGCATCTCAACGGCAACGGCCACGGCCAGCTCTACCGGCGCCTGCGCGCCTGGAGCGCCCTGTTGCACTGGGCCGAGCTCGATCCCCACAGCAGCGTGACCGCGGCGAACTGATCCCAGTGGCCTCCTCGCTGCGCTCCGCTCTTTGCTTTCAGCTTTTTGCACCACGCCGGCTCCGATGGAATCACCCGATCGGATGAAGGGAACTCCATCCCCCAGGTGAACCTCCGCTGCCTGCGTGCGGCGACGCTGAAGAAACGGACCCTGCTGGACCACCTCCATGGATCGCCCTCCACCACCCCCTCCACCGGCCCCAGTGCTGCTGGCGACCCGCCGGGCGCCGCAGCCGGATCTCTGCCTGCGCTGCGATGAGATCCCCGAGGCAATCGTGGATCGCCGTACCCGCAACCGCCGCCGGCTCAAGGCCTTTGCTTCCGCCACCGATCCGCTCAGCCGTCTGCGCTGGCGCAACCTGCTGGTGGAGGACAACCTGCCGCTGGTTTACACCATTGCTGGACGACAAGGCACCGAAGCCGGCCTGACCTTCGAGGATCTGGCCCAGGTGGGCAGCCTCGGCCTGATCCGGGCGGTCGAGGCCTTTGATCCTGATCGCAACGTCAGCCTCAGCAGCTTCGCTGTGCCCTACATCCAGGGGGCGATGCGGAGGGAGCGGCGGGATCGCCAGCCCATGGTGCGGCCGCCCCGGCCCCTTTGGGATCTGCACCAGCAGGTGCTCAGCCTCCAGGAGGCCCGGCGTCGCAAGGGGCTCGAACCACTGCTGCCCGCCGCCCTCGCCGATCGGCTGGCCTGCGATCCGTCCCGGCTCGAGGAAGCCCTGCAGGTCCGCAGCGCCGGCAGGGTGCGCAGCCTGGATGCCCCCCTCGGCCAGGGCGGCGGCGACGCCGAGGCGGCCAGCTGCCTGCTGGATGTGCTGGCGTCCCCCGCCGGTCCTGGCGGGGAGGAGGAGCTGGCCAGCGAGGCCGGCAGCGCCGAGCGTCAGTGGATGCGCCAGCAACTGGCGGGTCTTGATCCCATGGAGCGGGAACTGCTGGTGGGCCGTATTGATGTGGGTTGCACCTGGGTGGAGCTGGGCCGGCAACTCGGAATTCCTGCCCGCCAGGCCCAGCGCCGCTGCGATGCCGCCCTCGATCGCCTGCGCCGCGCCGCCCTCGCCTGGCGGCAGCAAGGCCTTAGCCCGTCGCCAGCGCCATCCGGCTGACCAGGCCCATGGCGAGTAGGGCCGCCAGGAGCGTCTGGAGCCCGTTGACCACCTCATTGCTGAGCCAGCGCCAGCGTTGCTGAAGGCTGGCGCCCACCACGCTTTCCACCAGGGTGGCCACCAGCCCGACGCCGCTGACCAGGAGTACCATGGGCCAGCCTTGGATCAGACCGAGGGCCAGCATCCCCAGGGACATCAGGCCGCTGCCCACCAGGCTGGCGGCGGTGCCCTCCAGGCTGATGGCCCCCTCGGTGCCGGGCGGCACCGGCCGCAGGCTGGTGATCAGCACCGTGTGGCGGCCCCAGCGTTTGCCGATCTCGCTGCCGAAGGTGTCGCCGAGTTTGGCGGCGAAGCTGGCGGCGAAACCGACCAGCAGCAGGGGCACAACCGCTGCGGGCGCCCTGCAGGCCAGCAGGGCCAGCACAGTTCCCACCAGGGCCGAGCCCCAGACGTTCTCCGGCCCCCGCCGGCCCTCGCGGGCCTCCGCCAGCCCCAGCTCCCGCTTGCGGCGGAAGCCCAGTTTGGTCACGAGGCTGCCCAGGGCCAGATAGGCGACCACCGCCATCCAGCCACGCCAACCCAGGCTTCCCCACAGCAGGGTGCCCAGCACACCGGCATGCACCCAGCCAGCCGTCGTCAGCAGGGGCAGGCGCTGGGCGACGGCGATCAGCAGGCCGTTGATCGCCAGCGCCGCCAGCCAGTGGAGGGGGTCCTGGGGTGGCAGCGACACCATGGAGGGGGACCCGGCTGTGTTGCACACATCTAAGCGAGCCGCTCCCAGGTGCAGGCTTCGGCGGATAATCCCTGCATCCGGCGGTGCTCCGAATGGTCTTCAAACGACCCAAGTTCTTCCTCGATCTCGGTGGCGGCGAAGCCAATCAGCCTGCGGCAGTGGTGGCCCCCCCCAGGGCCGAGCCCAAGCCCGACAACAAGGCGGACCCCCAGCCCGCTACTCCAGCGGCAGCAGAGGCGACCCCTCCCCCCGTTTCGGGTCTCACCACCGCCGAGGCGATCGCCGCTGAACTGGCCGCCGCCGAGGCGCTTCGGCCGGCTCCATCGATGGCCACCTTCGCTCCTGAGTGCGTCACAGCGGGGGGGGCCACCCCGATGAAGCGCCGCAGCCCCGGGGCCAATCTGGGCGTGTTCAAGGAGATGGCGGCCGGCATGATGCGCTCCTGAGCGCCCGCCAGTCGGCCAGCAGGGCCAGGCCACCCACCGCGGCGGTGGCTGTGCGCAGGATCGTCCCCCCCAGGCTCACGGGCCGCCAGCCGGCAGCCTCGGCACGCTCCTCTTCGGCGGGGCTCCAGCCCCCTTCCGGACCGATCGCCAGCCGTATCCCTGCGGCGAGATCCTCGTCGCGCAACCCCTCGGTGAGCTGCCGCAGCCGCTGGCTGCAGAGGGGCAGGGCTTCCCTGCGGGTGGTGGCCAGCAGGGCGATCCCAGGGGCCGGCCGTGCCAGCCAGGCCCCGGCCTCGCAGGGGGATTCCAACCGCGGCTGCCACAGCCGTTCGCACTGCTCGGTGGCTTCCCGCACGATCCCCTGCCAGCGATCGAGTGGGCACCTCTCCCCAGGGACGCCGCGCTCGGCCAGCAGGGGCTGGAGCCGGTCGGCGCCCAGTTCGGTGGCCATGCGCCAGGCCAGATCCGCCTCCCGCCTGGGCACGCCCATGGCCAGCTCCAGGGGCGGAGTGAGGGGCCCCTCCCGGACCAGGGGCGCCGCTGGGGCCTGCTCCAGCCGCAGCTGCCGCTCCGGTTCGAGCACCGCCGTCCAGAGCTGGCCGCCGCCGTCGATCAGCGCCAGCCGATCGCCCGGCCGATAGCGCAGCACCCGTTCCAGGTAGTGCCCTTCCTGGGACTCCAGGACCAGACAGCGGGGATCTCCCCCCCCGTCCGCCAGGGCGGCCATCCGCTCCGGGGCGATCAGCAGCCGGCGCAACTCCCGCCCCATCAATCCCTGGAGAACGGACTGTCGGGCTCCTCCTCGATCGGCCAGTCCTCGTTCAGCCCGCCGATCACCAGCTCGGTGATCTCCAGCACGTCATTGTCCAGCTGGCGCAGGGCGTTGATCAGCACATCGAGGGCCAGGGCATCGCTGGTGCCCAGATCGACCCAGCAGCGCGCCCAGTCGTCCTGATACTCCATCGGCCCCATGTTGTGCATCAGGGCGGGCAGGCAGCGCTCGGCCGCCTCGGTGTCGTAGGGGAGCCAACCGAGATCCACACCCCCTTCATGGGTCTGGAGGTTCTCGGCGTTGAACGCGCCCAGCTTGCCGAGGAAGAACCAGCTGTCGAGGGCCGTTTCCACGTAGCCCCGCTCGGCGCCACCGGGTTGGTCGGCGAAGAGCAGCCAGATCCAGCAATTGAAGGGATCCACCTCGCGAAATCGGACATCCATGGGGAAGTGGGCAACGGCGCGCGTGTCCCCCCATCCAACACGTTCCAGCGCTCCAGCTCCGGGCGGCATGCTGGAGCCATGCTGGAAGCCATCGGTCTGCGTTACCACCCCGCCACGGCGTCAACGCCGGTGCTGGCGGACGTCTCGTTGCAGCTGGCGGTGGGATCCCCGGCCCTGGTGGCTGGCCGCAGTGGCAGCGGCAAGACGACCCTTCTGGAAGTGATCTGCGGCCTGGCCGACGCCGATGCCGGTCGCTTCCTCTGGCAGGGCGAGGCCCTCAGCAGCCGTCAGCGCCGCTGGCTGTGCGGCCTGGTGTTCCAATTTCCGGAACGCCATTTTCTCGGCCTGACGGTGGGTCAGGAACTCAAGCTGGGGCAGCGTCGCCTCACCGCCGAGAAGGCCCAGGCCGTCCTGGAGCGGGTGGGCCTCGGCAGCCTGTCCCTGCAGCAGGCGCCGGAGCGCCTCAGTGGCGGCCAGCAGCGCCGTCTGGCCCTGGCGGTTCAGCTGGTGCGGGATGCCAGGGTGCTGCTGCTGGATGAGCCCACCGCCGGCCTCGACTGGACCGTGCGGGAGGAGGTGCTGCAGCTGATCGGTGACCTCGCCAAGGAACGGGCCTTGCTGGTGGTGACCCACGAACCCGAACTGTTCCGGGGTGTGGTCGAGCGGGGCTGGCGGCTGGAGCATGGAACCCTCAGGCCCCTTGAGGCGCCGCGATCCGGCTCCTTACGATGACGACTGGAAAGCAGGGGACGGCTTGATGGGGGATCGCTTGCTGAGGGCCACCGGTGCCGGCGGCGGTATCCGGATGGTGGCGGTCACCACCACCTCCGCCAGCCGTCAGGCCAGCCAACGGCACGGGCTCTCCTTCCTCACGACGGCCCTGTTGGGCCGGGCGATGACGGCGGCCCTGCTGCTGGCCAGTTCGATGAAGGTGGCCCATGGACGGGTCAACCTGCGCATTCAATCGGATGGCCCCCTGCGGGGCCTGATGGTGGACGCGGGCCGTGATGGCACCGTACGGGGATACGTGGGCCGGCCCGAGCTGGAACTGGATCTGCTGACGGACGCGACCGGCGGCCATCAGTTCGACTTCCGCCGCGCCACCGGGACCGGCTACCTGCACGTGGTGCGGGACCGGGGCCAGGGGGAACCCTTCAGCAGCACCGTGGAGCTGGTGAGCGGCGGGATCGGGGAGGACGTGGCCTCCTACCTGCTCCACTCGGAGCAGACCCCCTCGGCCCTGTTCGTGGGTGAGACGATCGACAGCACCGGCGTGCGCTGCGCCGGGGGGGTGTTGGTGCAGGTGCTGCCGAAGGCGGCGCGGGAACCGGCCCTTGTGGCGCTGCTGGAGGAGCGCTGCCGGGAAATCACCGGATTCAGCGAGCGGCTCGCCGCCAATGCCGACCAGCTCCATGCCCTGTTCGAGGACATTTTTCCGGACCTCGACCCCCAGCCCCTCGGGGCGGACTCCACCGAGCAGACCGTACAGTTCCACTGCCCCTGCAGCCGCTACCGCAGCGTCAGCGCCCTCAAGCTGCTGGGTCGCGATGAACTCACCGCCATGCTCAGCGAGGACGGCCAGGCGGAACTGACCTGCCATTTCTGCAATGAGGTCTACAGGGTGGAGGCCCCCGAGTTGCAGCAGCTGATCGATGAGCTGGCCCCTGTGCTCTGAGCGCCGACCTGGCCGGGGTTCAGGCGATGAGCAGGGCGCCGATCAACAGCAGCAGGATGGCCGGGATGCTCTGCAGCTGCAGGATGGACAACGGCAGGGACTGACCCAGGGAGGCACCGAGCCCACCCGCCAGCAGACCGCCCAGAACCAGTCCCAGGCAGAGGAGGGCGAAGGACCAGCCCACCGCCGCCAGGAAACGCCCATGGCGTCGCTGCAGATTGAGCAGGGTGACCCCGGTGGCCAGTGCCGTCAGCAGCTCGGGGGTGGCCCCGGGCATCAGCAAGAGCAAGACCAGCAGCAGGCCATCGGCCGCCAGCGGGAACCAGAGATCCCGACCGGTGGCCAGCTGCAGCTTGGGCAGGGAGAAGCTGGGACGGGGAAGGCGGGAAGGGGGGAGCTGGGGAAGGCTCGGAAGAGCGGAAAGGGCGGGACGGCTCGGTGGCGGTGAGGCCTGCTCTCTCTGGGAGGCGGAACGGGCGGCGCTGCTGACCCGGCCCTGCTGGCGTTCCTTCAGCCGATCCATCAGCACCGCGTCATAGGCGGACTCGATGCGGGATCGAACCAGGGGATCGTCACCGGCCTCTGCCAAACGCGAAAGCTTGGCCTCCTGGACGGTGTCGAAGGAGGCATCGGGCGCTACACCGAGCCGCTCGTAGGGATCGGAGGCGTCAGGGGCCGGCTGGGGCTGGGCGGATCCTTGGTTCATGCCACCGAGCGTATCGAGAAGAGACTAAAAAAGCGGTTCACTGCGGTGATATCCCGCTTCCTGTTGCAGTCGGCGACGGCAGGCCTCGGCTTCTTCGATCGCCAGGGAACGGCGCCGCTTGAGCAGGGGCATCTGGGGAGGCAGGTGGCTGCCTTCGCGCATCTCCACGGCCCCTTGGGAGGGCTGGAAACTGACATAATCACAGCCCCCATCACTACGGGGACGCACCAGCCAGAGCGGGGTTTGCGTCACGGATCGAGGCATCGCAGTGACCGACCGTTGCGGCGTGAAGAATTGTTGCTTCATTCTGCACCCTTCAACCGCTTGGCGTGAGGGAGGGTTTCCTCCCCTGGCGGGGCGGGCGGGCCGCTGGGGCTCAGAGCGCGATGGGTTCAACGCCGCTCACCACCGGCGCCACCCCATGCAGCTCCAGCTCGGGATGATCCTCTTGCAACTGGTGCAGATTCCAGTCGTTGCGGAACAGCAGCACCGGCCGGTCCCAGGCGTCGCGGACCGTCTTGCAGTTGAACAGGCGGCCAACGCTCTCGAGGGCCGGCCAGCCTCCGCTCACCCAGCGGGCGACGCTGAATTCGAGTGGTTCGAGCCGGCTGGTGACGCCGTACTCGTTCTCAAGCCGGTACTGCACCACCTCGAGCTGAAGCTGCCCCACCGCCGCCAGGATCGGATCCCGCTTGCTCGGGTCGGTGTCGTAGAGCACCTGAACGGCCCCCTCCTCGCGCAACTCGTTCACCCCCTTGCGGAAACTCTTGAACGCCGAGGGATTGGGATTGCGCAGCCAGGCGAAGAGCTCAGGGCTGAAGCAGGGAATGCCCTCGTATTCCACCCTGGAACCGGTGTAGAGGGTGTCGCCGATGGCGAACATGCCGGGGTTGTTGAGGCCGATCACATCGCCGGGGTAGGCATCTTCCACCACCTCCCGGTCCTGGCCGAACAGCTTCTGGGGACGCGAGAGGCGGATCGTGCGCCCGCTGCGGGCATGGCGCACGTTCATGTCCTTCTCGAAGCGGCCGCTGCAGACCCGCACGAAGGCCACCCGATCCCGGTGGCGGGGGTCCATGTTGGCCTGCAGCTTGAAGACGAAGCCGCTGAACTCCGGCCTCAGCGGATCCACCGGCCCCTGGTCGCTCTCCCGGGCCACCGGGGGCTGGGCCAGCTCCAGGAAGGCATCGAGGAAGGGGCGGACACCGAAGTTGGTCATCGCCGAGCCGAAGAACACCGGGCTCAGCTCACCGGCGTGCACCCGCTCCAGATCCAGTTCCGCTCCGGCCCCCTCCACCAGCTCCAGTTCCTCCAGGGCCAGCTCCAGCAGTTCCGCCTCCACCTGCTTCTGACGGTCTGGATCGCCGGGGGCCAGGCGCCGCTCCAGGCTCTGTCGGCCCCGTTCGGCCCGCTCGAACAGCAGCAGATCCTGGGAGCGTCTGTCGATCACCCCACGAAAGCGATCGCCGCTGCCGATCGGCCAGTTCACGGGCCAGCAGGCCAGCCCCAGCTCCTGCTCGATCTCATCGATCAGTTCCAGGGGCTCACGCCCCGGTCGGTCCATTTTGTTGATGAAGGTGAAGATCGGGATCCGCCGCATCCGGCAGACCTCAAACAGCTTGCGGGTCTGCGGTTCCAGACCCTTGGCCGCATCCACCAGCATCACGGCGTTGTCTGCGGCGGCCAGGGTCCGGTAGGTGTCCTCCGAGAAGTCCTGGTGACCGGGGGTGTCGAGCAGGTTGATCGTGCTGCCGGCGTAATCAAACTGGAGCACGGTGGAGGTGATCGAGATGCCGCGCTGCTTCTCCAGCTCCATCCAGTCGGAGGTCACCTTGCGCTGCTCCCCTTTGGCCTTCACAGCCCCGGCCTGCTGGATGGCCCCCCCGTAGAGCAGCAACTTCTCGGTGAGGGTGGTCTTACCCGCATCGGGGTGGGAAATGATCGCGAAATTACGGCGCCGGCTCACCGCCGCCGCCAGTGCCGCGGCGTCGAAATCAGGAGCAGGGGCGGAGGGAGGACGGGAGATCATGGGCCCAGCCTGCCAGGCTGGCTGGCCAGGAACAAAGGCCGAGGGCAACGAGGCGAGGACCCGGCGGGGCCGTTGACGCTCGCGGGAGAACCTGATTGCATGGTCAGGCTCGCTCGGAACCATCGGCGGCCGGAGAACAGAGATTCAGATGCCGCAGCCTCGGATCATCGCCACGCACAGCTATCGAGGCGGAACGGGAAAATCGAATGTCACAGCCAACATCGCCACTGCGTTCGCTCGTGTCGGTTTGCGTGTGGGGATTGTAGATACCGATCTACCCTCTCCAGGAATTCACATTCTTTTTGGACAGGATCAGCCACTGAAAACCGTCAATGGAGTGCTTCAAAAGCGGTACCCCTTAGATGAGGCTGTTCTTGATGTGACTCCGGATGGAATGCAGGATCAAGGAGCTATTCTATTACTCCCCGGAAGCCCTAAGCCAGGCGACATCGCCCAGATTGTGAAAGAATCCTACTCCATGGAAGCCATGGTCGATGTCTTCAGGGATTTCATCAAGTCGGCAGGACTCGATCTTCTGCTGATCGACACCCATCCCGGCCTCAATGAACCGACACTTTACTCCATCACGGTTTCTGATCTATTGGTGATGGTCCTACGGCCGGATCGGCAGGACTACCAAGGCACAGCGGTCGCCGTTGATGTGGCCAGAAAGCTTGGGGTGCCCTCCATCAGCCTGCTGGTGAACAAGGCCCTGACGTCTTCGGACTGGCCTCAACTGAAGACCACGATCGAAGGGACCTACGGTGAAAAGTGCCTCGGTATCCTGCCCCAGTCCGATGACATCATTCGCTACGGGGGAACGGGTTTGTTCTGCCTACAGGAACCCGACCATCCACTCGCCCGGGGTCTTCACACGATCTCTGCCGCGATCCTGGATTTGTTGGACATCAAGGCTGAAAACCCGGAATCATGAGTCTTCTCCTGACCGTCGGAGCCATGCGCGGCGCACTTGGTTCCCTGGCAACAGCCTCTGTGCTGGCACCACCGGGGAAAGCTTCCTCATTGGAGTCGTTGCCTCCAGCTACGGCGCTGAGTCTGATCATCCTCTATGTCTTGCTGCTGGTTTTTGGATTTTGCGCACCGGCGATCAATCGATTTATCAATCGCAGCAAGGAAAGCTCTTTGCCAAAGCACCTCTCCTGGCCCTACGGGATCCGGTCCTTTGCTGGCGGCATGGCGGCATCCTATGTCTTCATTCTGTTGATCCCCGAAATGCAGCTTTTCAACAGCGAGATCAGGGTCCCTTTTTTCAACACCTACTCCCTGGCCCTGCTCGGGCTGCTGATTTTCAAAGGGCTGCAGCATTACTGTAGACATCTTGCCCAAGAGCGGACGCGAAGCATGGAGGAATGGGCTTTCGTGCATTCAAAATCCCACGAGAAGCATCTCTCCTTCAGAATTTCCGGCTATGTCTTCATGGCCTATTCGTCTCTCATCTTGCTGACCCTGCCCTACCAGGTCAGCCATCTCGCCCCAGGCATGGGAGTCTTTCTCTATCTGGTCACCTTTTCATTGCATCTCTGCTTTGAACTTTTAAGCCTCAATGATGAAAGTGTCAAGCATTACAGTCAATATGTTCCCATCCCGTTGGCGATCTCACTGACGGCGGCTCTCGGGCTTGCCCTCAGCGAAACCCTGGCACAAGCCTATCTGCTGGCTTGCATCTCGCTTCTGGCTGGGATCATCATTTACAACGTCTTTCTGGTGGAACTTCCCAATCCCGATCGTTCTTCCTATGTCTGGTTTCTGATTGGAGCTGTTGCTTTTGTTTTGCTCAATTCACTGACTCTGCGTTCGGTACCGCACTGAAAATCCTGCTGATCACGTTGCATTGGGTCAAACCCTCAAAGGCCCTCCCGGCTTCGGGAACGAATGGACTGGGCCTTGTCAAGCAGGTCCAGAAAGCCCTCGGCATTAGAGATCTCCTCAACCTCCAGCTGTGCACGGGCGTGGTCGATTTCAATGCTGAGTGTTCGGATTCTCTGCTGAAGTTCATCTTCGCGCTGCTTGACTCTCTCGAACATCTGTGTGAAGGAGGCCCGAGCGGCTTTGATGGTGTTGTCACCGCCATCAGCGGTTTCGTTGATGTATCGCTGCACATCCCCGTAGCTTCCAGACGCCACCATCTGGGTCAGATTGCTGAATTCATCAATGTAGGCGAGCATGCTGCGTGATCGCTGGATCAGGGCACTGAATAATGAATCTCGCAATTTCAGATTGCGATCCAACAGATTGATGGCGATGGCATTTGAAAAGCTGAGTAACGATGCCTCTTCGCTCTCCGCTGAACAGGAGGCTGACCGAGTCATTTCTCCAAACAGGGTCATCTCACCAATGATGCTGCCAGCCTCCAGGCTGGCAATGGTGATTTCCTGACCACTTGCATTCTGGATGAACACCCGGATGCGCCCAGATTCAAGCAGATACAAGGAATCAGTGGGATCACCTTCACGAAACAACAATTGATTCCTTTTGATCACGACCACTCCCTTGCTCTCGTTCGCGCTGGATCGAAACAAGTCTGCCAATTCCGATGACAGCTTCGCGGCTGTACCGCTCAAGGACGTCAGCCTGGGCATCACGGGATTCAGCTGATCCATGGGCAAACCTTGCTCAAGGGGGTCCATGGTCATGGCGTTGGCGCTGGAGAGGAGCTGAGTCTCATGGCGTTGCTTCGGCCTATCCGCATCATTGCTTGCATTGAATCGTACGTTGATTGAGGGCCTGTTTGCATCGCCGCCGTGGCGATCCATCAGGCTCCGGCCAACCCAGATCAGCCACTCGCCTCTCAGACGATGCCCGGGGGGAGTTGCTGGGATCACTCCAGGGGACTTCAGCCCAGCCGGCCCTGGATCTCCAGGTAACGATCATCCAGTTCCAGAATGTGCAACTCCTGCAGTCCTGCGCTCTCCAGTTGCGCCATGACCTCGGTGCGGGTGAAGGCCGCGCGAAGGGAATGGGCATAGTCCCGCCGCAGCAGCTCCGGCGCCGATGCGGCGTGGCGGAGCACCAGCGCCTCGAGCTCGGAGTCGCTCTCCGGCCGCCGCAGATCCCTCACATGGATGCAGCTGCCTGGTCCCACCAGCCGCCTCACGCTGTCCCAGAACACCCCGGGGTCATGGAGATGGTGAAGCAGGCTGTTGCTGACGACGGCGCTGCAGGGCTCCGCCAGTTGCTCGCTGGGCAGGACCAGCTGACGGAAGCAAAGGTGAGGGTGGCCGGTCGGATCGGCCCCTCGCCGACGCTCAGCGATGGCCAGCATCGCTGCGGCGCCGTCGATGCCGAGCACCCGGGCCTCAGGCCATCGCCGGGCCAGAAGCAGGGTGATGTTGCCTGGTCCGCAGCCCAGGTCCACGAAGCTGAGTTCTTCGCCGTCACCGTCGCCCTGGGTGCCGAGCAGGGCTTCGATCCGGCTCAGCACATCCCGGTCGCTGCAGGAGAAATCCGCCGCTGCATAGGCCTCAGCCTGGAGGACGTCCTCCATCAGCTCCGGTTCGCAGATTCGATCCATCTCTCCAGCATCCCTTCCCACCGCTCCGATGTCATCAGGTCGAGCGGGACCGTCTGGCGCCGTTGGCACCGTGGCTGGTGGGACTGTGGCGTTGCAGACCCTACGGGTGGCGTTATGGTGCCCAGCACGCACCGGCCGTACCCCCCGTGACCCTGTCTGCCGCCCGTCCAGCCTCGCCTCCCACCACCTCCCCCGACACGGCGGCGACGCCTTCTGGAAGCGACGACACGATCACGCCAGCGGCGGATTTCCCGGTGACCGCCCCAGCGGCCTATCCGGTCTTCTATCGCACCTACAGCCGCAAGACCCCAAGCGGCGGAAGGGAGAGCTGGCACGAGGTGGCCGAGCGCAACCTTGAAGGCCTGCGGGTCCTCGGCTCCCTCGAGGCGGACGAGGTGGAGTTGATCCGGCGTATGCAGCGCTATCAGATGGCGCTCCCCTCCGGCCGCTGGCTCTGGATCGGCGGTACTGCCTGGATCGAGCAACCCGAGAATTTCTCCGGTGCCTACAACTGCACCTCCACCAACCTGGTGGACTGGGAGGCCTTCGCCCTGATGATGGATCTGGCGATGATGGGCTGCGGGACCGGCGCCATCATCGAACCCCATCTGATCAGCCGGCTGCCGAAGGTGCGTAACACCCTCGTCATCGACGATGTCACAGATATCGGTGTGACCCCGATCGGCTCTCGCCAGCAGCAGACCACCCACCGAATCGAGGGCCAGCATGTCACCGTGCGCGTGGGTGACACCCGAGCCGGCTGGGTGGAGAGCTACCGGCTGCTGCTCAACCTCTGCAGCGATGAGCGTTTCGATGGCCCCATCCACGTTTCGGTGGATCTCTCCGACGTGCGGCCGGTAGGAGAAACCCTCAAGGGCTTCGGCGGCATGGCCAACCCCGTGAAGCTGAGGGATCTCTACGGCCGCGTCTCCCAGATCCTCAACAAGGCCAGAGGCCGTCAGCTCACCTCAGTGGAGTGTTGCCTGCTGATCGATGAGGCGGCGGTGACGATCGTGGCCGGCAACATTCGTCGCAGCGCCGGCATGCGCCAGTTCTGCGCTGAGGATGATTCCGCCCTTGGTGCCAAGGAGAACCTTTGGCAACAGGACGCCCAGGGCAACTGGCGCATCGATCCCGAGCGTGATGCCCTGCGGATGGCCAACCACACGCGGGTGTTTCATGGCCGCCCCAGCCGTGAGGTGGTGCTGGAAGCGGTCAACAAGCAGTTCCAATCGGGTGAAGGAGCCATCCAGTTCGCCCCGGAGGCGATTGCCCGCTCCAATGCCGACCTGCTCACGACCCCCCAGCTGCGCACCGAATTCATCGGCATCTACTGTGACCAAGGGAAGCAGGAGGCCGGACGCTGGTTGCAACTGCACCATCCGGAGATCACCGCTGCCGAGCTCGAGCACCGTCTCGGCCGCTACGGGCTCAACCCCTGCGGTGAGATCCTCGGTGCTGATTTCCACTGCAACCTGGCGGAGATCCATCTCAACCGGATCGATCCCCACGACCACCAGGCCCAGGCGGACGCCTTCAAAGCCGGTGGCTTAGCGGTGGCCTGCCTGTTGAACCACCGATTCGAAGTTGAGCGTTACCGCCAGAGCCGCGCCTGGGATCCGATCGTGGGTGTCAGCTTCACGGGCCTGTTCGATTTTTTCGTGCATGCCTTCGGCACCCCCTGGCTGAAGTGGTGGGAAGCCGGCCGTCCCGACAGTGAGGAAGGTCGGGCGTTCCGTTCCGAGGAAGCCGCTTACCTGCGGCGCTGGAAGCAGAGTGTCCATGACGCGGTGTGGGACTACTGCGATCGCCACGGCATGCGCCGTCCCAACCGGTGCACCACCGTCCAACCGGCGGGCACCAAGAGTCTGCTCACCGGAGCCAGCCCCGGCTGGCATCCGCCCAAGGCCCAGCGATTCATTCGTCGCATCACCTTCCGCAAGAACGATCCGGTGGCCCTGGCCTGCATGGACTATGGCTATGCGATCGTGCCGTCCCAGTCAGACAAGGACGACCAGGGACGTCTGCTGAATGATCCGTTTGATCCGCGCTGCTCCGAGTGGCTGGTGGAAATCCCCACCGAGGTCAGCTGGGCCAACCTGCCCGGCGCCGACCAGGTGGAGATCAATAACTTCTCCGCCCTGGCCCAGTTCGATTTCTACATGCAGGTGCAACGTCACTTCACCACCCACAACACTTCGGCTACTGTCGAGTTCCGCGAGCATGAGATCGCTGATTTGGCAGCTGCTATCCACAAGGCCATAGAGAATGGTGAGGGCTACATCTCTGCGGCTCTTCTTGCCCGGTTTGACGCCAACGCCACCTTCCCCAGATTGCCCTTCGAACCAATCGATCAGGCCACCTATCACCAGATGGTCCGTGAGGTGGAGCAGCGTCGCCAGTGCGGGGATTTCTTCCTCGCCTTGCAGAAGTACGACCGGGGTGAACTGATCGAGGCCGGTCCTGCTGGTTGTGACTCCGATAAGTGCCTGCTGCCGCTGGCAAAGCCTGAAAGCTGAGCGGATGACCGAGGTGCCGCAGCACTTTAGATGCGGCAGCTCCTGTTACCAGATCACTGCCCGAGTCAGGTTCTGGTCCAGCGGGTATTCGGAAGTTGAGAATAGAACGCTGATTTACTCAGCGGAAGTGATCAGCGTACTGATCTCTCGATGGCTCAAGGGATCTCTGGGATCGATTACCACGAGCCGGTCCCGACCTCCGTTCTTGGCCATGAGCAAGGCTTTATCTGCACGACGAAACGTGGCGTCGTAGTTCTCATCTGATTTGTGTTCAGTCAGCCCCATACTGGCTGTCAGATTCAATTCGATGTCGTCGATGGAAACCCTCATGTTGCGGATGTTCGTCAGCATACGTTTGGCCACGATTTCGGCATCGGAAAGATCGGAATCGATCAGCAGGGCCATGAATTCTTCGCCTCCCCATCGGGCAATGATGTCGTAATGACGTAGGCTGCTGGTGAGGGCTTTGACGAAATCCACCAGCATCAGATCTCCGGTGGCATGGCCATAGTTGTCGTTGATCAGTTTGAAGTGATCCACATCGAGAATGATCATTGAATAGGTGGAGCCATGTCTTGCGGCCCGTTGGTCTTCCTCGAGACAGCGTTCTGCCATGAAGCGGCGGTTGGAAACTCCCGTCAGTGCGTCATGGGTAGAAGCCTCAAACAGGGAGAGATTCAACTCTTTCAGTGAAGCTTGATAAAGGTCGGAGATCTTGACAACCCGCTTGATCTGACGCAGCTGCTTCTCGTAGCGATCCGTCAGACTACGATTACTTTCAAGAACATGGTGCTGGTAGAGATCAGAGATATCAGCAACCCTTTCCAACCTATAAACTTGCTCTTCAATACGATTCCGTAATCGGGCAAGCAGATGGCGAATGGGATCATCGTCATAACGTTGATCGGCCAGAATCGCCATGACGTCCTGTTCCAATTGATCATCGGACTTTGGACAGGATGGGTCTAGCATGTCAGGTGTTGATGGAGAGAATAAAAAACGGAAAAGTATAATCCTCCTTGAATTCGGAGCCCAGTTCAGCGGAACGGGGATTCCTGTCATCAAACATCCACTGTACCAAGACTTCCCGGCCATTCTCATAGGCTATCTGCAGCGAATCAAAGATATCAATCATGAATCGAATGCTGCTGGTATTGAGATAGTTCAAATGCAACTCGAGTGTCAAGGAGTGTTCAGCACTGGAAAGATAGGAGGCAATCCATTGGATCAGCTGGTCGTACAGCTCAAACGAATTCTCCGGATAGGACTCTCCGCTCATGACAACGACACCAGCCTTCCAGTCCGCCCGGATCGACGGGCTGGATTGCGAGCCGGGCACGGAGAGATTGAGTTCTTCGCTGCTGCTCATGGGATCAGATGATGGCCCGAAGGCTGAAGAAGGCAAGACCGGACTCAAGGGGATCAAGGGAGGCTTCCATGGGCTGGCTCGAGCGCCTGGCGATCTCGATCAGACCCAGACCGGCTCCCTGACCGGGGGTCTGGGCGAGGGGCTGGCGCAACTGCTGCTTGTAGAGCAGCTTCAGCTGGGTCTTGTCGCAGTCCGCGAGCTCGTGGATCCGTTTCAGCAGGGCCTGTCCATCCGCCATCTCTACGAGGTTACCTGCACACACGGCGTAATGGCCAGCCTCGGCGGCCGCAATGACGACCGTTGCGGAGGATTCGGAATCGTTGAAGCCATGACTTGTTGCATAATTCCTGATGTTCTGGCTCATCTCGATATAGACACTGAAAACATCCATCACCTCCAGTTCGGGAGCGTGATGGGATTCAATGTGTTCCTTTAGCGCCGATCCAATCTCCCCGATCAGGTTGGTGGAGATGGGCCCGTTGAAACAGATGAGGATCTGGTGATTGCTGAAGAACTCTCTCAGCGAGATCAGGCTGGTGGTGCTGATGGTCATCACTTCGACTCCGAGGCTGTCACTGGAGTGGGCGTTTCCAGTTGAGGATGGGGATCGTCGTTGATCGCTTCGTACATCAGGCGACTCTACGAGAAACGGAAGGAAAGGATCGTGATGTCGTCCCGCTGCGGGTGACCTCCGCGAAACCGCTCAAGGGCATCGGCGAGGGCCTGGCGTTGGAGGTCCAGGGGCTGACGGGCCAACTGGATCAGCCATTCCTTAAACTGCTGGGTGCCCAGGGAGAAACCCTCTTCGCCTCCCGATTGGTCGAGCAGGCCGTCGGTGGTCAGGTAGTACGTGCAGTCTGGCAACAGTGGAATGTCGTGGTCGGTGTAGGCACCGATACGTTGGTCGCAGATGGCCCGATGATCGCCTCCGAGCATGTGCATCGTTTGCCCATCACTCCAGTAGAGACTGATCTTTGCACCAGCGAATCTAAGTGTTCTGGCTTCGAAGTCAAGGCGGACCAGACCAATATCCATGCTGGTCGCGATGGACTTGCTCATCGTGGCCCCATGCAGCAGGGTACGCATCGCGTTATCGGTGCCGCTCAGAATGGCGGCTGGTGAAGTGATTCCCACTTCCATGATGGAGCGGTCAATCCCCGCCCGGGCCAGCATCGTCATCATGGCCCCTGATACGCCGTGCCCGGCGCAGTCGGCCACCCCCGCAAGGTAGTGCCCGCCTTCCGAATGGAAGATGTAGTAGTCACCACCAACCGTGTCGCGGGGCAGCCAGAGGATGAAGTAATCGTTGCCGAATGTTTCCTGGAGCTGGCGGTCTGGAAGGATTGATCGCTGCAGCAGAGCGGCATAGTTGATGGAGGCCTCAATCTGCCGTTTGGCTTTCAGCAATTGCTGATTGCTATCATCCCCCGCAATCAATGCCTGACGCATTTTGATGAGCACCATGTTGAAGGCCTGAGCGAGCTTTGAGATTTCGTCGTTGCTGCGGATCGTGAGCATGCTGGTCATGTCGTCGCTTTCAATCTCACTGGCTTCGCGGACCAGCCGTGCGATCGGGAGGATGATCCGCCTGGCGATGATCTGATAGGAAATGATCGCCAGGATGACCAGTAACAGCGTCAGGATCAACGAGACATAAATCTCAGCCGATCGGGCGCCGGGAACCATCAGCAGCTGGATGGCGGCAATCACCAGGTACAGCAGAACAAGCCCATTGACAATCGCAATGAGAGTGAAGACCCGCTGAATGGATGCCACTGTTCTTCTAAATGGTGGCGGATGACTTCTCTGATTGTTCCTGCTGTCCCGGTTGGGATCGGGCTCCACGGCATCTGGGCGCCGGAGTGGGATCTTCATCGCCTGAGGGTTCTTTTGACCCACGGTGGTCTGGTGGATATCGGGCAATCACGAGAATGCTGCTGGAGACATTCTGGGCTGAAAGTTCCTGATGCGCCGTCAACAACGCGACTCGGCAGGGAGTTGGCTCCCCTCCATCCTGCCGACCTCACGTTGATGGCTGGCCTGGCCATGGCCCTGTGGGTCAACAGTCGGTCACAATGAGTCACGTTTTGGCGCCGCTCCATGCCCGCACGCCTGCGCATCGCCATCGGCCTGTTGGCGATGCTGCCGGTCGCAGCGGCCGCAGATCGGCTCCATTGGGGGGACGACATCGTCTTCGTCGCCTCGATCCTGTCGATCATCCCCCTGGCGATTCTGTTGAGCACCGCCACCGAGGAGCTGTCCCTCACCCTCGGTCCCTCCATCGGGGCACTGCTGAATGCCCTGTTCGGGAACGCCACCGAACTGATCATTGCCCTGGCGGCCCTGCGGGCCGGCCTGGTGGACATCGTCAAGGCGAGTATCACCGGCACGATCATGGCCAACCTGCTGCTGGCCCTCGGTCTGTCCATGCTGGTGGGGGGGATCGGCCGCAGCGAGCAGCGCTTTCAGCCGGTGGTGGCACGGGTCAATGGTTCGGCCATGACCCTGGCCGTGCTGGCGATCCTGATTCCGAGTCTCAGGGGGATGGTGGGGGGCGAGTCAGGGGGACTCGACGCAGGCGCCGCTGAGTCCTTCTCCCAGTTCGTGGCCTGGGTGCTGCTGCTCGTTTACGGCCTGACCCTGCTCTTCTCCCTGGGCACCCATCGCACCCTTTATGCGGTGGCGGAGGCGGACCTGCTCGTCGATGGGGCAGATTCCGGCAACGGGCGGGAGAGCAGCTCTCGGCCGCCTTTGCTGCCCTGGGTCGCCGTGCTGTTGGCGGCCACCGTCGGCCTGGCCTACGCCTCGGAGCTGTTCGTCGGCGTGGTGGAGACCGTCACCGAGTCCCTCGGTCTCTCGGCCCTGTTCACCGGCGTGGTGCTGCTCCCCCTGCTGGGCGGTGCGGCTGAGTACCTCACCGCCGTGAGCATGGCGCGCAAGGACAAGATGGATCTGGCCGTGTCGGTGGCCCTCGGGTCCACCCTGCTGGTGGGGCTGTTGGTGGTGCCGGTGCTGCTGCTGGTGGCCCCCCTGCTGGGCCATCCCCTCGACCTCAGTTTCAACGTCTATGAGGTGGTGGCGGTGGCCACGGCGGTGCTGGTGAGCAATCTGGTCAGTCTCGACGGCCGCTCCGACTGGCTCGAGGGTGTGCTCCTGCTGGCGGCCTACGCGATCCTGGCGGCTGGCTTCTTCTTCCAGAGCAGCCCCCTGTCATGACCTCGAAGCCGGACGATCGCTCCCTTGCCTCTGCCGGCTCCCCGCCCCTCGCCCTGCGGGCGGGCGGTCCCTGGACGCGCCTGCGCCACGGCGCCGGCCTGCAGTTGTTGCTCACCCTTCTGGTTCTCCAGGCCGCCCTGCTGCTGGGACTCGCCTGGCTGGCCCTGCCGGCGGCCTTGCTGACCGTGGCCCTGGCCCTGCGCCAGTTGTTGCCACCGTTCTGGCAGCTCCTGGTCCGGCACCTTGAGGACCCCCCCACCGTTCGTCTGGTGGCGGGCCTGTCCCTGGCCCTGGCCCTGCTCTCCATCCCCCTGGCCCTGGGCTGGCTCGACCCGCTGCTGGCGATCTACCGCAACGGGGACTGGGCAGCGATCGGTGCCTTCGGCGAAGGGGTCATCGGGGCCGTCGGCCAGATTCTGGTGGCCCTGGTGGCGCTGATGATCGCCTGGCGCCAGGTGATGGTCGACCAGCGTCTCACCACCCAGCAGAACCGCATCACCCAGGCCCAGACCATCGACAGCTTCATCCATGGCATCTCCGAGCTGATCAGCGACGAGGAGGGCCTTCTGGAGGACTGGCCCCTGGAGCGCATGCTGGCCGAGGGCCGCCTGGCCGCCGTGCTGAGCAGCATCGATGGGGACGGCAAGGCCAGGATCCTGCGCTTTCTCTCCCACGCCAGATTGCTCACCCCCCTGCGCCGCGACCAGCGCCTGGGGCGCGCCATCCTCGATGGGGAGGGCAGCTACGAGGAGGACCGGCCGAGGGGGGTTCCCGTGATCCGCCTCCAGAGCATGCTCAGGGGTGCCGATCTCGCCGGCACCGACCTGCGCGCCATCGATTTCAATGGCGCCGATCTCTCCGGTGCCGACCTCTCCGGTGCCGATCTGGCCGAAGCCAACCTGGCCGCTGTGAATCTCGCAGGGGCCAACCTCCAGGGCGCCTGCCTGCAGGCCACGCGTTTCTTCTACGGGGAGGCGCTGGCGGCTTCCCCGCACCAGCCCCAGCAGCCGCCCGACCACCTCAGTGGCGCCGGCACCGGGGCCCTGGTGGAGAACGTGAATCTCTCCGGCGTGCGTCAGCTGGATCCCGACAACCGCGCCTACCTGGCGGCTTGGTGCGGTGTCCGCTCCCGCCAGACCCTGCCCGGAGGCGTCAAGGGGCTCCCCAACCGGCTGTAAGGTCGGGCCGTTCAGCCTGGAGGGGTGGTCGAGTGGTTGATGGCTCCGGTCTTGAAAACCGGCGAATCGCAAGATTCCGTGGGTTCGAATCCCACCCCCTCCGTCTTTCTCCCCTGCGCCTCCGGCTCAGGGTCCCTCAGCCCGGGCAGCCTGTTGCCGCAGCTTCTCCAGCCGCTCCAGCAGCGATTCGTTGCTCATGCGGTTGTTGAGCCGCTCCGCCAGCAAAGGGAAGGCCATCGGACCGGGCCGGGGCAGGCGACGCTGCAGCCACTCGCTCTGCTGCAGTCGCTGCAGGGTGCTGACCAGGCGTCCGAGGTCGAGTTGCTCCTCCAGCACTTCACTGCGGGCCTGGGCCAGCAAGAGGTTGCCGGGCTCATGGCGCTCGAAGACGTCGAAGAGCAGGGCAGCGCTGATCTGCAGCTGGCCGCCGGAGCGGGCCTGGCCGGGGTAGCCGTTCACCACCAGACCACTCACCTGGGCGATGGAGCGGAAGCGGCGGCGGCAGAGCTCCGACAGGTTGACCGCTCGCTCCAGGTCCGCCAGCAGGCCTTCAGGGTCCAGGAGGGTCTCCCCATGGAGCTCCAGCAGCTCCTCGAAGGGGTAGCCCCGGGCCGCCAGCAGCTCGAAGCCGTAGTCGCTCACCGACACCGTGAAGGTGCCGGGATGGTGGCGGGCCAGCCGCCACGACCAGAGGAAGCCGAGGCCCTCATGCACGAAGCGTCCTTCGAACGGGTAGGCGTAGAGATGGCTGCCCTCCCGGGTCTGGCACACCTCCAGCAGAAACTGCTGCTGTCGGGGCAGGGCGGAGAGCAGCACCTGGCGCTCCAGCAGTGGCCGCAGGGCCCGCAGTTCGGCGGTGTCCAGCGTGAAACCCTCCTCCCTGTCGAGGGCGCGGGCGCAGCGGTCCACCTCTGCGCGCAGATGGGCACTTAGCAGATCCGAGAGCGCCATCTGGCCGCCGCCCCAGGCCGGCACCATGGCGCTGCGGCGCGTCGTGGCCTTGACCATCGCGGTCATCTCCCGCAGCCGCACGAACTCCAGCTGGCGGCCGGCAAAGAAAAAGACATCCCCCGGTTTGAGCCGGCCGATGAACACTTCCTCCACGTGGCCCAGCACGGCCCCGCGCACGAACCGAACAGTCACGGCCCGATCGGCGCTGATCGTGCCGATGTTGAGCCGGTGCAGGCGGGCCACGGCCTTCTCCCGGACCACGAAGCGCTGGGAGACGCCATCCGTTGCCTCGGCCAGCTCCCGCTCCAGCTTGCGGTAGCGCGGATAGGCCCCCAGGCAATCGCCCCCATCTTCGAGAAAGCGCAGACACCAGTCCCAGCGGCTCCGCTCCAGCTGCCGGTAGCTCCAGGTGCGGCGAATGGCCTCGAAGGTGGCCTCAGCCTCGAAGCCCGGACCGCAGGCCAGGCTGACCAGGTGCTGCAGCAGCACATCGAGCGGCGCCTCGGGCGGGCGGCGGTGTTCCACCAGCCCCTCCCCCAGCCCCCGGCGTATCGCTGACACCTCCAGCAGCTCGAGGGCATTGGTGGGCATGAACAGCACCTGGGCCGTGCCTCCGGGCGCATGGGCCGAACGCCCCGCCCGCTGCAGCAGCCGGGCCAGGTTCTTGGCACTGCCGATCTGCACCACCCGTTCGACCGGCTGGAAGTCCACCCCCAGATCAAGGGAGCTGGTGCAGACCACCCAGCGGATGGAGGCGGCCTTCACCCCCGCCTCGATGGCTTCACGGGTAGCCCGGTCGATGGCGCTGTGGTGGAGGGCCAGGGCCCCTTCCATCTCCGGGCAGGCGAAGCGCAGGCACTGGTGCCAGCGCTCGGCCTGGTTGCGGGTGTTGGTGAACAGCAGCGTGGAGACATCCGGCTCCATGGCCGCCACCAGTTCCTCGTACATGCGCAGGCCGAGATGGCCGGCCCAGGGAAAGCCGTCGATCGTGTCGGGCAGCAGGCTGCGGATCTGTGTATCCCGCCGGATCCGGGCCGTGATGATCCGTGGCTCGCCACCGACGCCCACCGCGGCCCGGGCCGCCTCCTCCAGGTTGCCGATGGTGGCGCTGATCGCCCAGGTCCGGAGGGCGGGCCGCCGGCTCCGCAGCCAGCTCAGGCAGAGCTCGCTCTGGGAACCCCTCTTGCTGCCCATCAGCTCGTGCCATTCATCGATCACCACCGCCTCCAGGTCGGCAAACAGGGCCTCCGCCCGCGGTCCGGCCAGGAGCAGGGAGAGGGATTCGGGGGTGGTGATCAGGATCTGCGGCGGTGCCTTCAGCTGCTTGCCCCGCTCATGGCTGCTGGTGTCGCCGTTGCGCAGCCCCACCCGCAGCGGCCAGTCCATGGTGTCGATCGGCTCCCGGATCGCCAGCAGCAGGTCGCGGCTGAGGGCCCGCAGGGGCGTCAGCACCAGCAGGCGCAGCCCGCCGTCCGGTTCGGCGCCCCCCTTCTCGGCCAGCATGGCGGCGATCGGCCCCATCACGGCGGCGTAGGTCTTCCCCGAGCCGGTGGGCACCTGGATCAGGCCGCTGGCCCCCTCCAGATAGGCCTGCCAGCACTGCCGCTGGAACGGCATCGGTCGCCATCCGCGGCGGGAGAACCAGGCCTCGATCGGGCGCAGGGCTGCCGCGAAGGAACGGGACACGGCAGTGGCGGATCAGGAGGAGCGCACGGCGTGGCAGTGGATCTGGGCCAGCCGATCGAAGACTTCACCGTAGGGGCCATGCAGGGCTATCGCGGCGGCGATCCCGACGGGGACGTCGGCCGGGTGCTGCCGCCCGGAGACGGTCGCTCGTTCTACCGCTGAGCAGCGGCAGATCCCTCCAGCAGGGCAAGGGCGCTGCTGAGACTGTCGGCCGACCCGGGGGTGCGGTCGCGCCGCCAGCGCAGGATGCGGGGGAAGCGCACGGCCAGACCACTGCGGTGACGTGTGGAGCGTTGCAGGCCCTCGAAGCCGAGGGTGAAGACCTGCAGGGCTTCGACGGCCCGCACAGGTCCGAAGCGCTCGGTGGTGTGGCGGCGGATCCAGCGGTCCAACTCGCCGATCTCGCTGTCGTCGAGCCCCGTGTAGGCCTTGGCAAAGCTCACCAGTCGGCCCTCCCCATCCCAGAGGCCGAAGGTGTAGTCGGTGTAGAGGTTGGCGCGGCGGCCGCTGCCGGCCTGGGCGTAGAGCAGCACGGCGTCAAGCTCCATCGGCTCCAGCTTGTGCTTCCACCAGGCCCCTCGGCGACGCCCCACGCCATAGACGGAATCCAACGCCTTGAGCATCAGTCCTTCGGCGCCCACCGAGCGGGCCCGCTGCCGCAACGGTTCAAGGTCGTCCCAGTGCCCCAACGGCAGCACCGGTGAGAGGCGCAGGAGCCCGGCCACGGGGGTGCGGGCCGCCTCCGGCAGGCCCTGGAGCAGACCCTCCAGGGCGGCGCGGCGCCGGCCCAGGGGCTCGGGGCGCAGATCCTGGCCGCCCATCTCCAGCAGGTCGTAGGCGACGAAGGCCGCCGGGCACTCCCGCAGCAGGGCGGCTCCGGGCTTCTGCCGACCCAGGCGCCGCTGCAGGGGGCCGAAGCCGGCGGGCTGGGGCGCCTGCGCCGGCCAGACGGTCAGCTCCCCATCCAGCACCGTGCCTTGTGGCAGCTCATCGGCGGCCACCTCCAGCTCGGGGAAGCTGGCATTGATCAGCTCCTCGCCCCGGCTCCACAGAAAGGTCTGGCCGCTGCGGCGGATCAGCTGGGTGCGGATCCCATCCCACTTCCACTCCACCTGCCAGCCGGCGGGGTCGGTCGCGGTCAGGCGCTCCGCCTCCAGGGGCGAGGCCAGACAGAAGGGGTAGGGCCGGCTGATCGGGCCGGCGGCCCCGGCAGCCAGGGGCGCCAGCAGGGCCTGCATCGCCGCGGAGGAAGGCTCGAATCCGCCCATCAGCCGGTGGGCCAGCTCCGCCTCCTCCAGCCCTGACACCTGCGCCAGCGCCCGGGTCACCAGGCCAGCGGCCACCCCCACCCGGAAGCCGCCGGTGAGCAGCTTGTTGAAAAGGAAGCACTGGCCTTCCGGCAGGGCGGCCCAGATCGCCAGCACCGCCTCCGCCTGCGCCTCGGCCTCCAGAGCGGCCAGCGCCGGCAGCCGTGTCTCCATCCAATCGGCCAGGGGCAGTTCCAGGGGCGGGGTCGGCGGCAGGGCCAGCTGGGGAAGCAACAGGGCGATGGTCTCGGCCGAGTCCCCCACCTGGGCGTAGCAGGAATCGAATAACCACTCCGGCAGTCCGGAGCGCTCCAGGCAGATCTGACGCAGCCGCCGGCCGGTGATCAACCGCCGCCGCCGCTTGCCCAGCAGCAGGGCCAGGGCCCAGGCGCCATCGGCGGCATCGGCAGCCTGGACATGGGCGGCCAGGGCCTCCACCCGGGCTCTGGTGCCGGCAGTGCGCTCCAGCTGCGTGATGAGGTCGGCGAAGGCCTGCATGGGGTCAGCCCAATGGCGATTCCGGCAGCCCCAGCTCCCGTCGCCAGTCGGCCAGGGGCCGTTCCCAGCCCTCCTCGAGCTTGAAGGTGATCAGACAGCGGGCCGCCAGGCCCAGCTCGAAACCGCGGGCCAGCGCCCGCAGCAAAGGTTCCAGTGGTTCGTCGTCCTGGAGGGTGCCGAGCAGGCCGCCGAAAATCAGCAGGACGGCCAGGGGGAGCGCACCTGGGCCAGATTGAAGGCCTGCAGCCCCAGTTCCCCGGGGCCGTCGATGCCAAAGCCGGTGAGCACGTGCACCATGTCGTGGGTTTCCCGCAGCCGGTGGGTGATGTACTCCGCCGGTGTGGTGATCGGCCGGGGATCGATCAGGCTCTCAGGCGTCAGATTCAGACGTTGCAGTTGCTCGGCATAGGTGCGGCCCAGGCTGCCCTCGGGTAGGGCTGCCAGACGGGCCAAGTCGATCGGGGCAGGGCGCCAGCCCTCCGCCACCAGGGCGGCCATGGCTGGGTTCTCCAGCAGGTGACGCTGCATCTGGGTGGCCAGGGGGCTGCCCTGGAGGCTGCGTGCCACGGCGAAGACGCTGTCGAGCTGGGTGGGGTTCTTGAGGAAAGCGGCGAGGCTGGCCACCATCCGCAGCGACTGAAGGCGTTCTTTGACGTTGAAAAGCATCGAGGCGGCCACAGCGGAACGGCCGCTCCAGTCTCGGGCCCTGGCCTGGACTGGGCCACAGGCCGATGGCCTCAGGACCCAGCCTCGCTTCGCTGCCCCTCGAACGCGGGCCCCAGGGGTTCCGCCGCCAGACCCTCCTCCTCCCGCAGGTAGCGGGCCAGGCCGTCGCTGTTGCCGTGGGTCACGTACACCTGTCGGGCGCCGGAGTCCCGCACGGTGCGCAGCAGGCCGTCCCAGTCGGCATGGTCGCTGAGGGCGAAGCCACGCTCAAAACCCCGCCGCCGCCTGGCACCCCGCACGGCCATCCAGCCGCTGACGAAGGCCGTCTGGGGATTCACGAACCGCTTCATCCATGGGGAGCGGTGGGCCGCTGGTGGTGCAATCACCAGGCGCCCCGCCAGCGATTCGCTGCGGGGGAGTTCGCTCAGCGGCCGCGTCGGGGGCAACACCACTCCTTGGTTCCGATAGGGAGCCATTAGCGCCTGCACCGCCCCGTGCAGCAGAACCTCCTCATCCACTCCCAGAACGGCCAGTTCCGCCAGCAACCGCTGGGCCTTGCCGAAGGCATAGGCGAACAGCAGCGAGGGTCGCCGGGGTGCCTGGCGCCACCAGGCCAGGATCTCGGCCGCCACTTGCCTGCCGGGCCGCCAGCGGTAAATGGGCAGGCCGAAGGTGGCCTCAGTGATCAGCACATCGGTGTCCACCGGCTCGAACGGAGCGCATGTGGGGTCGGCATCACGCTTGTAGTCACCGCTGATCAGCCAGGTCTCGCCGCCTGCGGTGATCCGGATCTGGGCCGAGCCCAGCACGTGCCCAGCCGAATGGAACGACACCAGCGCCGCGCCGAGGCGCCGCTCCTGGCCGTAGCCCACCCCCGTGAAGGCGATGTCGGTCCCCAGCCGCTGCCGCAGCACGCCCTCGCCCGCCGCCACCGCCCAGTACGCGCCGCAGCCGGGCCGGGCGTGATCGGCGTGGCCGTGGGTGATCAGGGCCCGGGGCACCGGCCGCCAGGGGTCGATCCAGGCCTCCGCGGCCGGACAGTAGAGCCCCTCGGGGGTGAGCTGGATCAGGCCGTCGCTCGGCAGGGGCATGGGGCGCGCAGGCCGCGACAGCGCCGCTGAAAGGGGAAGCCGGCATCCTGGCGAACCCGTCCCGTTGACGGCGACGGCGCTCCCCTCTAGCCATGGATGAGGCAACTCCACTGGCCCCATGACACTCGACAACCATCGCGAGGAACTGGAGGCCACCGCGATGGCCCTGGCCCGGCCTGGCACCGGCCTGCTGGCGGCGGATGAGTCCACCGGCACCATCGGCAAGCGCTTCGAGGCGATCGGCCTGGAGAACAGCGAGGACAACCGCCGCGCCTACCGCACCCTGCTGGCCACCGCCCCCGGCCTCGGCGAGACGATCAGCGGCGTGATCCTCTACGAGGAGACCCTGTTTCAGGACGCGGCCACGCTCCCGGGTGAACCGGGCGGATCGATCCTCGATCTCTTCCAGGCCCAGGGCGTTGTGGCCGGGATCAAGCTGGATCTGGGGGTGGAGCCCCTGGCGGGCGGCCTGCCCGGTGAGACCTGGTGCACCGGACTGCGGGGGCTGCGGGAGCGGGCGGCCCGCGCCTACGCCAGGGGCGCCCGCTTCGCCAAATGGCGGGCGGTCCTGCGCATCAGCGCCGATGGCTGCCCTTCGGAGTTGTGCGTGCGCGAGAACGCCTGGGGCCTGGCCCGCTACGCCCGCACCGCCCAGGAGGAGGGACTGGTCCCCATCGTGGAGCCGGAGATCCTGATGGATGGCGACCACGACATCCTCACCACCGCAGCGGTGCAGGAGTGGGTGCTGCGCAGCGTCTACGAGGCCCTGGGCCGGAACGGGGTGTTTCTCGAGGGCAGCCTGCTCAAGCCCTCGATGACCCTCCCCGGCGCCGACGGCCCCGAGCATCCCAACCCCGAGCAGGTGGCTGCCTTCACCGTGCGCACCCTGCGGCGCAGCGTGCCCCCGGCCGTGCCGGCGATCCTCTTCCTCTCGGGCGGCCTGGGGGAGGAGGAGGCCAGTGTGTTCCTTTCAGCGATCCACCACGCCGCCCCCGACGGCCCCTGGCACCTGGGCTTCTCCTACGGCCGTGCCCTGCAGCACTCCTGCCTCAACCACTGGAAAGGGACCGATGCCGTCGCGGGTCAGGCGGCCCTGCTGGCCCGCGCCCGGGCCAACGGTGCGGCCGCCCGCGGAACCTACCTGGCCGGCTCCGAACCCTCGGACGATGCCGCCTCACTGTTCGTGGCCAACTACAGCTACTGAGGCAGGGGGTCGTCCACGGCCAGGGGGCGTGGCTCAGGCACTCATCGCCAGCATGCGCTCGATCGGCACCAGGGCCCGCTGGCGGATCTCCTCGTCGAGTTCAAGCGCCGGTGCCATGGTTTCCAGGCATTGCCAGAGCTTTTCAAGGGTGTTCAGCCGCATGTAGGGGCAGGCGTTGCAGCTGCAGCCATCGGCCCCGGGGACCTCGAAGAGGGTCTTGGTGGGCGAGCGGCGTCGCATCTGATGCAGGATGCCTGGCTCTGTGAGCACAATGAAGGACGGGGCCGAACTGGTTTCGGTGCGATGCAGGAGCTTGCTGGTGGAGCCGATGAAGTCGGCCAGATCCAGCAAAGGCTGCTGACATTCCGGATGGGCGATCACCTCGGCTTCGGGATGTTCCAGGCGGAGCCGCAGCAGGGCCTGCTCGCTGAAGGTTTCGTGGACGATGCAGCTTCCCGGCCAGAGGGTCAACTTCCGGCCGCTCTCTCGCGTCACCCAGCGGCCCAGGTTCTGGTCGGGGGCGAACAGGATCGGGCGATCGGCCGGCAGCTGCTGAACTAGGTGGACAGCATTGCTGCTCGTGCAGATCAGGTCGCTCTGGGCCTTCACGGCCGCTGAACAGTTGATGTAGCTGACTACGATGTGGTCCGGGTGGCGGTGGCGGAAGTCGGCGAAGGCCTCGGCCGGACAGGCATCGGCCAGGCTGCAGCCGGCCTCCAGATCCGGCAGCAGCACGGTCTTGCCCGGGTTGAGGATCTTGGCGGTCTCCGCCATGAAGTGCACACCGCAGAAGACGATCACCTCGGCATCGGTGCTGGCGGCCCTGCGGGAGAGCTCGAGGGAATCGCCGATGAAATCGGCGCAGTCCTGGATGGCGTCGTCCTGGTAGTAATGGGCAAGGATGATGGCATTGCGCTCCTTTTTGAGCGTCTCGATCGCGGCGACCAGGTCATGGCGGGGCGCCCACGGCCCCGCACCAGGGACAGACGGATCCGCGAGGTCACCCGATTCCCGGCCATGCTGGTCAGAGGTCCGGGTCAGCGTCTGCGTGAAGACCAACCGATCCCCCATCCCATGCACGATGATCCGATTCTAGGAAGCGGTTGGTATTGGCTGAGCTGAACATCGCCATCGCGGGGGATCTGCACGATCAGTGGGATCGCAGCGACCACGACGTCCTCGATCGGATCCGTCCGGATGCCCTCCTGCTGGTGGGAGATTTCAGCGACGGCAAGTGCCGCATCCCTGAGCTGCTGTCCACGTTGGAGCTGCCGATAGCCTGCGTGCTGGGCAACCACGACGCGGGCAAGGACGGCAGCGGTCGCACCCTGCGGCACCAGCTGGAGCTGCTGGGTGATCGCCACTGCGGCTGGGGCCTCAGGGAACTGCGTCCCCCAGGCCTGGCCGTGGTGGGGGCCCGTCCCGGGACCGCCGGCGGTGGCTACCACCTGTCGAAGGCCGTCAGGGCCGTCTATGGCCCGGTGGGCCTGCAGGAGTCCGCCGAACGCATCAGCCGGGCGGCCCTTTCCGCCGATCCGCAGCTGCCCCTGGTGCTGCTGGCCCATTCCGGCCCCAGCGGTCTGGGCACCCAGGTGGACGACCTCTGCGGCAGGGACTGGAAGGCCCCTGCCTGCGACTGGGGGGATCAGGATCTGGCCCTGGCGGTGGACCAGATCCGCCGCCGCCGCCGGCTGCCCTTAGTGGTGTTCGGCCACATGCATCACGCCCTGTGCCATCACCAGGGGGAACGGCTCAGCTTCCGGCGCGACGCCCAGGGCACCGCTTTCCTCAACACCGCCTCTGTTCCCCGTCACGGTGTGGATCAGCAGGGTCGGGCCCTGCGCCACTTCAGCTGGGTCGTCTTCGAAAGCGGCGACCTGCGCCACATCAGTCACCGCTGGTACGGCCTTGATGGCGCCCTCCACTACGAGCAGACCCTCTGGACGGCGGCCCTGCCGGCGGCGGGCGTGCTGAGCCCTTGCTGATTCACGCCTGCATCAGCAGCCATGGCTTCGGCCACGGCTCCCGCACGGCGTCGGTGCTCTGCGAACTGGCCGCCCTGAAGCCCGACTGGCGCCTGGTGCTCTCCACCGGACTGCCGGAAGCGTTCCTGGGTCTCTCCCTGGGCGAGGTGCCCTTCGAGCACCGTCCCTGCCGCTGGGACGTGGGTGTGATTCAGGCGGATGCCCTGGGGGCCGACCCCGCCGCCACCCTGGCGGCGCTCAAAGAACTGGACCAGGAACTGCCGGGGCTTGTCGAGCGCGAAGCCCGCTGGCTGGAGGCCCAGCAACAGCCCATCCTGGTGCTGGCGGATGTGCCGCCGGCGGCGGCCCTGCTGGCCCAGCGTCTACGGGTGCCGCTGGTGTGGCTGGCCAGCTTCGGCTGGGACACGATCCATGCCCCCATGGGCCCGGACTTCCAACCCTTGTCCGAGCGGCACCGGCAGTTGTACGCCCAGGGGGATCTGCTGCTGCGTTGCCCCCTTTCCCTGCCGATGGACTGGGGTCTGCCGGAGGTGCGGCTGGGCCTGACGAGCTCAAGGCCCCGGCTCGACCTGGAGCGGCTGGCCAGGGAACTGGCCCTGCCGCCGGATCGGGAGCGGGTGGTGCTGGTGAGCTTCGGGGGCCTCGGCATGGCCACCGACCCGGGTTTGCTGGCCCGCTGGCCCGAGCACGTGTTCATCGGTCCGGATCCGCTCCTGGCCACGGTGCCCAATGGCCGTTGCCTGCCGGCTGGGGTGCGTCCCCTCGATCTGATGCCCCTGACGGGACGGCTGATCACCAAGCCCGGCTACAGCAGTTTCTGTGAGGCCTTCAGCCAGGGGGTGGGGATTCACCTGGTGCACCGGAGCGGATTTGCTGAGGCGCCGGTGCTGGAGGAGGACCTGCGCAACCACGGCTGGCACCGGTTGCTCAGCCAGGAAGCGTTCCGCCGGGGCGAGTGGCAGCTGGATCAGCCCCTGGAGCCCCCCCGGCGCGGCCCCCTGCCGGTGGATGGGGCCACAACCGCTGCGAGGGCGATCGTGTCGCTGCTGGAGGGACGATCAGCACTGCCTATGGGGTCTGGCTTCAGGATTTGAGCATCTGTTCATCGAGATCGGGAAATGTCAGTGCCTGGCTGTAACTCGAATGCAAAGCGTCATTCTTGATACCAGTGGACAGTTGTGCGACCGTCACTATTACCGAATCGTTTTTGCTGATTAATCGGCAAATTACCGCCAACTCTCGTTGCAGGATATTTCTCTTCCTCGCCACGGGATCACTGGCTCTTTCTGATGTCGTTCTCCAGAAGACCTGGTCACACCAAGCACAGCCCGTTGGAATGATTCCGTTATCCATGTAGCGGATTTTCCCCCACTTGTCCTTCACGACCTTCTCTCTTGCCGAAACTTCAGCGCCGTCACCTCATCCTCGCCTTCGCCGGCCTGAGCCTGGCTGGGCCAGCCACTGCCGCCGAAACCTCCCGTGCCTGGCAGCTCGGGCCTGAGGCCCGACTGGCCCCCGTGCGGGTCTCGATGCTGACGCCGCTGCCGGCCGCGCCCCGGGTCTTCGCGATCACGCCTGAGCGACGGGCCCTGCTCAACACCATTCGCTACGCCGAAGGAACCTGGGCCAACGGCCATGAGGTCGGTTACCGCATTCTTTTCGGCGGCAGCCTGTTCGATTCCCTCGACCGGCATCCCAACCGCGTGATGCGCACCGCCCGCTACGCCAGTGCGGCGGCCGGCGCCTACCAGTTCATGCCCTTCACCTGGAATATGGTCACAAGGACTCTGGGAATGCCTGATTTCGGTCCCGAGTCCCAGGACCAGGCTGCCCTTTTCCTGGTGCAGCGCCGCGGGGCCCTGCCCCTGGCTGATCGCGGTGAGCTGACGCCCGACCTGGCGGCCCGTCTGGCCCCTGAATGGGCCTCCTTCCCCACCCTGGCCGGCAGCAGCTTCTACGGGCAGCCCGTGAAACGCCTGAACGACCTGCGGCGCTTCTACGAGCAGAACCTGGCCCAGTTGCGCAACGAAGCCGCCAACGTCTGGGAGGACGTCGCCATTCGCCAGGTTCCCCCTCCCTGTAGCGATGAGAGCCTCACCTGCCAGCTGGAGCGGGTCGGCGGAGCATCGAAGGCTCCCTGAGTCTGAGCGTTGTCACGCCTCGGGGCGTCAGCTTTCGCCCTTGCCCTGCAGCCGCACTCCGCCCAGGGTCTTCTGGGCAATCAGGTAGGCCACCACAGAAGCTCCGAGGAACCCCAGAACGTTGCGCAGCAACGGCAGCACGTCGTTGGTGCGTGTGATGATCGGCCCCATTCCCAGAGCCACGAACAGGATCACCCAGAGGGGGGACAGCAGCAGCACCCAGGTCCACTCCACCCGGCGTCCCTCCTGGCGCGGAAAGGCGGCGAACCCCACGATCAGACCACCCAGGATCGAGGTGCACAGGGTGAGGATCCACTGCTCCTGTGGCAATCCCGGCACCACCTGGCAGCCACCGATGGCCAGGCATCCCTTGACGGCGTGGATGGCCGACAGGATAGAACCGTCCTCCCCGTGGTCCCGCACATAGAACTGATTGCCGTAACGGGTCTGGAGCTCCACCCAGAAGGTCCGGGGCATCAGGGCGAACAGGGCCTCCCCCACGTTGAAGTTGAGCAGGTTGCCGCCACGGGGATCGGCGACCAGCAGCAGGCTGCGCTCGTCCAGATCCCAGAAACCCTTGACCGCCAGGCCGGGCGTGCGCTCGTACTGGGTCAGCACCCTCAGCTTCCAGCCGCTGGTGGCTTCGAAACTCTCCAGTTCGGCCTCCAGCTCCCCACGCTCACCATCGGTGAGGGCCTTGGCCAGATCGATCACCGGGGTGGGGTGATCGGGCAGCAACTGGGGGTTGTCGGCCGCGAAGGCACCACCATCCAGCCCTGGCAGCAGCCAGGTCACCAGCACGAGGGCGAGGGTGGCCAGGCTTGCCCCCAGCCGCCGCCCGAGCGCACAACGCCAGCCACTCCCCCGGCGATCCCGTGCCGTTCCCGCCGGTGTCGCAGCCGCTGTCGCCATCGCTCGTGCTCCCATCGGTCAGCATTCTCACTTAGTCACCCTGACGCCGCGTGCAGACCCCCCCTTCCGCCTCCCCACCGGTTCCTTGGTGGCTCGCCCAGCGGCTGCGGGCGGCGGGCGGTTCGGTGCCGTTCCTCGACTACATGGACTGGGTCCTCCACGACCCGGACCATGGCGCCTACGGGAGCGGCCGCCTGGCGATCGGGCCCCGGGGGGACTTCGCCACCGCCCCGTCGCTGGGTCCGGAGTTCGCCCAGCTGCTCGCCCCCCAGGTGGCCCAGTGGCTGGCTCTGCTGCCGGCGGACGCCCCCCTGGCCCTGGTGGAGACCGGACCGGGGGAGGGCCAGCTGGCCCAGCAACTGGCGGAGGCGCTTCATGACGGCTGGCCCCAGCTGGCCGGGCGCACCGAACTGGTGCTCGTGGAGCCGAATGCCGGCATGGCCCAGCGGCAGCGGCAACGGCTCGGTGCCTGTCCCCTGCCGGTGCGCTGGATTGACTTCGACTCCCTGGCCAGCGCCCCGCTGCGGGGCGTCGTGCTGGCCCACGAAGTGCTTGACGCCCTGGCCATCGAGCGGATCGAGCGCCGGGGGGAGCTCTGGTGCCGCCAACACGTCGTGTTGCGGGGGGACAGCCTTGGCCTGGAGGCCGCCGAGCCCCTGACCGGGTCGCTGCTCGATCAGCTGGAAGCCCTCGGACTTCTCCCCCTGGATGGGAGCCGCCCGGAGGGCTGGTGCACCGAGCTCCATCCCGGGCTCGTACCCTGGCTGGCCGCCTGCGCCGGAGCGCTGTCCGAGGGCTGGCTGCTGGTGATCGATTACGCCCATGAGGCACGCCGCTACTACGCGCCCCAGCGCTCCGGCGGCACCCTGATGGCCTACCGGTGCCAGAGGGCCAGCGACGATCCCCTGCGGGAGCCGGGTCTGTGGGACCTGACCGCCCATCTCTGCCTGGAGAGCCTGGAGGCGGCGGCCCGGGCCGGCGGTTGGCAGCCCCTGGGCGGATGCCGGCAGGGAGAGGCCCTGCTGGCGCTCGGCCTGGCCAGCCGCCTGCATGCGCTTCAGCAGGGTCAGGCGGATCGGCTGGCGGAGCTCCTGCAACGGCGGGAGACCCTGTTGCGGTTGGTGGATCCTGCTGGGCTCGGTGAGTTCCGCTGGCTGGCCTTCCGTCGGGACGGAGTGGCACCAATGCCAACGCCGGAGACATCACCCCTGTTTCTGAGCGTGCCGGCGCCTTGATCGATCGCCATTCCTTTACATCTCCACATGAACCCTTGAGCATTCCTGCTCAATCCTTGAGGGAATACCAGCGATGAAGGGTAGGGTGAAATTCCAGTCAGAGGGCGTGGAGATGGCAACGGCAATGGGCGGGGCTTTTGATAGCCGAACAGGAGATCAACTCGGTGGTGCAACGGTTTATCTCGATCCCAAATCTTCAAGGGGACTCGACGCTCTCAATACCGACGTTGTTCTAAGCAGTGAGGATCCCGTCGAGACGTACTTCGCCTGCATCACCACCTGCTCCCTTGACGACGGTGACTGCATCACCATCTGCACCGAGCAACTGCGGGAGAGCCGCTGAGACCCGGCTCAGAACCAGTCCGACTGGGCCTCGGCCTTGGGGTTGACGTTGGCGTGGGGGGTCGTGCGGCGGAATTCCATGGTGATGCTGCGCTTCTGCTCCCCATCGGCGGCCAGGGCTTCGATCGGATAGAGCTGCTGGCCATCCCGGAATGGAACCTGGAGCCGGAAGGTGCCATCGGAGGAGAGGGGAACCTCCTCACCGCCGATGCTCAGGCGGGCGGAGGGATCGGTGGCGCCGTAAACAATCAGTTCGGCGTCGGCCACCAGCCAGAAAGAACGCTGGCGGGGGGCCACCCCACCGATGCCGGATCCGCTGCGGCCGGAGGCCCAGGGGCCCGCACCGGAGGCGGAGAAGTCGGCTCCGCCCTGCAGACCAGCAGCGGAATCGATCTCATGGAAGGCCTCCGATCCGCGGCCGAGGCGACGCCAAGGGCTGGTGGCGCTCTGGTAGAGGCGCTCGTGCAGGTCGTTGATGATCTCCCCGGCCGGAGCCGCCCCCCCCTCGATCGCCGGCGGCAGGGAAAAGGCCACGAAGGGATCGGGCATGCTGACGGCCGGGCTGTCCAGGACGGGGACGTGGGCCGTGGCGGAGAAGGCCAGGGAAATCCAGCCGCCGCTGCCGCCCTTGCGGAAGCCGAGTTCCACCCGGTAATCACGACCGGACAGGGGTACCGGCAGATACCACTCGCTGGCCTGTCTTTCGACCACCACCTCCTGCAGGGTGTGGGGATGGGTGGAGCCACCGTCCAGTCCGGTCACGTCGGCGAGACGCAGGCAAAGCTGGGTGGCCCCATCGGCCTGGGCCCGGCTCCTTTCGGATGGGTTGATGCCCCAGCGCACCTGGGACCACTGGGGATCGCGGGGAAGGAAGGCGACCCAGGTGGTCTCCCCATCGCCGCCGCTCGGAGGGGCCAGCGCTGGGCTGGCCGCTGCCATCGCCTGGACGGGTGCCGCAGGGGAAGGCTCCTGAGCGGGTGAAGACTCCGGCCCGGCCGACTCCTGGCGGCCCCGGAGCCCGATGGTCCTGGCAAGGGCACCGAGTCGTCGCAGGGGCTGGCTCAGAAAGGTGGTGAACCGGCTGGGACGACTGCTCATGGGCCGCGAGGATAAAAACCTCCCGGTGATGGTCACCGATCTGGGGGGGCCTGCGCCTTCCCTGTCAGCGAAAGACCACGATCGAACCCGGGAGATCCCGGCCTTCCCTGGCAAGGACGCCCTGAACCGGGACTGCGTGTCAGGGGGAGCCAATCGAAGCGCCGACCGCGAGGGCGGCCCTGATCGTGGCGGGATCGACGTCGTCGCGGATCGTGACCGACCCCACGCCGGTGGGCAGCACGAAGCGCACCTTCCCCTGGCGAACCTTCTTGTCCGCCTGCAGGGAGGCCAGCACCGCCTCGGGATCGAGGGCGGGCCAGCTCATGGGCAGCCCGGCGGCCGCGACCAGGCGACGCTGCCGGTCCTGCTCCGCCTGGCTCCACAGCCGCATCGCCGCGGCGATGTCGCCGGCGGCCACCATCCCCAGCCCCACCGCCTCGCCGTGCAGCCAGGTGCCATAGCCGCTGAGGTTTTCCACAGCATGGCCCAGGGTGTGGCCGTAGTTGAGGATCGCCCGCAGTCCTCCCTCCCTTTCGTCAGCGGCCACCACCCTGGCCTTGGCGGCGGCTGACCGCTCCAGGAGGCGTTGCAGCAGTGCAGGTCCGATGGCCTCGCGGCTGGCCAACCCAGCCTGAGGATCCCGGACGGCGGCCTGCTCCAGGTCGGAGAAGAGCTGTTCATCGCCGATGACCGCGTACTTGATCACCTCCGCCATGCCGGCACGGAACTCCCGTTCCGGCAGGGTGGCCAGCACCCGAGGATCAACCAGCACCAGCTTCGGCTGGTGGAAGGCGCCGATCAGGTTCTTGCCCCCGGGATGGTTCACTCCGGTCTTGCCGCCGATGGCGGCGTCCACCATCGCCAGCAGGGTGGTGGGCACCTGCACCACGGCGATACCCCGCAGCCAGGTGGCGGCGGCGAAACCGGCCATGTCCCCCACCACACCGCCCCCCAGGGCCACGATCAGGGAGCCCCGCTCCAGACGGTGATCGAAGGCGGCATCGTGGATCGCCGCCACCGTGGCGGGGGTCTTGCGCTCTTCACCGGCCTCCATCACCAGAGTCCTGACGGCGAAACCACTGGTCTCGAGGCTCGCCAAGGCTTGGGCACCATGGAACTGCAGCACCTCCGGATTGGTCACCACCAACACCCGCGTGCCGCTCAGGAAGCCCCGCTCGATCAGGAAGGAACCCAGCCGGCCGAGCAGGCCCTCACCGATCTGGATCGGGTAGGGATCAGCAGCCAGGGACACCGTGATGGTGCGGTAGTCCTGCGGCACGGACGGAGCGGCATCGGTGGATCGAGGCTAGGCCGGTGCGCTCTGGCCCCGGACCACCGCCAGCACCGCTTCGCCATAGCTGGCGAGCTTCGCCCTGCCGATGCCGGTGATGCCGGCGAGGTCCTCGAGGGCCGTGGGATGGCGTTCGGCGATGGCGATCAGGGTGCGGTCGTGGAAGACCACGTAGGGCGGCAGCCCCTGCTGCCGGGCCTGTTCCAGCCGCCAGGCCTTCAGGGCCGCCAGGAGTCCGGGATCGGCGCAGTCCGCGGTGGCGGCCGGCGTCGCCCCTGCCCCGCCCAGGGCCGCCACGCCGCGGCGCTCCTTCGCCGGAGCCGGCAGCCGGATCTCCAGCTGGATCTCGCCGCGCAGCAGGGGCTTCACCACCTTGTCGGCACCGAACTGCAGTCCCCCATGGCCGTCGGCGGCTGCCACCAGGTACCCCCTGGCGGTGAGTTGACGGAACAGGCTGCGCCACTGGCCCCGATCCAGTTCCCTGCCGATTCCGTGCACCCCCAGCTGGTCGTGGCCGAGGCTGCGGATCCTGGCCGTCTCGCCCCCCAGAAGCACGTCCACCAGGTGGGCGGCGCCAAAGCGCCCCCCGGTCCGGTACACAGCCGAGAGGGCCTTGCGGGCCGGCTCGGTCACGTCCATGCCCTGGTTCGGTTCCAGACAGACGTCGCAGTTGCCGCAGTCGCTGCCATCCGCTTCACCCAGATAGCTCAACAGGATCCGCCGGCGGCAGCTGGAGGCCTCGGCAAAGCCGATCAGGGCTTCGAGGCGGCCGTGCTCGATCCGCTTCTGGGCCGGGTCAGCGTCGGAGTCGTCGATGAAGCGACGCAACGGCGGCACGTCCCCGGAGCCATGCACCATCCAGGCGATAGCGGGCAGGCCATCACGGCCCGCCCGGCCGGTCTCCTGGTAATAGGCCTCCAGGCTCTTGGGCAGGTCCACATGGGCCACGAAGCGCACGTCCGGCTTGTCGATGCCCATGCCGAAGGCGATGGTGGCCACCACGATGACGCCGCTGCCAAGGCGGAAGCGCTCCAGGGCGGCGCTGCGCCTCTCCGGCGAGAGCCCAGCGTGGTAGGGCAGGGCGTCATGGCCAGCGGCTGCGAGGGTGGCGGCGAACTCCTCCACCCGCTTGCGGGAGCGGGCGTAGACGATGCCGGAGTGGCCCCGCTGCGTGGCCAGGAACTCGAGCAGCTGGCGCCGGGGCTCGCTCTTGTCCCGCAGCAGGTACCGGATGTTGGGCCGATCGAAGCTGGCGATGAACACTGCCGCCTGCTCGAGGCTCAGCCGCGCCACGATCTCGGCCCGGGTGCGGGGATCGGCGGTGGCGGTGAGGGCGATGCGGGGAATGGCGGCGAAGCGCTCGGCGAGCACCGCCAACTGCAGATACTCGGGCCGGAAATCGTGCCCCCACTGGGAGACGCAGTGGGCCTCATCGATGGCGAACAGGGCCAGGGGCAGCGCAGCCAGGCGCTCAATCAGATCGCCACCCAGCAGCCGCTCGGGGGAGACGTACAGCAGATCGAGCTGGCCGGCTTGGAGGTCACGCCAGGTGGCGGCGGCCGAAGCGCCGCTTTCGGCCGAATGCAGGGCGGCCGCCCGCACACCCGCCTGCCGCAGGGCGCCCACCTGGTCCTGCATCAGGGCGATCAGCGGCGACACCACCACCGCCGTTCCCGGCCGGCACAGCGCCGGGATCTGATAGCAGAGGGACTTGCCCCCACCGGTCGGCATCAGCACCAGGGCCGAGCCCCCCGCGCAGACGTGGTCGACGATGGCGGACTGGGGACCGCGGAACGCGTCGTAGCCGAAGACCTCCCGGAGCACCTCCTTCGGGTTCGCCGTCATCGGATGGGCGGATCGAACGGCGGCGGATCAAGCGGCATCGGTGGCCTTCAGCCTCGATTCCAATTGTGCATCGGCCCACGTCCGGCAGGATGCACCAATGGCCCCACCCAACCCTTCCGCGCCGGAGCCCACCCGCTCTGCCTGGGCGTTTCTGGCCCCCGCTCTGCTGCTGCTGGCGGTGTCGGTGCTGATTCCCGCGTGCATGGCCCTGGTGATCAGCTTCACCCGCACGGGGCTGGATGTGAGCGAGCCGCTCACCTTCGTGGGTCTGGCCAATTTCCGCCGGCTTCTTGCCGATCCGATGCTGCTGCGGGTGACCGGCACCACCTTTCTCTATCTGGTGGGGGTTGTGCCTCCGATCGTCCTGGGAGCCCTGGGGCTTGCGGTGCTGGTCAACCGCCAGCTGCCTGGCATCCACTGGTTCCGCGGCGCCTTCTACACCCCGGTCCTGGTGTCCCTGGTGGTGGCGGCGATCGCCTTCCGCTGGCTCTATGCCGAAAACGGGCTGGTCAATGGCTGGCTCGGTGCCCTGCTGGGCGATCGCTTCACGCCGATTGGCTTTCTCACCTCCACCGGCCTGGCCCTGCCCTCGGTGATGCTGGTCACCCTGTGGAAGGGCCTCGGCTACTACATGGTCATCTTCGTGGCCGGCCTGCAGGGGATCTCCGCCGATCTCTACGAGGCGGCGGCCCTCGATGGCAGTGAGGGCTGGCGCCGCCATCTGGACATCACCCTGCCCCTGCTGCGCCCGTACATCACCCTGGTGGCGGTGATTTCGGCCATCGGGGCCACCAAGGTGTTTGAGGAGGTGTACCTGATGACCCAGGGGGGTCCGGCCGACAGCACCCGCACGATCGTTTACTACGTGTACGACCAGGCCTTTTCGGAGCTGGAGATCAGCTACGCCTGCACCGTCGGGCTGGCGCTCTTTCTGATCGTGCTGCTGCTCAGCCTGCTCCGCTACGCCTTCGCCGCGGAGAACCCTCTGCAGTGAGACCGGCCCGTGGGCCTGGGCCGTGACCAGCGTCACCCTGGTGGCAGGCTGGTCCCTGGTTCGAACGACCTCCCAGGGTGCAGACCATCGCCGACCCCGATCCCCAGGCCAGAGCCGCTGCGATCGATGCCATCGGCATCGTGGGTGGCGGCCAGCTGGCCTGGATGCTGGCCCAGGCCGCCCGGGACCTCGGCGTCGCCCTGCATGTGCAGACCCCCGCAGCCGAAGATCCAGCCACCCGCGAGGCGGCCAGTGTGGTGCTGGCCCCCGTCGATGACGTGGCCGCCACCCGGGAACTGGCCAGCCGCTGCCACGCCATCAGCTTTGAGAACGAGTGGATTCCCCTTGAGGCCTTGCGGGAGCTCCAGGGTCCTGGCCTCCAGTTCCTGCCGGGACTCGATGCCCTCCGGCCCCTGGTGAGCAAGGCGGGCCAGCGGCGCCTGCTGGGTGACCTGCACCTGCCGGCCCCCCGCTGGTTCCCCCTGGCCGATGTCCTCCAGGCCGCCGCCCCCACTCCAGCGGACGCGGGACAGGCCTCCATGCCGCTTGGCATGGCGCGCTCCATGCTGTCGCCAGCCACTCCCCGCCTCCCTGAGGGCTTTGATTTTCCGATGATGGCCAAGGCCAGCCGTGGGGGCTACGACGGCCGGGGCACGATTCCCCTGGCCGATCTGGCGGCGCTGGAGGGGCTGCTCGCCTCGGTCGACCCCGAGGACTGGATCCTCGAGGAGCTGGTGAGATTCGATCAGGAGCTGGCGCTGGTGGCCTGCCGCGACCAGCACGGCATGGTGTCCTGCTACCCACTGGTGCAGACCCACCAGCACTGCCGTGTCTGCGACTGGGTGCTCTTTCCCGCGCCGGTGGATCACCGGGTCGAGGTGTTCGCCCGCAACGTGGCCGCCTCCCTGCTCACCGCCCTCGACTACGTGGGTGTGCTGTCGATCGAGTTCTTCTACGGTCCCGCGGGTCTGCAGGTCAACGAGCTGGCCCCCCGCACCCACAATTCCGGCCACCTGACCATCGAGGCCTGCCGCACCAGCCAGTTCTCCCAGCAGGTGCGCATCGTCGCCGGGCTGCCGATGGGCGCCACCGAAGCGGTGGTGCCCGGCGCCTTGATGGTGAATCTGCTCGCACCGGAGGGCGGCGATGTCGACCAGCTGGAACGGCGCCGGGCCCTTGAGGCGCTCCCCGGAGCCCATCTGCACTGGTATGGCAAGCAGGGGGGGGGGGGCTGGCCGCAAGCTCGGCCATCTCACCCTGCTGCTCGAGGGCCGCTCGGAGGCCGAGCGAGAGCTGGACAAGCAGCGCCGGCTGGCGGAGGTGCGGGCCATCTGGCCGCTGCCCCCCCAACCCACTTAGGATTGGATCGGACTGCTGTGTTGGTGACTGCCTTTCACAGTTTTCTGATCTGACTCCCTTTCGACGCGGGGAGTCTTCAGCGACGGCAACGTATACCGGCCTCACGGCCGGAAACGAAGCCCCGCCCCTGACTCCCCACCTGGTTCATCCAGGTCGAACACTGGGGCAAGACGGCACGGCGGTCCACCCCCTTTCCGTTTCGATCAGCGGGTTTCGATCAGATCCGCTGCCGAATAGCGCACCTTCGCGAGAGCTGCATAGCGGTCCTCGGGAGCGCGGTAGCCCGCTGCACAGACCACGCAGCTCCGGTAGAGGCTTGTTTCCAGGTTGAGAATCCTGTCGTAGTCGGCCGGAGAAAAGCCCTCGATGGGGCAGGTGTCGACGGACAGCAACGCCGCCGCCGTCAGAAAGGTGCCGAGGGCGATGTACACCTGGTTGCTGGCCCAGCGATCGATCACCGCGCTGCGGGGACCTTGGATCAGATCGTTGGCCATCATTCCCCGATAGGGGGCCAGCTGCTCGGGGTTCAGCCCCCTGGCTTCGGCCGTGGCCTGGATCAGCCGATCCAGATCGGCCTCCTCGATCCTGCGGCGGGCCAGAAAGACCACCAGGTGGGAGCAGTCCGTGATCTGGGATTGGCCCCAGGAGTGGGGTTTCAGGGTCGTGCGCAGGGATGGGTCCTCGATCACCAGAAACTTCCAGGGCTGCAGTCCGTAGCTGGAAGGGCTTTGCACCAGGGCGTCCTCCAGGGCCGACCAGGTGGCTGACGGGATTCGGGCTCCGGCCTGGAAACTCTTGGTGGCGTAGCGCCAGCGCAGGGCGCCGGCGAGCTGCTCAGGGGTGAAGGCCATGCAAAAACGGCTGGGGACCCGCATCATCGCGGGCTCACCAGGCAGGCATGCTGGGGGAACGTCCTTTCGCCACCGTGATCAGCGAGCCTCCGAGCTTCCAGCAGTCCTTCGAGCGCCTGCTCGCCCGCGCCCCGGGCCCCGTCTTTCCACGTGCCCGAGCGCTCTATCTGCAGAAGTACCCCCTAGAGGCGGAGCCCCAGGGCGACTTCCGGACATTTCTGCTGGAGGAGGAAATCCAGGAGAGTCCGGCCGGTGCTCTGCGGATCCGGGCCCTGGCCCTGGCGGTCGTGGCATGGGGCCAACCGTGCTTCGATGCGGCGGCTGCCGCCGCCTACCTCAAAGGGCGCTGGGGGCTCCGCCCCCACAATCTGATGGAGGTGGAAGGGGCGAGCTGGTTCAGGGAGGCCGGCGCCTATGGCCGCTTTGGCACCCCGGCGGTCTACGAGCGGGCCGCCCCCACCAGCCTGCTCAGCGCGTCAGCCGATCCAGTGCCTCCTGCAGCTGATCCCGGCTCAGGCGGGTGACCACAAAGACCTCCTGGGCCGTGCTGCCCCTGCGGGCCATCAACTTGTGGCCACCGGTGATCGGGCTCGACACCCGCAGCCGCAAACCGATGCTGCGGCCCTTCACCCGTGAGATCACAGCCGGCGTGATCGTGTCGATGTCCGGCAGGGTGGCCAGCCGCCGCAGCAGGGGGATGAGGCCCTCCACGTAGGTGCTGTGGGTGATCACGAGCCGGGCCATGGCCATTCCTCAGCCCTGGCCCAGGGGTGCCATCGTCAGCCCCTCGGCGCTGAGCAGCTGGTGATAGAGCTCCCCCTGCTCCAGGGGACCGCTCCAGACCACCGCCGACCCCTCCCCATCGATCCGGTAGGCCAGATTCCAGGCCTGATCGGGCTGCATGCCGGGGAGGTGCCGCACCAGGGCCTCAACCACATGCTGGAAGGTGTTGACATCGTCGTCGAGGACGATCACGTTCACGTTGGGGTAGCGCTCCTGGAGGCGCTGCCCTGCCTGGGCGGGACTTCTCAATGGAGCGACGACCATGGGGCCCGCAGCGGCTGCCGGTCACCAGCGTAGGTAACATGCGGTCACCCTTGAATCGGGCTCGATGTTGATCACCCTCGGTTGGTCCGCCCTGGCGGCCATCTTCACCTTCTCGATCGCCATGGTGGTGTGGGGCCGCAACGGTGACAACAGCATCGGTTTCTGATCTGGCCTTCCCCACCACCACCCTGCTGGCTGGTCTGGCCTCAGCTCTGCTCCTTTTCGTGAGCGTCGGCGTCATTTACCTCTCCACCGTAGAATGGCGTGACAGGCGCCGCCGTCGCTCGAACGAAGGGCGCTCCCGCTCCTGAGGCCCCCCATTCGCTGTGTGATGACGGCGACTCCCCAGCCTGGTGCTCGATGGGCCGTGGCTGATCAAGGGGGTGCAGCGCATCAACCACCGAGGCCGAACCCTGTCGGCGTTTCCATGAGCCGCCCGTCAGATCTGCTGCAACGTTCTGTGGTGTTACCGGTCCTGCCGCCGCTGCCCAGGTCCTTGCCGCGGCCCCCACTGCCTGTCTCCACGGCCACGCTGCTGTTGTTGCTGCTGTTGCCGAGCCTGGCCCTGTGGCGCTGGCCCAGGCCCAGGGCCCAGGGACTGGAGCAGCTGATGGCCGCGAGCAGCCTGCTGCAGAGCTTCCCGGCCAGTCCTGAACGGCCCGTGCCGGCCCTCTGGCAGGAACGCTTCGGGGCAGCCCCGGCCACCCGTCTCTGGCGGGAGCAACGCCGCACCTGGTGGCAGTTCTGGGGACCCCACGCCGAGGGAGGGGCCTACCTGGCGGTGCAGGACAACGGCGGCGGTGGGCCCCAGCATCCCCTGCCCGCCAATGGCCTGCGGGTGGGAAACCTGCTGGTGGTGGCGCCGGATCCCCTTTCCCGCCGCCTGCTCCAGGACCAGCTGCGGCCGGATCAGCGTGCTGGGCGCGGGCTGTACAGCATCTGTCTGCCGCGGCTTGAGAACGGCCAGGGGGTGTTCTGGAGTGCCCAGGGCCTCGGGGCGCTGGTGGGCCCCCTGGCTCCGCTGCTGGAGACCTACCAGGAGGGTTGCCTCTCCCTCTCGCTCGAGGCTTCCGAGCTGCGCTGGCGGGGCGAAGCCTCCGACCGTGCCGCTTCAGCGAGCCCTGCTGAAACCGTACGGGCCCCTGAAGTCCCGGCGTCTTCCCTGCCTCCACTGGCGGCCGACCTGCTGCTGGAGCTCCAGGGTTCCTCCCTGGAGCAGCTGTTCCGTGGGCTGCTCGCCCGCCAGCTGATCCGGGATCCCCTGGCGGCGCGCTACGGCATCGACACCAAGGGACTGGCCCTGCTGCGGCGTTCCCCCTTCCGTCTGAGGCTCCAACCCCAGGCCAGCGGCCCCTTCCAGGCCTCCTTGGAGCTCCAGGTGGCGGTGGGGCCTGACCGGCAGGCCTGGCGTCAGCTGTTGATCGGCCTGGCCCGCTCCCTGCAGGCCCAGGCCCTGCAGGAGGCTCCAGGAGGTGGGTCATCCCAGGCCCAGGCGGCCACCTGGCGCCGGGAGGATGGCGTGGTGCTGGGGGGCTGGCGCTGGATCAGGGAAACCGGACCCGCGCCCCAGTTGCTGCTCTTCCTCGGCCCGGTGCCGGCCCGCTGGCAGACCATGGCCACCGCCGGCGAGCAGGCCCCCGCCGCGGGGTCGCTCTGGTTACGGGTGCGTCCCCAGGGGCTGGATCGGCTGGGCCTTCTGCCCGAACCCTTGCCAGAGCTGGTGCGCCGTGCCGACCAGCTCGCGATGGAAGCCGCTACCGGCAATGCCGGGGTCAGCTGGCTGAAGGGACGCCTTCGGGTGGGCCCGTGATCTCCTGCCGTTCGCGTCGCCGCCGCTCCGCCGCCACGGTTTCCTCCATGAGCTCGACGGCCATGGTCATCTTCTCGAGGTTGCTCGCATAAAGCGAGAGGTCCTTGTCGAGCCGATCCCGCAGGAGGCCGATCGACGACCCGATGTCGTGGGCGAGCTGACGCAGGGCCTGGGGCTCCATGGCGTCGTCGGCGAGGGCCTGCTCCAGCAGGGCAAGCAGGCCGACCGCCATCAGGCGGGAGTAGTGGAAATCCGGCCGTCGAATGCTGGACAGGGCCGTGGCCACCGGCGTTGGCGCCCCAACCCCCTGCGCCTCGATCCACTGGCGCACCTCCTGCTGGCTGTGGCGCCCCATGGCGGCCAGGGCGTCGCTGCACTGGCGCCGAAGCTCGGGGCCGTGGAAGCCGGAGGAGGCGCACAGCGCCTCGAACAGGGGTCCCTTCTGCTCCTCGGGACGGTAGCCCCGGGCAAAGCCATCAAACACCTGAACGAGGCCAACGGCGAACAGAGGATCATTCTGAAAACCCTTCTGACGGCTCAGCAGGTGGAGCTCCACCAGCAATTCGTCGACCATGCGCCGGTAGAGGGGACCGATGACATGGGGGAAGGCGCCATGGAAGGCGCGCTTGCTGTCAGCGACGGTGAGAGCAGCGCTCACGCGGTTGGATTCTTCGTTGCAGCGACCTTAGCGCTGCAGGCACTCGGCCCGATCGGCGGCTGGGTAGGATCGTTTCAATCGCCTGTCTGGAGCCCATGATCCCGATCGTCATTGAGGAGTCGGGTCGCGGTGAAAGAGCCTTCGACATCTATTCCCGCCTGCTGCGGGAGAGGATCATCTTCCTCGGGGAACCGGTCACCGCAGAATCCGCCAACCGTGTGGTGGCGCAACTTCTCTTTCTTGAGGCAGAGGATCCCGAAAAGGATATCTTTCTATATGTCAATTCCCCGGGAGGTTCGGTCTACGACGGCCTCGGAATCTTCGACACCATGCAGCACATCAAACCTGATGTGCAGACCGTCTGCGTCGGCCTGGCAGCCAGCATGGGGGCTTTCCTGCTCTGCGCCGGAGCCAAGGGCAAGCGCAGCAGTCTCACCCATTCGCGGATCATGATCCACCAGCCCCTCGGCGGGGCACGGGGCCAGGCCAGCGATATCCGCATTCAGGCCGATGAGATCCTTTATCTCAAGGACAAGCTCAACCGGGAGCTGGCCAGCCGCACTGGCCGGGATCTTGAGCAGATCCAGATCGACACCGACCGGGACTTCTTCATGTCCCCTGTCGAAGCGATGGCCTACGGCCTGATCGACAAAGTCATCGAGAAGCGGCCGATCCGACCGGTCTGAGCCTGAACGGCTGCCAGAATCCGAATCCAGGGGCATCAAAAAAGGCCTGCTTCAGCAGGCCTTTTCCATGGATCGTTGCCCTCAGGGCTCAGGGCGCTTCGGCAGGATCTGCCACGCTCTGATGGCTGGCGGACTGCAGATCAGCAGCCGTCAGCAACGGCGAGAACCGGTCCTTGTCGGGAATGGAGGCGAATTCCGAAACGATCAGCCGGAACTCATCACCATCGAGGCTTTCCTTTTCGATCAGCAGCTCAACCAGCCGGTCCATGCAGGCGCGATGGTCGGCCACCAACTTGACGGTTTCGGTGTAGCAGCCCTGGACGATGTGCCGCACGGCTTCATCGATCTTGTGGGCGATGGCATCGGAAACATCGCTGCGGGTCATCAGGTCACGGCCCAGGAACACCTCCTGGTTGCCGGCCTCCAGAGACATCGGACCCAGCTCGCTCATGCCGAAACGGGTGACCATCTGCCGGGCCATCGAGGCGACCTGCTGAATGTCACCGCCCGCGCCGGTGGTGACCTCCGAGTGGCCGAACACCACATCTTCTGCCGCCCGGCCGCCGAGGGCCCCCATGATGCGGGCACGCAGCTGGGCGCGGCTGACGAGCATCTGCTCCTCGTCGGGGGCGAACCAGGTGAGCCCCTGGGCCTGTCCCCTAGGAATCAGGGTGACCTTCTGGACGGGGTCATGCTGCTTCACCAGCGTGCCCACCAGGGCGTGGCCAACCTCGTGGTAGGCGATCAGCCGCTTGCTGCGGCCATCGGTGAGCGGCTTGCCCTCCATTCCGGCGATGATCCGGTCAACGGCATCGTCGATCTCCGACAGGCCGGTGGCCTCCTTGCGGCGCCTGGCGGTGAGAATCGCCGCCTCGTTGAGCAGGTTGGCCAGATCGGCCCCGGTGAAACCCGGGGTGCGGCGGGCAATCATCTCCAAGGAGACATCATCGGCCAGCTTCTTGTTGCGGCTGTGCACCTTCAGAATCGAGAGGCGTCCCTTGATGTCGGGGGGATCCACCTGGACCTGGCGATCGAAACGGCCCGGGCGCATCAGGGCCGAATCGAGAACGTCAGGGCGGTTGGTGGCCGCAATGATGATGATGCCACTGTTGCCCTCAAAGCCATCCATCTCGGTGAGGAGCTGGTTGAGGGTCTGCTCCCGCTCGTCATTGCCGCCGCCGATTCCAGCACCGCGCTGACGACCGACGGCGTCGATCTCATCGATGAAGATCAAGCAGGGGCTGTTTTCCTTGGCCCGCTTGAAGAGGTCGCGGACGCGGCTGGCACCGACACCCACGAACATCTCGACGAACTCGGAACCCGAGAGAGAAAAGAAGGGGACCCCGGCCTCTCCTGCGATGGCCTTGGCCAGCAGCGTCTTGCCGGTGCCTGGTGGGCCCACCAGCAGCACGCCGCGGGGAATCTTGGCCCCAACGGAGGTGAAGCGCTCAGGGGTCTTGAGGAAGGTGACCACTTCCTGCAGGTCCTGCTTGGCCTCCTCGACACCGGCAACGTCATCGAACTTGACGCCGGTTTCCGCTTCCATGGCGAAACGGGCCTTGGATTTGCCGAACTGCATCGCCTGACCAGGTCCACCTGGCATGCCCGAGGAGCGTCGCGCCAGGAAGATCAGGGACCCGATCAGCAGCAGCGGGAAGAGCAGGTTGCCCAGCAGACCCAGGGCGGGCGGGGTGGACTTGGGGGGATGGACATCGAAGCTGATGCCCTGATCCTTGAGCTTGTTGATCAGCTCGGGCGCGACACCGGGCAGGTCGACACGCAGCCGCTGCACCCGGTTGTCGAGATCGGGATCCACCGCCTCGATCACTGCGGTGCGGCCACCGTCGTAGATGTCGACTGCCGTGACCCGGCCCGCCTGGACGTAATCGAGGAAGCGGCCGTAGCTCATGCGGGCCACCGCTGCATTGCGGGGCCCCGTGGTGTCACCAGTGGGCCCGGGCGCCGGCCGTCCCCCTGAACTCAGCAACTGCCAACCCAGGAACAGGGCCACGGCGACCGGCAACAGCCACAGGGCAAGGACACGCCAGCGCTGGTTCATGGTTGTGAAGCTTTTGAACAACCTTAAGAGCGGGGGGCCCGGCTTCGGGAGCTCTCCGGAGTTAAGGATGACCTGTGCAGCGGACGACGACGGCTGGCTCAGTTGGCCTGGAGCCAGGGATTGGCCCCGATGCCCTCCTGGGCAGGTTCGGTGACGGGGGTGGATTCCATCGTGAGTTCCAGTGCCTCAATGGACTCCCGAAGCTCGGGTCCGCCGAGACCGTGGGTCCAGATTTCCACTTCGCTCATCGCTGGACATTGAAAGGTCAGGAGTTCAAAAGGGAAGACGACCCGTTCAAGGAAAAACTGCTCCGGCCCGATGCAGCGCAGGATGATCATGCGATCGGATCCATTCCGGTAGCCGCAATCCACCTGTTCCGTCCTGGCCAACTGTTCCAACACCTTGTTACTGCTGCTTCCTTTCCATCAAGACATTCCAGCTGTGGGGATTCGGTGACGAAGGCGACGGATTGTCACTCTTAATCTTTTCTTCTGTTATCTGCTGGACTTTTCCTGGCCAACCATGCCCGGACCAGCCTGGCGGTCAGAGGCTTCTCAGGGCAGCGATCGGATCCAGACGCGCCGCACGCCGCGCCGGCACCACGCCGAAGAAGAGGCCGATCGAGCCGGACAGACCCACCGTCAGCAGCACGGTGCCGGCCTCAATGGTGGCCGGCAGGGGGGTGAAGACCGCCACCAGTGCCACCGTACCCAGGCCGAGGGCACTGCCGATGACGCCGCCGAGGCTGGCGAGGACCAGCGACTCCACCAGGAACTGGAGCAGAACGTCAGTGCTGCGGGCGCCGAGGGCCTTGCGCAGGCCGATTTCCTCGGTGCGTTCGCTCACCGATACCAGCATGATGTTCATAATGCCGATCCCTCCCACCAGCAGGGACACCGCACCGATGGCCCCCAGCATGAGGGTGAGGCCGCCGGTGATGGTGCCGACAATGGTGAGGGCATCCTTCTGCGAGCGCACGGCGAAGTCGTCCTCGCGCAGCAGGCGGTGACGCTGGCGTAGCAGGTTGGTGATCTGGAAGGCGGCCGCTCCGGTGCTGGCTTCATCGCGCGCCTCCACGCTGATGAACGTGAGGCTGATGCCGAAGGTGGGATCACGCCCACTCAGCTGGCTCACCATGGTGGTGAGGGGGATGTAGGCGTTCTCGTCCTGATTGGAGCCGAACACGGCTCCCTTCGGCTCCAGCACACCGATCACTTCGAACGACTTGTCGCGGATGCGCAGCTGGCGTCCCAGGGCTTCGCCGGTGGGCATCAGCTTCTCCTGCAGATCGGGCCCGATCACCACCACGTTGCGGGCGCCCTGAACGTCGCGTTTGTCGATGAAGCGGCCACGGGCCACCTCGAAACTGCGCACCGGCAGGAACTCGGGAGTCACCCCCGAAACGGAGATCGAGGAGCTGAAGCCGCCGGCCTGGGCTACTGCGTTCAGGGTGATCTGGGGGGCGACCCGGCGCACGCTCGGCACCTGCTCGGCGATGGCCTTGGCGTCTTCGAGCACCAGGGTGCGGGGCATCTCGATCCCCTGGCGCCGTGTGTCGTTGTTGCCGGGCACCACGAAAAGCACATTGGCGCCCAGGGTGCTGAGCTGGCTCTCAGCCAGTTTCTGGGCGCCCCTGCCCACCCCCACCAGGGTGATCACCGAGGCGTTGCCGATGACGATGCCCAACATGGTGAGCAGGCTGCGCAGACGATTGGAGCGAAGCGTCAGCAACGCCATGGCCACCGTTTCGCTCAGGGGCAGCTTGGAGGCCATGGCGGCGCAGCCGGGGGGCCTTCGGTTCTAGAGGAATGAGGGAACCGCCGATGGGTGGGTGCTCTGGGGGCCACGGTGCACCACACCCTCCTGCACTTCCAGGGTGACCACCTCCCCCATGCGTAGTTCGAGGGTTGCATTGGCCACGCCCACGATCACGGGTACCCCCAGGCGCTCGGCGATCACGGCCGCGTGGCTCTGGCGCCCCTCCTCCTCGGCGATCACCCCACGGGCCTTGCGGATCGCCTCCAGATAGGCGGCACTGGTTTCCCGCACCACCAGGATTTCCCCGGCCTCCAGGCGGGCCGCATCCTCCGGGGTGCTGGCCAGCCGCACCTTGCCGCTCACGGTGCCGGTGCCGATCCCCGTGCCACGTCCCATCACGGCGGAGACGATGCCCACCTTGATCAGGTCGGTGGAGCCGCTCACCCCCTCCAGGGTGCCGGCGGTCTGGACCACCAGATCTCCGGCGCTCAGCAGGCCCTGCTCCTGGGCGGCGGCCATGGCGACACTGAAGGTGCGGCTACTGCTCGGCTCATCGTGGATCAGCAGTGGATTGACCCCCCACACCAGCTGCAGCTGGCGGGCCACGATGACGTCGGAGGTGATCGCCAGGATGGGTGTGCTGGGGCGGAACTTGCTGACGTTGCGGGCGGTGGAGCCAGTCTTGGTGAGGGGAAGGATCGCCGCGGCGTTGAGCTGGCGGGCGATGCTGCTGACCGCCTGGCAGATGGCGTTGGGGATGGTGGTGGCCATGTGGCTGTCCAGCACCCGCTGGGGGTAGTCGCGCTCGATGCGGCGAGCGATCTGGTCCATGGTGGCCACGGCTTCCACGGGGTAGTCGCCCACGGCGGTCTCGTTGGAGAGCATCACCGCATCGGTGCCATCAAGGATGGCGTTGGCTACATCACTCACCTCGGCCCTGGTGGGCCGCGGGCAGGAAGCCATCGAATCGAGCATCTGGGTGGCGGTGATGATCGGGATGCCGAGGCTGTTGGCCTTGCGGATCAGCTCCTTCTGCAGCAGGGGGACCTCCTCCGCGGGCATCTCCACCCCGAGGTCGCCCCTGGCCACCATCACCCCGTCACAGAGGGGAAGGATGGCGTCGATGGCATCGATCGCCTCGAACTTCTCGATCTTGGCCACCACAGGGGTTTCGTGGCCCTGGCTGCGGATCAGCTCGCGGATCTCCAGCATGTCGGAGGGATTGCGCACGAAGCTGAGCGCCACCCAGTCGACGCCCTGCTGAAGGCCGAAGGTCAGGTCGCGGCGGTCCTTGGGTGTCATGGCCCGGATGGAGAGTTGCACGTCCGGAAAGTTGACGCCCTTGTTGTTGGAGAGCACGCCTCCCACGGTGACCTTGCACTTCAGGGTCTGCCCGGGTCCGTCGACCTCCACCACCACCATCTCCACCCGGCCGTCGTCGAGCAGGATGCGGCTGCCATTGGTCACCTCATCCGCCAGCCGTTCGTAGGTGACCGTGGCAATGGTGTTGTCGCAGTTGACGGCGCGGGAGGTGAGCGAGAACAGATCCCCCTTGGCCAGGGTGATCGGACCGGCCTGGAATCGGCCCAGGCGGATCTTGGGGCCCTGCAGGTCCTGGAGAATGCCGATGTGCACGCCCAGCTCGTGGGCCACCTGGCGGATGGTGGCGATCCGGTCGGCGTGATCGCTGTGGTCCCCGTGGGAGAAGTTGAGGCGGAAGGTGGTGGCGCCGGCGGCGATCAGCTGCCGCAGCACCTCTGGAGACTCGGTGGCGGGTCCGATCGTGGCCACGATCTTTGTGCGACGCATGAGATCGTGAGGGGCCATTGGACGACCTTGTACTGGGCCGGAAACTACCATCCGAACTTGCCCGGAGTGAGCTTGAAATGGACTTTCAGGACTATCAGCGACGCTCCCGTGAGACGGCGCGCTACCCGGATGTGGGGGCCAACATCCTCTACCCCACCCTGGGATTGTGCGGTGAGGCTGGCGAAGTGGCCGACAAGGTGAAAAAGGTCCTGCGGGACCGGGGCGGCGAGTTCGGCCCCGGCGTCCGCGACGACCTGCGGCTTGAACTGGGCGACGTACTATGGTATGTGGCCCAGCTGGCCACGGAGCTGGGGCTGGATCTCGACGACGTGGCGGAAGCCAACCTGGCCAAGCTGGCCAGCCGCGCGGACCGTAACGTGATTGGAGGCAGCGGTGACCGGCGGTGAAGCAGCGAAGGACCATCGCGACCACGCTCGCGCGCCTGGTGTCCGGGCTGCTGCTGGGGCTCTTGATCCTGCTCCTTGGCCCCGATCTGGCAGCCGCCACCGACCTGAAGGTGTCGGATGTGGTGCTCGAGCCGTGCCCCACCGGCGACTCCGCCACCCAGCCGCAGCTGGCCCGACCCAGCGGAGCCAGCTGCTGGGCCCTGCGGGGCGTGGTGATGAACCCTGGATCGAAGCCCGTCATCGACACCGATGTGTTCGGTCTGATCGTCGATGCCAGCGGTGAACCCGTGCTGCCGAACCGCACCAGGGTGGGGTCGATCGGCGACGTGCCCCCCGGGCGTTCCAGCTTCGCCCTGCGGCTGGCGGTGCCGGCCGGCACCCCCGGCCCGCTCGGAACCCGCAGCGTCAAGGCGAGGGGATTCAGTGCCCCGGTGCGCACCCGGGCCGGGGTCGACGACGAACTTCTGCCCCTCGAAGAGGCCCTTGGGCCTCAATAGGGCAGGCCGCCGGAGGAGAGGGTGGCGATGGAGGCCCCAAGCAGGCTCTGGGCCAGCTGAAGGGCGATGAAGGCCACCAGGGCCGACAGGTCCAGGCCACCCAGGGGAGGAATCAGACCACGGAAGACATTGAGGTAGGGGTCGGTGATGGCGCTGACGCTGGAGAGAACCGGGTTGCTCCAGTCGAGATTGGGGAACCAGCTCAGCAGCACCCGAACCAGCAGCACCAAGAGGTAGATGCTGAGGGTCTGGGCCAGCACCTGGAGCAGGAAAACAAGGATGTTCATGGAAAGGGTCGAGGGGGTGGGGCTGCAACCGTCAGCCAACTCTATGGATCAGTGTCATCCTCGGGCGCCGTCGGAGTCGCGTCTGTCTCGGCTGCCGCCAGGCGCGAGCCCAGGGCCGCCAGGTCGTCGGCCTTCAGGGAGAAGGTGCGGTGGAACTTCTCGCTCAGGCTGAGCCAGTAGGAGCGGCCGTCACTCTGCCGGCGGCGTTCGATGAAGTCCTGGGCCAGCAGTTCCTTGATGTGCTCATAGGCCCCCGAGCCGCGCAGCTCGACCAGTTCCGACTGCAGCAGGCGCTTCTTGAGGGCGATCGTGGCCAGGGTGCGCAGGGCGGCGATGGAAAGATCCACCGGCAGCAGGTTCTGCACCAGATCCCCAAGGCCCGCGCGCAGCTGCAGCGCATAGTGCTGACCTTCCTGGTGGATCTCCAGGGCGGTGTCACGGTGGGCGTAGTCGGCCATCAGGGTGATCAGGGCCAGCTCGGTCGCGTCCCGTTCGATGCCGGCGATGGTGGCCAGCTCCCCCAGCTCCAGCGGCCTCCCCTTGAGATAGAGGATCGCCTCCAGCCGCGCCGGCAGGGAAAGTCTGCAGAAGGGTTCGGGTTCAGCCATGGGGATGTCCGGCCCGGCGTGTCGGAAGGGTGGGCCCCACCTCACCAAGGAAAAGGCGGTAGGCCGGGTTGTTGGTCTCCTCCCAGTGCTGGTAGGGGAGATCGGCGAGGAAGGCCTGCCAGTCCTCCAGCTCGGCCGGCGGCACCTGCACCCCCACCACGATGCGCCCCACGTCGGCGCCGTGGTTGCGGTAGTGGAAGATGCTGATGTTCCAGTTGGGATGCAGGGCGCTCACGAAGGCCATCAGGGCCCCGGGCCGCTCCGGGAACACGAAGCGATACAGCCGCTCCTCCCCCTGGGTGAGGGCCGCCCCGGCACTGGCCGGCAGCCGTCCCCCCACCATGTGGCAGAGATGGAGCTTGGCCAACTCGTCTCCGCTCAGGTCGAGGCAGGGGAACCCATGGGCCTCCAGGGCGTCCATCAGCCTGTGGGTGTCCTGGTGGCCGCTGATCTGTACCCCCACGAAGATATGGGCCAGCTGGGGGTCGGCCAGCCGATAGCTGAACTCGGTGAGGCTCCGCTGGCCGAGGACGGCGCAGAAGCGCCCCAGGCTCCCGGGTTCCTCCGGGATCTCCACCGCCAGCAGGGCTTCGCGCTCCTCGCCCAGTTCGGCCCGTTCGGCAACGAAGGCCAGGCGGTCGAAGTTCATGTTGGCCCCGCAGGCCACCGCCACCAGGGTCCGATCACGCAGCTGACGTTGGGCTACATCCTTCTTCATGCCCGCCACCGAGAGCGCGCCCGCCGGCTCCAGGATCGATCGGGTGTCCTCGAAGACATCCTTGATGGCGGCGCAGATCTCATCGGTGTCCACCGTGACCATGCGGTCGACGCAGCGCTGGGCCAGGGCAAAGGTGTGCTCACCGACCTGGCGCACGGCCACACCATCGGCAAAGAGGCCAACCTGGTCAAGCCGCACCCGCTGACCCGCGGCCAGGGAGCGGGTCATGGCATCGGCATCGCTCGGCTCGACGCCCACCACCTCCACTCCGGGCCAGAGGCTCTTGACATAGGCGCCGATCCCCGCGATCAGCCCGCCACCGCCCACGGCCACGTAGATCGCATCGGGGGGATCGGAGCACTGGCGCAGGATCTCCAGGCCGATCGTGCCCTGACCGGCGATCACGTCCGGGTCGTCGAAGGGATGGATGAAGGTGAGCCCACGCTGTCGCTGCAGCCGGTGGGCTTCCTCGCAGGCCTCATCGTAGGTGTCGCCATGGAGCACCACTTCGGCCCCGCGGGCCGCCACCGAGCGCACCTTCATCTCCGGTGTGGTCACCGGCATCACGATCACGGCGGTGCAGCCGAGCCGCTGGGCGGCCAGGGCCACCCCCTGGGCATGGTTGCCGGCGCTGGCGGCGATCACCCCTCGGTCAAGTTCCGAGCGCTCCAGGCCCGCCATCTTGTTGTAGGCGCCGCGCAGTTTGAAGCTGAACACGGGCTGGAGATCCTCCCGCTTGAGCAGCACCTGGTTGAGGAGCCGGCGGGAAAGGTTGGGGGCAGGATCGAGGGGAGATTCGATCGCCACGTCGTACACCCGAGCCCGCAGGATCCGCTGCAGATAGTCGGTCGCCTCGGGGAAGGCGTTGTCGTGGGCGGCCAAAGTCATGGACCCAGTGTCGCAACCCGACCCTGGAACGGTGGCGTTCGCCGCCGTGGGTCGGGGCGAACCCCGTAGATTGGCGATCTGGAAGAAAGGACCGGCATGCATCTGAGCGAGCTGAGCCATCCGAATCAGCTGCACGGCCTGAGCACCGCTGAACTCGAGGCCATGGCTCGCCAGATCCGCGAGAAGCACCTGGAGGTTGTGGCCACCAGTGGCGGCCACCTGGGTCCGGGGCTGGGGGTCGTCGAACTGACCCTTGCCCTCTATCAGACCCTCGACCTCGACCGAGACCGGGTCGTGTGGGATGTGGGCCACCAGGCCTATCCCCACAAGCTGGTCACTGGCCGGTACAAGGATTTTCACACCCTGCGCCAGAAGGGCGGTGTGGCCGGTTACCTCAAGCGCAGCGAAAGCCGCTTCGACCACTTCGGCGCCGGCCACGCCTCCACCAGCATCTCGGCCGCCCTTGGCATGGCCCTGGCCCGCGACCGTCGCGGAGAGGACTTCAAATGCGTTGCCGTGATCGGTGATGGGGCCCTCACCGGCGGCATGGCCCTGGAGGCCATCAACCATGCGGGGCACCTGCCACGCACCAAGCTGCTGGTGGTGCTGAACGACAACGACATGTCGATCTCACCGCCGGTGGGTGCCCTGTCCACCCATCTCAATCGCATGCGACTCAGCAAGCCGGTGCAGTTCCTCTCCGGCAGCGCCGAGGAGGCGGTGAAGCACCTCCCCTTCCTGCATGGAGAGCTGCCCACGGAGCTCAAGACCCTCAAGGAGAGCATGAAGCGGCTGGCGGTGCCCAAGGTGGGGGCCGTGTTCGAGGAGCTGGGCTTCACCTATGTGGGCCCGATCGACGGCCACGACATCCCCGAGATGGTGCGCACCTTCCAGGCGGCCCACCGCTGCGAGGGCCCGGTGCTGGTGCATGTGGCCACCACCAAGGGCAAGGGCTATCCCTACGCCGAAGCCGATCAGGTGGGCTATCACGCCCAGTCGGCCTTCGACCTGGCCACCGGCAAGGCCTACCCCTCCAGCAAGCCCAAGCCCCCCAGCTGGAGCAAGGTGTTCGGCCAGACCCTCGTCAAGATCTGCGAGCAGGATCCCCGGGTGGTGGGGATCACCGCAGCCATGGCCACCGGCACGGGGCTCGACCTGCTGGAGAAAGCCCTGCCGAACCAGTACTTCGATGTGGGCATCGCCGAACAGCATGCCGTCACCATGGCGGCGGGCATGGCCTGCGAGGGCCTGCGGCCCGTGGTGGCCATCTACAGCACCTTCCTGCAACGGGCGTTCGACCAGCTGATCCACGACGTGGGCATCCAGAAGCTGCCGGTCACCTTCGTGCTCGACCGGGCCGGCATCGTCGGTGCCGACGGCCCCACCCACCAGGGCCAGTACGACATCAGCTACCTGCGGGCCGTGCCGAACTTCACCGTGATGGCCCCAAAGGACGAGGCGGAGCTGCAGCGGATGCTGGTCACCGCGATCGGCCATGACGGCCCCTGCGCCATCCGCATCCCCCGGGGCGAAGGCGAGGGGGTCCCTCTGATGGACGAAGGCTGGCAGCCGCTGGAGATCGGCCGGGGTGAGCAGCTGGCCGATGGAGACGACCTGCTGATCGTCGCCTATGGGGCCATGGTGGCGCCGGCGATGGCCACCGCCGGGCTGCTCCAGGAGAAGGGACTCCGGGCCGCGGTGGTCAATGCCCGTTTCCTTCGGCCCCTTGATGAGGCCCTGATCCTCCCCCTGGCGCGACGCATCGGCCGGGTCGTGACGATGGAGGAAGGTGCCCTGGCCGGTGGTTTCGGAGCAGCGGTGGTGGAAACCCTCAACGATCACGAGCTGGCCGTCCCTGTGCTGCGCATCGGCATTCCGGACGTTCTGGTGGACCACGCCAGTCCCGACCAGAGCAAGGAACGTCTCGGCCTCACCCCTTCCCAGATGGCCGATCGCATCTATGCGCGTTTCGGCCCTGTCTTCCGCGCCACCGTTCCCACCGCCCTTGCCGTCTGAGGCGTCCCTCCGCTGCCAGGTCCTGGTGGTGGGCGCCGGTCCGTCCGGCGGTGACCTGGCTCGGCGCCTTGCCCTTCAGGGGCTGGATGTCGTCCTGGTCGACCGGCTCGCCGACCTGAGTCGCTCCGCCTTCAGCAGCGCCGCCCTGCCGATCGCGTCCATGGAGGCCTTCGGCCTGCCGGCGGAGGTGGTGGGCAGTCGCTGGCGGCAATGGCAGTTGATCGGGCCCGGCACCGCCACCCGATCCTGGGCCTCGCCCCAGCCCCTTGGTGTGGTGCTTGATTTCGCCGCCCTGCGCCGTTGGCAGGCGGACCAGAGTCTTCGCTGGGGCGCACGGGTGCTGCTCGGGCTCCACGCCTGCTCCAGCCACCAGGAGAGCGAGCGGATGGTCACCCTGCTGCGCCGCTCCGATGGCTCCACGCTGCGGGTCACCAGCGACTGGACCGTGGATGCCAGCGGCCAGGCGCGGGCCCTGCTGGGGGATCCGCCGCCGGCGGAGCGTCCCCGTGATGGGCTGGTGCGGGCCGCTGGCCTGGAATGGCTGCTGCGGGTGTCACCCGCCTGCTGGGAGCGCTGGGCCGATCGGCTCAGCTTCTGCCTGGGCAGCGACTGGGTGCCCCAGGGCTACGGCTGGATCTTTCCGATGGCGCCCGGGGTGCTGAAGCTCGGGGTGTGCCGCCTGGTGGACCCCCAGCGCCAGCAACCGCCCCTGGGGGGCCTGATCACGGAGGTGGGCCGCCGCCTGCTGGACTCCGATTGGGACGGAGACGCCTTCGCCGTCCTGGACCGCCATGGGGGGCTGGTGCGCAGCACAATCCGTCGCCGTGAGCCCCACCAGCGGGGCCGACTGGTGGGGCTGGGCGATGCGGTCAGCACTGCCAACCTGCTGGGCGGCGAAGGGATCCGCCATGCCCTCACCAGCAGCGCCGTGCTGGCTCCCCTGCTGCAGCAGGGGGTGCTGCGTGACTACGCGCCCCAACTCAGGCGAGCCCTGGGCTGGCGATGGTCGCTCAGCGGCCGGCTGGCGCGGCGCACCTGGCTCAATCTGCACGGGCCGAGAGCCGATGGCCGACTCGACCAGGTGCTGCGGGGACTGGAAACATGCAGGGCGGAGGATCTCTCAGCCCTGCTGTTCGGCTATCGCTTCGAGCGCTACGGCCTCAGGGCCATGCCGTACCTGCTCGGCTGGAGCTGAGGCCTCAGAGGACGCCGCGGGAGGCCAGACCCAGGATTGCGCCCATGCCGAGGATGTGACCCAGGCTGGTGGTGCCGAGCATGGCCCCGTGGCTGAAGCCGCCGAAGAAGGAGTTGTTGGGCAGCTGCAGGCCCACGTTCTGCTGCTGGATGGTGGCCTTGCCGATGGCGATGGCGATGACATTGCAGACGATCATGACCAGGGCCACCTTGGGAGACCAGCTGATTGACGCGGGAGCAATGGCCAGAAGATGAGCGATCATGTTGCACGTGCTGACGCCCCATCTTCCGGGTCAGGGCGAGCTGTGTCCCGCGCCCTTAAGACTTGTTCACCTGGCGTCGTCGGACGGTTCCGATTCTTCGGAGGATTTGGGCGTTGCAGCGGCGGCGTCGGGCTTGAGCGGGCCGTCCTGCCTCGGCCGAAATCCCAGCAGCACCACCAGGTTGCTGAGAGTCAGGAACGCTTCGGCGCCGCCGTGGAGGGGATCCACGTCCGCCAGCTGCCTGCCGTAGGCCTGCTGGGCCACCACGGCGGCGGCGATCGTGACCGCCACGAACAGCAGCGTCAGCTGGAATCCCCGCAGCGCCAGCCGCGGAAAGGCCCGCACCTTGTGGGCCCACCACAGGAAGGCCAGGTAGGGCAGGAGGGAGAGCACGAAAAACGGTGCCGGATCGACGCCGCCTAGGCGCCCGAACCATTCGGGCAGGGGCAGGCTCACGAGGGCCCGTCCTCGGGCTCCAGCCGCTGCAGGCGCAGCAGGTTCCAGGCCGCCAGGGCGAGGGCCCCATTGCCCAGGGCAGTGAGGCCGGCCTGCAGCACCACCAGCCCCTTGAGAGCCTCACTGTTGTCGAACAGGTGCCAGGTGCAGGCCGCCATGGCGCTCACCAGCGCCGGCACCATGGCCAGGGCGAGCCAGCGCCAGCCCCCTTCCCGTCGCAGCCGGCCGTAGGCCTGCACGGCGAGGATCGCCAGCATCCACTCGAGCACCGAGGTGATGTGGATCCACCAGGTGGGCAGCGACAGGGCGTGCATGGAAGGGACCTGGTGCGATCCGTAATGTACGGAGCCGGAACCACCGCTGCGTCGGATGGGTGCTCTGATCTGCGCACTGATCGTGGGCCCGATCGCGCTGATCTCCCGACAGGCGACTAGGGGGTCTGCAGGGCTTTCTGGGGATGGTGGCCGGCGCGATCGCCGCGCTGGTGCTACGGACCCTGCTGACGGTGACCATGCCCCACAACCCCTTCATCCTTTTCTGGAGTGTGGGAGTGGCAATCATGGCGATGATTCAGCAGGGGATCTCAGGCTCGTACCTGCTCCTGATCCTGGGTTAGCAGTTGCATGTGATGGAGGCGGTCAAGGGGATGCATCTACCCACCCTGGTGCCCTTCTTGCTGGGTTACGCCACGGGATTGGTGGCTTTCGTGCGGCGGCTGCGCTCGCTTCTCGGGCGCTACCACGGCCTGACCGTGGCTCTGCTGCTGGCCGCCCTTGGCGTGGAGCTGGTGGTGGTGATCCAACGGGTGCATTCGCGGGTACGGGTGCAGGGCATGGGGGTTGAATACCCGGCGGTGAGACCCTCCCGGCTCGGCCTGCCTTCGCTGAACTGAAGTTCGTCTGCACCTGCCCATGCTCTGGCTCAAGCGCTGGACCTTCAAGAGACCCATCTGTTCGCCCTGAGCCAGTCTCTTGAGGCGTGAACGCCTCCTAGAGTCTCCTCAGACCGCAAAGTACGGATCGATGGGCGCGAGGGCCTCGGCGGCGGCGAGTCAACGATCGACGTGGGCCACCCCGTAGCTGGGGATCAGGCAGCCGGCCCGCTCTAGTTCTGCGGTGTTGTAGGGCGGAGGCAGCCCATCGGCAGGGGTGATGGCGCCGCCGGCGGCCACCAGCACAGCCTCGGGCGCGGCCATGACTCAGTCCTTGGGGGCACTGCGGCCGGAGAGGTTGAAGCAGAGTTTGGCGAAACGCCTCAGGATCGCGGCCACCTTGCCGCCGCCGCTGCTCTGGGCAAGTCCTGCGGTGGTGCCCAAGGCGGCCATCACCTGCTTCACGCGCCCGTCGCGGTGGTTTAAGCACCGGATGTCGCTCCTCAGCGGGGTTCTCCCACCAGGCAGGCCAGACGACGCACCACCGCCAGCAGCTGCTCCGAAGGGATTGCGTTGGGCGGCGGTTCCGGCAAGGATGCGAGGAGTCGAGATGTCATGCAACTCCAGCACAGGGGGGGTGGATCGTTGGGGCGGCTCAGAGCTGCAGAGCCTGGCGGTAGAGATCCGGCGGGCTGAGGCCGGGGATCAGGTCGCCGCGGGCATCGAGTTGGCTGAGGCTGGGGTAGGTCCCCAGGAAGGGGTGGGGCACGTGGTCGCCCATCAGCAGGGACACCGAGGCGCTGCCGTGGTCGGTGCCACCGGAGTCGTTCTCCCGCAGCCGACGCCCGAATTCGCTGGTGGTCAGCAGGGTGACCTGGGGGCGATCAGTGATGCGCTGCAGGCCGTCGTCTAAGGCGGCCAGGGCCGCGCCCACCCGGTTGAGCAAGCCGGCCTGGCGACCCAGCTGGCCGCTGTGGGTGTCGAATCCTCCAACCGACATCTCCAGGACAGGCGGCGCCAGGCCGCTGGCAATCAGGCGCAGGGCCAGGGCCACCTGCTGCCCCAGGTCACCGCCAGGCACGATGAGACCCGTCGGTAGCGGTGCCAGGGCCTTCTTGAGGCGGGCCAGCTCCCGGTTGCCCGCCTCCTCCAGGGCCAGCAGGCGCCTCAGGATCTGATTGCCGCCGGCCGCCGACGGATCAGGCATCACCAGGGCCGGTGCCGTGAGTGTGGCCAGGTTCAACTGCAGGGAAAGCGATGGGCCCCCCTCCAGGGCGGCGGACCCCTCCGGCGACAGGGCCACCAGAGGACCCGGAGATCCCGCCTTCTGGAAGGCAGTGGCCAGCCAACCCGGACCTTCGCCACTCGCCAGGCCAGTGGACCATTGATCGATGGCCTTGAAATGGCTGCGGTTGGGCTTGGGCCAGCCCACCCCAAGGGCGATGGCCAGTCGCTGGGCCTCCCAGGCGGGCCTGAGCGACGCCAGGGCCGGGTGAAGCTGCAGGCCGCCGGGGCCTCCGAGGGGCACCCCCTCCCTAAGGGCCAGGCGCGGCCGGGCCTGCAGGTAGAGGGGGTCTGCGACGGGCGCCACGGTGTTGAGGCCGTCGTTGCCGCCGCGCAACTCCAGCAGCACGAACACCTTGCCCTGGCGGCCGACGGTGGCCCCCCTGGCGCTGAGTTGATCCAGCAGCGGCACGGCCGCCAGGGCGACGGCGCCCAGCAGCAGGGAGCGGCGTTTCATTTCAGTTGCCAGACGGGGTCGTTGAACAGCTGGGCGAGTGTGTCGCGGCCGGGCTTGGCGGGCAGCGCGAGGGTGAGGGGGCGGATGGGGGTGAGCTGGGAACCGAGCTCGTCCGGTAACGAGCGGGAGCCCCACACCTCCGCATCGGCCAGCAAGGCTTGGAGGCCCCGGCGACGAGCCTGCAGGCCCCGCAGGCTGAGCCACTGTTCGTTGACGGGCCAGCCCTTCACCGACGGGGGCTCGAACGGCACCTGGCCCGAGCGTGTCAGGTGAAGACGGGCGGCTACGAACGCCTCGGGATGGCGGCTGCCGATCAGGGCCAGGGAGGCCACCATCAGGTCGATGGGATCGCGCAGCATGGCCCCGGTGCGCATGCTGGCGGCGGCCTCAGGGGAGCTCAAAAGGGTATCCATCAGCCAGGGTATGGAAAGGTTGTGTTTGCTCCACGTGCTGGCGATGGTGGCGATGCGCTGGGCTGGTGGCCGTGGCCCCACCAGCCGCAGCCAGAGCCGTGTGGTGATGTTGCGAGCCGTGGAGGGCTGCTGACCAAGCCACTGCACCAGGGTGGGGCCATCGAAGGCAGCGGTGCGGCCCAGGATCGTCTTGAGGCCGTCGTCGTGGCGGCGGGGGTCCATCGCAAGGGTGCCGTCGCCTTGGAGGCGGTAGCCGGTGAGGGCCCGGGCGGCCTCGATCACGTCCCGTTCGCTGTAGTTGCCTTCGCCGAGGGAGAACAGCTCCAGCAGTTCCCGGCCAAGGTTTTCGTTGGGTTGAGCGCGGTGGCTGGCCAGGCCGTCGAGGGAAATCTGGACGGCGGGATCGGCCACCATCGCCGCCAGCAGTTCGGGGTAGGTGCCGCCCAGATTTGCGCGGATGGCCTCGATCTGGCCAACCAACAAAGGGATTCGAAACCCTAATTGCCTCCAGTTAACCGGGAAAATCCCCAGCCACAACTGGATCAGCCGGTCCTCAACGGGGGCAGGACCGAACGTCAGCCGCTCGATCCAGCTCTGTTGCAGCCATCGGCCCATGTCCTGACTGCAGGCAAAGCGGAGCGGGCCTACGGGGAGGGTCGAACAGTCCTCAACTCCGGCTGGGAGAGCAAAGGGGGTTACGGCGACCAGAGAGGAGACCCGGGAGCTGGCGCCGATGCGGCGGCGGATCGCTCGGGTGGGGGATAGGAGGGTCATGGGCGATCAGGTTTTCGGGCCGATGTCCTCGCGTCGCTGGTGTGGGCTTCGATTTGGGCCTTTTCCTGATCTCTTGTCTCTGGCATTGGAACTCCTTGAGGGTTCCATCCCCCGCCGAGTGAGATGGACTCGCTTTCAGCCTCCCATGGTTTTTAAGGCACGGTATCGAGAAGATATGACTGGATGTTTCGCGTGGCGGGCTATGCCGCATCACCCGCCCTCGAGCTGCCGTAGAAGCCTCAGGGATCTGGTGGGCCGAACCAGTTGGGGGGACCCTGCTTCGGGTGCAACGAGGCCCTCGTCCACCACGGCGCATGCGCAAAGCACTGCCGGCCGGCCGCCCAGGAAGGCAGCAAGGATCCGGCCCCGCTCGGCGGTGGAAGTGTCACCATCATCCGCTTCAGCGGAGATGGCTGCGGTCTGGAATGCTGCGCCCAGCCCTCGGGCGTGGTCCACCGTGATCCCAACCAGCAAGGTCGGCATCCGGTTGGTGTTCAGCTTCCGCCAGGTTTCGACGACATCCCGGGCAATCCCGACCACCCGCTGGCGGAGCTGTTTCAAATCGAGTCCCCCCGAACGGTGAGGATGTCCCTCGTGTCGATCTGGTAGTCAGCGTCGAAATGGTCGCAGTGACAGAGGAAGCCCTACCCCATCAACCACCGGGGGCTGGGCCCCTCGATCAGCGCACCGAAGCCGGCATCCCCCAGGCCAGAACCGTTCGGACGAATCGGGGTGGCGGTGAACCCGGCCAGCAGCGTTGGCGCCATGGCTTCTTTGACCTTCTGCCAGCTGGGGCTGCCCTGTGGGGAAATTCATCAGCAATCAGTAGGCCGCCCTGGGGGAGCCGGTCCAGCCGCCGACTGATGGTGAGCACCATGGCGACAATGACAGACGCTGCTCAGTTGGGATTGCTGCCGGCGGTGACCAATTCGGGCGGCTTGCCGGAGTGGTGCCTGATGGCCGCGGCGAGCTGCAGGGCAATCTCTCAGCGGTGACAGATCACCGACACCTGATTGCCGGTGATGCCAGCGAGACGGGTCAGCTCGGCGATCAACGCAGTCTTGCCGCCACCAGTGGGGAGCACCACCAAGGGGCTCTGCTTCGCCCTCAGGGCCGTCCGGGTATGGTCGATCAAGTCCTGTTGATACGGGCGCAGGGTGAACCCTTGTAGGCAGCCAGGCACCTTGGAGCTGCTGGGGAGAGGGTGATGGTGGTGCGATGCTTCGCCACAGGTGCTCCAGGCGTTTTGGCTGCCCAGCCGGTGTCGTCTAAGAAAGTGCTGCTCTGCGGGTACTACGGCGAGCACAACCTCGGTGATGACGCCTTGCTGGACGTGCTGCTGGGCCAGCTTCCCGACGGCTGCCTGCCTGTGGTCACGGCCCACGACCAGGCCCTGGTGCAGGCCCGCTTCGCCGTGGAGACCACCGACCGCCGCCGCCTGGGGGCGGTGCTGGCCGCCCTTGGCCACTGCGAGGCCCTGGTGCTCGGCGGCGGCAGCCTGCTCCAGGACGCCACCAGCTTCCGGAGCCTGCTCTATTACGGCGCCCTGATGCTGGCGGCCCGGACCCGGGGCAAGCCCGTGATCCTCTGGGGCCAGGGACTCGGTCCCCTGCGCCGCCACCGCAGCCGGGTCCTGGTGCGGGGGTTGCTGCCCTTGGCCACGGCGATCAGCTGGCGGGATGCCGCTTCCGCTGGCCTGGCGAGGGCCTGGGGGGTGGAAGCCCCCGTCGGCAGTGATCCGGTGTGGGCCCTGCCTGCCCAGAGCTGGAACGGACCCGGTGGACCGATCGTGCTCTGCTTCCGGCCAGTGCATCAGCTGAGCGGTGCGGCCTGGGTGCCCTACCTGCAGGCCCTCGAACGGGTGGCGGTGGCGGCCGAAAGGGAGGTGCTCTGGCTCCCCTTCCATCAGGACCAGGACCGGGGCCTGCTGGCGAGCCTCACCCAGGAGGGTCTGGTGGGCCCGGCACTCGCCGGCCGCAGCCGGGAGCTGGCGGTGCAGACCCCTGAGGAGGCCATGGGCGTCTTCCGGCAGGCGGCTCTGGTGCTCTCCATGCGCCTGCACGGTCTGATCCTGGCGGCGCTGGCCGGCAGCCCCTGCGCCGCCCTCAGCTACGACCCCAAGGTGGCCGCCGCGGCGGCCGGCATCGGCTGTCCCTGCCAGGACCTGGAAGCGGCTCCCGCCGGAACCCTCGAGGCCACCTGGGCCGCCGTGCTCGATACGCCTCCGGACGCCGCCGGCATCGCCGCTCTGCAACGGGACAGCCAGGTGCACAGGGGAGTGCTGGCGGCCCTACGGGCCTGAGTCCCGCCCAGGGGGCCTTTTCTCATCAGCCCGGAGCAGCTCGGCCTGGTCGATGCGACGCCCCTGGCTGTCCCAGGCGTCGATGCGCAGCCTGTCAGGGGTGGCGGTGATCTCGGTGAACCCATAGGTGCTCACCGCCTTGGCGCTGTTGGGCCCGGGGACGACCGGTCTGAGGGCGGCCCCCCCATTGCCGACGGTGAGGTAGGTGGTGCCGTTGATCGGGACGCTGCGCTCATAGTTGTGATCGTGGCCGTTGATGTAGAGCTGCACGCCATGGCGGCGCAGCAGCGGGGTGAGACGGCCGATCGCCTCCCGATCGTCGCCGTAGAGCCCAGATGAATAGATCGGATGGTGCCCCACCAGCACCTTCCAGGGCGCACGGCTGGCCGCAAGGGAGGACTTCAGCCAGGTCATCTGCTCAGGCCAGTCGACATTGCTGTCGTGCATGAAGAATTCAACCGGGCCCCGCCGCAGGGTGTACCAACGCCCCTTCATGCCGAAGCCCGGGTAGGCGATCTGGCCTGCACCGTTTTTGGAGCGGATGTCGTGGTTGCCGAGCACGGCGTGAAACGGGACACCGGCCCTGAGCAGCTCTTTGTAGGGCCTTTCGAACTTGGCGACCACCTCGCGCATGTCGCCATTGTCATAGATGTTGTCCCCAGCCATGACCACAAGATCCACAGGATCGCGGCGATGCAGGGCCGCCATGGCACTGCCGTTGGCGAATTGGTGGCGGTCGCCGCTGCCGCTGTCGGCTGTCGCCAGCCAGTGCAGCCGATCTGCAGGGGGGTCGCTTCCGGCCAGGACGCGGCGGTTGCCGGCGAGCAAGGCTGTGGCCGAGCCCAGGGCCAGATGGAGCAGGTGGCGGCGGCTGACGGTCATCGGAGCGGGCAAGGGAGTTACTGGGTCGGCGGAAGGTCAGGCAGCGATCGTGGCATCGCCGCTGTTCTGCATCCGTCGCAGTTCTGTCAGCACCTCCTGGGCATGGCCGGCGGGCCGTACCGCCGTCCAGAGGCTGCGCAGCACCCCATCCGGATCGATCAGGAAGGTGTGGCGGGCCGAGAAGGGGGCCAGCCAGGAGCCGTAGCGACGGCTGACGAGCCCGCCGGGATCGGAGAGCAGCGGATAGGCCAGGCCCTCGCTGCCACAGAAAGAAAGGTGGGCCTCGGCGTCATCGGCGCTGACGCCCACCACCTCAGCGTTGCGGGAGCGGAAACTGGCCAGGTGACGCTGAAAACCCCGGGCCTCCAGGGTGCAACCGCTGGTGAAATCCTTGGGGTAGAAGTAGAGGGCAAGCCAGCGACCCCGGAACGCCTCGGTGTCCAGGTGGGCCTCCCTCACCGTCCCATCCGACCCCGGGGCCACACCGTCGAGATCGAAGACTGGGGCAGGTTGGCCGATCTCCGGAAGGGTGCCTCCGATGGCCCCAGCCCGGGCCGGACGGACCAGGAGGGCGAAACCGGCAATGGCGGCTCCGCCTAGAAACGCGCGACGCTGCACGAGCTTGGTCTCATCAGCAATGCACCCTAGCGATGCTGCTCGCTCGGCCTGGGGGAGGGGGAATCAGCGATGGCTCAGATCTTGGCAAGGTTGACACCCAACTCCTTGGCATAGGTGCCAAGGCCTTTCTTCAGGATGGTCTTGAGGGCCTTGGTGGACACCCGCAGCTTGATGAAGCGCTTGCCTTCGGCCCACCAGAGCCGCCGCTCCTGCAGATTCACCTGCTGCAACTTCTTGGTGCGCACGTGGGAATGGCTGACGGCCATGCCGTTGTTGGCGCGCTTGCCGGTGAGCTGACAGACCCGGGACATGACGTTGTGACGACGGTGGACGATGGAGGCCTGAGCCAGCCTGTGACTTTACCAAACGGGGTCTGGCTCAGGACCCGTGGCTGTCAGGGAGCGAGTCTGGCGCCGCTCTGGGGATCGAACCACAGTTCGTGCTGCCGCTGCCAGCTCAGTCGCGGTTCCCGGGGCGTCGGTGTCTCGGGGGCGGTGAGCACCCGCAGGGTGCCCCACTGGGAGTCGAGCCAGAGGAGTTGCTGGTGGCCCCACCACTCACGGCGCAGCAACCGTGCCGCCACGGCACCGTCCTCGCTGAGGTGCAGGTGCTCGGGCCGCAGGCCGAGCTGGCGTCCGGGTTCGAGCGCCAGGAGGTTGATCGCCGGCCGGCCCAGAAAGGAGGCGACGAATCTGTTGGCGGGGTTGGTGTAAAGCTCCCGTGGGCTGCCCACCTGCTGCAGCCGGCCGGCCTCGAGCAGGGCGATGCGGTCGGCCATGCCCACGGCCTCCTGCTGGTCGTGCGTCACGTACATCACCGGTTGCTCCCGGCCGCACAGCAGCCGCCGCAGTTCCGGCCGCAGTTCCTCCCGCAGCTGGGCGTCGAGGTTGCTCATCGGCTCATCGAGCAGAACGATTCGTGGTTCCCGGAGCAGGGCGCGGGCCAGGGCCACCCGCTGGCGCTGGCCGCCGGAGAGCTGGGCGGGCCGGCGATGGCGCAGCTCCCCGAGCTGAAGCAGGTCAAGGGTGGCGTCGATGCGTCGCTGGCGCTCGCGGGCGGCCATCCCGCGCACCTTCAGGCCCAGACCCAGGTTGCCCTCCACGCTCAGGTGGGGGTAAAGGGCGTAGCTCTGGAAGACCATCGCCACCTGCCGTTCGCCGGGGCCCCGCTCGCTGAGATCCTCACCGTCCAGCAGCACCTGTCCCCCACTGGCCGGATCCAGCCCCGCCACCAGACGGAGGGTGGTGGACTTGCCGCAGCCGCTTGGTCCCAGCAGGGCGACGCATTCGCCGGGGGCGACGTGCAGGTCGAGCCGATCCAGCAGCAGCCGTTCCCCCACCTCGCGGCACAGCTGCCGCAGTTCCAGACCGGCGCCGGAGGCGGTGCTCATCCCTTCACCGCCCCACGGGTGAGTCCCGAGACGATGGACCTCTGGGCCAGCAACACCAACAGCAGCAGGGGCAGGCTGCCCAGGACGGTGGCAGCGGCGAAGGCTCCGTAGGGGATGGTGAACACCGAGCCGCCACCGATCCGGGCAATGGCGATTGGCAGAGTGAGCAGATCGTTGCGGCTGATCCAGGTGAGGGCGATGGCGTACTCGTTCCAGCTGGCCAGGAACACCAGGATCGCCGTGCTGGCGAGGGCCGGAGCCAGCAGCGGCAGGAGCACATGCTGGAGTCGCTGGCCCAGGTCCAGACCCTCCAGCCGCGCCGCATCTTCCAGCTCCCCGGGAAGGTCGGCGAAGGCGGCCCGCAGCAGCAGCACCGCCAGGGGCAGCGACAACGCCGTGTAGGGCAGGCTGAGGGTGAGCAGGTTGTTGGCCAGGCCGAAGCTCCGGGCGATCTCCAGCAGCGCCAGGAACAGAAGCACGGTGGGGAACATGGCCGCCCCCACCAGAGCCAGGCCCACCCCCCAGCGCAATGGACCCCGCAGCTTCTGCAATCCGTAGGCGCAGGGCACCGCCAGCAGCAGGGTGAGCAGGGTGGTGGCCAGACCCACAAGGGTGCTGTTGCCCAGGTAACGCCAGAAGGGTGGATCACCAGAGAGCACCAGCTGGTAGTTGGCCAGTGTCCAGGGGTTGCCCTCCAGCAGCGGAGCCACCAGGGCCTCGGGGCGCAGCAGGGAGGTGCGTAGCTGCCAGAGCAGGGGCCCCAGACTCCAGAGCAGCACAAGCAACCTCATGCCGGTCGCTCCGTGGCTCGCGCGATGCCGCCACGCCGCAGCAGCAGCCAGCCACCGCCGAGCGCTACCACCAGCAGCAGGAAGGTGGCGAGCATCACGGTGCTGGCGTAGCCGAAGTCGAGGAAACGCATGGCATTGAGGTAGGCATAAAGGGCCAGGCTCTCGGTAGTGCCGGCCGGCCCACCGCCGCTGAGCACCTGGATCAGGTCAAAGACGCCCAGGGACTGGGCAAGCCGGAACAGCAGCGCCAGGGACAGATAGGGGAGCAACAGGGGCAGGGTGAGACGGCGCAGGATCTGGACGCGGCTGGCCCCCTCCAGTCGCAGCGCCTCCTCCAGATCCGCCGGAATGGTCTGCAGTCCTGCCAGCAACAGCAGGGCCACGAACGGCATGGTCTTCCAGACATCCGCCAGCACCACGAAGAACCAGGTGGTGGCTGGGGTGGAGAGGAAGCCGTAGCTGGTGCCGCCAAGGGAGCGGATGGCGCCATTGATCGGACCGTGGGGATCGTTGAGGATCCAGCGCCAGCCCAGGGCCATCACCGTGGTGGGCAGGGCCCAGGGCAGCAGGGTCAGGGCCCTCAGGGGGCCCCGGCCGCGCAGGGGGCGATGCAGCAGCAGGGCCAGGGCCAGGCCCCCCACCAGTTCCAGGGCCACCGAGCAGAGGGCAAATCGCAGGGTCTGGCCCGCATCCGTCCAGAAACGGGCGTCGTCGAGCAACCGCAGCCAGTTGGCACCTCCATTCGGCACGGGCAGCAGCCCGGTGAGCACCGAACTGGCCTGCAGGCTCAGCCAGCCGTAGCGCAGAAGGGGATAAAGGAACACCGTCGCCAGCAGGACCAGGGCCGGCAGCATCAACAGGAGGGAGCTGGTGCGGGTTCTCATGGGATTCGTGGCGCACGGTCTGGGGTGCCGGCCACCGAACGCAGCACCTGCTGGCTCTGCCGCTGGGCGGTGGCCATGGTCTGGCCAGGCCCATCCTGTCCGGTGAGCATGCCGTTCACCTGCCGGGCCAGCAGATCGCTGAGCTGGGCATAGGCGGGGGTGAGTGGCCGCAACTGGGGATGCTGCAGGGCCTGCCGCTGCACCGCCAGCAGCGGGGCGCGGCGCTGCAGTTCCGGGTCGTCGTAAAGACGGCTCCAGGTGGGGGCATAGCCCTGCTCGAGGGCGAGCTGGCGCTGCACAACGGGACCGGTGAGCCAGCGGATCACCGCCACCGCCTCCTCGGGATGAGGGCTTCCCTTGATCAGGGATAGCCCCCAGGTGCCCAGGGTGCCCCCTCCCTGCTCCCCCGGGGCCCCCACCATCGTGGTGACGCCCACCTTGCCCGTCACCGGCCCTTCGCCCTTCTCGATCTCCCGCCAGGCGTAGGGCCAGTTGCGCAGAAAGGCGGCCTCACCGGCGGCAAAGGACTGCAGGGCGTCATTTTCGGCGAAATTGGCCACCGCCTTCGGGCTCACCCCGTCGCGCAGCAGGGCATCGAGCCAGGAGGCCGCTGCGACGGCCCCGGGGCTGTCGAGCACCGTGGTGGCCGTGGCGTCATCCCACCAGCGGGCGCCGAAGGCCTGCAGCATCTCCACCATCACGCAGCTCAGCCCCTCGTACTGGCGGCCCTGCCAGAGGTAGCCCCAGCGCACCCGGCCCCGGCGCTGCAGGTCGCGGGAGATGGCCACCAGCTCCGCGGTATCCCGCGGCGGGCGATCCATCAGATCGCTGCGCCAGTAGAGCAGGCCCGTGTCGCCGGTGAGGGGCATGCGCCAGAGGTGGTCGCCCAGGCCGTTGCCCAGGCGGGCGCCGGGTTCCATCGCCGCCAGTATCTCCGGGCCAAACCACCGCTCGAGCGGCAAGAACCAGCCAGCAGCCACGTATTTGGCCAGCCAGCTGACATCCACCAGCAGTAGATCGAAGGGGGCCTCCCCCAGCAGCAGGCTGCTGATCGCCAGATCGGAGATGGTTTCCGTGTCCAGGGGGCCGCGGATCACCTGCACCGCCACCCCGGAGCCGCTGGCGTTGAAGCGCGCCACCGGGCCCGCCACCGCATCGGCCAGGGGGGCGGGCATCAGCACCCGGATCGGGACCGGCTCCGCCGCGATCGCCTGAATCCCCTTCAGGCCGAAGGCGGGCAGCAGCACCAGCAGCAGCACAACCAGTAGCCCAACGACGACGGGCTGCCGCCGCAGGCTGGTGAAAAAGGGGCGGGCTGCCATGGTGAAACGTTACCCGGCCCGTTCGGGCCGCTCTGGGGCCGCTCCCTGCGGAGCGCTTCAGAGAGCCCGTTGCATCAACCGACCCATCAGGTCGGAGCTGCGCTGCTGGAAGCCGGACAGCTGGTTGGGCTCCAGCCCCCCCACGGCCAGGCGGGCCACTTCGTAGATGTGGCGACTGAGATCCTCCGCCAGCTGACGGCTGGGGGAGGTGGTGTCGCCCCCGGTGATGACGGCACCGGAAGAGAGCTTGAGCAGACCCTCCACCAGGGGATGGCGGCGGTTCACCAGCAGCACGTGGTGGTCGGGGAGACCCGGTAGCCGCTGCTCCATGAGGGCGCCCATGTCGTTGAGACGGCGCATCTGCTCCGGCAGCAGGATCAGGGCGGCCGGTGATCCCTCCCCCTTGAGCGACTGCACCTGGATGGTGATCTTGGCGTCATCGAGGGCGGCCTTGAACAGCTCCCGCAACTTTTCGCCGCTGTCCTTGCCTTCCGCGTCCGCAAGGTCGCTCTCGGGCTCGTGCAGGCTGGCGTCGAGCTCGGCGTCGACCCGCTGGAAGCGGAGGTCGCCATGGCGGGCCTCCAGCCAGGGGATGAACTGGGAATCGATCAGGGTGTCGGCCAGCAACACCTCCGCCCCCTGCCCTTTCCACAGGGCCAGGGCTCCGGCCTGCCCGGCTTCATCGGTGCAATAGAGGATTCGGTCGGCGTTGTCGGCGACCAACCGACCCCGGTAACCGGCCAGGGTGGTGTAAGTGCGGCCATCGGTCGCGACGGGATCGAGGCCACTGGCTTCACCAACGGCTTCTGCCGGCTGGGCGGCCGCCGCGGTGGTGCCGTAGAGAATCAGATCCGCCACCTGCTCGGCAAACTTCTCGTCCTCCATGGCGCCGATCTTGATGAAAGGGGCCAGCGAATCCCAGATCTCGGCGTAGCGGGCTGGCTCCTCGCGGTGCAGCTCCTTGAGGCGGTCGCCCACCTTCTTGGCCACGAAGCCGCCGATGGAGCGCACCCGACGGTCGGTCTGCAGGGCGCTGCGGCTGACGTTCAGGGGAATGTCGGGCGAATCGATCACGCCCCGCAGGGGCAGCAGGTAGCGGGGCACCACCTCCTTGATGGAATCGCTGACGAACACCTGGTTGCAGTAGAGGCGGATCTCCCCCTTCTCCCAGTCAGCGCGGCCGGTGATCCTCGGGAAATAGAGAATGCCCTGAAGGTTGTAGGGATAGTCGGTGTTGAGGTGCACCCAGAGCAGGGGATCACCCTGGAAGGGGTACAGATAGCGGTACAGGGCGATGTAATCGTCGTCGCTGAGGTCGCGCGGGCTCTTGCGCCAGGGCGCCTCACGCTTGTTCACCGTTTCACCATCCAGCTGCACCGCCACCGGCAGGAAGTCGCAGTAGGTGGTGATCAGGGTGCGGATTCTGGAGGGCTCGATGTACTCCAGTTCCTCCTCCATCAAGTGCAGGATCACGTCGGTGCCGGGTTCGGACCGCTCCGTGCCCTCAAGGCTGAAGTTGGGGGAACCGTCGCAGCTCCAGCGCACCGCCTCGGCGCCGGGCCTGGCACTCAGGCTGACCAGCTCCACGTGGGAAGCCACCATGAAACTGGAATAGAAGCCAAGACCGAAATGGCCGATGATGGCATCACTCTCGCTTTTGTACTTCTCAAGGAAATCCTCGGCACTGGAGAAGGCCACCTGGTTGATGTAGCGCTTCACCTCATCAGCACTCATGCCGATGCCGTTGTCACTGATGGTAAGGGTTTTCGCCTCCCGGTCGATGCGAATGCTGATCGTGCCTTCGGCCCCCTCGCTGCAGTCGCCTGCCATGGCGGCCATGCGGCGCTTGCTGATCGCATCCACCCCGTTGCTGACCAGCTCCCGCAGGAACACCTCATGGCCGGAATAGACGGCCTTCTTGATGATCGGGAAGATGTTCTCGGTGTGGATCTGAATTTGGCCTTGTTCCAGCACCGTCATGGCGAATCAGAAAAATCACTCTGAACCTAGGTGGGGCCGCCGCGGAGCCTCAAGGCCAGCGAGGGTGGGGTCACCGAACCACCGGGCCTCATCCGCCGGGGGTCTGCAGGTCAGGCCGCTCCTCCGGCAGGATCGCCCCCTCCACCGGACACACCTGCAGGCAGATACCGCAATCGATGCAGGTGTCGAAATCGATCCAGAAGAACGTTGTCCCCTTGCTGTTCGCCCCCTGGCCGGGGTGGATGCAGGCCACCGGGCAGGCGTCGACGCAGTCGGCCACGCCCTCGCAGACGTTGGTGACGATCGAGTGGGCCATCAATCGGGAGAGGCAGCGGCCGGATCCTAGGCAGGCAGCCACACCACACCACGGCAGCCTCGCTCTGCGGCGAGCCGTTCCGCGTCCGATCGGTCGGCGCAGGGGCGGGTGCAGAGTTCGGCGGCTTCCCCCCCCCGGTGCAGCTCCCCCATGCGGCTGAGGGCCTGCCCGAGGTCGGCGGCGGTGGCACTCGCCACCAACCAGGGACCCGGGACCTGAGCATCGACCATCGCAGGGGCACCCTCCGATTCGAGCAGGTCGCGAATGGCTTCCACATCAAAGCCGAAGCCGGTGCCCGCCGCCTGGGTGCTGCCGGCGCAGAAGCGACCCACCAGGGCGTCGTAGCGGCCGCCGCTGGCGACGGCCACCGGAGCATCGGGCCCCTGGCAGACGAGCTTGAACACCAGGCCGTCATAGAGGTCGAAGTGGGGCTGGAAGGTGGGATCCAGCTGCACCCGAACGCCCAGGTCTGCGGCTGAGGTCTTCACACTGGCCAGGGTGGCGGCGAGGCTGTCCAACAAGGGCACCGGCCCGAGCCACTGCTCCAGCTGATAGAGCACCCGCACCGGCTCGCCCCGCAGGCCGATCAGGGCCATCAGCCGCTGCCGCTGGCTGTCGGGCAGAGCAAGGGCCCCGAGGGCCAGGGGGTCGAAGTCGGTCAGGGCATGGCGCGCCAGGGAGCGCTGATCCACCGGGACCTGGCTCAGCAGGGCGCTGAGCAGCCCGTGGTGCCCCACCAGCAGGGTCGGCTGGTGCTGGGGTGGCAGCCCCAGGCTGGCGACGGCGGCCAGCAGCAGATGCAGCAGCTCGGTGTCCGCGGCGGGGGAGGGCTCCCCCAGCAGTTCCACACCGCACTGGAGCTGCTCGCTGATGCGTTGGCTGCCCCCATCGCCGATGAAGCTGCGGAAGGTGGTGCCACTGGCCCAGAGCCGCAGGGGACGGGGACGACCCAGCATCCGGGTGCTGGCGGCACGGGCGATCGGGGCGGTGAGTTCCGGCCTGAGCCCCAGGGGCTCATCCGCCACCAGACGCACGAGCTCCCGTTCGGCGATGGCGCCGCCGGCCGCCAGGGTGTCGAGCCGCTCGATGGTGGGGGGCGCCACCTCCTGGTAGCCCCACAGGCGGTACACGTTGGCCAGCAGCTCGCACAGGCGCCGGTTGCTGTCCACCTGTCCCGGGTTCAGGTCCCGCGCGCCGGCGGCAGGTTGGAGGGCCATGGAGGACGGGGGGCAGGCGGAGGTGGGCGTCGGATCCTATGGAGCGTCGGCGCCGCGGCCGGCGGTGGCATCCAGCTCGGGGGCCCCGAAGCTGGCACCGCTGAGGGGCCTGCAGAGGGCCAATCCTTCGATCAGGGGCTGGCGCAGGCCAGGGGTGCAGGCGATCACCCGGCCGTCGGCCAGGTCGAGGCGGCCGCCGTCGTAGGCACAGACCTGCCCGCCGGCCTCTTCCACCAGCACCACTCCGGCCACCAGGTCCCAGGGGGACAGGCCCCGTTCCCAGTAGCCGTCGACCCGGCCGGCGGCGACGAAGGCCAGATCCACAGCGGCGGCCCCAGCACGGCGCACCCCGTGGCTGCGGTGGGTGAACCAGGCGAACTCGGCGTAATTGTTGTCGAGGCGCCGCACCCGGTCGTAGGAGAAACCGGTGACGAGCAGGGAATCCGCCAGAGCGCCGCAGTCGCTCACCTGCAGCCGCCGTCCGTTGCACCAGGCACCCCGGCCCGGGGCTGCCCAGTACTGCTCCTCGAGGGCCGGCACCTCCAGGGCGCCGAGCAGAGGCAGCCCCCGCCAGCTGAGCCCCACGGAGGTGCCGAAGAACGGATAGCCATGGGCGTAGTTGGTGGTGCCATCGAGGGGGTCGACGCACCACTGCAGGTCGCCCTGGCCGTCCCGGCGGCCGCTTTCCTCGGCCAGCACGGCCACGGTGGGGGTCCCTGCCGCCAGGACCGCCAGCACGGCGGCTTCGGCCGCCAGGTCGGCTTCGGTGACCAGGTTGCCAGCCAGCCCCTTCTCTTTCACCTGCTCCAGGCGGCCGAAGTGGCGCCGGAGCTCACGGCCCCCGGCTTCAGCGGCGTCGCGGGCCACCTGCAGCAGCCGTTCCAGCTCGGCGGCATCGAGGCCGGAGCCCGCCAGGGCCCGTTGGCAGAGGGAGCTCATTCGTCGTCCAGGGGCAGGCCGGGACGCACCAGACCGCGGCCGAAGAAGCGGCCGAACTGGCGGTCGTAGACCTCGTCCTCGTCCTGGGTCTCCACCTCCAGCGGGCCGGTGGCCCGGGCGACGCAGAGCAGCCCGTAGCCCTCCTTGCGGAGGTCCTTGGAGAGGCCGAGGGCCTCCCGCTGGTCGATGCATCCATCCAGCACCCGCACGGCGCAGGCGGTGCAGCAGCCGTTGCGGCAGCTGAAGGGCAGCGGTTCGCCCTGGGCTTCGAAGCTGCGCAGGATGTACTCCCCTTCCGCCACGTCAAGGTGAATGACACGGTTGGCCTGTCGCCAGTGGACCGTGATCGGGTAGGTGCGGGTCATGGGGGCGCTCGGCAAGGGGCAGGGTGCAAGCGGGTCAGGGAAGCCAGGTGCCGCCCCTGCTACATTGCCATCTGCCCCATTTAGCCGCTGGAGAGGTGGCCGAGTGGTCGAAGGCGCAGCACTGGAAATGCTGTATAGGGGCAACTCTATCGAGGGTTCGAATCCCTCCCTCTCCGTTGTAGAAGTCGGTCCACTGGGCCGGCTTTTTTTTTCGTTCGAAGCCGCTGAGAAACATCTTCAAACCGAGTGTTGAGAGGGGTCTGCGGGCAGCTTTTGTGATGACCCCTCCGGGGCAGCGGACTCAGCCGAAGCGTCCGCTGACATAGTCGAGCGTCGACTGCTGGCTGGGGGAATTGAAGATGTTTTCAGTCTCGTTGAATTCCACCAGATAGCCCACTTTTCCCGAGCCTCCTTCGACGGCCTCGGCGTTGAAGAAAGCGGTCATGTCGGCGACGCGCACGGCCTGCTGCATGTTGTGGGTCACGATCATGATCGTGAAGCTGCGCTTCAGCTCATGCATGGTCTCTTCGATCTTCAGGGTCGAGATCGGATCCAGCGCCGAGCAGGGCTCGTCCATCAGGATCACCTCGGGTTCCGTGGCGATGGCCCGGGCGATGCAGAGGCGTTGCTGCTGGCCGCCGGAGAGGGAGAAGCCGCTCTCCTTGAGCTTGTCCTTGCACTCGTCCCACACGGCCGCCTTACGCAGGGAGCGCTCCACCAGCTCGTCCATGTCCCCTTTGTACCCGTTGATCCGTGCCCCGAAAGCGATGTTCTCGTAGATCGACTTGGGGAAGGGGTTGGGCTTCTGGAAGACCATGCCGATGCGGCGTCTGACCTCCACCGGATCCACCCGCTTGTCGTACAGATCGTGCTGATCGAACACCACCCGGCCCTTGAGGGTGCAACCGGGAATCAAGTCGTTCATGCGGTTGAGGGCCCGCAGCACCGTGCTCTTCCCACAGCCCGAGGGGCCGATGAAGGCCGTCACCTTGCCCTTGGGCAGATCCATGTAGACGTTCTTGACCGCTTCAAAGCTGCCGTAGGAGATGGTCACGTCCTGCAGGGACATGCAGACGTCGCTGGCCACTGTGGAGGAAGGAGAAGCAGTCATGTCAGGGATGGGGTGAAACGGATCCGGAAGGAATGGACGGGAAAAGAGAGGTCAGGAACGGGAGGCGTGGCTGATCCAGCGGGCCAGCAGGTTGGCTCCCAGAATCATGATCACGAGCACGAAGGAGGCGGCCCAGGCCAGCTCGTTCTGCGCCTCATAGGGCATGATCGCGAAGTTGAAGATCAGCACCGACATGGTGGCGATCGGATTGAACAACCCCTCGGGCCAGAAGGGCGAGAAGAGGGCCGTGAAGATCAGCGGGGCCGTTTCCCCGGCGGCCCTGGCGATCCCCAGGACCACACCCGTGGCGATCGGCGTGAAGGCGGCGGGCAAGGTGATCTGGGTGATGGTGACGAACCGTGAGGCGCCGACGCCATAGGCGCCCATGCGCATCTCCTGGGGCACCAGCAGCAAGCCCTCGTAGGTGGTCTTGATCACGGTGGGCAGCATCAGCACCGAAAGGGCAATGCCGCCGGCCATGGCGCTGAAGCTCTGGTCAAAGAAAATCCGTGTGGCCACGATCAGGGAATAGATGAAAACCCCGCAGATGATCGAGGGCACCCCGGCAAGCACATCGTTGCCGAAACGCACAAACTTCGAGAACCAGCCGTTCTGGGCGTATTCCGAGAGATAGACGCCGCCCCCAACCCCCACGGGGATGGCGATCAGGGAGGCGATCAGGGTCACGACGATGGTGCCGATGATCGCGTTACCGATGCCGCCACCTTCGAGGCCGGGGGCCGGGGGCAGCTGGGTGAGGAGCTGCAGGCTGAGCAGACGACCCCCCTGGATGAGGACGTAGATCAGCACCAGAAACAGAGGAACCACCGCGAGCGCCGCGAAAAAGGCGGCAATCGCATTAGCGATCTGGTTGAGGCGGTTGCGCTTGAGGGCGGGGTCGTAGTGAAGGGTGAGCCGCTCTGTGAAGTGACTGGTCGTTGGTGGTGATGAGAAGGACATGGCCAGGAAACGGCGTGAACGGGAGTGGAGCGAGGGTGTGGACGGTTTCAGTAGCGCAGGCTGAGACGCCGCACGATCCACTGGGCCAGCACGTTGACGACGAAGGTGAGAATCATCAGCACGACGGCCGCGTACATCAGGGCCGACACCTGGATGCCATCGGCTTCACCGAACTGGTTGGCGAGCATCGAGGCGATCGTGTTGCCCGGTGCCAGCAGCGACACACTGAAGTTGAGGGAGTTGCCGATGATCATCGTGACGGCCATGGTTTCGCCCATCGCGCGTCCCAGGGAGAGCATCACCCCACCCATGATCGAGGAGACCGCCGCCGGCAGGATCACGTTGAAGATGGCGCCCCAGCGGGTGGTGCCGACCCCGTAGGCCCCCTGTCGCAGTTCGATCGGCACCTGGTTGAGGGCATCACGGGCGATGGCTGTGATGATCGGCAGCACCATCACCACCAGGATCAGAACGGCCGGCGCTGTGCCCGGCCCCTGGGGTTCGGTGGCAAAGAAAGGGGTCCAGCCGAGGGTGGTGTGCAGCAGCGACAGAAAGGGGCGGATGGCCGGCTCCATCACGAAGATCGCCCAGAGGCCCAGCACCACCGACGGAATGGCGGCCAGGAGTTCCACCAGCAGGCCGATGACATCCCTCAGACGGCTGGGCAGGAGATCCTCGGTGATGAAGATGGCGGTGCCCAGGCCGATGGGGACGGCGATGGTCAGGGACAGCACCGAGGTCACGAGGGTTCCATAAATGGCGATCAGGGCGCCGTACTGTTCATTGACCGGGTCCCAGGCGGACGTGGTGAGGAACTTGAGGCCGAAGGTGGCCATGGCCTCCCTGGCGCCGCCGAACACAGTAAAAAAGATGGCCAGCAGGACGATCCCCACCGACGCGGCCATCACAAGTGTGAGCTGGCGGAAGCCGAGGTCGATCAGCTTCTCCTGCGGGGGACGTCGCCTCAGGGTGTACGCGTCGATGGGTGGTGCGCTCCTCATGCAGGGATGGTGCCTTGCGGCGTGGACGATCCCCTGATCTGAGCACAAGTTTCGGCCTCCGCGTTTAAGCTGGGTTTAACGGCCTTCAGGCTCCGGTAGCGTTGGCCCGCCATCAGGACTTCCATGGGGCGAATCGTCGGGATCGATCTGGGCACCACCAACTCGGTGGTGGCCGTGCTCGAAGGCGGCAGGCCCCAGGTCATCGCCAATGCCGAGGGGGGCCGTACCACTCCTTCGGTGGTGGGTTTCAGCCGTGATCAGGAGCTGCTGGTGGGCCAGCTGGCCCGGCGGCAGCTCGTGCTGAACCCCCGCAACACCTTTGCCAACCTGAAGTGCTTCGTCGGACGCAGCTGGGATGAACTCGACGAGGGCAGCCTGGGCGTGCCCTACAGCGTGCGCGCCAATGACCAGGGCAATGTGCGCGTCATCTGTCCGGCCACCGAGCGGGAGTACGCCCCCGAGGAGCTGGTGGCCTCCATCCTGCGCAAGCTGGTGGATGACGCCACCACCTACCTCGGCGAGGCGGTGGAGGCGGCCGTGATCACGGTGCCGGCCTACTTCAATGACGCCCAGCGCCAGGCCACCCGCGACGCCGGCAGGCTGGCAGGGATCGCCGTGGAGAGGATCCTCAACGAGCCCACCGCGGCGGCGCTGGCCTATGGCTTCGATCGCAGCACCGTCAAACGGGTGCTCGTGTTCGACCTCGGCGGCGGCACCTTCGACGTTTCCGTGCTGCGCATCGCCAACGGTGTCTTCGACGTGATGGCCACCAGCGGCGACACCCAGCTGGGGGGCAACGACTGGGACCGTCGCATCGTTGACTGGGTGGCTGATGCCTTCCTGCAGCAGAACGGCCTCGACCTGCGCCGCGACCGCCAGGCGCTGCAGCGGCTCACCGAGGCCTCCGAGAAGGCCAAGGAGGAGCTTTCCGGGGTCCAGAGCACCCCCCTATCGCTGCCGTTCATCGCCACGGGCCCCGACGGGCCCCTCCACATCGAGACGACCCTGGAGCGGGGCACCTTCGAAGGCCTCTGTCCCGACCTGCTCGACCGGCTGCTGCGCCCCGTTCAGCGCGCCCTGCGCGATTCGGGTCTCAACGCCGACGCCATCGACGACCTGGTGCTGGTGGGGGGCTCCACCCGCATGCCGATGGTGCAGGAAATGGTGCGCACCCTCATTCCCCGCGAACCCTGCCAGTCGGTCAATCCCGATGAGGTGGTCGCCATCGGTGCAGCCGTGCAGGCCGGCATCCTCACGGGCGAGCTGCGCGACCTGATGCTCAATGACGTCACCCCCCTTTCCCTCGGCCTGGAGACGATCGGTGGCGTGATGAAGGTGCTGATTCCACGCAACACCTCGATTCCCGTGCGCAAGTCGGATGTGTTCAGCACCTCGGAAGCGAACCAGTCGTCGGTGGAGATCCACGTGTTGCAGGGCGAGCGCCAGATGGCCGAAGGCAACAAATCACTCGGTCGCTTCCGGCTCTCCGGCATCCCGCCGGCCCCCCGCGGTGTGCCCCAGGTGCAGGTGTCCTTCGACATCGATGCCAACGGCCTGCTGCAGGTGTCGGCCACCGACCGCACCACCGGACGCCAGCAGAGCGTTTCAATCCAGGGGGGATCGAACCTCAGCGAAGAGGAGATCAACCGGCTGCTGGAGGAGGCGGAGCGCAAGTCGGTTGAGGATCGCCGCAGGCGGGCCGTGATCGACCGCCGCAACCGCGCCCAGACCCTGGTGGCCCAGGCCGAACGTCGCCTGCGAGATGCCGCCCTGGAGCTGGGGCCTGCCGGGGCCGCACGCCAGCAGCGTGCCGTGGAGCTTGCCCTGCGTGATGTGCAGGACGTGCTGGCCCAGGACGACCCTGCTGACCTGGACCTGAGCGTGAGCCAGCTTCAGGAGGCCCTGTTCGGGCTCAACCGTCGCCTGCTGGGGGAACGGCGCTCGGAAGGCGGCCCCCTCAAGGGACTCAAGAACACCCTGGGCTCCCTCAAGGACGAACTCTTCTCCGATGACGACTGGGACGACTGGGGTGGATCGGGCCGCTCCGATCCCTGGTCCAGCCCACCGCGGCTGCCCCAGCGGGATCCCTATCCGCTGAGCCGCTTCGCCGAGCGGGAGGGTGGCTACGACGACGACATCCCCTCCCGTCGCTGGGAGAACGGACGCTCCTGGGACCGGCAGGAGTCGTACGAGCGCGACGGCTTGGCCGAACGGCACCGCCCACGCCGTAGTGGCAGGGTCGATCAGGATGATCCCTGGGCCGACGGCTGAGGGTCGTGAGCCAATCCCCCACCACGGATTCGGTGGCGAGCGCCGCCCGTGATCACTGGGAGGTGCTCGGGCTGGAACCGGGCGCCGATGCGGTCAGCATCAAAAGGGCCTTTCGCCAGCAGGCCCGCCTCTGGCATCCCGACCTCAATGGCAATGATCCGGTGGCGGAGGCTCGCTTCAAGCGGGTCAACGAGGCCTACGCCGTTCTCTCGGATCCCATCCGTCGCCATGCGTGGGAGGCTGGCGAGGGGCAGGACAGCGCTGGCCTCGACAGTGATCCCTTCGCCAGGGGCTTCCCCCGTTTCGAGGACTACCTGGCGCAGCTCTTCGGACAGGAGCGCCGCGGCAACCGGACGTGGGAGGAGGAGCCTGAGGTGGAAGGCCGCCCTGAACAGGATGTCCACGACCAGGAACCCCGGCCGGAAGCAGCGCGCGCAGGTGGAGGTGACAGTGGCGGTGGCGTCACCATGGCGTCCCCAACGCCGCCACCGGTGACGGCCGCCACGGACGAGGAAACCCTTGTGAGCCTCACTCCGGAGCAGGCGCTCACCGGCCAGCGGCTTGAACTGGAGCTGCGCGATGGCACCGTGGTGGAGGTCTGGTCGCCCCCCCTGGCGGGGGATGGCTGGCGGTTACGGCTGGCCGGCGTGGCGGCCGGCGGCGCCGATCACTTCCTGCAGCTGAGGGTGCGGACGGAGGAGGGGCTGCGCATCGATGGCCTGCGGGTGCTCTATCAACTCGATCTCCACCCCGCTGATGCCGCCCTCGGCTGCCAGGCAGTGGTTCCCACCCTGGAAGGTCCGGTGCGGTTGCGGGTGCCTCCCGGTTCCTCCAGCGGCAGGCTGCTGCGTCTGCGGCACCGGGGCCAGAGCCAGGGAGAGCAGCGGGGCGACCAGCTGGTGGAGGTGAGGATCGTCGTTCCTGCCGCACCCACGGAAGCTGAGGAGGCCCTGTTCCGACGCCTTCGGGAACTGGACCGGGAGCAGCACAGCGCAACCACCGACGACTGAACGGCCCAGCGGCAGCCAGCGGATGAGACACTGGCCTGCGCCCCATCCATGACGATGTGACTGCCAGCGGTTCCCCACACAAGCCGGTGCATGTCCTGCTGTTCGATCCGGGCAGCGACCAGGAGGGCATCCATTCCCTCGAGATCGGGGGTCGCACGGTGGTGCTGTTGTTCGAGGACCCGGACGATGCCGAGCGCTATGCCGGCCTGCTGGAAGCCCAGGATTTTCCCGTGCCCTGCGTCGAGTCCCTGGATCGCGAGGAGCTCGAGAAATTCTGTGCCGAGGCTGGGTATGAAGCCCGCCTTGTTCCGGCGGGCTTTCTGCCCAAGAGCGAGGAAGAGCGGCTTCTGATCGCACCGCCCGAACGCAACATGGACGTGACCACCTGGAAGGAGGATCTTGCGGCGGCGCCGGAAGCCGGCGCCGAGACTCCCGACGGGGCTGGCAGCGATCCGGAACTGGAGGCCTTCCGTCGCCGCCTCGAAGGACTGCTTTGAGCGTTCCTGGCGGCGACAGGGGCCATCTGCTCACGGAGCGGCCCAACCCGGCGAGCGAAGATCTGGACCGGCTGCCGACGGCGAGCCTGGTGGAGCTGTTCTGTGCCAACGACCTGCTGCCCCAGCAGGCAGTGGCGGCCGCCGCTCCGGCTCTGGCGGCGGCCATCGATGCCATCGCGGCACGACTGTCGAGCGGTGGCCGCCTGTTCTACCTGGGGGCCGGCACCTCGGGCCGGCTCGGTGTGCTGGATGCGGCGGAGTGTCCACCCACCTTCTGCAGTCCCCCAGACCTGGTGCAGGGGGTGCTGGCGGGCGGGGCGGCGGCCCTGCTGCGCAGCTCCGAGGGCCTGGAGGACCTGCGGGAGGCGGGTCGGGACGACCTCGGCCAGCGGGGCTTCGGGTCGGGTGATGCCCTGGTGGGCATCGCCGCCGGTGGCACCACCCCCTACGTGCTGGGGGGGCTGGCCCACGGACAGGCCATCGGGGCCCTCACGGTGGCCATGGCCTGTGTGCCCGCCGAGCAGGTGCCGATGCCCTGCGACATCGACATCCGCCTGCTGACCGGCCCCGAGCTGCTGACCGGTTCCACCCGTCTCAAGGCGGGCACGGCCACCAAGATGGCTCTCAACATCCTCTCCACCGGCGTGATGGTTCGCCTGGGGAAGGTCTTCGGTAACCGGATGGTGGATGTGGCGGTCACCAACAGCAAGCTGGAGGACCGAGCCCTGCGCATCCTGCGGGACCTGGCCGGGGTTCCTCGGGACGTCGGTCTGGGCCTGCTGGAGAGGGCCGGGGGATCGGTGCGGCTGGCGCTGCTGATGGCCTCCTCCGGCCTGGAGATCGAAGCGGCGCGGGAGGCCCTGGAACGCCATGGACCCGGCCTTCGCCAGTGCCTCGACGGCCTCGGCGTCAGCCTGCCGCCGTCGTCCCCCCTTCCGCCCCGGTGAACGGCCCCCAGTAGGGGGCGGTGAACAGCTCGGTGCGGCGGCGGGTGGCCGGCGGCACCTGGGCGGCCGGGGTCATCAGCGCATCCCTCAGGGCCTGGTGGGCCGGGCTGGGGGGCCGCAGGGCCTGCACCCGCTCGGCAGCCAGCCGCACGATCTGCTGGGCCAGGACCGCATTGGCACGCAGGTTGTCGATCACCAGCTCGACGGTCACGGCGTCGTGCATCGCGTGCCAGCAGTCGTAGTCGGTGACCATCGCCAGGGTGGCGTAGGCCATCTCCGCCTCCCGGGCCAGCCGCGCTTCGGTGTGGTTGGTCATGCCGATCACCGCGCAGCCCCAGGAGCGGTAGAGCTCGGATTCGGCCCGGGTGGAAAAGGCCGGCCCCTCCATGCAGAGGTAGGTGCCGCCGCGGTGCAGTTGGCGACCCTCCGGCATCAGGCTGTCGCTCACATCGGCGAGGACCCGGGAGAGCACGCCGCAGTAGGGATCGGCATTGCCCACGTGGGCCACCAGCCCCTCGCCGAAGAAGGTGAGGGGCCGCTGCATGGTGCGATCGATGAACTGATCGGGCACCAGCATGTCGAGGGGGCGCACACTCTCCTGGAGCGAGCCGACGGCCGACACCGACAGGATCCAGCGCACACCCAGGGAGCGCAGGGCCCAGAGGTTGGCCCGGTAGGGAACCTCACTGGGGGTGAAGGTGTGGTGCCGCCCGTGCCGGGCCAGGAAGACCACCTCCAGATCGCCGATGCGCCCGATCCGCAGGCTGTCGGAGGGGGCCCCATAGGGAGTCTCGACGGTCAGTTCGCGGACGTCCTCCAGGCCCTCCATGGCATAGAGGCCGCTGCCGCCAAGAACCCCCAGGCGGGCGCGGGCAAGATCGGGGCTCGCCGGGCCGCCGGCCTGGGGGGATGGGGAAAGGGGCTCGGTGGTGGTCATGGAAACGGGGTGCCCTGGACGGATACAGTCGAAGTTTGCCTCCTTGACTGTGACCAAGGCCCTGATGGACACCGACGCCGGCCTGATCACCATTGATCTTTTCGACACCGATGCCCCCGGCACCGTTGCGAATTTCGTGAAGCTCTCCAAGGACGGCTTCTACGATGGCCTCGCCTTCCACCGGGTGATTGACGGCTTCATGGCCCAGGGAGGCTGTCCCAACAGCCGTGAAGGCAGCCGTGGCACGGCCGGCACCGGCGGCCCCGGCTACACGATCCCCTGCGAGATCAACGCCCAGAAACACAAGGCCGGCAGCCTGTCGATGGCCCATGCGGGCCGCAACACCGGCGGCAGTCAGTTCTTCCTCTGCCACGGTCCCCAGCCCCACCTGGATGGTCAGCACACGGTGTTCGGCCACACCGAGAACATCGATGTGGTGCTGGCGCTGAAGAACGGCAGCCGCATCCGATCGGTGACAATCGAGGGCTAGGACCAGACGATGAAGGCACCGGGGGTGAGGTTGAGGAGCGGGCAGGTGAGTGTCATGGCCGGCTCCCCATCCCCGGCTTCCACCCCCGCTGGCAGCGGCACGAGGTCGGCCAGCGGCCTGCGCTCCGGCTCCAGGTTGATGCTGGGATGGCCCTTGCGCTGTGCATCGGGCGCCAGCAACAGATTCACGCCGGTGGTGCCCTGCCAGCGGGCCATCTCCATCAGGGGGCCGGCCAGGTCGGCGGCGCTGAGCTGACGGCTCTGGTGGGCGGCCAGCAGCAGGGCCAGACCAGGACCATGGAGCAGGGCGAGCAGTCGGGGGTCCTCCTCGCGCTCGAGCAGCAGGCCCTTGCGCCGGGCCCAGTCGCGCAGGTTCTCGAGACGGTTCGCCCCCAGCAGGGGATCCTCCGGGCCCTGCCAGCCGAGCACCGCCGTGAGTCCATGGGACTCCACATCCATCAGGTGCCCCAGCTTGGTGCACTTCACCCGCAGATAGGCGGCGTTGTGGATGCCGGGATCCATCACCAGGGGGACCCGGTCGACCACCTGCAGGCCATAGCCGCCGAGACCGGCGATCTTGCGGGGGTTGTTGGTGATCAGCCGCAGCCGGCGCACACCCAGGTCGCTGAGGATCTGGGCCCCGACGCCGTAGTTGCGCAGATCGGCGGCGAACCCCAGCCGCTCGTTGGCCTCCACCGTGTCCAGGCCGCCATCCTGGAGGCTGTAGGCCTTGAGCTTGTTGATCAGGCCGATGCCCCGGCCTTCCTGGCGCAGGTAGACCACAACCCCTTCTCCCGCCGACTCGATCATGCGCAGGGCCGCTTCCAGCTGGGGGCGGCAGTCGCAGCGGAGGGAACCGAAGGCATCTCCGGTGAGGCACTCGGAGTGAACCCGCACGAGCACCGGGCCGGTGCACCGCTCCGGGTATCCCTTGACGATGGCCACATGCTCGCTGCCATCCAGCTCGTTTCGATAACCGATGGCCCGGAACTGTCCGAAGGAACTGGGCAGCCTGGCCTCCGCCTGGCGGGCCACGAACCGTTCCGTGTCCAGCCGGTAACTGATCAGGTCGGCGATGCTGATCAGGCGCAGGCCATGCTGGCGGGCGTAGTCGGCCAGCTGGGCCAGGCGGGCCATGGAGCCATCGGCGTTCTGGATCTCGCAGATCACGCCGGCCGGATAGAGCCCGGCCAGGCGGGCCAGGTCGACGGCCGCCTCCGTATGGCCCGCCCGTTTGAGCACCCCGCCCTGGCGGGCCCGTAGCGGGAAGACGTGGCCGGGCCGGCGCAGGTCGCCGGGTCGGGAGTCCGGATGGATCGCCACCTGGATCGTCCTGGCCCGATCCTCCGCCGAGATGCCGGTGCTCACCCCCAGCTCCGGCCCCGCATCCACGCTCACGGTGAAAGCGGTCTGGTTGCTGTCGGTGTTGCGGTCCACCATCAGGGGCAGATCCAGGGCATCGAGCCGTTCCCCCTCCATGGCCAGACAGATCAGCCCCCTGGCATCGGTGGCCATGAAGTTGATCTGCTGGGGTGTGGCGAACTGGGCCGCACAGATCAGATCACCTTCATTCTCTCGGTTCTCGTCATCGACCACCACGACCGATTCCCCGTTGCGGATCGCCGCCAGGGCATCCGCGATGGCATCGAAGTGAAGGCCCCTGGTCTGGGGCGGGCCGGACAGGACGGTCAAGGGACGGAAAGGAAGAGGAGCTCCTGCACCCGCAGGGGCGTTGGACGTGGCCGATCGCTGAACGGATCGAACCATATTTATAGGGTGCCGGTACGATCCAGCGTCCTTCTGCGTTCCGCATGGCTGCTAAACGCGTTGCGGTGATCGGTGCCAGCGGCTATGGGGGGCTGCAGACCCTGCGGCTGCTGCAGGACCACCCCCATCTCACGGTGAGCTTTCTGGGCGGGGAGCGCAGCACCGGCAAGCGCTGGAGCGAGCTGGTGCCCTTCCTGCCCCTGCAGGACGACCTGGTGGTGCGCTCGCCGGATCCGGACGCCATCGCCGCCGCCGCCGATCTGGCCGTGCTGAGCCTGCCGAACGGCCTGGCGGCGGGGTTGGTGCCTCATCTGCTGCAACGTGGCGTGAAGGTGGTGGATCTCTCGGCCGACTACCGCTACCGCTCCCTGGCCCAGTGGCAGGAGGTCTATGCCGCCGAAGCCCGCCAGGTCCCCCGCCAGGACTCCGATCTCTGCCAGGAGGCGGTGTACGGGTTGGTGGAGATGGCGGAAACGCGCATCCGCGAAGCTCGCCTGGTGGCAGCCCCCGGCTGCTTCCCCACGGCCAGCCTGCTGGCCCTGCTGCCGTTCCTTAAGCAGGGGCTGATCGAGACGAGCGGCATTGTCATCGATGCCAAAACGGGCACCTCCGGCGGCGGCCGGGCCGCCAAGGAGAATCTGCTGCTGGCCGAAGCCGCCGAGGCGGTTGCTCCCTACGGGGTGGTCGGCCACCGCCACACCAGCGAGATCGAGCAACTGGCGGCCCAGGCGGCGGGCCAGCCGATCCAGCTGCAGTTCACGCCCCACCTGATGCCCATGGTGCGCGGCCTGTTGGCCACGGTCTACGGGCGGCTGCGGGACCCCGGGCTCACCGCCGAAGACTGCACCACCCTTCTGAAGGCCTCCTACCGCCACAGCCCCACGGTGCAGGTGCTGCCGGTGGGGGTCTACCCCTCCACCAAGTGGGTGCGCAGCACCAACCGCTGCCTGCTGTCGGTGCAGGTGGATCAGCGCACCGGCCAACTGATTGTCATGAGCGCCATCGACAACCTGGTCAAGGGCCAGGCCGGTCAGGGGGTGCAGTGCCTGAATCTGCTCTGCGGCCTGGAGGCGGGAGCTGGCCTGCCGCTGCTGCCCTTCTACCCCTGAGCCAGCCGCTTGGCGGCCAGGGTCACGGCCAATGGCAGGATCCGATGCTCCTGACACTGGATGCGGGCATGGAGCCGTTCCCGGTCGTCCCCCGCCAGCACCGGCACGGCCGCCTGCACCAGGATCCGTCCCGCATCCACTTCGGCGCTCACCAGGTGGGCCGTGCATCCCGCCAGGGTGACCCCGGCGGCCAGGGCCTGGCCCACCCCGTCGGCACCGCGGAAGCTGGGCAGCAGGGAGGGGTGGATGTTCAGCAGGCGATCCGGGAACGCCTCGATCAGCACGGGGGTGACGATGCGCATCCAGCCCGCCATCACCACCAGATCAACCCGGTGCTCCCGGAACAGGGCGATCAGGGCCTGGTCAAGGGCCTGCCGCGACGGCTGGCTGCGGTGGTCGATCACCTGGCAGGGGATACCGAGCCGTTCGGCCCGCCCCTGGGCCCCGCAGCCCCCCCGGTTCACGGCCAGAACGACCACCTGCCCCTGCAGGCGTCCCTCCGCGCAGGCGAGGACCAGGGCCTCGAAGTTGCTTCCCTCGCCGGACGCCATCACCGCCAGTCGCAGCGGGACCTCAACGACTGGGAGCGGCTGTGACAATGGCCACTGGAGAGACCCGCTGGGATCGCTATGGTCGGCGGAATCGGGCATTGCGTCCATGTCCCACCTCTCCATCCTGCCCACCGTGCTTCGGGATGCGGATGTCCTGGGGGCCACCCTCTCCAGCCTTGGCCTTCCCTGGCGCCATGGCGGTGAACTCATCGGTTTCGGTGGCGAACGCCAGGCGCTGACGCTGCAGCTGCAGCTGAAGGATGGTCAGACCCTGGGATGGACCAGGCAGGCGGATGGATCCCTGTCCCTGGTGGGCGATCTCCAGCGCCTCAGCCGCAACACCGTTCTGCAGCGACTGCTGGGGGGGATCACCCGGGCCTATGCCGCCAGAGTGGCCCTCCAGGACGCCAGTCTGGCTCTCCCCACGGCGTCGATTGAGCTCCGTGCCTGACGACCCACCCCGTCCCGACACGGCCGCCGGGCCGGTCGTTCAGCTCGATCTGCGTCAACCCCACCGCCACCTGGTCAGGGTCACGCTCCACTTCACCCCCCGGTGCCTGCGGCCGGAGTTGCGTTTGCCCGCCTGGACCCCGGGTTCCTACCTGATCCGCGACCACGTGCGCCACCTGGAGGCCCTGGAGGTGCATCAGGGGGAGACGCCAGTGGCGGTGTCCCGGACGTCGGAGGCCTGCTGGCAACTGGCCCTCACCAGCCTGGCGCCGCTTGTGGCGATCTATCGACTCCAGGCCACGGAATTGAGCGTGCGCACCTGCCATCTCAGCGCCGACCATGGCTTCCTCGCCCTGGCCGGGGTGGTTCTGCAGGTGAGCCAGGAGCGCTGGCGCCCCCACCGGCTCGAGCTGCGACTTCCCGAGACCTGGCAGCCCTTCGTGCCTCTCCCCAGCGCCGGCGAGAACGCCTGGATCGCCAACGACTTCGACCGACTCATCGACAGTCCCGTCGAGGCCGGCCCCCATCCCTGCCACCGGTTCAGCGTTGCCGGGGTGCCCCACCGCTGGGTCACCTGGGGTGCCGACCTGCCCGCCGACGATCCCCTCTGGCTCGCCGACGTGGAGAGGGTCGCTCTGGCCTGCTGCCGCCTGATGGGGGAGCCGGCCCCGGCCAGCAACGACTACCTGTTCGTGCTGCATCTGCTGGCCGAGGCCTACGGCGGCCTGGAACACGACCACAGCACCGTGCTCCAGTTCGGTCGCCGGGCCCTGGCGGCTCCAGGGGGTCGCCGCAAGCTGTTGCAACTCGTGGCCCACGAGTACCTCCACCAGTGGAATGTGCGACGGCTGAAGCCAGCCGAGCTCACCCCGATCGACTACGACAGGGTCACGATCGTGCCCGGCCTCTGGTTTGCCGAAGGCGTCACCTCCTACCTCGACCTCCTGCTTCCCCTGGCAGCGGGTGTGGGCACGGAGGCCGAACTGCTGGAGGACCTGGGGGCCGATCTCAGCCGGTACCTGCTCACCCCAGGGCGCCGGGTCCAGGGGTTGCGCCAGAGCGCCGAGGAGGCCTGGGTGAAGCTCTACCGGCAGGACGCCTCCTCCGCCGACAGCCAGATCAGCTACTACCTCAAGGGGGCTGTGGTCGCCCTGGTGCTCGACCTGCACCTACGGCGCCAGGGGTCGTGCCTGGCCTTGGTGTTGCGGGGCCTCTGGCGCAGCCATGGGGCCTGGGGTCGCGGCTATCGGAACCAGGACCTGATCGATGCCTTCGCCGGGCAGTCCCCAGACCTGGCCGAGCTCCTGCCCCACTGGCTGGTGAGCACCGACGACCCCGACCTCGCCGGCTACCTGGCTGACGTGGGACTGGCCCTGGCGCAGAAACCCGCCCTGGAGCCATTTCTCGGCTGGCAACTCGAGGACGCCACGGACAGGCCGATGCAGCTGAAGCGGGTGCACAGGGACGGTCCTGCGGAACGGGCCTGCCTGCAGGCGGGGGATGAGCTGCTGGCCCTCGACGGTGTGCGCCTGCGACGGCCGGACGACCTCGCCCTGGCGCTCAGCCACACCATGGCGCTGGCGGAACGGGAGGTGCTCTACTGCCGCGATGGTCGGGTGCGCAGCACCGGATTGAGGCCCGATCCCCCTTCCCCGCTCAGCTGGCAGCTGGTGATCGACCCCTTGCTGGCCTCTGACCAGACGGGCCGGAACCGACAGCGCTGGCTGTCGTTGCTGCCATGAGTTCGTCCCTGCGCCCCCTGGTGTTGGCGGTGGCTGGCGCGGGTGTGCTGAGCATCGGCGGACTGACCTGGCTGGGCCGCGACCTGTTCGGCGCCCCGGGCAATGCCGGTGGCCGCTCCTCCCTGCTCGACCTGCTGCAGGAGGTGCGGCAGTCCCCAGGCGCAGCCAGGAACCTGCAGCAGCCCCTGGCGACGGCCCTGCCGCCGCCCCATGCGGCCTGGCGTGCTCCCCTGGGGGGCGCCTGCCAGGCGGACCCCCAGATGCGCAGCCGCCTGCTCGCCCTGGCGGAGCGCCTCCGCTACGACTCCATCCATCTGCGCATCGATCCGAGCAACTATGGCGAGCGGTTTCGCCAGGATGCCTTTGGCCAGCCGGTGAATCCCACCCCCCAGGTCGTTGTGCTCCACGAGACCGTCAACGGCATCGACTCGGCCATCAACACGTTCATGACACCCCATCCCAGGGACGAGGATCAGGTGAGTTATCACACCCTGATCGCTCAGGATGGCCGGGTGGTGGAAGTGCTCGATCCCTCCAAGCGAGCCTTCGGATCGGGCAACTCCGCCTTCAACGGCCGCTGGGTGGTGACCAACCCGGAGGTGGGAGGGTCGATCAACAACTTCTCCCTGCACCTGAGCCTGGAGACCCCCCTCGATGGGGAGGACCAGGAGCGCGCCCACAGTGGTTACACCGCCGCCCAGTACGACGCTCTGGCCGTCGTCCTGGGCCGCTGGATGCGCCGCTACGGTATTCCTGCCAACAACATCACCACCCACCAGCACGTGGATCTGGGCGGGGAGCGCATGGATCCCCGCAGCTTCGACTGGCATGAACTGCAGGTGCGGCTGGCCTCCATCGGCGTCCTCTGCTGAAGGGCGGCAGGGAGGAAGGTCGCCGCACGGGATCAGATCAGCGGGCTGGTGATCGGATTGCGGGTTCCATAGACGAGGGCATGCAGTTCCGGGTCCTGCATGTAGCGGAGCACCCGAGCGGGGTAGTCGAGCTTGCCGTTGTGCAGATAGGCCAGGGTGGCCATGGACTTGGCGTCGGCAGGGGAGGTGCTGGCCATCAGCAGGGCCTGGCCGGAGAGGCCGAGGGCCTGCTTCAGGCGCACGAACTTGCCCACCAGCAGCCGTACGTTGCGATCGGGATCGAGCAGCTCCATGCGGGCCTCATCGATCTGCTCCGGAGTGGCATCGGCCGGCAGCAGACCCTGTTTGACGAGCTCGCCGAGGCTGAGCTGGGCAGGGCCATGGGTGCTGAACAGGCCGCTGCGGGCGGCCAGAGGGTTGTCCTCGCCTGGCTTGGCGTGCTGAAGCTCATCGAACAGCACGGCCGTCACAAGCATCGGATTGATGTGGTGACGGAGGCTCTCGCTGAGGATCACCGGCCTGAGCTCCTCAAGCCGACCGAGGGTGTGGGTGCGCAGGGGCTGGAGCTGGTCGATGCCCTCAGTGAACAACTGGGCGAGACGGGGCTGGGGGCCGTGCACGCCAAAACGACGGTTCAGCTCCCGCAGTTCCTCGGGGCTGAAATCGATCGGATCCGGCCGAAGGCCTTCGCTGGTGGAACGACTGATCAGAGGGAAGGCGTCAATGGCGCGGTGGCCTTCCGTGGGCAGAAAAGTGGAGCGCCCCCGGACCCGGGGTTCCCAGGTGAAGGGGACGAGACACAGTCCGATCACACCCAGGGCAAGGGACCCGCGCAGAAAGAAGCGACGCTTGCCCCGCACGCGGGTGAAGCTGAGAGGATTAGTTCTTGCGAGGCGGGACAGCAAGCAAAAACGTGGATCTTTAGATGGATTGTAACGAACAATTCCGGATTTTCTTTCCCTTTGGGGCGCTCCTGCCGCTGGACCCTGTGGGGGAAGCCCCGCATCCGCCGATCCGCTTGCCGAACACGGAGGAGGATGGATACGGTTCATGGGCCCGTCACGGCGTCCCAGGAGCCATGTCCCCGCTGCCGCCGTTGAACGGCCTCGATCCCACTTCCCTCTGGGAGCGTTTCCGCCAGCTGCTCTGGCACGATCCCGACCTTGCCCTCTGGCTCGACGTCAGCCGGATGGCTCTTGAGGAGGGGGATCTGCAGGCCTTCCAGGCTCCCTTCGCCCGCGCCTTCGCCGCCATGGAGGCCCTGGAGGCCGGAGCCATCGCCAACGCCGACGAGGGGCGGATGGTGGGTCACTACTGGCTGCGGGCACCGGAGCTGGCTCCCGATCCGGCGCTGAGTGCCGCCATCACCTCAGAGGTGGATCGCCTCGAAGCCTTCGGGCGGGAGGTGCTTGCGGGCACGATCACGGCCCCCGGCGACCGACCCTTCTCCGATGTTCTCTGGATCGGCATCGGCGGCTCGGGGCTCGGGCCCCTGCTGATGCTCAGGGCCCTGCAGCAGCACGGCATGGGTCTGCCGTTCCACTTCTTCGACAACGTCGACCCGGACGGCATGGCCCGCACCCTCGCCGCCCTGGGCGAGCGCCTCACCACCACCCTGGTCATCGTGGTGAGCAAGTCGGGGGGAACTCCCGAACCCCACCTGGGCATGGTGCAGGCCCGGGCACAGGTGGTAGCGGCCGGGGGGACATGGAGTGCCCAGGCCGTGGCCGTGACCATGAAGGGCAGCCACCTGGATCAGGAGGCGGAAGCGGCGGGATGGCTGCAGCGTTTCGACATGTTCGACTGGGTGGGCGGCCGCACCAGCATCACCAGTGCCGTCGGCCTGCTGCCGGCCGCCCTGATCGGCGCCGACCTGCGCGGCTTCCTGGAGGGGGCCGCCGCGATGGACCGTCTGACGCGGCGACCCAACCTGCGCACCAATCCGGCGGCCCTGCTGGCCGCCTCCTGGCACGTGGCCGGTGGCGGCCGAGGCCGCCGCGACATGGTGGTGCTCCCCTACCGCGACCGGCTTGAAGTGTTCAGCCGCTACCTGCAGCAGCTGGTGATGGAGTCCCTGGGCAAGCGCCTCGACCGGGATGGAGAGGTGGTGCACCAGGGCCTTGCGGTGTACGGCAACAAGGGCTCCACCGATCAGCACGCCTATGTGCAGCAGCTCCGCGATGGTCTCGACAATTTCTTCGTGACCTTCATCGAGGTGCTGGAGGATCCGCAGGAGATCCCCCCGATCGATGGCGAGTGTCCAGCCGATTTCCTGGAGGGGTTCCTGCAGGGCACCCGGACGGCCCTGGCCGAACAGGCCCGCCAGAGCATCACCATCACCCTGCGCCGCTTCGATGCCCGGGGCCTCGGTGCCCTGATCGGTCTCTTCGAGCGGGCGGTGGGCCTTTACGGGGAGCTGGTCAACGTCAACGCCTACCACCAGCCAGGCGTGGAGGCCGGCAAGCAGGCGGCCGCGGGGATCCTGGCGTTGCAGAGCCAGGTGGAGGGGTTGATGGCCGATGGGCAGCCCCGCAGTCTGGCCGCCATCCAGGCGGAACTGGGACTGGAGGCGGTGGAGCCGGTGTTCTGGATGCTGCGCCACCTCTGCGCCAATGCCCGTGGCTACGGCGCCATTGGCGACTGGGGCCGGCCCGACAGCCTGACCTTCCACCACACCTGATAGGTTTCGGATCTTTCCCATGGTCCGATCCCGCGCCGCGGTCGCCTGGGCCGCAGGGCAGCCGCTGGAGGTCACCGAGATCGACGTGGAAGGCCCCCGCACCGGCGAAGTGCTGCTGCGGGTGGTGGCCACGGGGGTGTGCCACACCGATGCCTTCACCCTCTCCGGTGCCGACCCCGAGGGGATCTTCCCGGCTGTGCTCGGCCATGAGGGGGGTGCGGTGGTGGTGGAGGTGGGCCCTGGGGTGACTTCCGTGGCGGTGGGAGACCACGTGATCCCTCTCTACACACCCGAATGCCGGGCCTGCCGCTTCTGCCTCTCCGGCAAGACCAACCTCTGCCAGGCGATCCGCAGCACCCAGGGCAGGGGCCTGATGCCCGACGGCAGCAGTCGCTACTCCAGGAACGGCCAGCCGATCTTCCACTACATGGGCACCTCCACCTTCTCCGAATACACGGTGGTGCCCGAGATCGCCGTGGCCAAGATCGCCCCTGGGGCGCCCCTGGAGAAGGTGTGCCTCCTGGGCTGCGGTGTCACCACCGGCATCGGCGCGGTGCTCAACACCGCCAAGGTGGAACCCGGCAGCAGCGTGGCCGTCTTCGGCCTCGGTGGCATCGGCCTCGCGGTGATCATCGGGGCGGTGATGGCTGGGGCGGAGCGGATCATCGGCATCGACACCAACCCCGACAAGTTCGCCATCGCCAGCCAGCTCGGAGCCACCGAGTGCCTTGATCCGAGGGCCTTCGATGCCCCGATCCAGGAGGTGGTGATCGATCACACCGCCGGTGGGGTCGACTACTCCTTCGAGTGCATCGGCAACGTTCAGGTGATGCGCGCCGCCCTGGAGTGTTGCCACAAGGGCTGGGGCGAATCCACGATCATCGGCGTGGCCGGAGCGGGCGAGGAGATCGCCACCCGGCCGTTCCAGCTGGTGACGGGGCGGGTGTGGCGTGGCTCCGCCTTCGGCGGCGTGCGGGGCCGCACGGAGCTGCCCGGCTACGTCGAACGGTTCCAGCGGGGGGAGATCCCCCTCGACAGCTTCATCACCCACACGATGGGGCTGGAGGACATCAACCGGGCCTTCGATCTCATGCACACCGGCCAGAGCATCCGCTCCGTGATCCACTTCTGAACGCCGAGGTCGGCCCCATGCTCGAGCTGCTCAGCGAGAACCGCAGTTTCGGCGGTCTGCACAGCCGTTACAGGCACCTGTCGACCCAGCTCAATGCTGCAGCGACCTTCGCGGTGTTCCTGCCCCCCCAGGCCCTCGCCGGGGCCCTGGTCCCCGCCCTCTACTGGCTGTCGGGCCTCACCTGCACCGACGAGAACGTCATGCAGAAGGGCGGGGCCCATCGCCTCGCCGCCAGCCTCGGCCTGGCCCTGGTGGCCCCTGACACCAGCCCCAGGGGTGCGGCGGTGCCCACGGATCCAGAGGGCGGCTGGGATCTGGGCCATGGCGCGGGTTTCTACGTGGATGCCACCACATCCCCCTGGGACCGCCATTACCGGATGCACAGCTATGTGGTGGAGGAACTGCCCACCCTGCTGGAAGCCCACCTGCCCCTGGGCCAGGCCCGTGGCATCAGTGGCCATTCCATGGGGGGGCACGGCGCCCTGGTCGCGGCCCTGCGGCACCCGGGCCGTTACCTCTCGGTGTCCGCGTTGGCCCCCATCTGCCACCCCTGCGCGTGTCCGTGGGGCCAGAAGGCCTTCGGGGCCTACCTGGGCCCGGATCAGCGGGCCTGGACCGCCTGGGATGCCACCCTTCTGCTCCCCTCAGCGGCGGAGCGGCTGCCCCTGCTGGTGGATCAGGGCCTCGCCGACCCATTCCTTCACAGCCAGCTGAGGCCCGCCGACCTGGCGGCGGCGGCGGCAGCGGCGGGTCACCCCCTGCAGCTGCGCTACCAGGAGGGCTATGACCACAGTTACTTCTTTATCGCCAGCTTCATCGACGACCACCTGCGTCACCACGCGGCCGCCCTGCTGGCCTGAGGACGCAGCCTGTAGGCCCTCAGGGCACCAGATTGACCAGCTTGCCGGGCACCACGATCACCCGCCTGGGGGGCTGACCCTCCAGCCAGCGCTGGGCCACCTCGCTCTCCAGGGCCAGCCGCTCCAGGGTGGCCGCATCGGCGTCGGCGGGAACCTCCAGGCTGCCTCGCATCTTTCCCTTCACCTGGATCACCAGGGGGATGGTGTCGCGCACCAGGGCGGCTGGATCAACGACGGGCCAGCGCTGGCGATGCACACTCGCTTCGGCCGCGACGATCGCCCCATCCTCGCGGCCATGGAGCCTTTGCCAGAGTTCCTCGGCCAGGTGGGGCGCGAAGGGGGCCAGCAGGATCAGCAGGGTGGAGAGCGCCTCGCTGCCCACCGCTGGGCTGGCCGTGTCGAGATAGGCGGCCAGGGCATTGCTGAGCTTCATCAGCTCCGAGACGGCGGTGTTGAGCTGGAGCTCCCCCTCCAGGTCTTCGCTGATGGCGGCGATGGCGGTGTGCACAGCGCGCCGCAGGTCCTTCTCCCCGTCGCTGAGGGTGGCGGGATCGAGCCCCTTGGCGGGCTGCAGGCCCGGCCCGGAAAGGCACAGCCCCCTGCCCTGGGCCCCGTCCACCAGGCGCCAGAGGCGCTGCAGGAACCGGTACTGGCCTTCCACATCGGCGTCGTCCCACTCCAGATCCTTCTCAGGCGGTGCCTTGAACAGGATGAACATGCGGGCCGTGTCGGCGCCGTAGCGGTCGATCACCACCGCCGGATCCACCCCGTTGTGCTTCGACTTGGACATCTTCTCGTAGAACACCTCCAGCACCTCGCCACTGATGGGATCACGGGGGTCGTTGGGGTCGTCCACCTGGGCCGGCGCCACGTACTGCCCGGTGTGGGCGTTGCGGTAGGTGATGCCCTGCACCATGCCCTGGGTGAGCAGGCGGGCGAAGGGTTCGGAGAAGCCCAGCAGCCCCCGGTCCCGCAGCACCTTGGTGAAGAAGCGGGAATAGAGCAGGTGCAGGATGGCGTGCTCGATGCCGCCCACGTACTGATCCACGGGCAACCAGCGGTCGACGGCGCCGCGGACGAACGGCCGCTCGCTGTTGTGGGGGTCGCTGAAGCGCAGGTAGTACCAGGACGAGCACATGAAGGTGTCCATCGTGTCGGTCTCCCGCTGGGCGGGGGCGCCACAGCTGGGGCAGGGCACGGTCAGCCAAGATTCAAGCCGCGCCAGGGGATTGCCCCCCTTGCCGCTCAAGGGGATGTCCCGGGGCAGTTCCACCGGCAGCTGGTCCACGGGGACCGGCACCACGCCGCAGGCGTCACAGTGGATCACGGGGATGGGGCAGCCCCAGTAGCGCTGGCGGGAGATCAGCCAGTCGCGCAGCCGATATTGCACCCGGCCCTGCCCCCAGCCCTGCTCTTCGGCGCTGGCGACGATGCTGGTTTTGGCCTTGGCGGTGGTCAGACCGTCGAAGGGGCCGGAGGCGATCAACACGCCGCCTTCGGTCCAGGCCTGGCCTTCGTAGGCGTGGGGGTCGGAACCCTCGGGGATCACCACCCGCCGCACCGGCAGCGCGTACTGGCGGGCAAAGGTGAAGTCGCGCTGGTCGTGGGCCGGGACCCCCATCACGGCGCCGGTGCCGTAGTCGGCCAGCACGTAGTCGGCGATCCAGACGGGAATGACCTCGCCGCTGGCGGGATTGCGGACCCAGGCGCCGATGGGCACCCCCCGCTTGGGCCGGTCCTCGGCCATCCGCTCCTGCTCGCTCTGGCGGCTGACCAGATCACAGAAGGCGGCCACGGAAAGGCGACACTCGTCCGTGGTCAGCTCGGCCACCAGGGGATGCTCCGGAGCCAGCACCACGTAGGTGGCCCCGTAGATCGTGTCGGGCCTGGTGGTGAAGACGGTGATGTCGGCACCGGTTTCTGCCGTGAAGGTGAGCTCGGCGCCGAGGGAGCGGCCGATCCAGTTGGCCTGCATCGTGCGCACCCGCTCCGGCCAGCCCTGCAGGGAGGGGAGATCGTCGAGCAGGGCATCGGCGTAGGCGGTGATCCTCAGGAACCACTGGCGGAGCCGGCGCTTCTCCACCTGGGCGCCGGAACGCCAGGAGCGCCCCTCGGCATCCACCTGCTCGTTGGCCAGCACCGTCTGGTCGATCGGGTCCCAGTTGACCGTCGCCTCCTTGCGGTAGGCCAGGCCGGCATCGAGGAACTGGAGGAACAGCCACTGGGTCCAGCGGTAATAGTCGGCATGGCAGGTGGCCACCTCCCGGTCCCAGTCGATCGAAAGGCCCAGGCGCTTGAGCTGCTCCCGCATCTGGGCGATGTTCCGGTCGGTCCAGTCCCCCGGGTCAACGCCCCGTTCAATGGCCGCGTTCTCCGCCGGCAGCCCGAAGGCATCCCAGCCCATGGGGTGAAGCACCTGGTATCCCCGAAGCCTGGCCGCCCGGGCGATCACATCCGTGATCACGTAATTGCGGACGTGGCCCATGTGGAGGCTCCCCGATGGGTAGGGGAACATCGACAGGGCGTAGTAGGGGTCGTCGGCGACGCCGTCGAGGTCAGGCGTGGCGTGGAGTCCCAGCTGCTCCCACTGCAGCTGCCAGCGCTGCTCGATCGTCTCGGGCCGGTAGCGGGAGGGTTCTGTCACGGGCCGTATGGGGTGGGAGTGATCGTGTCACAGCCCATGGGTGGCTCAGGTCAGGGCACGCAGCGAGGCGATCGCCGTCAGGCTGATCAGCAGCAACGGCGTGCCGGGCTCGGTGCTCATCGCCAGGAAATGACTGTCCTGCCAACGGATGATGCCATCACACTCCTGGCCGGAAAGCAGCATGACGCTCACGGGGGTGCGGATGCGAATCAGCTCCTGAACATGGCGCACACTGGGCAGGGTCGTGTCGAGCTTGGGCCCCCGTCGTTCAAAGAAACTCTGCATAGGATCGACCCCAACCTCCAGGACATACGGAACGGTGCTCCAGGTGCTCCCATTCAGCAAATACCAGGGTCTGGGGAATGACTTCTTGCTGCTTGACGGCCGCAGCTTAGGGGATTCTGAGGACACACTCGGATTGACCCCCGAGCGGGTGCAACGGCTCTGCGACCGGCGCTTCGGGGTCGGAGGCGATGGCGTGATCCTGGCTCTGCCCCCCCGGGAGGGCGGGGAACTGCGGATGCGGATCTTCAACGCCGATGGCACGGAGCCGGAGATGTGCGGCAACGGCATCCGCTGTCTGGCCCGCTTCCTGGCAGACAGCGACGGCGACGTCGCCCCCCGCCGCTGGGAGGTCGAGACCCTGGCCGGTCGCATCGTGCCGGCCCTGGCTGAAGACGGGCGCATTCGTGTCGACATGGGCGCCCCGTTCCTGGCGCCGGACACCATTCCCACCGGCCTGGCCGTGGGGGTGGAGGGGCTGCCGGTGGGTCTGCTCGAGGTGCTGGGTCAGCCCCTGGCGGTGGCGGCCGCCGGCATGGGCAATCCCCATGCCGTGGTGCCGGTGGACGACGTGTCGGTGATCGATCTGGAGACCCTTGGCGCCGCGCTGGAGGTGCACGAGGCCTTTCCGGCCCGCACCAACGTCCACTTCGTCCAGGTGATGGCCCCCGACCATCTGGTGATGCGCGTCTGGGAGCGGGGGGCCGGGCCCACCCTGGCCTGTGGCACCGGTGCGTGCGCCACTCTGGTGGCCTGCCATCTGCTGGGTCTTTCCGACCGCCACGCCCGGGTGGATCTGCCGGGGGGGCCACTGGAGATCCACTGGGACGAGGCCAGCGGCCACGTCATCATGACCGGTCCCGCTGAGGCGGTGTTCGACGGGGTGGTGGCCCCCTCCCTGTTCGGCCCTGCCCCAGCAGCCCCCCCCGCCGCAGACATGACCGAGCCGGTGGTGGCCGAGGCCATTCCGGCGCCTGCCTCCATCGATTGCGCCACGGCGTGCGTGAACGGCTGCCTTCGCCCCGGGGCCTGCGCCAGCGCCGACGCCCGGGCCCGCGTCACGGCCCTGCTGGAGGGTCGCTCCCTTGATGACCTGGTGGCCCTGGCCGGCGAGTCCCTGGAATCCCGCACCCGGGGACGCCTCTCCCGTGATGAACCCGCCGCTCCCTGAGGCCCGTGGAACGGCCAGGCCCTCCCCTGAGATCTACCTCGACGCCTGCGCCACCAGTCCCCCGGCGACGGAGGTGCTGGAAGCCATGGAGGTCGCCCATCGGGAAGCCTGGGCCAATCCCTCCAGCCTGCATGGCTTCGGCCTGGCGGCGGCCGACCGTCTGGAGCGCGACCGCCAGGCTCTTGCTTCAAGGCTGGGCTGCGCCAGCGAGGAGCTGATGCTTGTCTCGGGGGGCAGCGAAGCGATCCACACCGCCCTGATCGGCTGCGCCGGCTCCCTGGAGCCAGGGAGGGTGCTGCTCTCGGCGGTGGAACATCCCGCCAGCTACGCCGCTGCCGACGCCATGGCTCGGCGGGGCTGGGATGCGCAACTCCTGCCGGTGGATCGCCGCGGTGTGGTGGACCTGGAGGCTCTCCAGGCACTGCTTCACCCGCCGACCCGTCTGGTGTCCATCCTCTGGGGCCAGAGCGAAGTGGGCACGCTTCAGCCGATCACCGTGATCGGTCAGCTCTGTCGTCAGGCCGGGGTTCTGCTCCATGTGGACGCCGTACAGGTGGTGGGCCACCGAAGCATTGACTTCAGCCGCTTGCCTGTGGATCTGCTCAGCTGCGCGGCCCACAAGCTTCAGGGGCCCCGCGGTGTCGGGGCCCTGCTGGTGCGGCGCGGGATCCGGCTGGAACCCCTGATCGCCGGTGTGCAGGAGGGCGGGCGACGCGGAGGCACCGAGCCTGTCGCTCTGGTGGCGGGTTTCGCAACGGCCCTTGAGCTGGCCGAACGGCGGCTTGCGGCCCATGAAGGCCAGGATCCGATGGGGCCGCTGCGGGATCGTCTGCTGGACGAGCTGCTCCGGCTGGAGGGGGTGCGCCTCAGCGGACCTGACCCGGACGATCCCAGCGGGCGCCTTCCCCATCACATCAGCCTGCTGGTGACCTCTGCCAAGGACCGACCGGTGAGTGGTCGGAGGCTGGTGCGGGAGCTGGCCCGCCTGGGCTATGCCGTGAGCAGTGGTTCGGCCTGCACCAGTGGGGCTACGGCGACAGGCTCAGGGGCACCGGGCGCCAGTGCCGTTCTGCTCGCCATGGGGTATCCACCCGAGGAGGCCTCCAGCGGCCTGCGGGTCAGCCTAGGGCCCTGGATCACCCCGGCGGACCTGGCCGGCCTGCCTGCGGCCCTGGAGCAGGCACGCCGCAACCTGGCGGTATCGCCTGGGTAAGGTCCGATCAGCCCTGCTGCGAGCCGATGCTGCCTGCCGACCTGCACACCGCCGAAGCCGAAGCCCTCGGGGCCCTGCAGGCGGCCCTGGCGGGCGGATCGAAGGGTCGCTGGACCGTGGAGTTCCGCTTCGAGGGGTTGCGCCTGCTACCGGTGGCGCTGCGCCTGCTGGAGGGATTGATCGCTGAACGGCCGGAGGTGCGGCTGTTGTTCCCGGATGCCGGTGCCACCGCCCTGGCACGCCGGAATGCTCCGGCCCAGGCGGAGCGCATCGGCAGTTTCTCCGACCAGCGGCGGTTGCAGCAGGAGAAGCCCTCCCAGGGGCTGCTGCTGCTGGTGGGGGCCAGCCAGCCGGAGTACGAGCTGGTGGAGGCAGTGTGCGGCAGCCACGGCGACACCGTGGTGCTTCTCAATCCCTCCCTGGAGGATGCCGCCATCGGCATCGGCAGCGTGGCGCGCCAGCGTCGCAAGGGCTTCCTGGCCGGCTGGCAGGCCGCCTATGCCCTGCTGCCGAAGTCCGATCGCGCCCTGCGCTGTGCCTATCCGGGCGAGTGGGAGCTCTACCGCCTCGACCCCGACGGCTTCCGGCTCGCCAGCCGCTTTGAGCAGAAGCCCGATGCCGAGCAGCAGGACCTGGCCCTGAGCGGGCGGGAGGAGGCGGGTCTGGGGAGCAACCTGCGGGCCCTGGGCCAGATGATCGAAGACCTGCAGAACTGACGCTCCGGCCCGGCTGGTGCATCCCGGAAAGGCTGCGTACACTTCGCTGGCTTCCAGGTGCCCATGCCCAGCGATTCGCCCCGAACCCGTTCCTGGAGCTTCGTCGACCTCGGAGCCGCCGCCGCGGCCCTTCTGGCGATCGGAGGCGTGATCTGGAGCCCCCGCCTGAGTGGCGCTGTGGCCCAGGCCACCGGAGCCCTCGTGCCGGTCACCGTGATGGTCGATGTGCGCGGCGAACCCGCCGCTGCCCCCCAGGAGTTGCTGCAGCAGGCACGCCAGGAGGGCAAGGTGGCGATCGTGATCCGCAACCAACCCCACGGCAGTGTGGCGGTGAAGCAGATCATTCCCTTCAATCGGATCATCTCCACCCTCACCCCCGACGGGAAGGTGGTCAGTGCCCCTGATCCCAACCAGAAGACCTTCAGCACCTTCGATGGCCGTTTCGTCCTTGAGGGGCAGGGACGGCGCACCGATGGCGGCGTTGTCTTCGGCAACCAGACGATCAAGATCGGTGCCCCGGTGGAACTGGAGGGCCTCAACTACCGCTTCAACGGCACCGTCACGGACCTGAAACTGCGAACCTCCTGACATGACATCGCCCGCCCGCCTGTTGGCCTGGCTCCAGCGCCGCCGCCGTCCGTTGCTGGTGATGGCGATGCTCCTGGCCGCCGGTGGCTCCATCCCCCTGGCCACGGCTGGCTGGGCCCAGAGCACACCGGCGCTGCCGTCAGGTCGAAGCCTGCGGCCCCTGCCCGTGGCTTCCTTGCCGTCGGCCCCGCCGCCGGTGGGCCTCCCGCAGCTGGCCAGCGAAGTCAGTTGTCCGACGCTGCAACGGCAGGTGGCCCAGGTGCTGGGGGAAGAGCAGTCCCGCTGGAGCGTCAGCGTCGCCGATGGCAGCGGCCGCCTGCTGGCGGATGTCAACGGCCGGCAGCCCAGGGTGCCGGCCTCCAACCAGAAGCTGGTCAGCACGGCCTTTGCCCTCGACCGCCTCGGTCCCGACTACCGGCTCACCACCCAGCTTTGGCGGCTGCATGACGGCACCTTGCGGCTGATCGGTCAGGGGGACCCCGATCTGGCCCTGCCCCAGCTGCAGCGTTTTGCCCAGCTCGCCATGGCGGCCGGCACCCCCGTGCGGCTGGAGCTGGCGGAGGAAGCCTCCCAGAACTGGTGGCCGAGTGGCTGGAACATGGGTGATCGGGCCTATGCCTACGGCGCCCCGATCACTCGCCTGGCGATCACAAGCAACGCGATTGACGAGGCCGTGAGCAACCCGCCCTCCCGGCTCCAGACCCTGCTACGCCGTTCCATGGCCCAGGGCAGCGGCCAGCAGGTGCAGCTGGCCATGGTCTCCGCTCGCCAGCCGCTGCCGAGCGATGCCGTGCTGGTGCATGAGGAACCCTCCACCTCCATGCATGGCCTGCTCAGCCTGGCCAACACCGAAAGCCATAACTTCACCGCCGAGGTGCTGCTGCGTCAGGCGGCCGGCACCTGGGATGTGACCAGCGCCACGCGGCAGGAGTCCCTTTGGTTGAATGACCAGGGCCTGCCCATGCAGGGGATCAGGATCGCCGACGGCAGTGGCCTGGATCGCTCCAACCGGCTGACCAGCCGCTTCCTGGTGGCCCTGCTGCTGCGCATGGACCACCACCCCTATTCCAGGGATTACGTCAGTTCCCTGGCCATCGCCGGTCGTCGCGGCACCCTCCGCAACCTCTACAAGGGCACCAGTCTCGATGGACAGTTCTTCGCCAAGACCGGAACGCTCACCGGCGTGCGCTCGATCAGCGGCGTTCTCCAGACAGTGGATGGACCCCGCTTTGTGAGCGCCATGTCCGCCGGGGCGGGTGCTCCGAACGAGACGATCGGGCTTGTCCTGCGCCAGGTCCAGAGCGTGGGCGGCTGTCAGCAGGCCCTCTGAGGCCACTGAGTCTGAAACTCCCAGCTTCCGGGCGGAGGCCTCAGCTGGCCAGGCCCCGGCTGGCGGCGCGCTTGAGGCGACCGGCAGCACGACGGGCCCGATCCACTGCGGCGTTTTCCAGGGGAATCGGGGCTTCTGTGGGGCGGCTGGCGGCGCTGGCCTCCTGGCCTTGAAGGCGCACCAATTCGCGCCGACCGCCCAGAACCACCTGGCTGAGTTCCTTGAGACGCACCTCCAGTTCCCCCAGCACCTGCTCGGCGTAGCGATTGGCCCCCTCCTGAATGGTGGAGGACTCCTGGCGACTGCGGGCAATCAGGGCCTCACACTGCTGCTGGGTCTGCTGGCGGAACTGGAGCGCGTCCGCATGGAGGCGCTCCGCTTCGACCTGGCTGTCCCGCTGCAGGCGCAGCCCTTCCTGGCGGATGCCTTCGAGATCCTGCAGGGCCTGGGCCCGGCCGCGTTCGTGCTGCTCCAGCAGTTGGCGATTGCGTTCCGCCGCCTCCTGCTCCAGTAGCTGACGGCGCTGCTGGGCTTCCTGCTCCAGCTGCTGGCGGCGGCCGGCGAACTGCTGCTCGAACTGGGCCATTCGGGCCTGGTGCTCCTGTTCGGTCTGGGCCACCTGCTGGCGGGCCTGCAGCACCATCTGCTCACATTGCTGGCGGGCCAGTTCCCGCTGTTCCGTCACCTGACGCTCGGCCTCCTGGCGGATGGCGGCGGCATTGATGAGCTGCTCCCGCTCCCGCCGCGCCTGGGTGACGATCTCCTCGGCCTGCAACCTGGCCTTCTCGATGAATCCCTCCCGCTGACGGATCAGGTCTTCGGCCTGGGAGATCTGCCCCGGCAGGGCCTCCCGCAGGGCATCCATCATCTCGATGGCGTCCTGCTCATTGACCAGCCGTCCACCGCTGAAGGGGATCCTGCTGCCTTCAAGGACGATGTCCTCCAGCTGGTCCAGCTGGTCGAGCACGGTGAAGCGGACTTCAGCCATATGGGGTTTCCGGCGCTGCCAGTCGATTAAAGAGCCTCTCCAGGTCGATCGCCACTCCCGGCGGGACCATGTGGCCGACGTCCCCGCCGAAGCGGGCCACCTCCTTCACCACCGAGCTGCTCAAAAAGCTGTGGTGGGCTGACGTGGCCATGAACAGGGTCTCGACCCGGGGGGCCAGGGTCCGGTTGGTGTGAGCGATCTGCAACTCGAATTCGAAGTCGCTCAGCGCCCGCAGCCCCCGCAGGATCACCTGGGCTCCACAGCTCTGGGCGTAGGTGACGGTGAGGCCGTCAAAATGGCTCACCTCAATGCCGGCCATTCCCACGGTGGCCATGCGGATCTGCTCCAACCGCCGCTCGAGGGAAAAACTGGGCTGCTTGGAGGGGTTCGTCAGCACCGCCACCACGACACCGTCGAAGAGGTGCGCCGCCCGCTCGATCAGGTCGAGGTGGCCGAGGGTGAGGGGATCGAAACTGCCGGGGTAGAGGGCTCGCATGCCCCCAGCCTATGGAGAAGGGCCCGGGCGGGTTCCTAGAGTCGTCCCATCCTTGCCGGCCACCCCCATGACTGACGTTGTTCTGGACGCGGCCGCCAAGAAAACGCTGCTGCGCAAGATTCCCCACGGGGTGTTCATCTGCGGGGTGGCCGAAGGCGCGGAGGTGAACGGGTTCACCGCCAGCTGGGTCACCCAGGGCTCCTTTGAGCCTCCGCTGGTGGTGATGGCGGTGCGCTCCGACTCCACCAGCAACGGCATGATTCAGCGCACCGGCCGTTTTTCCCTCAACGTGCTGGCCGCCAACCAGAAGGATCTCGCGGCCGTGTTCTTCAAACCCCAGAAGGGGGTGGGTGGGCGCTTCGATGCCGCCCCGTTCCAGCCGGGTCCCCTGGGTCTGCCGGTGCTCGACGATGCCCTTGGCGCGGTGGAGTGCACCCTGGTGGGCCAGGTGGCCCATGGCGACCACACCGTCTTCGTGGGGGAGGTCAAGACGGCGACCCTGCACCGCGACGCCCCCGCACTGGAACTGTCCGCCACGGGCTGGCAGTACGGCGGTTGAGGCCCCGCCATGGCTGAGCCTGTCGGCACTCCGGTCGGTGACGTTGTCGGGCCTCTGCTGCTGCAGCGTGAGCGCCTGGCGGCCCGGCTGCGGGAGCTGCCGGCGGAGCCGGGCTGCTATCTGATGCGGGATGCGAGCGACCGCATCCTCTACATCGGCAAGTCGAAGAGCCTGCGGGCGCGGGTGCGCAGCTATTTCCGCAGCTCCCATGACATCAGCCCCCGCATCGCCTTGATGGTGCGGCAGGTTTGCGAGATCGAGTTCATCGTCACCGACAGTGAAGCGGAGGCGCTGGCGCTGGAATCGAACCTGATCAAGAACCACCAGCCCCATTTCAATGTCCTGCTGAAGGACGACAAGAAGTACCCCTACCTCTGCATCACCTGGAGCGAGGCCTATCCGCGCATCTTCATCACACGGCGGCGCCGCCTGCGCAGCCCGCTCGATCGCTTCTACGGGCCCTATGTGGATGTGGGGCTGCTGCGCCGCACCCTGGCCGTGGTCAAGCGGGTCTTTCCCCTGCGCCAGCGTCCCCAGCCCCTCTATCGCGACCGCACCTGCCTCAACTTCGATATCGGCCGCTGTCCCGGGGTCTGCCAGGAAAAGATCGGCTCTGATGACTACCACCGCATCCTGCGCAAGGTGGCGATGGTGTTCCAGGGCCGCAATGACGAACTTCTGGATCTGTTGCGTCAGCAGATGGACCGCTATGCCGAACGCCTCGATTTCGAGGCCGCCGCCCGGGTGCGGGACCAACTGCAGGGCCTCGACCTGCTCACCGCCGACCAGAAGATGAGCCTTGGGGACAGCTCCGTCAGCCGTGATGTGATCGCCCTGGCCGCGGACGATCGGGTGGCGGCGGTGCAGATCTTCCAGATGCGCGCCGGCAAGCTGGTGGGGCGTCTGGGCTACACCGCCGACGCGGCCATCGCCACACCCGCCGAGGTGCTGCAGCGGGTGGTCGAGGAGCACTACAGCCAGGTGGAGCCGGTGGAGATCCCGCCGGAGCTGCTGCTGCAGCACCCGCTGCCGGCCCAGGAGCTGGTCGGCGAGTGGCTAGCGGAGCGCCGGGGGCGCAAGGTGCGGCTGGCCGTGCCGCAGCGGCGCCAGAAGGCCGATCTGATTGAACTGGTGGAGCGCAACGCAGGCTTCGAGCTGGCCCGGGCCCAGCGGGGGGCGGAGCAGCAGCAACTGGCGACCGAGGATCTGGCCCAGCTGCTGGAGCTGGCGGTGCCGCCCCGGCGGATCGAGGGCTACGACATCAGCCACATCCAGGGCAGTGATGCCGTGGCGTCCCAGGTGGTGTTCATCGACGGCCTGCCGGCCAAGCAGCACTATCGCAAGTACCGGATCCGCAGCAGCAGCATCCGCGCCGGCCATTCCGACGACTTCATGGCCATGGCGGAGATCATGCGACGGCGCTTTCGGCGCTGGTCGCAGGCCAAGGCGGAGGGGGCCGACCTGGCCGCCCTGCGCCGCGCCGGTGCCTCCGCCCTGCACACCGATGGCCTCAGCGACTGGCCGGACGTGGTGATGATCGATGGCGGCAAGGGCCAGCTGTCGGCGGTGATGGAGGCCCTGCGGGAGCTCGACCTGCATGAGGAACTCACCGTCTGTTCCCTGGCCAAGCAACGGGAGGAGGTCTTCCTGCCCGGCGCCAGCCAGCCGCTCGACAGCGAAGCCGACCAGCTGGGGGTGGTGCTGCTGCGCCGGCTGCGGGACGAGGCCCACCGCTTTGCCCTGAGTTTCCACCGCCAGCAGCGGGGCGAGCGGATGAAACGCTCCCGCCTCAGCGACATCGCTGGGCTCGGACCCAAGCGGGTGAAGGATCTGCTGGCCCACTTCCGCTCCATCGACGCCATCCAGCTGGCCAGCGCCGGGCAGATCGCCGCCGTTCCCGGGATCGGGCCCGCCATGGCGCGGCAGGTATGGGAGCACTTCCATCCCCCCAGCGGTGGAGCCGAAGACCCAGGCGAAGGCGAGCGCGAGCCCATGGAGCTGGCCGGATGAGTGGGAGGGTCATGGTGTGAGGATCCTGTCCGCGTGGCTGGTGGCCGGAGTGCTGGCCCTGCTGGTGCTGCTCCCCTGCGTCCCGGGGGCGGCACTGGCCGCACCGGGCCTCTGTGTCGGCCCGGTCTGTGGCGACGAGATCAGCCGCAGTGCCAAGCATCACTGGCAGCTCAGGCTCCGGGTCAGTGACCAGGAGAGCCACCACGAGCGGATCGTGGTGGATTGCCGCGATGGCGGCATCAGTCCGCAGCTGGGGCCCGTGGATCGGGCCTATGCCGCTGCCTTGGCCCGCCGCTACTGCCGACTAACTTGGCGATCCGACGCACTTCCGGTTTCCCCGCAGGCCCTGACATGACACTGCCGCTGCCGATGGCCGTGAGCTGGCCCCCCGAGGCCTACCTGTGGTTCAAGACCCTGCACATCGTGGGGGTGGTGGTGTGGTTCGCCGGGCTGTTTTATCTGGTGCGGCTGTTCATCTATCACCAGGAGGCGGCCGAGCTGGACCCCCCCCTGCGTCAGGCCTTCGAGGCCCAATACGCCCTGATGGAGCGGCGCCTGGCCAACATCATCACCACCCCTGGCATGGTGGTGGCCGTGGCCATGGCGGTGGGTCTGCTGCTGGTGGAGCCCATCTGGTTGAAACAGGCCTGGATGCACGCCAAGCTGGCCGTCGTGGCTGCCCTGCTCGTCTACCACTGGTTCTGCTACCGGCTGATGGGCCAGCTGCAGCGGGGTGAGTCCCACTGGAGCGGCCGCCAGCTGCGGGCGCTCAACGAACTGCCCACCCTGCTGCTGGTGCTGGTGGTGATGCTGGTGGTGTTCAAGAACCAGTTCCCCACCGGTGCCGCCACCTGGTTCCTGGTGGCGCTGGTGGTGTTCATGGCCGCCTCCATCCAGTTCTATGCCCGTTGGCGCCGACTGCGCTCCGAACGGCTGGCCCAACAGGAGAGCGGCGGTGCTGCGGCCTGAGGCTCTCGCCCATCCCCTCACGCCGGTGCTGCGCCAGGTGGAGGCCGACAGCTGCCCGGGCCGCTTCAACTTCCACTGCCACACCGTCTGCAGCGACGGCAGCCTCCATCCCGAGCACCTGGCTGCCGAGGCCCTCGCCATCGGTCTGGAGCACCTGGCCGTCACCGATCACCACGCCCTGGCGGCCCATGGGGCCATCGCTTCCGCCTTCGAGGCACGGCGACGGCGCAGCGAGTCGGCCCCCACCCTCTGGCGCGGGGTGGAGATCAGCTGCCTGCTGGAGGGATGCCTGGTCCACGTCCTGGGGCTGGGGTTCGCTGAGGAACATCCCTCGCTCCTTCCCTACCTGCAGGGCACCTCCGTGGTGGGGCCGGCCCTGGGGGCCGAGGCGGTGGTGGCGGCGATCCAGGCCGCGGGGGGCCTGGCACTGCTGGCCCACCCCGCCCGCTACCGACTGCCCCACCAGCGCCTGATCGCGGCGGCGGCGGATCTGGGCTTCGACGGCGCGGAGGTCTGGTACGACTACGCCATGCGGCCCCACTGGCAACCCACTGAACTGGTGTGCGAGGCGATCGCGGCCGATCTGCAGCGCCGGGGGCTTCTGATGAGTTGTGGTACGGATACTCATGGGCTGGTGCTCCGCGGCCGCTAGGGTTTGCTGACACGTTTCTGCTTGCGTCGATGGGCCTGTTCGATCGTCTGTTCGGTTCCCGTGCTGCGTCGGTGACCAAGCCTGAGGCTGCCGCCAAGGCCAAACCCAAGGCCGAGTCCTTCTTCCTCGATGCCGAGGCTTCCACGAGTCTTGGTGATGTCCAGTACATGAAGCGGTCCAACACGATCCGCCACACCTTCCCCGGCAACGCCGACAGCCCGGGCGACAAGGAGATGGTGGCCGAGGTGGCTTCGATGCAGGCCCGGGTCGAGAAGATGACCCCTGGCCTGGCCGGGATCCAGCCCGCCGAGAAGGGTTCCGCGAACCTCACCGGTGGCATCCCCAAAGCGGTCAGGAAAACCTTCGCCCAGCAGATGAGCGCCGCTGAGCTGGGCCAGCGCATGAAGGGGGCCGCCGTCACCCCCACCAACATCCCCGGTGGAGCGTCGGCGGCGAAGCAACAGAAGGAGGCCGAAGCCCAGAGCCAGCCCAAGATCACCGAGCAGGCCGCCAAGCCCGGCAACACCGACCCCTTCCGCTCCATGGTCCGGGACCTCGACCTCTGATCCCCTGAAGGGCGTGAGGGCCTGATTCAGCGTTGCTCCACCAGGCCCTCGCTCTCCAGCACCAGGGCCATCAGCCGCTCCAGCCGTTGCGGATCGGCCCCTTCCCAGAGGCCCCTGTGGTGGGCCTCCAGCAGGCGCTCGGCCATGTCCCGCAGGGCCCAGGGGTTGGAACGGCCCAGAAACTCCCGGACGGCCCCGTCCTCCAGCCAGGCGGCGCTGATGGCTCCATAGCCCCAGTCCGGCACCCGTCCGGTGCTGGCGTCGTAGGCGAACAGATAATCCAGGCTGGCGGCCATCTCGAAGCCGCCCTTGTAGCCGTGGCCCTGCATGGCCTCGATCCAGCGGGGATTGAGCAGGCGGGAGCGCAGCACCTTGTCGAACTCGCGCTCCAGGCGGTGCAGCCGGGGCCGCTCGCTGCGGGAATGGTCGCCGAACCAGAGGGCCGGGGCCTGACCCTGGAGTCGCTCGGCGGCGGCGCTGAGGCCCCCCTGGAACTGGTAGTAGTCGTCGGAATCGAGCAGGTCGTGCTCCCTGTTGTCCTGGTTGTGCAGCACCACCTGCACCTGGGCCAGACGCCGTTCGAGCCCGCCACGGTCCGCCGTGGCGGCGATGGCCCCACCGCTGGGGGCATCGGTGGGATCGCCGTCGTAGCGCCAGGCGCTCCAGTTGAGGAAGGCCTCGCCCAGGTCGCCGCGCTCCTCCCAATGGCCGCTGTCGATGAGGCCCTGCAGCCCGGCCCCGTAGGCCCCGGGCGCCGAGCCATAGACGCGTCCCCCGTGGCCCTCCTGCCGGGCCGAGGCCGCCAGGGGATTGTCCTGCGGATCTTCCGCCAGGCCAGCCACCAGGCGGGTGGCGCGGTTGAACCAGCCCACCAGCTGGGGGAAGGCATCCCGGAACAGGCCGGAGATGCGCAGGGTCACATCCACCCGGGGGCGCCCGAGCAGGCGCAGGGGAATCACCTCCACATCCACCAGCCGGCGGGTGGGGCCATCCCAGAGGGGCCGCACCCCCATCAGGGCCAGGGCCTGGCCGATGTCCTCGCCACCGTTGCGCATGGTGGCGGTCCCCCACACCGAGAGGGCCAGGCAGCGCAGGTCGTCGCCCTCCTCCTGCAGATGGAGCTGCAGCAGCAGTTCGGCGCTGCGCCGCCCCAGGTCCCAGGCAGCTTCCGTCGGCAGGCCGCGCAGATCGACGCTGTAGAAGTTGCGGCCGGTGGGCAGCAGGTCCGGCCGCCCGCGGGTGGGCGCCCCCGAGGGCCCAGCGGCGATGCGCCCGCCGGCCAGGCCCGTGAGCAGGGCCTGCCGCTCCGCCTCCCCACAGGCCAGCAACGGTGGAAGCAGGGCCTGGCGCAGGTGCTGCAGGGCCCGTTCGGTGGCGGCCCCCATCGGCAGCGTGGCCCCTGCCCCTGGGGCGGCTCCGGCCAGCTGGTGGCTCACCAGGGCCAGGGCGAGCCCCTCCAGCACGGCGACCCCGTCACCGGCGTGGCGCAGCAGGCCCCCCGGTTGGGCCAGAACAGCCAGCCGCAGGCGGTCGGCGGCGGCGAGGGGGGCCTCCTCCGGGACGGCCCAGGGGTCGAGATCCAGCCCCAGGTCGAGCGCCAAGGCCTGGGTGAGGCCCGGAATTCCCGCCTGGGGCGCCCGGGCCAGGCACAACAGCAGTTCGGCCAGCTTTGCCGGCGCCGGCAGGGTGCCGAAGGTGTGCAGGCCGAGCCGGATCTGGGCTTCCTTGAGCTCACACAGGTAGCCGTCGGCCGCCTCCAGCCGGGCTTCCAGATCCGTCTGGGCCATGGCAGGCAGCTGCAGTTGCTCCAGCAGGGTGCCCAGGCGCTCCCGCAGCAGGGGAGCCCGGGCGCTGCCCAGCTGCCTCGCTTCCCAGTACTCATCGAGCAGGGCCTCCAGGGCCTGCAGGTCGCCGTGCAGACCGGCCCGGCCCAGGGGCGGGGTCAGGTGGTCGAGGATCACGGCCTGGGCACGGCGTTTGGCCTGGCTGCCCTCCCCCGGGTCGTTGACGATGAAGGGATACAGGTGGGGCAGCGGCCCCAGGGCCCATTCGGGGAAGCAGTCCTGCGACAGCCCCAGTCCCTTGCCCGGCAGCCATTCGAGATTGCCGTGCTTGCCCACGTGCACCACCACCTGGGCGGCGAAGCTCTGGCGCAGCCACAGGTACTGGGCCAGATAGGCATGGGTGGGAGGGAGATCGGGGCTGTGGTAGCTGAGGCTCGGATCCCTGTCGTAGCCGCGCTCGGGCTGGATCAGCAGCAACACCCGGCCAAAACGCAGTCCCCGCACCGGGAAGGCCGGGCCCCCCTCCGCCAGAGCGGCGGGCTCCAGGCCCCCGTCGGCTGTCGGCGGCCCCCAGACCGCCTCCAGCCGTTGGCGGCCCTCCACCGGGAGGGTGGCGTACCAGGCCTGGTAGGTGGCCAGGGGCAGGTGGGCCAGGGGAGGGCGATGGCCACTCTCCGGGTCGTTGCTGCGTCCCTCCAGCAGCCGGTGGATGAGGGCATCGCCATCGGTGGGCAGATCAGCAGACGCCCCCAGGTCGTAGCCGGCCTCCGCCAGCCAGCTGAGCATCAGGGCGGCGCTGGCGGGGGTATCCAGGCCCACGCCATTCGCCAGGCGGCTGTTGCGGTTGGGGTAGTTGGCCAGCACCAGGGCCACCCGCCGCTCGGGGGCCGGCGTCAGTCGCAGGCTGGTCCAGGCACCGGTGAGCTGGGCGATCCAGTCGAGCCGCTCCCTGTCGGGCTCGTAGCGGTGCAGGGCCGTGGCCAGGGTGTCGCTGGTGGAGCTTCGCTCCTTGAAGGCCCCCACCCGGGTGGTGAGGCGCCCATCCAGTTCCGGCAAGGCCACCTGCAGGCTGAGGTCGAGCGGGGCCAGGCCGATGCTGCTCTGGTGCCACGCGCCGCGGCTGCGGCCGCTGCAGAGCACCTGCAGCACCGGCACCCCGAGCCGCTCCCACAGGGGGGCCCCCAGACCCGCCTCCTCAAACGAGACCGAAGCGAACCCCGTCCCGCAGAGCACCGCCTGCACCCGCTCCCGTCCCAGCAGGTCCGCCACGCCCCGCTGCATGGCCCCGTCCCGCAGGCTGCTGACCCACAGGGCCCTTGGTGAGAGCCCCCGCCGGCGCAGGGCCTCCAGCAGCGCCTGCATCAGGGCCAGATCCCCCGCCTGCCAGAGGGCCCGATACAGGATCACCCCCACCCTGGAGCCAGGCTCGTGGCGCCAGTCGTGGGGCAGGGGATCAGCGGCGGGCGTCGGTCGGGGTGGTTCGGGGGACTCGCCGGCCAGCAGGGCCGCCAGGGTCTGGAGCAGCAAGCGCAGATTGGCGGCCCCGCCCTCCCGCAGGCAGGCCGCACAGGCCATGGCCAGGGGGCCATCCAGGCTGCCGAGGCAGGCCAGGGCCTGCTCCTCTTCGGCGGTGCCGGCCAGCACCAGCAACTGGCGGCCCTCGCCGCTGTCCGTCCAGTGCCGCAGACACTCCAGCCCGTAGCTCCAGTGGCCCCGTCCCCCCAGCAGCCGCACCACCACCAGACGGGTGGTCGCCAGGGTGGTGGCCACGTAGTGGTCGATCACCGCCGGGTGCTGCAGGGCCGAGAGGTTGAGGGCCCTCAGCTCGGCGGGCAGCAGCGCCGGCTCCGCCTCGAGCAACTGGGACACCGCCAGCAGATCGGTGTCGGCACTGCTGAGCAGTACCACCGGCGCCGGTGGCTGCTCCACGAAGAGGGCCCCCTCGCCCTCGGTCCTTTCCCCGGGGATGGAGGCGAGTCGATGCATCACCCCATCCTGCCGAACGCGATGAGAAGATCGCATCGTCGCCACCGCCTTCCATGCACCAGTTCCTGCCCTATGCCTGGTTCGGCGGACAATGCGTCCCCTTCGCTGAAGCCACCCTGTCGGTGGCCACCCATGCACTGCATTACGGCACGGGCGCCTTCGGCGGCATGCGGGCCCTGCCCAATCCCGCCGACAACAACGAAATCCTCCTGTTCCGCGCCGATCGTCACGCCCGCCGCCTGAGCCAGAGCGCGCGGCTGCTGCTGACCGAGCTGGCCGAAGAGACGATCCACAGCGCCATCCAGGCGTTCCTGCAGGCCAACCGGCCCACCTGCCCGATCTACCTGCGGCCCTTCGTCTACACCAGCGATCTCGGCATCGCGCCGCGGCTGCACAACATCCAGACCGACTTTCTCATCTACGGCATCGAGATGGGCGACTATCTCTCCCCCGAGGGTGTCAGCTGCCGGATCAGCAGCTGGTGCCGCCAGGAGGACCGCTCCCTGCCCCTGAGGGGCAAGATCAGCGGCGCCTACATCACCAGTTCGCTGGCCAAGACCGAAGCGGTCAAGAGCGGCTTCGATGAGGCCCTGCTTCTCAACAGCCGCGGCAAGGTGAGCGAGGCCAGCGGCATGAACCTGTTCATCGTCCGGGACGGTGTGCTGATCACGCCGGGGGTCGATCAGGACATCCTCGAAGGCATCACCCGGGCCAGCATCATGGAGCTGGCCCAATCGATGGACATCCCCGTGCTTGAGCGGGCGGTCGACAAGACCGAGCTGATGATCGCCGACGAAGTGTTCCTCAGCGGCACCGCCGCTAGGGTCACTCCGGTGCGGCGGATCGAATCCACCGACCTCTCCAGCCATCGGCCGGTGATGGAACGTCTTCGCGACCGCCTCACGGCGATCACGGAGGGCCGCGATCCCTCCTATGACCACTGGGTCACCCGCATCCGCCTCGACGCCTGATGGTTGTATCCACCGCCATCCATTGCCCCACCGATCGCATCGGCTTCCTCGACTGGCTGCACGGCCCGGGTCGTCCCGTGCTCGTCTTCGATGGCGCCACCGGCACCTCCCTGCAGGAGATGGACCTGACGGCGGAGGATTTCGGTGGCGCCGCCCTCGAGGGCTGCAACGAGAACCTCGTCTTCACCAGGCCCGATGCGGTCCAGGCGGTCCATCGTCAGTTCCTGGAGGCGGGTTGCGACGTGATCGAAACCGACACCTTCGGGGCCGCTTCGATCGTCCTGGCCGAGTACGGACTGGAGGACCAGGCCTTCGCCATCAACCGCCGGGCGGCTGAACTGGCCCGCGAGATGGCCGCCACCTTCAGCACCCCGGCGAAGCCACGCTTCGTGGCGGGATCCATGGGCCCCACCACCAAGCTGCCCACTCTGGGTCACATCGACTTCGACACGATGAAGGCCTCGTTCCGGGAGCAGGCCGAGGGTCTGATCGCCGGTGACGTCGATCTGTTCATCGTCGAGACCTGCCAGGACGTGCTGCAGATCAAGGCGGCGCTGCAGGGGATCGAAGAGGCCTGCGCGGCCACTGGCGAACGCCGACCGCTGATGGTCTCCGTCACCATGGAGACCACCGGAACCATGCTGGTGGGCTCCGACATCGCCGCCGTGGTGGCGATCCTGGAGCCGTTCCCGATCAACGTGCTCGGCCTCAACTGCGCCACGGGGCCTGAGCAGATGAAGGAGCACATCCGCTACCTGAGCCAGCACAGTCCCTTCGTGGTGAGCTGCATCCCCAACGCGGGTCTGCCGGAGAACATCGGCGGGGTGGCCCACTACCGGCTCACCCCCACCGAGATGAAGATGCAGATGATGCACTTCGTCGAGGATCTCGGCGTCCAGGTGATCGGTGGCTGCTGCGGCACCACCCCCGCCCACATCGGCGCGCTGGCGGAGCTTGCCTCCGGTCTGCATCCCGCCCTGCGGGACGTGCGGCTCCCCCAGCAACGGCTGGAGAGGCCCCCGCTCCACTACGAGCCGGCGGTGGCCTCGATCTATGGCGTCACCCCCTACTTCCAGGACAACTCCTTTCTCATCATCGGCGAGCGGCTCAATGCCAGCGGCTCGAAACAGGTGCGGGAGCTGCTGAACGCCGAGGACTGGGATGGCCTGGTGGCGGTGGCCAGGGGCCAGGTGAAGGAGAACGCCCATGTGCTCGACGTGAACGTCGACTACGTGGGGCGGGATGGGGTGAAGGACATGCACGATCTGGTGAGCCGACTGGTCACCAACGTGAATCTGCCGCTGATGCTCGATTCCACCGAGTGGCAAAAGATGGAGGCCGGCCTCAAGGTGGCCGGCGGCAAATGCATTCTCAACTCCACCAACTACGAAGATGGTGACGAGCGCTTCTTCAAGGTGCTCGAACTGGCCCGTGACTACGGAGCCGGGGTGGTGGTCGGCACGATCGACGAGGAGGGCATGGCCCGCACCGCCGAGCGCAAGTTCGCCATTGCCCAGAGGGCCTACAGGGATGCGCTCGAATTCGGCCTTCCTGCCCATGAGATTTTTTATGACCCCCTCGCCCTGCCCATCTCCACGGGCATCGAGGAGGACCGGGCCAATGCGGCCGCCACGATCGAGGCGATCAGCAGAATCCGCAGCGAGCTTCCGGGTGTTCACGTCGTGCTGGGGGTCAGCAACGTCAGCTTCGGGCTGTCTCCGGCCGCCCGCATCGTGCTCAATTCCGTCTTCCTCCACGACTGCTGCGAGGCTGGGATGGATGCCGCGATCGTCAGCCCGGCGAAGATCCTTCCCCTGGCGAAGATCAGCGGGGAGCACCAGCAGATCTGTCGCGATCTGATCCACGACCGGCGCAGATTCGAGGACGGGATCTGCGTCCACGACCCCCTCACCCTGCTGACCACCGAGTTCGAGGGAGTCAGTGCCAGGCAGGCACGCGCCTCGGGGCCCTCGCTGGCCGATCTGCCGCTTGAGGAACGGCTCAAGCAGCACATCATCGACGGCGAACGCATCGGCCTGGATGCCGCCCTCCAGGAGGCCCTGGTGGTGCATCCGCCCCTGAAGATCATCAACACCTACCTGCTGGATGGCATGAAGGTGGTGGGTGAACTGTTCGGCTCTGGTCAGATGCAGTTGCCCTTCGTGCTGCAGAGCGCCGAAACCATGAAGGCGGCCGTCGCCTTTCTCGAACCGCACATGGAGCGCAAGGAGGGAGAATCGAGCAGCAAGGGCAAGTTCCTTATCGCCACTGTCAAGGGCGACGTCCACGACATCGGCAAGAACCTGGTGGACATCATCCTCACGAACAATGGCTATGAGGTGATCAATCTGGGCATCAAGCAGAGCGTCGATGCCATCGTCGAGGCCCAGCGGCAGCACGGGGCCGACTGCATCGCCATGAGTGGCCTGCTGGTGAAATCCACCGCCTTCATGAAGGACAACCTGGAAACGTTCAATGAGGTCGGAATATCCGTTCCCGTGATCCTCGGGGGCGCGGCCCTGACGCCCCGGTTCGTCAACGGCGACTGCCGCCAGGCCTACCGGGGCCAGGTGATCTACGGCCGTGACGCCTTCGCCGACCTGCGCTTCATGGACGCCCTGATGGACGCCAAGACGGGCGGCCGCTGGGACGACTGTGAGGGCTTCCTTGACGGGACCCCCGAGGGGCTGGGTCTCAGCGAACCCGCCGCCCCTCCGGCAGCCGCAGAGGAGGCCCCCCAGGAGGCCGCCTTGGAACCAACGGTCCCGGCGCACGCCGAAGCACCACCAGCCGGCAGCGAGGAGCGTTCCTCGGCCGTGCCGGCCGAAGCGGCGATCGCTCCCCCCTTCTGGGGCTCACAGGTGCTCAGCGAGGCGGCCATCGACCTCGACGAGGTCTTCGCTTACCTCGATCGCAACGCCCTGTTCGCCGGCCAGTGGCAGCTGCGCAAGACCCAGCAGCAGAGCCGGCAGGACTACGAGGCGATGCTGGCCGAGAAGGCGGAGCCGGTGCTGCAGGAGTGGCTCGGCCGCTGCCGCGGCGAAGGCCTGCTCACCCCGCGGGTGGCCTATGGCTACTTCCCCTGCGGCCGCGACGGCAATCGGCTGGTGGTGTTCGATCCCGAGGGGATGGCTGCAGGGGCGCCGCCGGCGGGCGCCGGCCAGGAGCTGGGGCGCTTTGCCCTGCCGCGCCAGCGGGGCGGCAACCGCTACTGCATCGCCGACTTCTTCCGCGACAGCGAGACCGGTGCCGATGGTTCTCTGCGCCCGTCGGATGTGCTGCCGATGCAGGCCGTCACCATGGGCGAAGGGGCCACCACCTTTGCCCAGCAACTGTTCCGGGCCGATCGCTACAGCGACTACCTCTACTTCCACGGGCTGGCGGTCCAGATGGCTGAGGCACTGGCGGAATGGACCCATGCCCGCATCCGTCGGGAGATGGGATTCGCTGCAGCGGAGCCCGCGGCCCTGCGGGACGTGCTCGCCCAGCGCTACCGGGGCAGCCGCTACTCCTTCGGTTACCCCGCCTGTCCGAATGTGGCCGACTCCCGCCAGCAGCTCGCCTGGCTGGGCGCCGACCGCATCGGCCTGACCATGGACGACAGCGACCAGCTGGAGCCGGAGCAGAGCACCACGGCCCTGGTGGCCCTGCACAGCCAGGCCAGGTATTTCAGCGCCTGAGCCGGCCCCGGGCAGGGTCCTGGACATGGCAGGCTTTGGGCACCCTTTGCCTCCCTCGCCATGGCCATCGCAGGACCCGGCGGCGTCGATGACGCCATCGCTGCTGGTGTGGACCTCGACGGCACTCCGATTCCGGCCGCCATGCTGGCCCTCTACGGCGAAGTGATGGAGCTCGAGGCCCGGCGGGCCCGCAGTGGGGTCAAAAAGTCGATGCGTAACCGCATCGTGCGCACCGGCGCCAAACATTTCGACCGTCTCACCCTCGACCAGCGCCTGCGGGAAGCCGGCTGGGAGGGGCTCAAGGACAAGGAAATCGGGTTCTTCTACGGCTGAAGCCTTCGGGCGCTAACAGCTGCACATCTCCTCGAGACTGTCGATCACCTCCTGCTGGAACGCGTCGAGGGCATCGGAATCACTCAGATCGATGCCCTCACCGGCCGCGTTCTGGGTGAGTTCCTGAAAGTGGAAGGCACCCTCGCCATGGGCCAGAAACTCCATGGCGGAGGGCTCACCGCTTTCCTTGTAGGCGTCGCAGAGGGCCAGAAAGGCCGCATCCTCGGTGAAATCCCAGCTCATGAAGGGGGTCGTGCTGAAAGACCTTTAACGCCTCCCCCCCGGAATTCGTCAACCTCCTGGCCGCTTTTTGTGCCAGTCCTCCGGCAGACTCATGCCGTTCTTCCATCGCCCAGGCCTTGGCCGCTTCCTCCCTGCAGCCCCCAGCCGACCAGCGCAACGTGCTGGGTGAACCGTTGCAGGAGTGTGGATGTGCCCCCCTCACCGGATGGTTCCGAGATGGCTACTGCCAGAGTGATTCCGCCGATTTCGGACGGCACACGGTGTGCTGCGTGGTGAACGAGTCGTTTCTGATCTACAGCCGCGCCCAGGGCAACGACCTCTCCAGGCCGGTGCCGGCCCATTCCTTTCCCGGCCTCCAGCCCGGAGACCACTGGTGCGTCTGTGCCGCCCGCTGGCTGGAGGCCTACGAGGACGGCATGGCCCCGCCTGTGCGGCTGGAGAGTTCTGCCCTCTCCAGCCTGGAGGTGATTCCGCTGGAGGTCCTGCGCGGCCACGCGGCGTAGCCGGCATCACCAGGGCACCGGCTGGCCGTCCCAGGCCAGGAAGGCCCCGCTTGTGGAGGCCATCTGCCCCTCCAGCACATCGAGCAGATGGGAGGCGGAGCGTGCGGGCGTGAACAGGCCCGACGGCGCCAGGGAACCTCTGAAGGGGGCCGAGAGCGGTGTGGAGACGGTGCCCGGATGGAGCAGGGTCACGCAGGCCTGGGGCAGGCGGCGCTGCCACTCGATCGCCAGGGTGCGCAACAACTGGTTCTGGGCCGCCTTGGCGGCCCGGTAGGCGTACCAGCCCCCCAGGCGGTTGTCGCCGATGCTGCCCACCCGGGCCGAGAGGCTGGCGAAGTGCACCGGGCAATCCCTCGCCAGGGCCGGCTCGATCGCCTGGGCCAGCAGCAGCGGCCCATAGGCATTGACGGCGAAACTGCGCTCCAGGGCGTGGCGGCGCACCTGGGAGAGACGCTTCTCCGGCTGCAGCGCGCCGTCGTGCAGCATCCCGGCCGTGTTGATCACCACCCTCAGGGGGGCCAGATCAACGGCGGCCATGGCCGAGAAGCGCTCCAGGCTGCCGTCGTCACTCAGGTCAAGCGGCAGGTCGGCGGCGCGTCGCCCGGCGGTGCGGACCCGCAGCAAGGGGGCCCTCCGGGCCAGTTCGGCCGCCAGGGCGAGGCCGAGCCCCCCCGCGCCCACGACCAGGGCCTGGCCCTCCCAGGCCTGCCAGTACGGGTTGGGGACGGTGGCCATGGCGGGCACGGGGATGGCGCATGATGACAAGGCCATCAGGGGGACTGACCCTCGCGTAGGTCCATGAGTCTGCGCATCGCGGTGCTGGGGCGGGGCGCCTGGGGAGGCACCCTGATTCGGCTCTGGGAGCGCCAGGGCCACCGGCTCACCAGCTGGTCCCGGCGGGATGGGGGGAATCCGGCTGCTGTTCTCCTGGATTCCGACCTCGTGGTGGTGGCCGTGTCGATGGTGGGCGTGGCCCCCCTGGCCACGCAGCTGCAAGGCCACTGGCCGGAGGGACTCCCCCTGCTGAGTTGCAGCAAGGGCATCGATCTGGACACGCTCTGCACCGCCACCCAGCTGTGGCGACGCCATCTCCCCGCGGTGCCGCTGGCGGTGCTGAGCGGCCCGAATCTGGCCGATGAACTGGAGCGGGGGTTACCGGCGGCCAGTGTGCTGAGCAGCCGGGATCACGACCTGGCCCGGCACCTGCAGGGGCGGCTCAGGGCCCCCCATTTCCGCCTCTACACAAACGCCGATCCCATCGGGACCGAGGTCGCCGGGGCCCTCAAGAACGTCATCGCCCTGGCGGCCGGCATCAGCGATGGGCTGGGGCTGGGGGCCAATGCGAAGGCCTCCCTGCTCTGCCGGGGTCTGTCGGAGATCGCCGTGGTGCTGCAGGCGCTGGGGGGTCAGACCGCCACCCTCTACGGGTTGGCGGGCCTGGGGGACCTGCTGGCCACGGCCAACAGCCCTCTGAGCCGCAATTACCGCTTCGGCCTCCTGCTGGCGGAGGGGTGTGATGAGAGCACCGCCCTGGGCCGCATCGGCGCCACCGTCGAGGGGACCCGCACCGCCAGGGCCTCCCTGGCCCTTGCGGATCGCGAGGGTTGGCAACTGCCGATCTGCGGCCAGGTGGTGCGGCTGCTGGCGGGCCAGGTGCAGGCCCAGCAGGCGGTGCAGGAGCTGATGCAGCGGGACCTGAGGGCCGAAGCGGCCCCCTGATCCAGGCCTCTGGCCTGACGAGGCCAAGGGTGCAATGCGGCGACCGTCCTGCCTCAGACGGTTACAGGGTCGCGTTTTCAGGCATGATCCGCCTATTCCATTGTGAAACCCTGCCGTGCAACGGCACTTCGCGGCCGCCTTCGCCGCACTCCGTGCCAGTGGCCGGTGGCTGCTCCAGGGTTGCCGGCGCCATCCCATCCTCCTCAGCGCACCACTGGCTGTCTTGGCGGTGGGGGCGGGCTTTGCTGCCCAGGATCTGCTCCCTGGCCGCCGTTCCCATTCGGACGTGGACCTGCTTGAAGCCCTCATCGCCCAGCCCCGGGAGGTCTCGCAATCGGCCGCCAGCGCCGCGGCGACCCCTGACAAGGACCTGCTGGCGGCGGCTTCCCTGCGCGCCCAGCGCACCAGCCTGAGCCATCCCGACCCGTCCCTGGTGGAGCCGGCGGCAGGCCCTGAGGTGCCGCTCGAGATCCGGGTGGCCCTGCTGGGGGCCTCCCCCTCGCCCCAGCTGGGCGCCACTGGGCCCTGGCAGCTGGTGGATCGGGACGGGCGCGCCGTGCAGGCTGGGGGCCCTGACACCTCCCCTGACCTGAATGCCGCCATGGCGGGACGGGCCGAAGTCTGGATGGAGACCGGGTCAGGTCAGGCCCTGCTGGTGGACGGGCGCCCCTACGAGGGCCGGCTGAGGGTGCTGGGTGGTTCCCGGGGCCTCCAGCTGGTGAACCACGTCTCCCTGGAGCGCTACATCAGCTCGGTGGTGGGGGCGGAGATGCCCAGCAACTGGCAGATGGAGGCCCTGCGGGCCCAGGCGGTGGCGGCCCGCTCCTATGCCATGGCCCACATGGCCCGCCCCGCCAGTGCCCACTGGCACCTGGGCGACACCACCCGCTGGCAGGCTTACCAGGGCCTGAACAGCGTCAACGCCCGCACCCGCCAGGCCACGACCAGCACCTCCGGGGTGATCCTGAGTTACCAGGGGGGGATCGTCGAGAGCCTCTACGCGGCCACCACACGGCTCACCCAGGAGGCCCATGGCCACCTGGGCGCGAGCATGAGTCAGCACGGCGCCCAGGATCTGGCCGAGCAGGGCCTGCGCTACAACGAGATTCTTGGGCGCTACTACCAGGGCGCCTCCCTGGCCCGTCTGCAGGCCGGTGCGAACTGAGCGCCATTGGCATCGGGCCAGGCAGGTAACCGAGCAAGCCCGTCTGCGGGGAGCCCTGGTGCCCCTCGACACGCGCGTCCTGGCGATCCCTGGCCTGGAGCCCTTCGTCGTGCGCCAGCTCCTGTCCTCCACCCCCCGTCACCTGCGCCAGGGGGGACCCCGTCCCAACCCCTTCCTGCCCTGGGACAAGCCCCTGGAGGTCGAGCTGCTCGAGCCTGCACACGTACTGCTGCTGAACAAGTACCCGGTCCAGGAGGCCCACCTGCTCGTGATCACCCGCGAGTGGCGCCCCCAGGGCGGCTGGATCGAGGCCTCCGACTGGCAAGCGGTGCAGCAGGTGAGCCAGGACACCGGTGGCCTGTGGTTCTTCAACAGCGGCGCCCGATCCGGAGCCAGCCAGCCCCATCGACACCTTCAGCTGCTGCCGCGCCGGCAGGGCGAGCCCAGCTGCCCCCTGGCCCCTTTGTTTCTGGCGCAGCTGGAGGGGGCTGAGGCGGCCTGGAACTGGGCCTACTGCCTCAGTCGGCGCACCGATCCCTGCGGCGGATCCGACCTGGCCGATCTCTACCTGGCCCATTCCCATGCGCTCGGCCTGGGAGATCCCCGCCGCGACAGCGAGCCCCTCTACCCCTACAACCTCCTCTTCGACGACCAGTGGTTTCTGACCGTGCGCCGGGTGCGGGAGCACGGCGCCGGTTTCAGCGTCAACGCCCTGGGCTTCGCTGGGTTTCTGCTGAGCACCGAGCACTCGGACAGGGGGTGGCTGGAGGCGCACGGTCCGTGGGCCCTGCTGGCCCACGTGGCGGCCTCCCGGCCCTGATTCAGCGGATCACCCCGCTGACACCGGAACGGGAAACTTCCGTGGTTTCACGGTTGCGGGATTCGGCTGGGCTGTCCCTCTCTGGAAAGGAGATCACCGCGGCCCCCTAACGGCGACGCGGGGCTCCTACCTCCACCGACCCATCCCAGGCTCCAGCCTCCAGACCATGACCCCGACCCCCTGCCGCCAGACCCTCCCCTGCCCGGTCGCCAGCCGCAACCGCCGGGTCGAGCAGTACCGGGAGGTGGTCCGCCCTCTCGCCTTGCATTACTCCCGCTGCTGCCGGGAATCCTTCGAGGATCTGCTCCAGGTGGGACTGATGGGGCTGATCCGGGCCGCCGAGCTCTATCGCGAGGATCGCCGAACCCCTTTCGAGGCCTTCGCCAGGCCCCACATCCGTGGAGCCATCCTCCACTACCTCCGCGACACCGCACCGATCGTGCGTCTGCCCAGGCGACAGGCGGAACTGCAGGAACGGTTCAACCGTCTCCAGCACCACCCCCTCCTCCAGGCGGATCCCAGAACGGGAGTCATGGCCCTGAGCCGGACCCTGGGCATCACCCCGGCGGAGTGGCGGCGCCTGGAGGTGCAGCGACTGCTGGCGAGGCCCGCCAACCTTGACGATCCGGTTCTGACCGAAGCTGTGGCGGCCCCTGCGACCAGCGAACCCTGCCAACAGGAGGAACCGGCCCCGTCGGTGGCGACGATGCTGGGCCTGCTGGAGCCCCGCCAGCGGCTGGTGGTGCGCCAGGTGGTACTGGCTGGCTGGAGCTACCGCCGGTTGGGACGCCAGATGGACGTCAGCCCAATGACGGTGAAACGCCTGTTGCACAAAGGCCTCGAACAACTCAGGCAGCAGTTGGAGGCTGGGGCCTTCAGCCCTGGTGGTCGGCCTGATCGCGATGCATCTGCTGTTCGAGGGTGCTGATGGCGGCGTTCAACGCGGCCAGCTGGCGTTCAATGCCGTCGCGCCAGAAGCTCATCATGCGGAGCTTGCGTTCCTGATACCGCCGCAGGGCACCGGTTCCGGACTCCGACCCGGAGCAGTACCCGAAGGGAGGAATCATGACAAAATCTGCAGACTGGGTCCGTTCTAGCGAGCCCGTCCTTCCATCCGGGGCTGCCCAGGTGCACGCACCCCCCAGAGACTGGGACGGTCGCTTCCCGCCTTACCCTCCCATGGCCACCCACCCCATCAAGCCTGTCGCAATTTGAGATCGGTCGCTCCCATTGGTCCCATCGGTGTTTGGCTGACGCTTGGTCTGGGCATGGCGCTCCTGCAGCCCGCCCAGCCTGCCTACGCCTACGTGGCCCTGATGGCAGGCCAGAAGGCACGTCCGCTCAACGGCACCTTCAATAACGTCCCGGTGCTCCACTCCAACCAGCCCGAGGAAGTCGAGGGGCCTGGAATCCTGATCAGCACGACACCCGGGTACGCCTATGCCAGTGAAACGGGGCAAGCGCTCCGAAATGCCGAATACACCTTCAATGGTGAATTCGGCATGCATCTCCACCACAAGTACTTCCCACCCAACCGCCGCTCCATCTCACCCGACGACCGTCGGGCTGAGCTCACCCTTGCAGCCATTCTGCTCAATCCGGGCGTCCGTCCGGTGCACATCCGTTTCTCCAGGGGAGCGGTACGCAACAGCTTCGAGGCGCCCTACCTCGCCAACAACCTGATGGGGGTGAAACCACTGGGCCCAAGACCCTGGAACACCGGTCCGGGTGATGCCACCGCGGTCCAGATGCTGCGCAGCAGGCTTGACAGCAAACTGGCCGACGAGATCACCATTCCTGCCCGCAGCCGCATCGTTCTGTTCCAGACCGATCTGCCGGCCCTGGGCATCGCCAACGCCCTGCTGCGGGGGTCTAGCGATGGACCGTTCCAGATCGCGGTGGTGGCGGCCAAGTCCCCCAACTCCGATCGCGATGTTCTGGCGGTGCTGGACGAGGGACGGCTGGCCCCTGGCCGGGTCTACCTGAGTCGCATCGACGACATCCAGAACCGGCGGATCTTCTCCCGGGTGGGAGGGGTGGCCCTCGGCGATTCGTACCAGGCCACCATCACCCACGACCTCGACGTTCAGGGCCCGTTGCATGTGCCTTTGACCAGCACCGACCGTCACAACTTCGGCACCCGTGACGTGCAGGTCAATGCCCTGGTCAGCCGCATGGTCGATTCCTCCCTCGACAATGTCGGCACCTATGGGGTGAGGTTCGACGTTGACCTGAACCTCAAGGGGAACGGCCCCTACGAGCTGGTGATGAGCCATCCCACCCTGATCGGCGGACAGCCCTTCACGGCCTTCCGGGGCTCCATCCAGATCCAGACATCCGCCGGTCTTCGCGAAGTGCACGTGGGGCTGCGGTCAGGACAGAGCCTTTCCCTGGGCCAGATCGATCTGCGCCCGGGAGTCGTGAACCCCGTGCGGGTCAGCATGGTCTACCCGGCCGATGCCACCCCAGGCCACCTGCTGAGCGTGGTGAGTGCCAGCCAGCTGGCACTCGTCCAGGAGCGGGAGCGGCAACTGGATCTGGCCCGTGCCGGTGCCACCAGCCGCCCGACCGCGCCGCCCCTCGCCCCTCCAGCCCTGACCATCGCCCCCCAGACGCCGATGGGGGGCACCGGACCGCTGCTGCCGCCGCCCCAGGTTCTGAGGCCGACACCCGCCCCGGGCTGGATGAACCCGCCACCGCCGCCGCCGGCGTCGTCCATCCGTGGCAGCCTGGCTCCCTCTCCCCTGTTGTCCCCCATGCGCAGCAGAACCGGGGCCGCCGGCACGGGGGGATCCCTGGTCGATCGCTATCGCGAAGCGGTCGAGGCCCAGCAACAGTTCCTGCGGGACCAACGGGGACCCTGATCTGCAGCCCCATGCCTGCAAACCCAGAGTCAATGGATGGCTGCCGTGGCTGAACAGTCGAACGAGGCCAGACAGCGGATCAGCCTCGACCTCACCCGGGAGCTGGTGTCCCACCTGGATGGCCTGCGGCGGGAGTGGGGCCTCCGCAGCCGGGGCGATGTGCTGGAGCGGCTGCTCGACGATCTGTTCGGTTCCGGCGAGGAAGGGGACGACGACGGGCTCTCGCCAGCGTCCGGCGACGACCTGCCTCACGGTGATGACCACCGGGACTTCGATGAGCAGGGAGCCCTGGTGCTGGTGGGGCGCGGGGCGCTGGACACGCTCCAGGCGGAATTCGAATGGGAAGCTCCGATGGAGACACCCCCCCGACCATTGCAGGGTGGTGGGGGCATCGACCTGCCCGGTTTCGTACGTCGCCGCTCCGATGTCATCAAGCGCAGCCTGCGGCCGCCCTCCCAGGCGCGGGCCGGGGCGATGCCCCTGACTCCCCTGCCACCGCTTGGCGGGGAGCTGGTGCAACAGGCCCTGGAGGAAGCCGGAAACCATTGGCGGGCCCTCTATGGCTCGCCGGCCAACGACGCGGTGCTGGAGGCGGCGATGGTCTGGCTGGCCCAGGACATCTGGCCCCAGTCCGACCAGAGCGATGGCCGGACCTTCACCTGGTCGGCTGCCTGCCAGGTGATGCAGCAGTTCGCCCCCGGCTGGAGCGATGGGGCGCCGACGTTCGAGCAGGTCATGGTCACCGCCGGTGTGCTGGAGGACCCCTTCAGCGGTCAGACCCTCACCCTGCGGATCCCGACCCTGATCCGTCGCTTCGTGCATCGCTTCCGCCGGCGCCGGCGGGGCACCTCCTTCCAGACCCTCGAGCACACCATGACCCTGCACGGCGCGCTGCGACTGCTGCAGTTGCCCACGGATCACGGCCAGCGCCTGACCCTGGCCCAGATCCGGGAGGCCTACCGGGACATGGCCCAGAGCCACCATCCCGACGCCGGTGGCTCACTGGAAGCGATGCGCCGCCTGAACGAGGCCTACCAGCTGTTGAAAGAGCTCTATCGCCAGGGGGCTTCGGTCGAGCGCTGAGGGCCCGACCCACCCCGGCGCTTCTGGCCACGGGGTCAAGTCACTTGTCTCAGCTTGGTCGCATCGATGGTCCTGCCACGGGACCTGAGCAAGATTTGCGAGATGGACCAAGAACGATCCTGCTGCTCTGCAAGTCTCACTAGATTGCTATTGGACTCGTTCTGGGTCTTGTATTGCGACCAATTTGCAGGTTGCAATACAGAGATTTTTCCTCGATTTCATCTGTCGAGCCCGGCTTCTGACTCACCGTCCCCTGGTGTCATGCAGACCGTTGGCTGGCATGGACTGGCCAACGACACTCCACGCTGTCCATGGCGCTGGACAACTCTCGAGAATCCTTTGCAGATCTAGGTCTTGAAAGACTGCGTATCTGTCTATGACACAGATACGCGAGCCAGATCGGAGGACTATCAACCGTTCGACGGAACGCGAAGGACCGGCCTCGCCAGCCAGCCAAGGCACAGAGCCATCTTGAATGCGTCCTGACCTGGGACCAGCAGCTTGTCCCAGATGAGACAGCCGGGTTATGTTTTCGTATTGGCTGATCGCGCCTCTGGCCTGCCACGTTCCACAGGCGCGCCATTCACCACGGGGGTTCCGCCCAGGTGGCCAGGTTCACGGTTGGTCCTCGTGGATCGTGCCCATTGATGGGTCTTACGCCGTCCCCGCCGTGGGGCCAACGGGCCCGGACCCGAAGTCGGAAACCTGTTGCTCAGCTGGCTCAGGTAGGTCTATCCACAAGACACCGAATGGGACCCAGCAGGGATATGCGATACCTCAGTGTCGCGGACCCTTCGTCGGTTGACAACGGCTTGAAGACCCCAGCCCTTGCATCAAAAAGAACCCCCATCAAGCGAAAGACGGGGGTTCCGAATCGGCTTGAACATCTCAACTGAGACTCGATATGGGTCTAGCGACAAGACCAGACTGGGACCGGCAAGACCTCAAGTGGAAGTCTGCAGCCCCTGGATGAGATAGTCGAAGTAGGGGCCTGCCAGGGCGGCCTCGTCGCCACCGAGCAACACCAGAGCCGCCTCCTTGAGCGCGCGCATCGCTTCCACCATGCCGGGCAGGGGGACACCCAGGCTGTTGTACATCTCCCGGGCACCCACCACGCCGATCTGCTGGATCAGCTCGGTGCTGCCGGCCAGGATCCCGTAGGTCACCAGCCGCAGGTACCAGCTGTAGTCGCGCAGGCACTGGGCACGCTGCTTCTGTCCGAAGGCGTTGCCGCCGGGGGCCACGTACTCCGGCTTGCGTAGGAACAGTTGCTTCGAGGCCTCGGCGATGATCTTCTTCTCGTTGTCGGTCAGCACCTTGACGACGCTCAGCCGGCGGGCTCCCCCACTGAGGAACTCCACCATCGTGCGCAGCTCGCCGCCCGTGGGATAGCGGAGCTGATCATCGGCCTGGAGGATCAGATCGCGAACGACGCTCATAGCAGCGACCACAGTCCGGCGAATCCTATCGAGACCGGAGCCCCAGCCCGGGATTCGGGCGCAAGGTGTAACGCCCCTTTGCACGACCCCCGATAGGGTCGCAGCAGTGGTGCGGATCGCACATGGCCTCGGTGGGCGAAAAGCTGCAGCTGGAGATCACCGATCTGGGCCATGACGGCCAGGGGGTGGGGCGCCATGACGGCCAGGTGGTGTTCGTCAGCGGCGCCCTTCCAGGCGACACCGTGCAGGTGCGGCTGCAGGCCGTGGCCCGCCGCCATCTGGTGGGCCAGCTGCAGCGGGTACTCACAGCCTCTCCCCAGCGCCGCCGCTCCCCCTGCATCCTCGCTGACAACTGCGGCGGCTGCAGCCTGCAGCCCCTCGACGACAACGCGGAGGCCCAGTGGAAGCAGCGCAGCCTGGAGCAGACCCTGCAACGCATCGGCGGCCTGAGTGCGCCGGTGCGGCCCCTGCTGGCGGCCGAACCCACCCTCGGGTACCGAAACCGGGCCCTGGTTCCGCTGGAGCGGAGCGCCGACGGCACCCTGCGGGCCGGCTACTACCGGCGGGGCTCGCATCGGATCGTCAACATGGCCCGCTGCCCGGTGCTCGACCCCCGCATCGACGCCATGATCGCCCCGCTCAAGGCCGATCTGGAGGCCAGCGACTGGCCAATCGACCGCCACGGCGGCGACCCCGGGGCCGAGGATGGCCCGGGCCTGCGCCATCTGGGCCTGCGGGTGGGGGTGGCCACCGGCGAGCTGCTCCTCACCCTGATCAGCAGCCACGACGACCTGCCCGGCCTCGAGGCCCTGGCCGACGGCTGGCGGCAGCGCTGGCCCGCGCTGGTGGGCGTCTGCCTCAACCTCCAGCCCCTGCCCACCAATCGCCTGATGGGGGACGAGACCCGGGCGATCCGCGGCAGGGACTGGCTGAATGAAACCTTCTGTGGCCTGAACTTCCGCATCGCCGCTGACACCTTCTTCCAGGTCAACACCCGCCAGGCCGAGCGGTTGGTTCCCCACCTGATGGAGGCCCTCGGCCCCGTGCCCGCCGATGCCTCCCTGCTTGATGCCTACTGCGGCATCGGCACCTACAGCCTCCCCCTGGCGGCCGCCGGCTGGCACGTGAGCGGCCTGGAGCTGCACCCCCGCGCCGTGGCCATGGCCCGGCTCAATGCCGCCGCCAATGACCTGGAGGATCGGGCGCAGTTCGAGCAGGCCGACGTGCCCTTGGTGCTGGAGGAGCGCCTGCAGGGCGTGCAGGCCCTGGTGCTGGATCCGCCGCGCAAGGGGCTGAACCCGGCCGCCACGGCGGCGATCCTGGCGGCCCCACCCAGCCGGATCGCCTACGTGAGCTGTGATCCGGCTGCCCTGGCCCGGGACCTGGCCCAGCTGTGCGGTTCAGGCCTCTACCGGCTGAACTGGGTGCAGCCCATCGACTTCTTCCCCAACACCAGCCATGTGGAGGCCCTGGCGGCCCTCGAACGCCTCTAGCGGCGCTGCTCGGCCCCGAACTGGCGCTCCAGCGCTTCGCGCACACGGCCATGGGCCGCCTCCACTTCCTCGTCGGTGAGGGTGCGGGCGCTGTCGCGGTAGCGCAACCGGAAGGCCTGGCTGCAGCGGCCGGCCTCCAGCTGGGCACCCTCGTAGCGATCAACGAGTTCGGCCTGCTCCAGCAACGGCTTGCCCGCCTTGCGGATGGCCGCCAGCAGGGCGGCGGCGGTGGTCTCGGTGGACACCACCAGGGCCAGGTCGCGCTCGGAGGCCGGCACGCTGGGGAAGGGTCGGAAGGCCGGCTGCCAACGGTTGCGTCGGGTGCCGGCGCACAGCAGCGGCTCCAGCTCCAGCTGGAAGAGATAGGTGGCCGAAGGGAGGTCGAGGGCTTCGGCCTCGGCGGGGTGGAGCTGGCCGAACCAGCCCGCGGGGCGACCCTCCACCAGCAACTGGGCGGCCCGCCCCGGGTGCAGCAGGGGGGGGTCGCTCCAGGGGCGATCCTCAAGGGGCAGGCGCAGGGGGTCGAGCCCGGCCTGCAGCACCCCGCGGGCCTGGAAGTAATCGGGGGGGGTGGGTTTGCCGGAGCTGCGCCAGCGTTCGCTGCGCCGTTCCCCGGCGATCACCCCCACCAGCAGGATGCGTTCCGCGTGGCGCTCCTCACCGCTGGCGGCGCCGCCCGGAAACACCCGGCCGATCTCGAAGCCCCAGAACCCGGGCAGGGACGCCTGCAGGTTGCGCCGGGCGGCCTGGAGCAGGTCCTGGTGCAGGTTGTCGCGCAGGTGGCCGTAGTCGGCCAGGAGCGGATTGGCCAGGGGCACGCGGCCTGGGGCCGCCGCCACCAGAGAAAGGGAGACAATCTCCTGCAGACCAGCGGCGCAGAGGGCGCGCCGCAGGCGACGCTCCAGCTGCTGGGGCGGCTCGAGACCCCCGGGGAGGAGGGGATCGGGCAGATGGCAGGCGAAGTGGTCGTAGCCCACCAGCCGGGCCACCTCTTCGATCAGGTCCACCTCACGCCTGAGGTCCATGGACCGCTCGGGCGGCACCCGCACCTGCCAGCCCTCCTCGTCCGCCTCGAGAACGCAGCCGAGGGCCTCCAGGGTGGCGCTGATGCGTCCGTCCGCCAGATCCCTCTCCTCGCCGTCCTCCAGCAGAACCGGACCGAGAAGGTTGTGGAGGGCGTCGCGCCGCAGCCCCAGGGACGGCTGTGCCGAGGTCCCTCGCTGATGCAGCCAGCGGCCCTCCGGCTGGGCTTCGGCCAGCTCCTGCAGCAGGGCCACGGCCCGGTCGGCGGCGGCCAGGGTGATCTCCGGTGGCACCCCCTTCTCGAAACGGCTGCAGGCTTCCGTGCGCAGGCCCACGCTGCGGGCGGAGCGCCGCACGGCCTGGGGGGCGAACACCGCCGCCTCCAGCCAGATGGCGCTTGTGGCTTCGGTGACGGCTTCGCCGAGGCCCCCCATCACCCCGGCCAGGGCGATCGGATGGTCGGCATAGGTGACCACCAGGGCCTCCTCGCCCAGGGTCCGCTCCTGGCCGTCGAGGGCCACGAAAGGCTCACCGCTGCGCCCCTGGCGCAGGCCGATGCTGCCGGGATGGGGAATGCCGCCGGTGAGCTCAGCCAGCCTGTCCCGATCGAAGGCGTGCAAGGGCTGGCCGGTTTCCAGCATCACCAGGTTGGTGATGTCCACCACGTTGTTGATGGGGCGCACACCGGCGCGCTCCAGGCGCTGGCGCAGCCAGTCCGGGGAAGGGCCCACCCGCAGGCCGCTGAGGGCCGTGAGGCTGAACAGGCCACCGGCTTCCATCGTTGCCAGATCGGCAGCCGTTGCGGCCAGGGGCTCGGCCGCCACCACCGGAGCCGCCGGCGGGAAGGTGGTGGTGCCACCGCTGAGGGCCGCCACTTCCCGGGCGATCCCCCGCATCGACAAACCATCGGGCCGGTTGGCGGTGATCGCCAACTCCAGCACCTGGTCATCCAGGCCCAGCAGAGGGCCCACCGCTGTCCCCAGGGGGGGCGCCGCGTCCAGCATCCGGTCGAGTTCGGCGATGCCCTCACTGCCGTCGTCGAGGCCCAGCTCCCGCAGGGAGCAGATCATGCCGCTGCTGGCCACCCCCCGCAGCTCAGCGGGTTTGATCGTGAGCCCCACCGCCGGCAGGGTGCTGCCCACCAGGGCCACGGGGACGTGCAGACCCTGCCGCACATTCGGGGCGCCGCAGACAATCTGCAGGGTCTCGCCATCCCCCACCGCCACCTGGCAGACACTCAGCTTGTCGGCGTTCGGGTGGGGATCCCGCTGATCCACGTAGCCCACCACCACTCCTGCAGCCCGGGCCGCCAGATCCTCGATGCCCTCCACCTCGAAGCCGGCGATCGAGAGGCGCTCCGCCAGGTGCCCAGGCTCCAGACACGCCGGTTCCACGCTGACCAGCTCCCGGAGCCATTGGAGCGAAACCAGCATCGGACCGTTGCACAGCAGCCTTCCACCTTAGGAAGCGGCCAAGGGCCTTCCCATCGGGAGGTATGGTGCTGAATCGTCTCTCTGCAACGCATACGCGGCGCAACGTCCTTCCATGGCCAAAAACAAGGGCGTCCGGCTGGTGATCACCCTCGAGTGCACCGAATGCCGGTCCAACCCCGCCAAGCGGTCCCCTGGCGTGTCCCGCTACACGACCCAGAAGAACCGCCGCAACACCACCGAACGGATTGAACTCAAGAAGTTCTGCCCCCACTGCAACGCCCCCACCGTCCACAAGGAGATCAAGTGAGGCTGTTTCCCTAGCGGAAACCCCTCTCCTGACATCCCCTGTGACCCTGCAGCGGCAGTTCCCCCTCTTCGTTCCATCACTCCGTTTCCATGTCCAGTTCCTTCTTCAAAAAGCGCCTTTCGCCGATCAAACCCGGTGATCCGATCGACTACAAGGACGTCGATCTGCTCAAGAAGTTCATCACCGAGCGCGGCAAGATCCTGCCCCGGCGGCTCACCGGCCTGACGGCCAAGCAGCAGCGCGACCTGACCAACGCCGTCAAGCGGGCGCGCATCGTGGCCCTGCTGCCCTTCGTGAATCCCGAAGGCTGAGTTGCCCCCCGCCTCCGGCTCGCGACGGTTCACCGCGGGTGATCTTGTAGGTGTTCACGACGAGAGCCGCTGCCTGCTGGCTGTTGTGGTGGCCGAGAAAGGCACGCGCCTTGATCTCAAAGTCGGTTTCGAGGCCAAGGCCGTCCAGCGGGGGGTCCGGCAGCTCGATCTGCTGGCCGCCCTGCCGGAAGCCCTAACGCCCCCATCCCGGCTGTCCCAGCCCCCCTGGGGCCTGAGCCAGGAGACGTTGCAGCTGGCCGCCCCCAGACCCAGGGAGCTGGCGGCCGCCTGGCTGCTGCTCCTGAGCGAGCCTGTGCCCCTGGGCCTGGGGGATTTCGTCGACCTGATCGGTGACGGCAGCGACCCGGCCCAGAGGGCCGCCTGCTGGCTCTGGCTGCAGGGCCCCCAGACCCTGTTTCGCTGGCGCCAGCAGCAGGTGGAGGCCCGGCCGCTGCAGGATGTGCGGCGGCTGCGGCGGGACGCCCGCCGCCAGCAGCTGGTGGAGCAACGCCGTCGCCGCTGGCAGGACGTCCTGCGCCAGCGCCAGCCGATCGACCCGCAGCACTTCGACCCCGAGCAGCGCCAGCAGCTGGCCCTGCTGCGGGAGTGGGCCGGCGGGGAGACCAGCCGCCCCCTGCCGGACGATCTGCACCGGGCCCTCCAGGCGGCCCACTGCCCGATGGAGTCCGCCCCGATCCGGCACCTGCTGGTGGATCTGGGCCAGTGGGAACGGCACCATCTCCCCTCCCTGGAGAACACCACCTGGCAGGCCGGCTTCGGCGCGGAGCTCGAGGCCGAGGCCCAGCGGCTGGTGGCCCTGGCCGGCACACCCCAGCCCGGGGACGAGCGCCGCCGCGACCTCACCGGCCTGCACACGGTCACGATCGATGACGAGGACACCCGTGACATCGATGACGGTCTCTCCCTGGAGCGCGTGGCCGATGGCACGCCGCGGCTGTGGATCCACATCGCCGATCCGGGCCGGCTGGTGGCGGCGGACAGCCCCCTCGACCAGGAAGCCCGGCGTCGGGCCAGCAGCCTCTACCTGGCCCGGGGAACGCTGCCGATGTTCCCGGAGGTGCTCAGCACCGGCCCCCTGAGCCTGCGCATGGGGCAGCGCTGCGCGGCCCTGAGCCTGTGGGTGGAGCTGACGGGCGATGGCGCGGTGGCCGGCTACGGGATCGAGTCCAGCTGGGTGCAACCCGCCTATCGCCTCAGTTATGCGGATGCCGATGAGCTGATCGAGCTGGCCCCGCCCCAGGAGCGCCACCTCGGTGAGATCCACGCCCTGATGGAGCAGAGGCGCCGCTGGCGGATGGCCCGGGGGGGTCTCAACCTGGATCAGCCCGAGGGCCGGATCCGCAGCGACGCGGCCGGGCCCCAGCTGGAGATCACCGAACCGTCGGCCTCGCGCACGCTGGTGGCCGAAGCCATGATCCTGGCCGGGGCGGTGATCGCCCGCCACGGCCAGGAGCAGAACCTGGCCCTGCCCTACCGCAGCCAGCTGGCGGCCGAGCTGCCGGCTGATGAAGAACTGGAGCGATTGGCACCCGGTCCGGTGCGCCACGCGGCCATCAAGCGCTGCCTCAGCCGGGGCCATCTCGGCACCACGCCCGCCCCTCACTTCTCCCTCGGCCTGGAGTGTTACGTGCAGGCCACATCGCCGATCCGCCGTTACGGCGATCTCCTCGTGCAACGCCAGCTGCTGGCCCACCAGCAGGGGGAGCCGGTGCTGGAGGAGGCGGATCTGGAGGCGGTGCTCAGTGAGCTGGAGGGGGCGATCCGCCAGGGACTCCAGATCTCTCGCGAAGACCAGCGCCACTGGCAGCAGGTCTGGTTCGAGGCCCAGGACCAGCACCAGTGGGCGGGCCTCTTCCTGCGCTGGCTGCGGCCCCAGGACCGGCTCGGCCTGGTGCATCTCCCGGATCTGGCCATGGATCTGGCCGCCGAGTGCCACGGCGACCCCGTGCCGGGGGATGACCTGCTGGTGAGGCTGCAGCAGGTGGATTCGCTGCGGGATCTGCTGCGCTTCACGGCCGCGGGCTAGGCCAGGGGTCCTTCAGGGGGAGAGGTTGTATTGGCCCATCGCCTGCTGCTTGCAGACGGTTTCGGCCTCGGTGATGCTGGCCCTGGCATTGACCTGCTCGGCCACTCAGGTGCAGGTGTCCTTCGCCAGGCCGGCGGGCACCGTCTTGCCCGCCTTGGTGAAGTCGGCGTTCACCGCCAGGGTGCAGTAGTGGAGGATCAGCTGGTCGCGCATGTTGCTGAGCCCCTCGGCCCGGGTGGGCAGGGAAGCCAGCAGCAACGCCGAACCCGCCAGGGAGAGCAACACGGCCACGGGCAATGACGCTGTTCGGAGCCATCCTGGCCGTCTTGAGGCCAGCAGGCAGCTCCGCCGGGAACAACCGCAGGCTGGTGACGCCCCACTGACCAGCAGCTTCACGCCACGACCCGGGACATCCGAAGCCAGGGGCCCCAGGGGTTGGCGCAGCCGATCAGGGCCGCCGGGGTGGGGCGATCGAGGCCCAGCAACCAGTGGTGCAGTGCCGGCTCCAGGGTGATCACCGGCCACGGGCCCGTCTCGCCATCCAGCAGGTAACCGCCCTCACCATCGGGCCGCACCACGCCACGCCAAAGCCGCTCGCCAGGCTCGGGCGGTGGGGCCCAGCCAGCCGGTGCGGCCAGCGCCGACCCCGCCACCAGCTGTCCGTGCCGATCCAGCCGCTCGGGTGCCTCCAGCGCCTCTCGCTGCCGCTCCCGCCACAGGGGGTGGTGCCAGGGGGTGTCCCAGAGCGGCACCACACCGGCCGGGGCCACGGGATCACTGATCAGGGCCTCCTGCAGGCGCCGCACAGGCAGGGCGGCCGGCTCCAGCCCGTCGCGCACGCACAGGGCTGCCGCCAGCCCAGCGGCCTGGCCGATGTTGAGCACCAGGGGCTGCAGCCGGGTGGCCCCGTTGGCCATGTGGCTCACCCCGAAGCCCTTGTCGGCCGCCAGCAGGTTGGACACCCCCTCACTCACCAGCGCCCCGTAGGGGATGGTGAAGGGGGTGCCGCTCCAGCGCCCGCCCCAGCGGCAGCTCTTGGGGGCCAGGGGCCAGTCAGCGCCGGGGTAGTGGTGGTCGTTGGCGTAGTTGCCCACCGCGATGCTGCTCAAGGCCCCATCGGAATCGCAGCGGAGCGGGGCGATGCAGGCCCCACTGGCCTGGGGCAGCAGGTGTTGCTCCAGCACCAGCTCCCGGGCCACGAGCCGGCGCCCTTCGCGCCAGTAGGGCATCAGCGCCAGGGATCCGGCGCCGCTGAGCCGGCCGGCGCTGGCCTCGTCCGGCGTGGGAAACACCGCCGCCGGCCCCAGCCAGCCGCCGCTGGCCTGGCGCAGGGTGGCGGCGAAGGCTTCGCTGTGGGTCCGCATGGCCTCCAGCAGTTCGCGCTCGGCCGCCTCGGCGGCGGCGCCACCGCCGGCGACGCGCTCGGCAAAGGCCCGCTCCAGGCCGGTGTGCCAGTCGTTGCCGTGCAGGGGCCAGTTCAGCATCACTAGGCCCCCGGGCAGGCGGCCGTAGGTGAGGGTGCGCTCCAGGCCGAAGGCCTCGGTGGCCGCCGCGAACGGCTCCGACAGGCGGGGGGGGGTGCGGCGCCAGGCCTCAGCATTGGGGGCCGTCCTTCCCCCCTGTTCGTCCAGCTGGCCCAGGCACACCCAGGTGGGCGACTGGACCGGCTGCCGCTGGAAGAAGGGATCGCCCGCCAGGGCCGCCGCCGTGGGGGCACTCGGTTCCTGCCACTGCTCCCTGGCCTCCCAACCGAAGCGGAAGGGGGCCCCGGCCAGGGGAAACAGGTCGCCGCGGTCGCTGCCGTCGATCACCACCGTGGGCCGCAGGCACCGCTGGACACCCCTGTGCTCCGCCGTCACGGCGCTGATGCGATCGCCGCTCCGCTCGATCGGACCCAGCCGGGCACCGGACCACCACGCGAGCCGAGGTTCGGCGGCCACCCAGCGGCGGAGGATCCGCTCGGCGCTGGCGGGGCGGTAGCCGAAGCAGCTGACCCAGTTCTGATCCAGCCCCTCCGGCTCGATCCTTTGCAGGGCACGCAGCAGGGCGCCCCACAGGCCGCTCTGCCAGGGACTCAGCTCGTTGCCATCGGGGGCACTGACCCCGGCGGCGCTCACCATCCCCCCCAGCCACGGACCGGGTGTGAGCAGCAGGGTGTCGGCGCCGGAGCGGGCGGCCTGCAGGGCGGCGGCCACGCCACCGCTGCCGCCCCCCCACACCACAACCTCTGCCCTGCGATCGAAGCCCGTGCGCATCGGAGGAGAGGGGGGCCGGGATCAGGTAGTCAGCATCCCATCCCGGGGCCACAGCTAGGATCCGAGCCCCGGGCCAGGTCCCAGCGGCGTCACGGGGAACCTTCCTGCCGCCGGCGGATCCGGCCGACGTCGCCTGCCGATGACCTATACCCTCACTACCCCCCTTTACTACGTCAACGACCGCGCCCACCTGGGCAGCACCTACACCACGCTCGCCTGCGACAGCATCGCCCGCTTCCGGCGGCTGCAGGGGGAACGGGTGACCTTCATCACCGGCTGCGACGAGCACGGTCTGAAGATCCAGCGTTCGGCGGAAGCCTCGGGCCTCACGCCCCAGGCCCACTGCGACGCCATCAGCGGCGAGTACCGCGACCTCTGGCGGCGCTGGGGCATCAGCAACGACCGCTTCATCCGCACCACCGACCCGCGCCACCGCGCGATCGTGGAGCAGTTCTTCGCCCGGGTCGAGGCCAGCGGCGATGTGATCGAAGGGCGCCAGCAGGGCTGGTACTGCGTCGCCTGCGAGGAGTTCAAGGAGGAGCCCCCTGCGGCGCAGGAGCCCCACTGCTCCATCCACCTGCGTCCCCTGGAATGGCGCGACGAGCTCAACCTGTTCTTCCGTCTCTCCCGCTACCAGGAGCCGATCGAGCAACTGGTGGCCAGCGACGGCTTCATTGCGCCGCGCTCCCGGCGCCGGGAGGTGGAGAACTTCGTCGCCGGTGGACTGCGGGACTTCTCCATCTCCCGTCTCGATCTGCCCTGGGGTATCCCCGTTCCCGGCTACGAAGGGCACACCTTCTACGTCTGGTTCGACGCCCTGCTGGGCTATCTCTCGGCGCTGCTGGGCCCCGACGACCCCGCCGACCTGGGCCTGCTGGCCGAGCGCGGCTGGCCCGCCCAGTTGCACGTGATCGGCAAGGACATCCTGCGCTTCCATGCTGTCTACTGGCCGGCGATGCTGCTGTCGGCCGGCCTGCCGCTGCCGGAGAAGGTTTTCGGCCATGGCTTCCTGACCCGGGAGGGCCAGAAGATGGGCAAGTCGCTCGGCAACGTGCTCGATCCCGACGTGTTGCTGGAGCGCTGCGGCGCCGATGCAGTGCGTTGGTATCTGCTGCGGGACATCCCCTTCGGCGACGACGGCGATTTCCAGCAGCAGCGCTTCACCGATCTGGTCAACAACGACCTCGCCAACACCATCGGCAACCTGCTCAACCGCACCTCCTCGATGGCTCGGCGCTGGTTCGACGGGGCCGTGCCTCCGGCCGGTGACGCCGCCGCCACAGGCCATCCCCTGGCCCTGCGCTGCACGGCCTGTGCCCTGGCCGTCGATGCGGCCCTCGAGGAGCTGGATTTCCGCTCGGCCGCCGTGGCGATCCTGGAGCTGGCGGAGGCCGCCAACGGCTTTCTCAACGACCGGGCCCCCTGGAAGGCGATCAAGAGCGAGGACGGCCGTTCCGGCGTGGCCGCCGATCTCTACGCCGTGCTGGAAACCAGCCGCTGGGTGGCCCTGCTGCTGGCTCCCCTGCTGCCCGATCTCTCGGGGCGGATGCTCGGCCAGCTGGCCCAGCCGGAGCTGGCGGCCGAAACCGGCTGGACGGCGGCCCGACACTGGGGGAAGCTGACCTGCGGCCATCCCCTGCCCGAGCCGACGCCGGTGCTGCACCGACTGGAACTGGACTCCCCCCTTTGACCCCTCCCCTCCTGGCCCGGCCCTGGCACCTGGCGGCCCCCCTGCTGCTGCTGCTCACGGGCTGCGGCCGCGGCGAGGTGGCCCGCGAGGCGGCCCCCACCCCCTTCGTGTTCCGCTCCCTGGACCTCCGCCAGCAGGACGTGTTTGGGCGGCCGAACTGGGAGCTGACCAGCCCGGAGGCCCGCTATGACCTCAGGCGGAGGGTCGCCCGGGCCCTGCGGCCCCGCGGCGTGATCTACAGCGATGGCAAGCCCGCCTATCGGGTGGAGGCCTCCACCGGAACGGTGATCAACGACGGGGCCGTGATCCTGCTGGAGGGGCGGATCCGCCTGCAGCGCCTCGGCAACGCCCCGGTGATGATCCAGGGGTCCCGGGTGCGCTGGATCCCCGGCCGCAAGTTGATGGAGATCGACCGCCACCCCGAGGGCTTCGATCCCCACACCAGGCTCTCCGCCGAACGGGCGACGTTCCGCATCGACAAGGACACCCTGGAACTGCAGGGAAAACCCCAGCTCAGGCGCTGGGCGCAGGCCTTCGATCCCTTCCAGGCCAATCCCGTCGGCGCTCCCCAGATCGTGGTGACGGTGGCTTCGGTGCTGTGGCAACCCGGCAGCGGCGCCCTCACCGCCCGCGGACCTGTGCTGGGGGAACGGCGGCCGCCGGGTACAACCACCGGCTCTCCCCTCCAGACCCTGTCGGCCACCTCGCTGAGCGGCAACACCCAGACCCAGCTGTTCAACCTGGGGCCGCCGGTGCTGTTCAGCGATCCGGCGGTGGCTGGCGGGGTCAGCGCCCGGGGCAAGGCCATGCAGGTGGACGCGTCCCAGCAACTGGTGCGGATTCCGGCGAGCTGCTTCATCCAGCAGGGCGGCGCCAGCCTCGAGGCCCAGAGCTGCGCCTGGAACTGGAAGACCCAGGCGATCGCGGCCGATGGCTCGGTGCTGCTGCAACGGCCCGCCAGTCGCCAGCTCACCCGGGGCAGCCTGCTGCGGGGCCAGCTGGGGGAGAAGGGATCCGTCGTCATCACCGCCCCGGGGAGCCGCGTGTTCAGCCAGTTCCAGGTGCCGCCGTCGAAGACACCTCCACGACCGTCTCCTCCCCGCCCGAAACCCGAGCCAATTCGCCTGTGAGACGCCGGCCCCAACCCTCCACCCAGAGCAGATCGCTGCGGCTGAAACAGCGAGGAGACCAGCCGCCCAGCACCAGAACACCCTCCTGAGCCAGCGGCTGGACCAGCACCGCCGGCACGCCGGTGGGGAGGGCGGCGAACTCCTCCCGACCCGGATAGAGCTTCAGGTCCACCAGGGAAATCGCCTTGCCGGTGGCCATGCAACGCCTGCAGATCGCCCCAGGCTGGAAGCCACCGCTGCCGAGCAGACCGCGTTCCAGCAGGATTTTGCCGCGCCAGTGGAGCAGCACCACCGCCGCCGGCGTCGCCGTCAGGAGCATGGTGCTGCCCCAGCCCAGCTCCTCGGCCAGTTGGGCGGGCAGATCCGGAGCCAGGTGGAGTCCCTCCCGCCCCTCCAGGGGGACCCGCTCCGGAGCCAGGGGCTCCACCCGTTGCCACAGCAGGGCCACCAGCAACAGCAGCACCGACAGAATGCTGGCCAGCACCGAGGCCCGCTCCAGGGAGGGGTCGAGGCTGGGGGAGGTCATCTGGTTGAGCACCACCAGGGCCAGTCCCGTCAGACCACAGGCCAGAACGACGCGGGCGGCGGTGGGCATCGCCATCGTGGAGTTCGGGTACCGAAGATGCCTTCAGGATGCCGGAACGCAGCGGCAACGGCAGACTGGTGGCGTCTTGCACGATGGCCTTGGCTTCAGTGACCCGGCTGCGCCGATCCCTGCTCTCCCTGGTGCTGGCCCTAGGCCTGGTGCTGGTCGCTCCGGTCGCTGCCGCCCTGGCCGTGTCCGCCGCCGACCTGCCCGCCCGCCCCCCGGCCGAACATGTGCTGGATGGCGCCAAGGTGCTCAGCCGGGCCGGCAAGGCCGAGATCGAGCACCAACTGGAGAGCTTCTCCGCCGAACGGGTCGACGCCCGGCTGATCACCCTCACCCGACTCGACTACGGCCTTGGTCTCGACAGCCTGGCCAACCGGTTGCTGGAGCGCTGGTCGGCCGACCCCCCGGCCGGCAGCAGTCCGGACCCCCTGCTGCTGCTGCTGATCGACACCCAGACCCGCGCCACGGCGATTGCCGCCCAGGCCCCCCTCGACCGCCAGCTCCCCACCGAGCTGCTGGAGAGCACCGCCGCCACCACCATGGCCCAGCCGCTGCGCAGCGGTGATCGCTACCGCCAGTCGGCCGTCGATGCCCTGCAACGGCTTGCCACCGTGCTCCAGGGCGGTGAAGATCCGGGCGAACCCGTCGTCGAGGAGACCGCCGCCGTCGTCAGCAACATTCCCACCCGCGAGGAGACCTCCAGCAGCAACGCCTTCACCTGGGTGATCGTCTTGCTGGTGGTGGGCACCGTTGTGCCGATGCTGACCTGGTGGGTCTTCTCCCGTTGATCCACCTGCGCCTCTCCTTCCCATGGGACTGACTGACTGGATGGGCACCTTCGGGCGGGCCCAGTCCCTCGACCTGAGCTCCGATCTCGAGCGCGGCTACGAAGCCGCCCTGCTCATCCAGAGCATCGAGATGGAGCACTACAACGACCGTCCTGTGCGTCCCGAACTGGAGCTGAGCATTCCACGGGCGATGCAGGCCCAGGTGGTGCGCCGCTTTCGGGCCGCCCTGCAGGTCTGCCGTCAGGCCAGGACGGTGCTGGCCCCCTACCGGCAGGAACTCTCAGGTCAGGAACTGCGCCAGTTCCAGCTGATCGACACGGTCACCGGCCGCTACGCCGTGGCTCGGGAGGAGCTGCCGGCCCTCAGTCGCTCGCCGGAGATGCTTCCCCGCAGCCTGGTGAGCGTGGTCGACACGGTGCGTCGCCAGCTGGATCCGGAAGCGGAAGCGAGCGTGGTGGCGGGCTTTCGCCGCCGCCGTGACTCCACCCTGGTGTCCCTGCGAATCCTGCTGCTGCTGATCCTGGTGCCGGTGCTGGTGCAGCAGGTGAGCCGCACCTACGTGGTGGGGCCCCTGGTGGATCGCTTCGCCCCCGAGAACGCCTTCCTCGCCTATCCAAGGCCCCACCTGCAGGAGAGGGCCGTCGAGAAGCTGCGCGTCTATCAGGCGGAAATGGAGTTTGATGCCCTGCTGGAGGGCAAGCAACTGCCGAGCCGCGAGGAGCTCCAGACGGAACTGGCCAAACGGGCCCATGTCCTCAAGGAGGAGGCCGATCAGGAAAGCACCCATGCCATCAAGAATGTCCTGGCGGATGTCTGTGGCTTCATCGGCTTCGTGGTGGTCGCCGTCTTCGGCCGGCGCGATATCCAGGTGCTGCGCGGCTTCATCGATGAACTGGTGTATGGATTGAGTGACAGTGCCAAGGCCTTCGCCATCATCCTGTTCACCGACATCTTCGTTGGATTCCACAGTCCGGAAGGCTGGACAGTGCTGCTCGACGGTATCGCGGACCATCTGGGATTGCCGGCCAGGGAGAACTTCGTGATGCTCTTCATCGCCACCTTCCCCGTGGTGCTGGCCACGATCTTCAAGTACTGGATCTTCCGCTACCTCAACCGCGTCTCCCCTTCCTCGGTGGCCACCCTGCGCAACATGAACGGTGGCGGCTGAGTTCCCGTCCGGGGGCCATCGCCATCCGCGCCTCACCCTGGTCAGCGGGCCGTCGAGGGGTGGAAAGAGCCGCTGGGCCGAACATCTGGCCTCCCAGTGCGGCCTGGAGGTGGTCTATCTGGCCACCGGGCCGTCGCTGCCCGAAGACCCGTCCTGGCAGGAGCGGCTGCAGCGTCATCGCCAGCGGCGACCCCCCCAGTGGGGCTGCCGCGAGGTGGGCGGTGAACTCGCGGACAGCCTCGGACGCCTGGGGTCCGGCCAGCTGGGCCTGGTGGATTCCCTCGGGACCTGGGTGGCCGCCCATCTGGACCTGGGGCCGGAGGACTGGAGGCTCCGCTGCGACGAGCTGATCACGGCCATCAGATGCTCCCAGGCGCCCCTGGTGCTGGTCTGCGAGGAAACCGGCTGGGGCGTGGTGCCGGTCACGGCGGCCGGATCCCGCTTCCGCGACCGGCTCGGAGCGATGCAGCAGGAGCTCCAGGGCCACAGCGAGGCGGCCTGGCTTGTTCTGCAGGGCCGCGCCATCGACCTGCTGGCTTTCAGCCAGCCCGTTCCTCCCGGCAGTTGAGGACCGCTCCGGATGCCCCGCGTGGTTCTGTACCAACCCCAGATCCCCCCGAACACGGGCAACGTGGCGCGCACCTGCGCCGCCACCGGATCGGAGCTCCATCTGATCGAACCGCTCGGCTTCTCGATCAGTGACCGCCATCTGCGCCGGGCCGGCCTGGATTACTGGCCCTGGGTGTCTCTGCAGTGCCACGCCGACCTGGAAGCTTTCCAGGCGGAACGGCAGCGGCGGGGAGGCCGCCTGGTGACCCTCAGCAGCCAGGTGGAGGCGGCCTACACGGATTTCCGCTTCCGCACCGACGACTGGCTGCTGTTCGGACGCGAGACAGACGGATTACCGAACGGCCTGCAGGCGACGGCCGAGGCGCGGCTCACCATCCCGATGGCCCGCCGGGCCCGCCCCGGCGAAGGGGGCGTCCGCAGCCTGAATCTCTCGGTGTCCGTGGGGATCGTGCTGTTCGAGGCCCTGCGCCAGCTGGGGCCCGGCGGGGGAGGAGAAGATTGAGATCGAACCGGGTCGGTCCCGGTGTCCCGACCGAGTTGTGCCTGAGGAACCTTGCCGCACGAGGTTCATGGGGCTACTGTCTGCCGGACCCACAGATGTTGGCTTCTCTGATGGGTTTTGTCCGATGGATGTGAAATGCATGAAGCCTTTTCGCTTGATTCTTCCCTTTCTGCTCACCACACCGGCCGTCGTGCCGCTCGTGGCTGTCCTTGCTGACGACGCCGCCAACACGGTGTCCACCGAAGTCCTTCTGGCCTCCCTGCCCACGACGACTGACCGTGTCTGGATCAAGGTCCGCCGCCCGGTTTCCATTGAGGAGCTCTCCGCGGCCCTCGACCTCGACGAAAGCCGTCTGGCCCGTATGAACGAGGTGAATGAGGACCATCGCTTCAGCAACGGCGACTGGCTGGTGGTGCCCTCCCGGGGCAAGGAACGCCTTGGGCGCATCGCCTCCCTCGACACCTCCGTGCTGCGCCAGTCCCCTCCCGTTTCCACCCCTCCGCCACTGGAAAACGACGGGGTCATCCACTTCGGCGACACCGTACTGAAACTGGCCCAGCGCTACGGGCTCACTGTGGCCGAGCTGATCCGTCTGAATCCAGGGCTGGAAACCGCCAGACTCGTGGTGGGCAGCCAGGTGAAACTGGTCCAGTCGGCCCCCGGGCGTTCCCGCCTGCTGCTGGGCCTGAAGCCGTCGGTGAGCGGCGGCATCAGCTGGCCCGACATCCCTGAGTTCGGCGACCCCCAGCCCCCGTTCAACGGAGGCAACACCGCCCCTTCCACCACCTGGATCTGGCCCACCACGGGGGATTTCAGTTCCGGTTTCGGCTGGCGATGGGGCCGAATGCACAAGGGCATCGACGTGGCCAACAACGTCGGGACCCCGGTCATGGCCGCCAAGGAGGGGCAGGTGGCCTTCGCCGGCTGGCATGAGGGCGGCTACGGCTTCCTCGTGGAGATCGCCCATCCAGACGGCAGCCGCAGTCTCTATGCCCACAACAGCCGTCTGCTGGTGACCAAGGGTGAAATGGTGTCCCAGGGTCAGGTGATCAGCCAGATGGGCAGCACCGGCCGCAGCACCGGTCCCCACCTGCACTTCGAGATTCACCCTCCCGGTCGGGGCGCCGTCAACCCCCTGCAGATGCTCCCCCCCCGCGCCTGATCCGCCGCGGGAGCCATGAAGGTCATCGTCTAGGATGGCTTCGATTGGCTCGGTAGCTCAGCTGGTTAGAGCGTGGGATTCATAACCCCAAGGTCGGGAGTTCAAGTCTCCCCCGAGCCATTGTGGAAATGTCCCATTATGGAAATGCCATTCCACGTGAAGAAAGAGTTTAAAGCCTGCAATCCATTGGGAAACAGGCTGATTCTCTTCTGGCCTGTGAGCCTGGGATTGATCACCCCATCAGCAGGCTTGTTTCGGATTCAGCGCATCTCGATGGCGTTGAGACGTTCGCGGAAACTGCGGGCGTTGGCCGCCTCCTGACTTTCTGCAGTCTCAAACGGAACCGCCACCGGAGCGATCACGGGCAGGGGGGCAGCAGCGGCGGCCTGGGGGGTCTGGACCGGCCGTCGGCTGCGCCCGTAACCGCCCGACTGGGAACGGTTCTGAAGGGCGCGGGTGAGGCTCTTGCTGCGGTTGGCGGCGCCCACGGTTTCGCCATCCTTGGGGCGGATGAGAGGGTTGCCCCTGAGTTCGGAGCGCAGCTGATTGATCAGGCGGAAATGGCCGGTGGTGTTGTATTTGCGCAGAACGGTTGGATCCCAACCCATGGCGACGTCTTGTCTTGCTTGACAAGCATCGTAGGGCCCGGCTCGGGGGGTGCAGCATGGGGATCGATCCCCTCCGCGGAACGGCGCCACCATGACCAGCAGCGGCAGGCTCGTCGGGCTTCAGGCCCCCGACTTTCACGCCACCGCCGTGGTGGATCAGGAGTTCCGCGAACTGTCACTGCGTGACTTCCGAGGCCGGCATGTGGTGCTGTTCTTCTATCCCCTTAATTTCACCTTCGTCTGTCCCACGGAGATCACCGCCTTCAGCGACCGCCACGGAGAATTCGCCACCCTCGCCACCGACCTCCTGGCCGTCTCCGTGGACAGCCCCTTCAGCCATCTGGCCTGGGTGCAGACCGAGCGCAAGAGCGGTGGCCTGGGGGATGTGGCCTACCCCCTGATCTCCGACCTCAACAAGGAGATCTCCAGGGCCTACCACGTGCTGGATGAGGAGGCCGGCACGGCCCTGAGGGGACTGTTCCTGATCGACCCCGACGGCGTGATCCGCCACAGCACCATCAACGACCTGGCCGTCGGCCGCAGTGTCGATGAAACCCTGAGGGTGTTGCAGGCCTTCCAACGCGTGCGGAACCATCCGGGCCAGGTCACTCCCGCCGACTGGAGGCCCGGAGGCCGAACCCTGGCGTCGGACCCGATCGGCAGCCGGGACTTCTTTGCCGCGCTGGAGTGAGGGCTCAGCCCAGCAGTGACTCCAGCAGGCGCCGACCATCGAGGCCCCCGGTGACCGGATCGCAGGCCCGCTCCGGGTGGGGCATCAGGCCGAGCACATGACCCGTGGCGTTCGTCAGACCAGCCACATCCCCCCGCGATCCGTTCGGGTTGGCGACGTAGCGGAGCACGACGCAGCCCTGATCCTCGAGGCGCTGCAGTTGCTCCGGCTCCACCTGGTAGCAGCCTTCACCATGGGCGATCGGCAGGCTGATCCGCTCGCCGGCGCCATAGGCACCAAGCCAGCGGCAGGCGCCGGGCTGCACCTCCAGTTCACTGCTCTGGCAGAGGAAGTGCAGGTCCCGGTTGCGGGTGAGAGCGCCTGGGAGGAGGCCCATCTCGGTGAGCACCTGGAAGCCGTTGCAGATGCCGAGCACAGGACCGCCGCGCTCGGCGAAGGAGCGGACCTCCTCCAGCACAGGGGCGAAGCGGGCGATGGCGCCGCAGCGCAGGTAATCGCCGTAGCTGAAGCCCCCCGGCAGCACGAGCGCGTCCAGGCCGGAAAGGTCCCGCTCCTCATGCCAGAGGAAGCGCACGGGGATGCCGAGACAGCCCTCCAGGGCCCAGGCCACGTCCCGGTCACAGTTGGAGCCGGGAAACACAACAATGCCGACGGTCATCGTTCCGCTCCCTTCAACCCGCTTCCGCCAGGTCCAGTGACCAGTCCTCGATCACCGGATTGGCCAGCAGTCGGTCGCTGAGCAGTTCGAGTCGAGCCTGGGCGGTGGCCCGATCCGGCGCCTCCAGATCGAGTTCGATTGCCTTGCCGATGCGCAGCCGCTTCACCCCCTCCACCCCGAGCCGGGCGGCGGCGGCCCGGGTGGCCTCCCCGGCGGGATCCAGCACGGACGGTCGCAGGGAAACCTGAACGCGGGCGTTGAAGAGCGGCACCGGAGGCACGGACGTTTGTTAAATCTTGGCAGCACGCCCCACCACCCTCCCGGCGGCTGAGCAGCCTGGAGATGGTCTCCCGAACCGCTGGCCGTGGTGCCCTCCCTGCGGAGGTTTCTGCTGGATCCGCTGGGCCATCGCTTGCTGGCCTGGCTCCTGGGTCTGACCGTGGCCTGCGCCGTCCTCCAGGCCCAGTCCCTCCCGGGCCGGGTCTCGCTGCAGTGCCGGCTGGCGAATGGTCCCTGGCAGGACTGCCACATGCAGGTGGAGGAGCTTGGCCTGCACTGGTTCCTGCTGGTGGGGGGACAGCGGATCGAATTCCGCCACGACGGCCGGGGCAAGGTGACGATGCTGAAACCCTCCGGCAGCTGGCAGCCGGTCGACAGCCACTGGGTGCAGCACACCGACCTCTGCTGGGATGGGGTCTGCGCCAGGGGGGACATCCCCCTCGACTGACCTGCCCTGACGCCGCTCAGAGGCGATCGAGGGCCAGGCGCAGGGGGCCGGCGGCACCGGGGGTGGCCAGGACCACCAGCTCCAGGGCATCGGCGTCGGACTCTTCGGCGAGTGAGGAAGCCGCTCGCTCCTCATACCAGCACTCGAGGCGCCGGCCGACCCCCTGGATCTGCAATGGCAGCCGCTTGCCGCCCTGGCGCAGCCGACCCTTGAGCCGCACCACCGGATGGTCGATCAGCAGCCGCTGCAGCTCCGCCTCCAGGGCGGCCCGCTGCCAGCGGCCGGAACGGTGCACCAGCAGCGATTCCATCACCACGTGGGCATGGTCGTGGTGGTCGTGGTGGTCGTGGTCGTGGTCGTGGTCGTGGTCGTCAGGGTGGTCGACCTCTTCCCTGCCAGGGCCATCCAGCACCAGGGAGGGATCGAGGCGGCCCCGGGCCATCGGCAGCACCACGGTGCCGGGGCGCAGGCCAGCAGCCAGGCTTGACTTCACCCGCTCGAAGGCCTCCGGCTCCAGACGATCCGCACGGCTGACGAGCACCAGATCGGCGGCTCCGAGCTGGTCGGCGAACAGATCCTCGATGGCGCTGATGTGGTCGAGGCTGGGATCGGCCTGGCGCTGGGCCTCCACGGCGGCGGCATCTCCCACCACGTGGCCAGCGGCCAGGGCCTCCCCGTCCACCACCGTGACCACCCCGTGCACCCGCGTGCGGCTGCGGATCTCCGGCCAGCCGAAGGCGGCCACCAGGGGTTCGGGCAGGGCCAGTCCGCTGGTTTCCACCACGATGCCGTCAAGGCGGTCGGCGCGCTCCAGCAGGCGGGTCATGGTGGGCAGGAACTCGTCCTGCACCGTGCAGCAGAGGCAGCCGTTGGCGAGCTCCACCAGCCGATCGCCGAGTTCCTCGTCCGGGCAGAAGCCGCAGGAGGCGATCAGGTCGCCGTCGATGCCCACCTCGCCGAACTCATTGACCAGAACAGCCAGGCGAAGACCGCTCTCCAGCAGCAGGTGGCGCAGCAGGGTGGTCTTGCCGGCCCCCAGAAAGCCTGTCACCACCGTGACCGGCAGACGTCTGGAGAGGGTGGCCGTCATCAGATCGGAGGCGAAGTCAGCACCGCAACCTAGGGGAGGCGCCGCTGCTGGGAATCAGCGGCAGCCGAGGCTCTCGCTGGTGGCCACACCCGTGACGGGATGGCGGCCTGTCGCGCGCGCGCAGAGGGCCTTCTGCTCGGGGAGGTCGAGGACCGCGTCACTGAAATCGGCCCCCTCGATCTGGGCATCCCGGAAGCGGCTCTGCATCAGCATGGCGTTGCGGAACTGGGCCCCGCGAAGGTCGGCACCGTCAAAACGGGTGGCGAAGGCCACGACGTCCTCAAGATCAGCGCCCCGAAGATCCGCCTGGCGCAGGTTGGTGGAGTTGAACACCGCCCCACGCAGATCGGCATCGCGCAGATCGAAGCCCTCCATGGCCGCCTTGAGGAACTCCTGTTGCTGCAGATTGCGTCCCCGCAGATCGGGTTCGAGATCCTGGAAGGAGCGCTGGGCCCGCAGTTCCGGGGCGGTGATCGCCAGCGCCGGGCCCACCGGGATCACGGCCCAGAGAACCACCAGAGCAAGCAGGGTCCCCAGCAGGGCGGCGATCCTGGGTCCGATCGCGGGAAAGGACTGGAAGCTGGGGGGCATGCCTTACCGGTACGCTGCCGGTTCAAGCTATGGCACACTCTGCCCGCCATGAGCATGTCCCTGCGGGTGGTGGTCCCCCCCCATCCCCTGATCGGCCACTGGCTCACCCTGCTCCGCGATGGCGCCACCCCGTCGCCCCTGTTCGCCACCTCCATGGCGGAACTGGGTCGCTGGCTCACCTATGAAGCCCTGCGCGACTGGCTGCCCCATCGCCGCGTGACGGTCGAGACGCCGCTGGGCCGCAGCGAGGGCCAGGTGGTGGATCCGGAGATTCCCCTGTTGGTGATTCCGGTGCTGCGGGGGGGGCTGGGCCTCTGGCAGGGGGCCCAGTCGGTGCTGCCCTCGGCCCAGCTGGCCCACGTGGGCCTTGAGCCCTGCGGGCCGGAGCACAAGCCCCACTGGTTCCTGGATGATCTGCCGGCCACCATCGATCCCCTCAGCGGCGTGCTGGTGTTCCTGCCCTGCCTCGCCAGCGGATCGATCCTGCTGGCGCTGCTCGACCGGCTCCAGGGGCTCGGTGTGGAGGGCCAGCGCCTGCGGGTGATCACCCCCCTGGCGGCGAATCCCGGGCTCCAGGTCGTCGGGGAGCGCCACGGGCAGCTCACCATCTATTGCGCCGGCATCGACCCCGAGGTGGACGGACAGCACCGCATCGTTCCCGGCTTCGGGGAGGTGAGTGAACGGCTCTATGGAATCGCCTCCGCCACTGCCTAGGCTGGGTTCTCCTTTCCGGGCTCACCGACGCGTGCAGGTTCATGGCTGATACCAGGGAGCAATCGTCCGGCGGCGGGCTGGTGCTGCTGGCGGGGGCCGCCGGCGCGGTGGTGGGAGCCGCGGGCCTGGCGGTCTGGCTGCTGCGCCGCGCCGAACGGCGGCACCTCGTTCAGCGCCAGCTGCAGATGCTGCGCATCTCCCGGCTGGCCCAGGCCAGTGGAGCCCCCCCACTGGGCAACGATCAGCTGCACGATCGCGTCCAGAAGCTGAACCAGGCGATCGACGAGGTGCGCCGCCAGCTTGAGCAGCTGCAGCCCCAGCCCTGAGGGCGCAGGCCCCTCGGTAGGTTGCTGCAGATCCGATCCACCCCGGCCATGCTGCGCTCCGACGCCATCACCAAGGGCCTTCAACGCTCCCCCAACCGGGCGATGCTCCGGGCCGTGGGGTTCGGGGACGATGACTTCGGCAAGCCGATCGTGGCCATCGCCAACGGCTACAGCACGATCACGCCCTGCAACATCGGCCTCAACGACCTGGCCCGGCGGGCCGAGCAGGCCGCCCGTGTCGCCGGAGCCATGCCCCAGATGTTCGGCACCATCACCGTCAGCGACGGCATCTCGATGGGGACCGAGGGGATGAAGTATTCGCTGGTGAGCCGGGAGGTGATCGCCGACTCGATCGAAACGGCCTGCAACGCCCAGAGCATGGACGGCCTGCTGGCCATCGGCGGCTGCGACAAGAACATGCCCGGGGCCATGCTCGCCATGGCCCGCATGAACATCCCGGCGATCTTCGTGTATGGCGGCACGATCAAGCCGGGGAAACTGGGGCCCTGCGATCTCACCGTGGTCAGCGCCTTTGAGGCAGTGGGGCAGTTATCCGGCGGAAAGATCGACGAAGCCGAACTGCTGGCGATCGAGAAGAACGCCTGCCCCGGCGCCGGCAGCTGCGGCGGCATGTTCACCGCCAACACGATGAGTTCGGCCTTCGAAGCCTTCGGCCTCAGCCTGCCCTACAGCTCCACGATGGCGGCGGAGGATCCGGAGAAGGCGGACAGCGCCGCCCGTTCCGCCGAGGTGCTGGTGCAGGCCATCGCGGCCGGCATCCGGCCGCGGGACCTGCTCACCCGGGAGGCCTTCGAGAACGCCATCGCCGTGATCATGGCGGTGGGTGGGTCCACCAATTCGGTGCTGCACCTGCTGGCGATCGCCCGCACCGCCGGCATCCCCCTCAGCATCGACGATTTCGAGACGATCCGCCAGCGGGTTCCGGTGATCTGCGACCTCAAGCCCAGCGGGCGCTTCGTGACCGTGGATCTGCACCGCGCCGGCGGCATCCCCCAGGTGATGAAGCTGCTGCTGGATGCCGGCCTGCTGCATGGTGACTGCCGCACGATCGAAGACCGCAGCCTGCATGAGGTGCTCGCCGCTGTGCCCTCCGAGCCGCCGGCCGACCAGGAGGTGATCCGGCCCCTTTCCAACCCCCTCTACGCCCAGGGACACCTGGCGATTCTGCGGGGCAACCTGGCGGAAGAAGGCAGCGTGGCCAAGATCAGCGGCGTCAAGAATCCTGTGATCACCGGCCCGGCACGGGTGTTCGAGAGCGAGGAGGCCGCCCTGGCCGCCATCCTCGAGAAGCGCATCAGCGCCGGCGATGTGGTGGTGATCCGCTACGAGGGACCGGTGGGCGGCCCCGGCATGCGCGAGATGCTGGCCCCGACCGCCGCGATCATCGGAGAGGGGCTGGGCGATTCGGTGGCCCTGATCACCGATGGACGCTTCTCGGGCGGCACCTACGGCATGGTGGTGGGCCATGTGGCCCCGGAAGCCGCCGTGGGCGGCACCATCGCCCTGGTGCAGGAGGGCGACAGCATCACGGTGGACGCCAAGCAGCGCCTGATCCAGCTGAACGTGCCGGGCGACGAGCTGGCGCAGCGCCGCAGCGCCTGGACGAAGCCCGTGCCCCGCTACCGGACCGGCGTGCTCGGCAAGTACGCCCGCCAGGTGAGCAGCAGCAGCCTGGGGGCGGTGACCGACATCCCGCCAGACTGACTCAGCCAGGTTCACACCGGGCTTCAGAAACGCGCAAGACACGCAACCTGATGCAGACCTGCACTGCCGGCGCTGGAACGGCGCTGCTGATCACAGCAGGCCGAATCGCTGTGCAGTCCTCGCCCCATGCCTACACGGTGTAGCCGTTGCGGCAGCAATCGCGGCTTCCCAGCCTGGGAAAACCTGTCTAGATCTGGTGTGTAGCCGCCCTGAAGCCATGCGAAGTCAATCAACCCCGGGCCCTTTCCTGCGGCCTGTGCGGGTCACGATCACCATTCCTTACAACGCCTATCAGTCTCTGATCGAGCGGAGCAACGAACAGGGACGTTCCCTGTCCAACCTGGCCGCCTACCTGTTGGAGACGTCGCTGCAGGCGATCCACTCCTCTTAGCACTGTCACAGTCGCTCAGAAGCGATGGTCAGCTTCCAGCGCCCCCCCCCCTGAGGGCAGCGCTCCCGTCGCCTGCTCAGGCCGGGATTCGCGCAGCAGCTGGGACGGCTTGACGTGAAAGCGTTGCTGGAAATCCACACTGAACAAACCGAGGGAGCGGTAACCGCATGCCTTGGCGATGCTGCCGACACTGTCGGTTGCCGTGGGATTCTCCAGCCGCCGTCTGGCCAGGTCGAGACGCTGATTCTTGATCCACTGGGTGGCGCCGCAGCCCATGCGCTCGGCGAAGGCATACTGCAGGGCCCGGCGTGAATAATGGCTCCTGGACTCCAGGACGGTCAGCGTCAGCGGACTGCCGAGATTCTGCTTGATGTAGTCGATCAGTTCATCGAAAGCATCACGGCCCTGCCGCTGGCGATGGCGCAGCCGATCGAGGGATTTCTCTTCGCGCAGATCCGGCAGCAGCATCGCCGCCATCAGCCGGTGGATCTGGTCATCGAGCTGCAGGGAATCCAGCAATCCCCGTCCATATCCGGAGAGTTGCCCGACCATGTCCAACGTTTGCCGCAGGGCCGCCAGCAGCGAGGGGGCACCCGGATCCTCCGGGGGGCTCCAGCCGTGGGCCTGGTCCAGGATCTCCTGCCAGTCCTCCGGTTGCTTGTGATATCCCCCCATGCTCAGCGCCGTCTGGAGGAGTTGATCATCGGACAGGGCGAAGGCCACGGCGGAGGAGAGGGAAGTCTCCATCGTGCAGGGGGCCTTTGCCATCAACAGACAACAGCCGATGCCACAGTTCCAGGTGCGGGAGGCCTGCCGCAGGCGCTGTTCCCCGCCGTAGCCGAGCACGACGATGCGTTCGCGGCGATCGCTGAAGGAGGCTCGCATCGGCTTGGCCGTCCAGGCGGTGGCCACCATGGAACCAAGATGAAAGTTGGTGCCGTAAAACCACCAGGTTGCGGCAGTTTCGAGAGGCTGCAACTCCATCAGGGGCAACGCCTCCTGCAACAACGACGCGCAGGCCAGTGGGTCCTCGCTGAGGTGCAACTGGCGAAGCAGGGGATTGGAGAAGCGAGCAGCCTGGTGATGCCGCAGATTGGGGAAATGGGCCTCGCTGCTCATGGGGTGATCCACCTCTTTTCCCGCTCGTTAATTATTCTAACACAATTTTCACTGGTTCTCAGAATTAGGCCTAAATCCGCTCAGGAAGGGTAATCATACTGCTTCGTGCTCTCTTTGCTTTGTTGATTGGGACGGGCGAACATGTCATACTACCGGATGAAAGGAAACCCCTAAAGTTCTCCACGGACCTATTGAGTTTGTCCTGAAAGCAACTATTCTGATGCAGGAAGCGACGATCCAATGCGATGGCCGCCAGGTTCAAACGGAGGCCGGAACAACCTCGTCCCAGGGAGCCCAAGTGTTCAGCGGCTAAAGTGGTTAATCCCCCGTCATCGCCTCTCTGCGGATGGAAGAATCCAGTGATGCAGAGTCCTTGCCTGCGCCATCCCTGCCATTGTCTCCGGATGCTTTTCTGTCCTTGGGGACGGCTGGAGAGAAAGAAGGAAACGTTACAGAGTCATTGATGCATCTGATCGGCATCGGCGCATCGGCAGGGGGGCTGGAGGCGCTGCAGCTGCTTCTGGGCAGCCTCACAGCCGGCGGCACCGTGGCCTATGTCGTGGCCCAGCACCTGGCCCCCGACCACGGCAGCCTGATGGTCGATCTGCTCTCCAGGGTCACGGCGTTGCAGGTGCTCAAGGCGGTGGACGGGGCCGTGTTGCTACCCGGCACGATCACCGTCTGTCCACCCAATCACGACATCCGTGTGCAGGGGGACCGCGTCACACTGGTGGAGCCCGAACCGCGCTTCGGCCCCAGCCCTAGCATCGATCGCCTGTTCGAGTCGATCGCCGAGCACTGGGGTGAGCGCGCCGCGGCCGTGGTCCTCTCGGGCACCGGATCGGATGGGGCCCGCGGTCTGAGGTCCATCCGTGCCGCCGGCGGCCTCACCATCGCCCAGACCCCCGAGAGCGCCCGCTTCGATGGCATGCCCAGGGCCGCCATCGCCATGGGTGGCGCCGAACTCGTCCTCGATCCGGCCGCCATCGGTCAGCACCTCTGCGACCTGGCGCATTCCGGTGACGACTGGGTGGAGCGAGACCTGCCTGAGCCGGAGGCCGTGAACGTCAGCAGCGCACTGGAGCTGCTGAAGCACAACAGCGGCATCGACTTCAGCCAGTACAAGGACTCCACCCTGCAGCGTCAGCTGTCGCGGCGGATGGCCCTGCGCCAGATGGACAGCATGGAGGAGTACCTGCAGCTCCTGAAAGCCGACAAGTTTGAGTCGTCGGCCCTGGTCCACCACCTGCTCGTCACCGTGACGTCCTTCTTCCGGGACCCCGAGTCGTTCGCGGCCCTCGGGGAGCTGCTGCGGGCCTATGTGGCCCAGCGCACGCGCAGGGATCGCCTGAGGGTGTGGGTGCCCGGCTGTGCCACCGGCGAAGAGGTCTATTCCATCGGCATGCTGATCAGTGAGGTGCTCGACCATCCCCAGGATCTGAGCCATCACCTCAAGATCTTCGGCACCGATCTCGATGAGGCAAGCCTGGCCATAGCGCGCCGGGCCACCTACCCGTCGGACGCCCTCATGGCGATCCCTGAAGACCTGCGGGAGCGATTCATTGTCCCTCATAACGGCGAGATGCAGATCTGCGAAGCCCTGCGCAACTGCGTCGTGTTCGCCCGTCACAACGTGGGGGTCGATCCCCCCTTTCCGCGCCTGGATCTGATCTGCAGCCGCAACACGCTCATCTACTTCACCCCACCCCTGCAGGAACGGGTTCTGGGCCTGTTTCGCTTCGGCCTGCTGCCCTCCGGCCTGCTCTTCCTGGGGCGAACCGAGTCGCTCGGCAACAGGACCCAGGGGTTCGACGTGGCCAATGCCGAACACCGCATCTTCTATCGCACCGCGGAGAACCAGCCCAGCCGCCATTCCACGTTCACCCAGCCCGCCCAGCGCCCCCCCCAGCTGTTCAGTCCGGTCGGCCGTATCTCGATCCTGCGGGAAACCGTGGTCGAGGAGCACATCGCCACCCTCGAAGCCCTGGTGCGCAGCACCTGTCCCCCCTGCGTGGTCCTCGATGAAGCCCACGAACTGGTGGAGGTGATCGGCGATGTCACCCCCTACTGCCGGTTGCCGGAGGGCCGGATCTCCAGCGCCGCCACCTCCTTCCTGCTGCCTGATCTGCAGGCCGAGGCCCGCGCCCTCCTGCTGATCGTCCGGGCCGATGGCCAACCGATCCGCAGCCGAGTCCTGAGCCTTCCCCACTTCCCTCTGAGCCTGCGGCTGGAGGCACGGCCCCTGGAAGTGAACGAGCGGCAGCTCACGCTGCTGAGCTTTCTTCCAGGGCAAGCCGATGGTCCGGAGTCCGCCACCAGTGGCGAGCCGGTCACCCGGGCGCCGGACTTCGATCAGCAGATCGCCCGGCTGGAAAAGGAGCTCCTCACCAGCCATGACACCCTGCGGCGCTCGATGGCCGACCTGGAGGGGGCCAACGAAGAACTGGAAGCCTCCGCCGAGGAGCTGCAGGCCTCCTCCGAGGAACTGCAGTCATCCAATGAGGAGCTGGAATCCTCCAACGAGGAACTGCAGGCCACCAACGAGGAACTGGCCACCCTCAACCAGCAGCTGCGGGCCAGGGGAGAGGAGCTTCAGCAGCTCAGCTCCGTCCTGGTGAACATCCAGAACTCCCTGAACCAGGGAATGGTGATCGTCGACCGGGAGCTCAGGATCACCCGCTACACCCCGCTGGCGGTGCGCGTCTTCGCCCTCGTGGAGGGAGACATCGGCCAGCCCCTGCTCGGCATCCCCACCACGGTGGCCCTGCCCGGTCTGCGGGCGGCTCTGGGGGAGGTGCTTGCCGGCGCGTCCCGGCGCAGCATCGAGGCGGTGAACGAGGACGTCGCCTACCTGGCCCAGGTGTTGCCCTACCAGGAACAAGATGGCCAACGCTGCGGGGCCATCGTCACCCTCACGGACGTGTCGGAACTGCTGTCCCTGCGCACGGCAGCCGAGGCCTCACTGGATTCGTTTTCCAGCCTCACCGATGCCCTCGACGAGGCGGTCTGGAAGCGGGACGACTCCCTGCATCTCCTCCTGTACACCAGCAAGCGCATCCTGCCCCTGACAGGCTGGACCCCGGCCGAGTTGTTCGCCCATCCGGAGCTGCTCGATGACGCCATCGATCCGGCCGATCGCGAGCGGGTCTGGGCCAGCCGCGACCTGAAGCAGGGGAGCTGGTCGGTGGAGTACAGGATCATCCGCCGCGATGGCCAGCGCCGTTGGGTGAAGGAAAACGCCAGGGTGCTCACCGAAGCCAGGGAGCGTTACGTGGTCGGCACCCTGGCTGACGTGACGGACCAGCACCAGGTCGAGAAGCATGACCAGGACCTCAACGTTCTCCTCGAGACACTGATCCAAAGCCCCAGCTTCGCCCTGGCGGTGTTCGACGCGGACCAACGGGTGGTGATGGTCAATGGAAGCCTCTGCGAACGCATCGGCTTCGACCGGAACAGCCTGGTGGGGTCACCGGCGTCGCTCTTCTGCACCCTGCCGGAGGCGGCGTGGGCGTTCCAGGGCAGCGACGCCTCGGCCGGTGAGGCGCCGTTGTGGAGCGAGAGCCTCACCCTGCGCCACCGGGATGGCCGCACGATGCAGGCTCCGGCCGAGCTCTGGCGGCTGCCGTCGCCCATGGGGATCGGGGCCTTGCTGGTGGTGTTGCCGACGCCTCAGCCCTGATCGGGCCGCAGCAGGGCCCTGAGGCGGCGGGCCAGGGCCTCCAGCGGCTGGCCATGGGGCGGGCAACTGCTGCGCAGGCCCGTGGCCCCATCCATCCAGACCGGATGGCTTCCCTGCCACAGCAGCGGCTGGTCGTCCCTGTGGCACCAGGCCAGGGTGAGGTTGAGCGCGTCCCCGCTGCGGTAGATCTCCAGTTCCAGGTCCTCCGGGGGCACCCGCTCCCCCTCGGGTGTGCGGGCCTCCAGGCGCAGACAGAGATCGAGGCTTTGCTGCGGATGGGAGTCCGCCTCGACTGCCGTGCTGCCCTGGGCTGACGAGACAACGGCATGGCGCAGGGGCTTGCGGCAGAGGTCGGCGGCGGCCGCCACCAACCGGCTCAGGTCGGTGTTGGCGCTGCCGATCGGGGACTCAGGCGACGGCATGGATCGCCATCAGCTCCAGGGTGAGGGGGCCGGCCCTGAAGCCTGGGTTATCGGAACCATCGTCGCCGAATTTCGAATGCAGGATCTGCAGCCGGGTGATGTGTTGGGGGTCGAAGCGCAGCGGCAGACCCAGGGGTAGGGCCTCGATCGGCTTGGCCCGAATGGAGGGGCGCAGCTGATCGAAGGGAATCCGCAGCCGGCAGGGGCCAGCGGCGTCGGTGGCGAAGTTCGCCACCCAGCGCACCCCACCGGGGATCATTTCGGTGAGGCCCGCCACCCCATCAGCGCAGGCGACGGCCAGCTTGTAGTGGCGGCCATCCCCTTGCAACTCCAGCTCGAAGGCGGCCTGATCGGAGAGATCCAGGGGCGGGGAAAACACCGGCGAGCGGCAACTCACAAAGCCACCGCCCCGCTCCACCACCTCCGCCTCCAGGCGCAGCCCACGGCTGCTGACCGTGCAGCTGCCGGTGCTGCGGCCGCCCATCACGGTGTCGTTGAGGGCATGCCAGCCACTGAACCCATCCCCACGGATCACCTGCATGGTCGCCTCAGCGGGGGGGAAGATCGGCGGCGGCGGCGGCATCGGCAAGGATCACCACCTCAGCGGCCGGCCGCACCAACCGGGCGGGGGTGCGCTCGGCGGGCTCGCTGGGATCGAGCAGGCGGGCAAGCGCCTGGCGCTTGCCGGCGCCACTGACCAGAAAGATCACCAGGCGGGCGGCCGAGAGCGCCGGCGCGGTGAGGGTGATGCGGGGCAGGCCCTTGCCTTCGCCGATGGTGACGGCGCGGTCGACAACCCCGGGGGCTGTCGTGCCGGGAAACAGGGAGGCGGTATGGCCGTCGTCGCCGAGGCCCAGCAGGATCACATCGAAGCGCGGCACACGGCCAGGACACAGGACCGCCAGCTGCGCCGCATAGGCCTCGGCGCTGGCCTCGGGGCTGGGGCGGTCGGTGGGCACCGGATGGAACCGGGCCCGGCTGGCGGGAGGCTGGGCGAACAGGGTTTCCCGCAGCATGCGGGCATTGCTGGAGGGGTCGTCGGCCGGCACCCAGCGCTCATCCCCCAGGAGCACATCGACCCGCTCCCAGGGCAGATGCTCGCCGGCCAGACGGCTGTAGGCCGCCCGGGGGGTTTCCCCACCAGCCAGGGCGATCTGGGCCCGGTCCCGCTCGGCCAGGGCCAGGTCGATGCCGGAGGCGATGTATTCGGCTGCCTGGCGGGCCAGATCCTCGGGACTGCCGGCAACGATCAGGTGGTATTGGGTGGTGGGTTCGGTCAATCGAGCCATTCGGTATGGAACGCGCCGGGGCGGTCCGTGCGTTCATAAGTATGGGAGCCGAAGCAGTCCCGCATCGCCTGCACCAGGTTCTGGGGCAGACGGCCGCTGCGGTAGCTGTCGATGTAATCCAGGGTGCTGCTCAGGCATGGCACGGGAATGCCGGCCAGCGCCGCTCCTGCCACCACCTGGCGCAGGCCCTCGAGGCGCTGGTTGACCTGGGTGGCGAACCAGGGATCCAGCATCAGGTTGGGGAGTGAGGGATTGGCGCCATAGGCGTCCTGGATACGTTGCAGCAGCCGGGCCCGGATGATGCAGCCGCCCTTCCAGATCTGGCCGATGGTCGAAAAATCGAGGTTGTAGTCGTGCAGCTTCGAGGCCTCCTGCAGCAGGGCCATCCCCTGACCGTAGCTGGCGATGCAGGCCAGGATGCAGGCGTCCCGCAGCGGCGCCATGCCGGTGGCCGGCTCCCCCAGGGGGAAGCTGTGGGGGGCGGGGCCGTGCAGCACCGATTCGGCCGCCAGGCGCTCGCTGCGCAGGGAGCTCAGCACCCGGGCATTGAGGGCGGCGTAGATGGTGGGCACGGGCACCCCCATCTCCAGGGCGCTGACCACGGTCCACAGACCGGTGCCCTTCTGGCCGGCGGCGTCCACGATCAGTTCGACCAGATCAGCGCCGCTCTCGGGGTCCTTGGTGCGCAGGCACACCTCGGTGATCTCCACCAGGAAGGAGGCGAGTTCCTCTGTCTGGTTCCAGCCCCCCAGCACATCGGCCATGGCATCGCCGTCCAGGCCACCGATGCGCTTCATCAGGTCGTAGGCCTCGGCCAGGATCTGCTCGATGCCGTACTCGATGCCGTTGTGGACGGTCTTGACGAAATGGCCGGCGCCGCCGGGGCCGATGTAGGCGACGCAGGGACCGTCCTCCACCTGGGCGGCCATCTTGGTCACCAGGTTCTCGATGGCGTCATAGGCCGCCTTGGTGCCGCCGGGCATCATGCTCGGGCCCTCCAAGGCCCCCTTGGCCCCACCGGACACCCCCATGCCGATGTAGCCGAAGCTCTTGCTCTCCAGCTCAGCCGCCCGCCGTTCGGTGTCAGTGTAGAGGGAGTTGCCGCCGTCAATCAGCAGATCTCCTTCTTCGAGCAGCGGCGAGATGCTGGCGATGGTGGCGTCCACCGGATCGCCGGCCTTCACCATCATCAGGATGCGGCGGGGCCGCTCCAGCGCCCCGACGAAGTCCTCCAGGGTGGCCGCGCCCACGATGTCCTTGCCGGCACCGCGTCCGGCCAGGAAGTCCTCGGTCTTGGCGTAGGTCCGGTTGTAGACGACGCTCGAGAAACCGTTTCTCTCGGCGTTGAGAACCAGGTTCTCACCCATCACGCCAAGGCCGATGAGTCCGAAATGCGCCTTGCCCATAGGACGGAGGTTCCCTTGATTCGTTGGCAGTGTGGCCAGCGGTCGGCAGCTCGTCGGTCTCCTGGGGAGGGATGTCAGCAACTGCTGGCCCAGCCCCCACCCTGAGGCCGTGCTCAGATGACCGTGCCGTCGGCGATGGTGCCGTTTTTCACCACCACCACGATGCCGTTGCGGATGTAGAAGTTGAGCTCCGGCCGGTCGGCCTCCTCCAACCGGTCCTTGTTGACGATCGTGACGTCGCGCCCGATGCGCACGTTCTTGTCGAGGATGGCACCCTTGACCGTGGTGCCCCGGCCCACCCCGATCGGGGTGCCGCCTCGCTCGTGCAACACCAGCCGCTCCTCCGACGACTCGAAGAAGTCGGCCCCCATCACCAGGGTGTCCTGGAGCACCACCTCATCTTCGACCCGGGAGCGGACCCCCAGGACGCAGTGGTGGATGCTGCAGGCCTTGAGCAGGGAGCCTTCACCGATGATCGACTGGGTGACCTGGGCGTCCTGCAGCTTGCTGGGGGGCAGATAGCGGGGCCGGGTGTAGATGGGGAACTTCTCGTCGTAGAAGGAGAAGGCCGGGTTGGGCTGCTCGGTGAGGGCCAGATTGGCCTCGTAGAACGCCCCGATCGTGCCGATGTCCTCCCAGTAATCGTCGAAGAGGTAGGTCTGCAGATGGTCCCCATCCCGCAGGGAGGTGGGGATGATCTCCTTGCCGAAATCCGTGGACTCCGGATGGCTGGCGAGCAGGTTGAACAGGGTGTTGCGGTTGAAGACGTAGATCCCCATCGACGCCAGGAAGGGCCGCTTGACGGCCTCCTCGGCGGAGAGGCCAAGGCTTTCGGTGTTGACCCGCATCGCCTCAAGAGCCGCCCCCTTGGGCTTCTCGCTGAACTCCAGGATGCGGCCGTCTGAGGAGGTCCGCATCAGGCCGAAGCCCTCCGCCTGGGCCCCATCCACCGGCAGGGCACCCACGGTCAGATCAGCGCCGCAGTCGATGTGGTGCTGCACGAACTTGCTGTAGTCCATCCGGTAGAGCTGGTCACCGGAGAGGATCAGGTAGTGGTCGACATCCCACTCCTGAAACAGCCACTGGTACTTGCGCACCGCATCGGCGGTGCCCTCGAACCAGCTGGGGCTGTCAGGGGTCTGCTGGGCGGCGAGCACCTCCACGAACCCCTGGCCGAAACCGGCGGAGAGGTTGTAGCTCATCGTCAGGTGACGGTTGAGCGAAGCGCTGTTGAACTGGGTCAGCACGTAGATCTTGTTGATCTCCGAGTTGATGCAGTTGCTGATGGGAATATCGATCAGCCGATACTTGCCCGCAAGGGGCACGGCGGGCTTCGCCCGCATCTTGGTCAGGGGGTAGAGACGCGTTCCCGCCCCGCCTCCCAGAATGATGGCCAGAACGCGTTTCATGAGCCCAGTCCTCGGTCCTTGGCTGGCCAGACCGTACTGGAGCGTGGTGACGCGGAGCGAGGCGCGGCGGCAACTCGGTTCATGTTCCTTTGCAGTGGTTTGCTGGGCGGAGGATCAGGCCTCCGGTGGGTCGTCGTGAAGCTCGAAGAGATCCCGAAGCACCCCCATGGACACCAGACGCTGCTGGCGGGGCTGGGGCGCCCGCAGCCTGGTGACAGGGGTGTGCAGGATCTTGTTGATGATCCCCTTGCTGAGGGCTTCCACCACCTTCCTTTCGCGAGCGGAAAGGTCGGGGCCCATGCGACTCAGGGCCTTCTGGAGTTCCTGTTCGCGGATGTCCTCCAGCTGGAGGCGCAAGCGGTTGACCAGGGGCACCGCCTCGAGGCCGTCCCACCATTCCAGGAACAGGCGCGATTCCTCGGCCAGAAGCCCCTCAGCCTCGGCGGCCATCTCCCGCCGGGCCTCCTGGTTGCGGGCCACCACCTCCTGGAGATCGTCGACGTCGAAACTGTCGACACCCGGCAGCTCGGCCGCATCCGCACTGATGTTCCGAGGCACACCGATATCGATGAGCATCAGGCTGGAGCGGCGGTTCAGCCCCTCCAGACGGCGGGCCGTGATGATCGGCTCCTCGGCGCCGGTGCTGGTGAACACCAGCGAGCAGGTGCTCAGGCAGTGGTCGAGGTCGTCCAGGGGACGGCACTGCACCGGCAGGGTGGGGAAATCGGCCGCCAGGGCCTCCGCCCGGGAGACGGTGCGGTTGAGCAGCACCACGCCCCGGCATCCCTTGGCCTGGAGGTGCTGCAGCAGCAGTCGGGCCATGCGGCCGGCCCCCACCACCGCCACCTGTTCCTGGTCGAGGGGCACCAGTTCGTCCCGGCCGCGGGCCTGGCCCACCTTGAGCTGGGCCAGCTCCACGGCCGCGGAGCTGATCGACACCGCACCGGTGCCCAGGTTGGTTTCGGTGCGGACCCGCTTGCCGGTGCTCACCGCCTGATTCAGCAGGCGGTTGAGGATTGGCCCCACGGAACGGTGCTCCTGACCCAGACGCACCATCTTCTTCACCTGGGAGAGGATCTGACCCTCCCCGAGCACCAGGCTGTCGAGGCCGGCGGCCACCCGCAGCAGGTGGCCCACCGCTTCCTCGTGGTGGTAGGTGAACAGATGGGGGCGCAGCTCCTCCACCGCCAGCCCGGACTGCTGGCTGAGGAAGTCACCGACGGCGCTGATGCCCCGTTCGGGATGGCGCAGGAGGGTGTAGATCTCCAGCCGGTTGCAGGTGCTCAGGATCGAGGCCTCGATCACCTGCTCATCCGCCCGCAGCCGCTGGAGAGAGTCCTCCATGGTCTGCTCGGGGATGCTCAGGCGCTCGCGGATTTCCACCGGAGCCGTGCGATGGCTGAGACCGACGACGGCGATGTGCATGGAGGCGGGCTCCGAGGTCCGGACTCTGGTGGATTCAGCGCAGGGCGATGCTCTTGGCGCCCTCCTTGATATGCACCGTATCGGTGAAGCGGGCACTGCGGTCGAGGGAGCTGATGATCAGGCTGCTGGTGCGGGTGCAGTCGTGCTCGAACACGACCCCCTTGAACAGCAGGCCGGGGGTGATGCCGCTGCCGGCGAAGACCACGTTCTCGCCGGAGGCCAGTTCCTCGGCCTCATAGACCTTGTCGACGTCGGTGATGCCCATCTCGTTGAGCCGGGCGATGTTGCCTTCCTTGGTGTAGTCGGCCCACTCGCTGGTCTGGGCGACGGCGGGGTCGTACACCAGCTGGCCCTGGAAATGGCCGCCGAGGCAGCGCAGGGCGGCCGCCGAGATCACCCCTTCGGGGGCGGCGCCGATGCCCATCAGGCAATGGGTGCCGGTGCCGGCGAAGCCGCAGGCGATCGCGGCCTGCACATCGCCGTCACTGATCGGCTTGACCCGGGCGCCGGTGGCGCGGATCTCGGCGATCAGGCCCTTGTGGCGGGCGCGGTCCATGACCACGATCACCAGATCGCTGGCGGGAATGCCCAGACTCGCGCTCAGAATGGCGATGTTTTCTGTGGCGCTCTTGCGGATGTCCACCTTGCCCTTGGCGGCCGGCGGCGCCGCCAGCTTCTTCATGTAGAAGTCGGGGGCATAGAAGAGGCCGCCGCGGTCGCTGGCGGCCAGCACGGCCATCGAGCCGTCCTGGGCATTGGCGCAGAGGTTGGTGCCTTCGCAGGGATCCACGGCGAAATCGACGCCAGGACCGGTGCCGCTGCCCACTTCCTCGCCGATGTAGAGCATGGGGGCTTCGTCGCGCTCGCCCTCACCGATCACGATCCTGCCCTGCATGGCGATGCTGCCCATGCGGTGGCGCATCGCCTCCACGGCAGCGGAATCAGCTTCGTCCTTCTTGCCGAGCCCTGTCAGGCGGGCGGAGGCGATGGCGGCCTGCTCGACGACTTCAAGCAGTTCCTGGATGAGAGTGCGATCCACAACGGTCCGGCGGGGGGAGGGGCCTCAACGAGGGGCCGGCACGCCGGAGGCGGACCGCAGGCAAAGCGGGGAAGGATCCAGCCGCTGCAAGGCCTCTCGGAGTCGAAGCGGGGCCATCGTATCAGCGCGCCCAGGACCCGATGGAGGGCCGCTCCTTACAATTGCCTCACACTTCCGTTGCGGTGGCCGTCCATGAGCACCAAGCCTCTGGTGATCTCCCCGTCGATCCTTTCCGCCGACTTCTCCCGCCTCGGTGACGACGTCCGCGCCGTCGACGCCGCCGGTGCCGACTGGATCCACGTGGACGTGATGGACGGCCGCTTCGTGCCGAACATCACCATCGGCCCACTGATTGTCGAGGCGCTGCGGCCGGTGACGACCAAGCCCCTCGACGTGCACCTGATGATCGTCGAGCCCGAGAGGTATGTGGCCGATTTCGCCAAGGCCGGGGCGGACATCATCAGCGTCCAGGTGGAGGCCTGCCCCCACCTGCACCGCAACCTCGGCCAGATCAAGGACCTGGGCAAGATGGCCGGTGCCGTGCTCAACCCCAGCACGCCGCTCGACACCCTGGACTACTGCCTGGAGCTCTGCGATCTGGTGCTGATCATGAGCGTCAACCCCGGCTTTGGCGGCCAGAGCTTCATTCCCTCCCAGGTGGAGAAGATCCGCCAGCTGCGCCGCCTCTGCGACGAGAAGGGTCTTGATCCATGGATCGAGGTGGACGGTGGCGTCAAGGGCAGCAACGCCTGGCAGGTGATCGAGGCCGGCGCCAATGCGATCGTGAGCGGCTCGGGTGTTTTCGGCCACGCCGACTACGCCGAGGCCATCACCGGCATCCGCAACAGCCGCCGCCCTGAACCGGTCCTGGTCTGAAGGCACCGCACCCTGGCGGGCTGCAACGCTCAGGGCGACCGGGTCGTCAACGCTCTCGGTCCATAGAAGCGGGGCAACGGGTAGGGAAGGGGGCCGAAGCGGGAGAAGGCCAGCCGCAGTGCCGGCCGTCCAGCGCGATAGATCTCGACGCTGCCCAGGGACTCAAGGGTTCCCATCCAGGGAACCCAGGAGGCTGGCACCAAGGGCTTGCCTGGTTCTTCAATCCCGAAGATCACACCGGTGGCTCCCTTGAAGCCATCAGCGGGCTGCCACCAGGCGAAACCCCGGGCGTCGGGGTTGAACGTGGTGAAGGTCGTGTGGTGCCCAGGACCCAACGCCAGGGATAGAAAACCGGCCAGGTCATAGCGGTTGGCGGCAATGACCGTGGCCCGCTGGAGCGCCTTCCACACGGCGGGGTTGCGTTCCAGATCCCTGCGCAGGCTGTCAGGCGGCATCAGCTGCGTTGAGGTGTCCAGACCGGCAGGCAACCAACGGTCGAAAATCCCCCAGCGCACCTGGAACGCAAGGGTGAGCAGCAACGGCGGCAGGATCAGGGCCGTGCCCCAACCCCCGGCCGCCATCCAAGGCCATCGCCTGGGCCGTTGCAGACCAGCGAGCCAGTCGCCGGCGAGCGGCAGCAGCAGCCACCAGGCCGGCACCAGCCAGCTTGCGAGCACATGCATCCGTCCGGCCAGGACCACGAACACCACCAGTTGCGGCAGCACCAGCCAACGCAGCAGCTGCCTCTGGGCGACGGCGTCATCCCGGCTGGATCGGGGCAGCAGAGCCAGCAACAGAACGACGCCGAGCGTGGGAAAGAGCAACACCAACTGGGACAGGAGGAACAGGGGGGGCGAAGCCAGCGCATAACCAGCCCCTGCATCAATCCGGCCGCCCTGGAAGAGGAAGGAGACCCACCCCTGGCCCATGTTCCAGACCCACAGAGGCGCCGCCACGACCAGCCAGACAAGCCCTCCGAAGGCTGGCCAGGGACTGCGATAGAGGGCGCGCCGCTGGGGTGAACCAAGGCACCACCCCAGCAGGGAGAGAAGCACCAGGAAGGAGTGGTACTTCCCCAGGGTGACCAGGCCCAGCAGGAGGCCAAGGCCAGAGGCCTCGCCAGCCGTGGCGGGAACCACCCTCGGGTGCCGGGACAACCACCACAGGAGCGCCGCCAGGGCCAGCAGCAGGGGACTGTCCGGCAGCAGCAGGACGCCTCCACACAGAAGAAGCACCGGGCAGAGGCTGCCCAGGACGGCGCTCGCCAGTGCCGCCCGCGGACCGAACCAGCGTTGTGTCGCCCCGGCGAGCAAGGCGAGCGCCACGGTGTAGCTCAGCAGCGAGGGCAGCCTCAGCGCGAAGAGCGATCCCCCCAGCCGCTGGCCTGCCCAGGCCCAGAGACCCACCGCGACGGGATGATCGAAATAGCTGAGATCGAGTTGACGGCCGTAAAAGCTGTAATAGGCCTCGTCGTAGCCCGGGGGCAGGATCGCTGCGAGTGCCAGCCGCAGCCCCAGTCCTGCGAAGAGAACAAGGGACAGCCGGAAGCCTGCCGATCGCATTCCTGGACACCAGGAGAGCAGCGACCTAGTCACCGAGGAACCAGCCATAGCTGTGCAGGCCGATGCCGAGCAGGTTCACCCCGATGTAGCAGACGGCGATCACCACCAGGCCTGCGGAGGCCACGATCGCCGGCCGCCTGCCCTGCCAGCCTCGGATCAGGCGGGTGTGCAGGTAAGCCGCATAGACCAGCCAGCAGATCAGGGCCCAGGTCTCCTTGGGATCCCAGCTCCACCAGCTGCCCCACGCCTCATTCGCCCAGACCGCCCCGCTCACCAGCCCCACCGACAGCAGCAGGAAACCCACCGTGATCGTGCGGTAGCTGAGGCTGTCGAGCTGTTCGCTGATGCGGAAGCTGCTGCTGCTCAGGGCCATCGCGCCGGGTCCGTCGCTGGCCAGCTGGGCCTGGCGGAAGCCGCCGCTGCCGATGGAGCTGCCACGCAGTTCCAGATCCTGATTGCGGTCGACGAACAGCACGGCCACCGACAGCAGGGAGCCCACCAGCAGGGCGGCATAGCTGACCATGATCACGCTGACGTGCATTACCAGCCAGCTGGAGCGCAACGCCGGCACCAGGGGCGAGGCTTCCTGCAGACGATCGGGCAGGGCAAAGCTGGCGAAGGCCACGCAGCCCAGACCCATGGGCGTGGCCGCCGCCGCCACCAGGGGGTTGGGCCAGCTGCGTTCCACCAGCAACTGGGTGAGGGTGCAGGCCCAGGCCAGGAAACAGAGCGACTCGTAAAGGTTGCTGATCGGAAAGTGGCCCGACTCCCACCAGCGCAGCACCAACTGGGCGGTGAGGCAGAGATTGGCGGAGGCCACCAGGATCCTCACCACCGGGTTGCTGCGGCCGCCGCTGACGGACCAGAAGGCGATGGGCAACACCAGCAGCAGCAGGGCGAAGGCCGCGAGACCAAGACCGATGACCGGATCGTTCACCAGGGGAGCGGATCGAAACCGTTCCACTCTGCCGTGTCATCCGGCGGCTGGGGCGTCAGCGGCTGGCCTGACGCAGCAGCCTGAGCCCACCGGCCAGCCCGATGATCACGGGCAGCCAGGCCGCCAGGAAGGGGAACAGGGTGCCGGTGACGCCCAGGGAGCTGAAGATGAAGGACATCAGGTAGTAGCCGAAGATCAGCAGCACGCTGATGCCGAAACCCTGGCTGCGGCTCGTGCGTGAGTTGGGGCGCACCCCCAGGCTGCTGCCGATCAAGCCGAACACCAGGCAGATGGCCGGGAAGGCGAATTTCTCCTGGATGCGCACCCGCAGCCTCCGCGCCTCCTTGGTGTTGTTGGCCTCCAGCAGAAGCCGTTCCGCCGTGAGCGCCTGGCCCACGGTCATGGTGCTGGCATCGGTGGGCAGCTGGGCCACCTCGATCGGATCCCGGGTGAAGGGGTAGAGGTAGCGGTCGAAGCTGGCGGAGGTGGTGGTGCCGCTGACGATGTCGATGTTGGTGATGCGGCCCTTGTTGAACTCCCACATGCCCTGCTCCTCGTTCCACTTTCCGGTCAACGCCGTGAGCATCTGCCGGTAGCCATGGCGGGAGAAGTCGAGCAGGGTGACGTCGAGCATGACCCCCTTTCGGAACTGCCGGGCATGGAAGATGTGGGTGAGCCATTTCGCCGTGTCGCCATTCGGCAACTTGACATCGGTGAACCGGGAATAGAGGGCGTTGTCGCTCTGCTCGGTGGCGATGGCCTTGCCCAGGGCCCGCTCCAGGCTGTTGGTGGCCTCCAGGTTTGCCCGCGGCACGATCGCGTCGTTGAAAACGAAGGTGAGCAGGGTCATCACCAGGGCCAGGGCCATGGCCGGCAGCACCATGCGACGGGTGCTGACGCCCACGCTGCGCAGGGCGGTCAGTTCGCTGCTCCCCGACAGGCGGCTGTAGGCCAGCAGGGTGGCCATCAGCGTGGCCATCGGGAAGGAAAGCACCAGGAAGGAGGGCAGCCGCAGCAGCAGCACCTTCGTCGCCGCCAGCACCGGCAGGCCGGACTCGGCGACCCGACGTACCAGCTCGAACACAGCTCCCACCGAGAGGGAGACGGCGGTGAAGGCGGCGATGCCGAACAGCAAAGGGCCCAGCAGCTCCTGCAGCAACCAGCGATCCAGCAGGGGCAGATCCCGCCAGCGTGGGGTTCGCCGCCAGTCCAGCAGCCGTTCTCGGCTGGGCAAGTGCAACCAGGTGGGACGCTTCTCCAGCAGAGCTCCCTTCAAAGCTGAAAGTCCTCGCCGAGGTAGTGGCGCCGCACCAGGGGATCGTTGGCCACCGACAGAGAAGGACCGGACGCCAGGATCCTGCCATCGGCAAGGATGTAGGCCCGGTCGGTGATCGCCAGGGTCTCCCGCACGTTGTGGTCGGTGATCAGGACCCCCATCTGACGATTGCGCAGGCTGTCGATCAGGGCCTGGAGGTCGGCCACGGCCATGGGATCCACCCCGGCGAAGGGTTCGTCGAGCAGCAGGTAGCGGGGACCCTGGTTCCCCACCGCCAGCGCCCTGGCCACTTCGCAACGGCGCCGCTCCCCGCCGGAAAGCTGGTAGCCGCGGCGGTGCTGAAAGTTGCCCAGGTGGAAGTCGCTGATCAACTCCTCGAGCCGCTGGCGGCGCCCGGCCGGGACCGAGCCACTCTCCTGGAGGGCGAGCATCAGGTTGTCTCGGACGCTGAGCTGACGGAACACGCTCGCCTCCTGGGGGAGGTAACCGATGCCCAGCCTGGCGCGGCGGGGCATCGGCAGATGGGCCACCGATTCCCCATCCAGCAGCACCTCACCACAGTCGGGCCTGAGCAGCCCGGTGATCAGGTTGAAGGTGGTGGTCTTGCCGGCCCCATTCGGACCCAGGAGCCCCACCACCTCACCGGGCTGGAGGTCGAGGCTCACATCGCTCACCAGGGGACGGCCTGCGAGGGTGATGGCCACCCTCTCCAGTACCAGGCTCACGGCTTGGGGGTGGCAGGCTTGGGGGTGACAGGCTTGGCGCTGCCCTGCTGCTGCAGGCGGAACTTGCTGAAGACCTGCTTGCCGGCCGGTGGTTCCGCCACCATGCGTTCACTGTCCAGCAGATACACTAGCCTTTCGGCCCGCAGGCGCTGGCCGTCGGTGTCGATCACGTCGACATCGCCGGTGAGAACCAGGCGCCCCTCGTTGCTGAAGTACTGGGCCTGGCGGGACGTGGCCGTCATGCCGCGGTCGGCATAGACGATGCGCACATTGCCCGTGGCGGTGACAATTCCATTCTGGTTGTCAGCCTGCTGACTGTCGGACTCGATCGTGACCATCCCCGTGGCGGCGGATTTCGCCCTAGGAGCCTCCGCGGCGACAGGACGCGACGGCAGCACCAGCAGGGCAGCGGCGGCGAGCCCTGCGGCGAGCACGAACAGGGGTGGGCGTTGGGGCAGGGTCAAGGTGGAAATCGTTGAGGCCTTGAGTGTGCTCAATGTACCGGTGGCGTGCCCGCTCACCGCGCCAGTTCCAGGCGCGGCAGGGGAAGGGAACCCAGATCGGCCTGCTGCTGCAGGGCGTTCAGGCGCTCGGCCGCCAGCAGGCGCAGGGGAGCCAGCGCCAGGCCGAGGGCTTCGTCGTCGCACCGGCGCAGTCGCCCCAGGCCCTCGCCCATCAGCACCGTGGCGCCCCGTCGGTTGTCCCTTTCAAGGTGGAGTTCAGCCACGGCAATCTGGAGGAGACCCTGCAGGACGGGGCGCATGGGTCCCTGGGTCTCATGCCAGAGCTCCTCGAAGCCGTCGTGGCACGTGTACCAGTCGGCGGCGTTGAAGTGGGCCACGGCCTGCCGCAGGCGGGGGTCGGCCCGCAGCAGGGTTTCCTCATCGGCGGAGGGAGTCATCGGCGGGCGGAGAGCCGCCGCTCAACGCTTGGCGGGCTTCTTCACCGGCATCTTGCGCAGCCGGATCGACTCGGGCGTGACCTCGAGCATTTCGTCGGGACCGATGTACTCCAGAGCCCGCTCCAGGGTCATCTGGATGGGGGACTGCAGGGTGTCGAGCACCTCGGCGCCGGCCGAACGGATGTTGGTGACCTGCTTGGCCTTGCAGACGTTGAGTTCCAGATCGGGCGGACGGTTGTGCTCGCCCACGATCATCCCCTTGTACACCTTGGTGCCGGGGGTGATGAAGAACTGGCCCCGATCCTCGGCCCCCTTGAGGGCGTAGAAGGTGGCGGTGCCTTCCTCGAAGGCGATCAGCACGCCATTGCGGCGGGCGTCGAAGTCCCCCTGCATGGGGCGGTAGTCGAGGAAGGAGTGGCTCATGATTCCCTCGCCGCGGCTGGCGCGGATGAACTCACCCCGGAAGCCGATCAGGCCCCGGGACGGCACCACAAACTCCAGCTGGGTGCGTCCGTCGCTGGTGGCCTCCATGTTCTGCATTTCGCCCTTGCGCATGCCCAGCTTCTCGATGCAGCTGCCCACGGCTTCTTCGGGCACATCCATCACCAGGGTTTCGAACGGCTCGTGGGGGGTGCCGTCGATGGTGCGGAAGATCACCTGCGGCTGGGACACCTGGAACTCGAAGCCCTCGCGGCGCATCGTTTCGATCAGGATGCCCAGGTGCAGCTCGCCCCGTCCGCAGACGGAGAAGCGGTCGGGGGAATCGGTGTCCTCCACCCGCAGGGCCACATTGGTGAGCAGTTCCCGCTGCAGGCGATCCCGTAGCTGACGGCTGGTGACGAACTTGCCTTCCTTGCCGGCGAAGGGGGAGTCGTTGACCACGAAGGTCATCTGCAGGGTGGGTTCGTCCACCTTGATGAGAGGCAGGGCCTCGGGGTGGTCGGGGCAGGCGATGGTTTCGCCGATGTTGACCTCATCGAAACCGGCCACGGCCACCAGATCTCCGGCCCGGGCTTCGGGAATCTCCACCCGCTGCAGACCCTGGAAGCCCAGCAACTTGCTGATACGGCCACGCTTGATGCTGCCGTCGTCGCGGATGAGGGCGACGCTCTGGCCGCCGACGATGGTGCCGTTGTGCACCCGGCCGATCATGATCCGGCCAAGGAAATCGGAATAATCGAGCGTGGTGACCTGCAGTTGCAGGGGCTTGGTGGGATCACCCACCGGGGGCGGAACATGCCGGAGAATGGCATCGAACAGCGGCTTCATGGTGTCGCTCTCGGTGGCCATGTCGGGCTTGGCGTACCCGGCCATGCCGCTGCCGAAGAGGTAGGTGAAATCGCACTGGTCGTCGTCGGCGCCGAGCTCCAGGAACAGATCCAGCACCTTGTCGACGGCCTGCTCGGGGTCGACCCGGGCCCGGTCGATCTTGTTGACGAACACGATCGGCCGCAGCCCCTTCTCCAGGGCTTTCTTGAGCACGAAGCGGGTCTGGGGCATGGGGCCTTCGTTGGCGTCCACGATCAGCAGACAGCCATCCACCATGCCGAGCACCCGCTCCACCTCACCGCCGAAATCGGAGTGACCGGGGGTGTCAACGATGTTGATGCGAATGCCGTTGTAATCCACGGCCGTGTTCTTGGAGAGAATCGTGATCCCCCGCTCCCGCTCCAGATCGTTGGAATCCATCACACAGGTGGGCACCGCTTCGCCTTCGCGGAAGATGCCGGACTGCTCGAGCAGGGCATCCACCAGGGTGGTTTTGCCGTGGTCGACGTGGGCGATGATCGCGATATTGCGAATCGGGGCGCCTTTGATGTCGCCGCTCATGGGGATGTCGTCCTGCGATGTGGGGGGAAAGGGTTCGACGGAATCGAATCGACGGGGATCGTTTCCAGGGAAACGAGGCGTTGATGGCGAGACGAAGAAGGCATGTCGCTTCCAACGAGCCTGGGAAGTGGGCCGCTGAAAACTGGCCGCTGTGATGGGGCCAACCAGCGCTCTGACGCTTCATCAGGATTTTCGGTCAAACCCTGCCGCGCCGGCCCGGTTGGACATGTGGCGAACGTTGAAGCGAATCTTGATCCTACTCCCACCCCCCCTTGACCCCTGCGGAGGGTCTCCGAACCCCCCGGATCAACGGGCCAGCCGCTGGGCCGGCTCAAACATCTCCAGGGCATCGGTGGATCCTTCGAAGCGCCAGTGCCAGGGCTCATAAATCACGCCTTGACGGTTGCCTTTTGGAAAGGAACGCACGAAATGGAAGCGGGCGGCATGGCGATCGAGCCAGCGGTAGACGTCGGTGGTCTCGAAGCTCTCCCTGAGATTGGTGGCCGGCAGGCGGCCATCGCCCAGGTCCACCGCATAGCCGGTGCTGTGTTCGGAGAAGCCCGGCGGGGCACTCACCCTGGCCCGGTCGGCGGAGGTCTGGTTGCGCTCGGCCTTGACATCAAAGAACAGCTGCTTCTGCAGTTCGACGCTGCGGTAGGCGCTCAGAACGGTGAGGGACATGCCGTCGGCATCCGCGGCGGCCCGCATGGCGTCCAGGGCCCGGGCCGCCTCCGGCCGTAAGCGCAGACCCGGAGCGATCGACACCAGTTTCTCGGGCTTGGTCTCGGGATAGGGGAAGTGGCCGAGCAGCCGTCCGTCCGGCCCGAGACGGGCGGCCAGACCCGGCACAGGGGTGGGGGTGATCAGGCTGCGGAGCGGGCCGACCAGCAGCAGCACGCCAGCGCCGGCCAGCAGGGCACCCGTGAGCAGGACCTGAGCCAGGCGCCTGGGTAGGGAGGTCTGCCGGCGGGGACGGGGCGTGGTGCGCCTGGCCAGCGGAATGTCGTCGAACCCTGGGGCGGACACTCCCACAGCTGCATGCTGGTTCCGATCCTAGGCGGGGGCTCATTTCAGTGGTTTTTCTACAGGACGGATGCACGCCCGGCGGTGTTAGCTTCCACGCAACATCCCAATGGCGGAGCAGGTTTCAAGATGTTGCGAGTGGCAGTCGTGGGCGGCGGCCCCAGCGGTTCCTGTGCTGCGGAAGTTCTCGCCAAGGCCGGCATCCAGACCTGGCTGTTCGAGCGCAAGCTCGACAACGCCAAACCCTGTGGTGGCGCGATCCCCCTCTGCATGGTGGAGGAGTTCGACCTGCCGGAATCCATCATCGACCGCAAGGTGCGGAACATGCGGATGATCTCCCCCTCCAACAGGGAGGTGGATATTCACCTGGAAAACAGCAACGAATACATCGGCATGTGCCGCCGGGAAGTTCTCGACGGTTTCCTGCGCGACCGCGCCGCCGAGTTGGGGGCGCAACTGGTGAACGGCCTGGTGCAGAGCATCGACACCGGCAACCAGCGACAGGGCCCCTACACCCTCAATTACGCCGACTACTCCTCCGGCGGCCCCACCGGCGAACTGAAGACCCTCGAGGTGGATCTGATCGTCGGGGCCGACGGCGCCAACAGCCGGGTGGCCAAGGCCATGGATGCGGGGGACTACAACGTGGCGATCGCCTTCCAGGAGCGCATCCGCCTCCCCGCCGAGGAGATGGCCTACTACGAGGATCTGGCGGAGATGTACGTCGGCACCGATGTGTCGCCTGATTTCTACGCCTGGGTCTTCCCCAAGTTCGACCACGTGGCGGTGGGCACCGGCACGATGCAGGCCAACCAGTCGCTGATCAAGGGCCTCCAGAAGGGCATTCGCGCCCGGGCCAGCCGCCGCCTTCTGCGCGGCGAGGTGATCAAGGTGGAAGCGCACCCGATCCCGGAGCATCCCCGCCCCAGGCGCGTGGTCGGTCGCATGGCCCTGGTGGGCGACGCGGCCGGTTATGTCACCAAGAGCTCCGGTGAAGGCATCTATTTCGCCGCCAAGAGTGGCCGGATGTGTGCCGAGGAGATCGTGGCGGCCAGCGCCTCCGGCACCCGCATTCCCACCGACAAGGACCTCAAGGTCTACATCCGCAAGTGGGACCGCAAGTACGGCGCCACCTACAAGGTGCTGGAGCTGCTGCAGAACATCTTCTACAGCAACGATGCCGCCCGGGAGGCGTTCGTCGAGATGTGCGATGACAAGGACGTGCAGCGCCTCACCTTCGACAGCTACCTCTACAAGCGGGTGGTGGCGATGAACCCCTGGCAGCAGATCAAGCTGACCCTTCTCACCCTCGGAGCAGTGCTGCGGGGGCAGGCCCTGGCCCCGGCTGGGTATAAGCCGGTGCCCAGCGCCGTGCGTTCGGCCGAGGAGGCGGAGGCGATTTTCCTGGCTGCAGAGCCGCGCTCGTCGATGAAACCTGCGGGCGTTCATGCCACCACGGCACCCGTGGATCCCCAGGCCGGAAGCGACTCCGCCAAGGAACCGGAACTGGTGGCCAAGTGATCGAGCCCTCAGGCCGGCCTTTCGGGTTGGTCTGAAGGGGGTTCGATGCGGGTCACCAGAAGCTTGTCAACCCGGTTGCCATCCATGTCCATCACCTCGATGCGGAGGTCTTCCCATTCGAAGAGCTCACCGGAAGTGGGAATGTGTTCGAGATGGTGCATCACGAACCCGCCCAGGGTCTGGTAGCCCCCACGGACTTCCTCCGGCAGGCATCCTTTCTGGACCAAGTCCTTGAAGTCAGCGATGTCGAGGGCGCCATCGAGCAGCCAGGATCCATCCTGTCGGACAACAATCATCGGGTCTTCCTTGTCCCTGGCAGAGGAAAGATCACCGACGATCGCTTCCATCATGTCGTTGAGGGTCACCAGTCCCTCGATGCCGCCGAATTCATCGGTCACCAGAGCGATGTGAACCCCACTGGATCTGAATTGCTCGATCAGCTTCAAGGCCCTGGTGCTCTCGCCCACGTACAACGGCGGTTGCAGGAAGGACTCGATCTCCCGCGGCCCCTCGCCCAGCTGGGCGGCCAGAAAGCTGCGGGCACGCACCACGCCCACACAGGCGTCGAGGCTGGCGCGCGCCACCGGAAACAGGGAATGATTCGCCGCCATCACCCGCTCGAGATGGGACTGGGGGGATTCGGAGAGATCCAGCCAGCAGATGTCGGTGCGGGGGGTCATGATCGCCTTGACGGGCCGATCGGCCAGGCGAAACACCCGCTCCACCATGGCGTGCTCCGCCACGTCGAACAGGCCTGATTCCGTTCCCCTGCGCAGCAGGGTCCTGATCTCGTCTTCGGTGATCTCCGGCTCACCACTCTCGCCGATGCCCATCAGGCTGAGCAGCTGATCGGTGGACGAGCCGAGCAGATGGGCCAGGGGGGCCATCCAGCGCGACAGGGTGCGCATGGCTGGCGCCACGAGGCAGGCCATGCGCTCCGGGTCACTCAGGGCGATGCGCTTGGGCACCAGCTCCCCCAGCACCAGCGAAAGAAAGGTGATCACGGTCACCACGATTCCCAGGGCAAGGGGTTCGGCCCAGGCCCGCAACGGGGGCACCGCCTCCAGGACTGGTTGCAGGGACTGGGCCACCCGCGAGCCGCCCAGGGCGCCACTTAGAATCCCGATCAATGTGATGCCGATCTGCACCGTCGAGAGAAAATCGTTGGGGGATCGGATTAGTTTCAGAGCCACTTCCGCCTTCGGGTCCCCAGCCTCCGCCTGGTGCTCAAGGCGCAATCTCCTAGCCGACATCATGGCCAACTCCGAACCGGAAAAGATCCCGTTGATCAGAATCAGAAGGACTATCAGAAAACCGTCGATAAGCATCGGCAATTCCAGTGATGGCCCCTCGGCCGGCGAACGGATGCAAAGGACAAGTTAGGTGACGACGGCTGAAGCTCACGGCCGGGTGCCCCTTCCCTGGAGCCTTCCGCGACACCCCGTCCAACGGATCTGCTTCACACGACGTTCCCATCAACCTGCGGGTGGAGTCGCGAGCTCAGCCCATCTGCCCAACCCCCAGCGACCTTCCCCGATGCATTGGCAGCCCCTGGGCGAGCGGAACCGACAGCCTGAGTGGATGGATCAGATCGGCATCGACGCCGCTGCCCATGATCAAGCCCTCATCGGTCTGCGCCGGATCAATGCCTTCAGTGGTGCGGCGGGGTCCCTGTTCAGCCAGATCCAGGCCCTGGCCGTCGCACTGGAACTCTCCCGTCCCCTACGGATTCTGGATCTGGCCTGCGGTGGCGGTGACAACACCATCGCCCTGGCGGAACGCTGCCGAAGCCAAGGACTGGCCGTGCACATCGACGGCTGCGATCGCAGCCAGCAGGCGGTGGCCATGGCCAGCCGCCATGCCACCGGCAGGCCTCTGGGCGGAAGCTTCTTCCAGGCCGATGCCCTGGAGGATCCCCTGCCGCCTGATTACGACGTCATGGTCTGCAGTCTGTTTCTGCATCATCTCGATGAAGACGCCGCCGTCGAACTGCTCCGCCGCATGGGCCGGAGCAGCCGCCATCTGGTGCTGGTGAATGACCTGATCCGCAGTCCCCTGGGCTATGGACTGGCGTGGGTGGGTTGTCGCCTGCTGAGTCGCTCGCCGATCGTTCATTTCGATGGTCCCGTTTCGGTGCAAGGGGCCTTCCGCATGGACGAGGCGCTGGATCTGGCAGCCCGGGCCGGCCTCGGCGGGGCCCGCGTGCGGCGCAGCTGGCCCGAGCGGTTCCTGCTCAGCTGGCGTCGTCCTGTCGGCGGGCTTCAGGCCCCATGAGCCCACCCGAGTGGGATGTGATCGTGCTCGGGGCCGGGCCTGCCGGTGCCCTGGCGGCCCACCAGCTGTCCAGGCAGCGGCTGCGGGTGCTGATGGTGGACAAGCGGGCCTTTCCCCGCTGGAAGGTCTGTGGCACCTGTCTCAACGGGGTGGCCCTCGGGGCGCTGGCGCAGGCCGGCCTGTCGGGCCTGGTGGAACGCCTCGGCGGTGTGCCCCTGGTGCGGCTCCGTCTGGGCCTGCAGAACCATCAGACGGAGCTGGCGTTGCCCCTGGGCCAGTCCCTCTCCCGGGGCTGCCTCGACCTGGCCCTCTGCGAGGCCGCGGTGGCCGAAGGAACGGTGTTTCGGATGGATACCGAGGCCACGGTGGCTGGCCTTTGCCCTGGCGGCCGGCAGGTGAGGCTGCGCTGCGGCGCCACGCCTGAAACCACCAGCGCCCGGGTGGTGCTGGTGGCGACCGGGCTGGGTAGCCCGGGCCTGACCCCTGCCATCGGGATCCGGAGTCGGGTCCAGGCGCACTCCAGAGTTGGTGCCGGTTGCCGCGTGGGCGTCAGCGCCAGCGGCTATGGGAGGGGCACCATCCACATGGCGATCGGCCGGCACGGTTATGTCGGGCTGGTGCGCACCGAAGCCGGAGATCTCAACCTGGCGGCGGCCTTCGACCGGGCCCATCTGATCCAGGCGGGAGGAGCGGCGCTCGCTGCCGCGGGCGTGCTGGCGGAGGCCGGGTTCGAGCCCGTCCCCCAGGCGTCCGCTGCCGCCTGGATGGCCACCTCGGCCCTCACCGTCCGCCGTTGGCCGCCGGCGTCTGCACGGCTGCTGTTGCTGGGGGACGCCGCCGGGTACGTCGAACCCTTCACGGGGGAGGGCATGGGATGGGCCCTGCTGGGGGCTCTGGCGACGGTGCCGCTGGTGCTGCAGGGCCAACGCCAGTGGAGCAGGGAGCTTGAGCGGCAGTGGGTCCGCCGGCACGCCCACCTGATCGGATCACGCCAACGCCTCTGCCATGGCCTGGCCTTCGCCCTGCGCCGCCCTGGCCTCAGCCGCTGTCTTCTGGCGGCGGTGGAGCGCTGGCCGATCCTGGCCGCCCCCCTCCTGCACCCCTTCGATGGCACCAGCCTGAACCCGCCGGTCCCCGAGCCATGTCCCTGACCATCCAGGGGCTGGGAACGGCCCTGCCTCCCCAGCGCATCGCCCAGGGCGATGCCGCCGCCATCGCTGCCCAGGTGGCCCTGCCCCACCAGATCCCCTCTCACGGCCAGCGCCGGCTGCTCGAGACCCTGCATCGCCGCTCGGGCGTCGCCAGCCGCCACAGCGTGCTGCTCCAGCCCCCCGGCAGCGACCCCAGACAAACCTTCTTCGGAGCCACCAGCCCCGGCACCGGGGAGCGGATGCGTCGCTATGCCCGCGAAGCGCCACCCCTGGCGCTGCGGGCCGTCCAGGCAGCCCTCGAGCAGGCCCAGCTGCCGCCGGAGCGGATCACCCATCTGGTCACGGTCTCCTGCAGCGGCTTCCAGGCCCCCGGCGTCGATCTCGCCCTGATGGCCGCCCTGCCGATGGGCGCCGGCCTGGCCCGCACCCACGTGGGATTCATGGGCTGCCACGGGGCTCTCAATGGTCTGAGGGTCGCCGCCGGGTTCGCCGGTGCCGAACCGGAGGCCTGCGTGCTGCTCTGCGCCGTGGAGCTCTGCAGCCTCCATCTCCAGTACGGCTGGGAGGCCGAGCGGATCGTGGCCAATGCCCTGTTCGCCGATGGCGCCGCTGCCCTGGTGGCCACGGGAGAGCTTCTGGCGAAAGGGGCACCGGCAACGGCACCGCTGGGGCGGTTGATCGCCAGCGGCTCCCTGCTGGTGCCCGCCAGCAGTGACGCCATGTCCTGGGGGATCGGGGACCACGGTTTCGCCATGGGGCTGTCCCCGCAGGTACCTGATCTGATCGGCGAGCATCTGCGGCCCTGGCTGGAGGGGTGGCTGGCCTCCCACAACCTCACCCTCACCGCCATCGGCTGCTGGGCGGTCCACCCCGGTGGACCCCGGATCCTCTCGGCTGTCACGAAGAGCCTTGGGCTCGATCCACAGCTGATCGAACCCTCGCGCTCCGTGCTGCGGGACTACGGCAACATGTCGTCCCCGACCCTGCTGTTCATCCTCGAGCGGTTGCGGCGCAGCGGTGCTGCAGGGCCCTGCCTGGCCATGGCCTTCGGACCCGGCCTCTGTATCGAAGTGGCCCTGCTGGAGTGATCAAGGCCCCGGGGGCGCAGAGGAGGCTGTCCGCTTCAACCGCCCAGGCGGGCGAAGTCAGCGAGCACGGCGGCCTGGTTGCGCAGAACGGCGAGCAGCCGCAGTCGGTTGCGGCGCACCTGGGGCTGGTCGCACATCACCATGACGCTGTCGTCGCCATCGAAGAAGGCCGCCAGGGTGGCACCGCTCTCCCCCAGCAGGCGGGCGAGGGGTTCGTAGCGGGCCGTTCCGTTGGCGGCGGCATGCACCGCCAAGGTCTCCAGCACCGACAGCACGGCGGCCTCACTGGGCGAGGTGAAAAGGTCCGGATCCACCACCCCGGCAGGGCTGAGCACGTCGGCGGCCAGATCGGCGTGTTCGGCCAGGCGGGAGGCCCGTTGCACCACCGCCTGCAGCAGGGGCAGACGCTCCTCTGCCCGAAGACGCCGCAGCAGCTCAACCCGGGCCCGGGCATCGGCCGGATCCCGCAACAGGCGCTCCAGGGAGACGCCGTCGCCAGCCACCGCCTGGACCAGATCGACGCTAGAGCCCTCCTCCTCCAGCAGGCTGGCGAGGCGCTGACGCAGGACATCCAGCAGGTCGGCCGCCAGGGCCGGTGGCTGGATCTCCAGGGCGGGCAGCAGCCCCTGCCAATGGGCCGTCGCCTCGGCCAGCAGTGCCACCAGGTCGAGCGACCAGCCCCGATCCCAGAGGATCTGCAGCACGCCGTTGCCGGCCCGGCGCAGAGCATAGGGATCGGAGGAGCCGCTGGGCCGTTCCCCCCTGGCGAAGATGCTGAGCAGCAGCTCCAGGCGCTCGGCCAGGGCCAGCAGGGCCCCCGCCTCCGAACCCGGCAGGGCATCACCGGCCCCGCGGGGCTGGTAGTGCTCCAGCACCGCCAGGGCCACGGCGCGGGTTTCCCCCTCCGCCAGCAGGTACTTGGCCCCCATGATCCCCTGCAGCTCCGGGAATTCCCCCACCATCTGGCTGACCAGGTCGTGCTTGCAGAGGGGGGCGGCCCGGCGCACAGCGGTGGCGACCTCCTCAGCGATCCCAAGGCTGCTGCAGAGCAGATCCGCCAGCCAGGAGAGACGCCGGCAGCGATCGGCCAGGCTACCCAATCCCTCGGCGAAGGTGACCCGCTCGAGGGCCTCCACCCGCCCGGCGCTGCTCTGACGGCGATCCGCCGCCAGGAAGAAGGCCGCGTCCGCCAGCCGCGCCCGCAGCACCCGCTCGTTGCCGCGCTGAATCGTGTCGGCGGCGGAGGCAAGGCCATTGGAGATGCACAGGAAGCGCGGCATCAGCACCTCCTCCGCCACCAGGGCCAGGGGATCGCCCGAGGCTTCCGGGAAGCGCAGGGGCACGTAGCGCTGGTGGGAACGCATCACCGTGCTGAGCACCTCCGGGGGCAGGGCGAGATAGACGGCGTCGATGCTGCCTTCGATCAACCGGGGGGACTCCACCAGGTCGACCAACTCGTCGAACAGGGCCTCGGGCAGATCCAGCTCGGCTCCCGCGCGCGTTGCTGCCGCCTCCAGGTCACGGCGGATCGTCTGGCCCCTGGCCTCCCGGTCGACCTGCACATCGGCCTCCTCCAGGGTCGCCGCATAGGCCCCGGCGGTGGGGATCACCACCACCCCTTGATGGAGCCGGTGTCCGCGGCTGAGGCGGTCACTGGCCAGGGGTGGATCCACATCGGTGAGCTGCACCGGAACCACCGCCCCATCCAGCAGCGCCACCAGCCAGCGCAGGGGCCGGCTGAAGCGGCCGTCCCCGTCCCCCCAGCGCATGAAGCGTCGCCCCTGCAGGGAGCGGATCCAGCCGGGGATGCAGCCGGCCAGCACCTCCTCGGCGAAGCGGCCGGCCTCGGTGGTGCGGGCGAACACGAAAGGGCCCTTGTCGGTATCGCGGATCTCCAGCTGCTCCGGCGCGCAGCCGCAGCGGCGGGCGAAGCCCAGGGCGGCCTGGGTGGGCTGGCCATCGCGGAACGCCTGCTGGGCCGGGGGGCCCTTGCGGTCTTCGATCAGATCCTGCTGCCGCTCGGGCAGTCCGGCGACGGTGATGGCCAGCCGGCGGGGGGTGCCGCTGGCCCTGAGGCTGTCCCAGCTCAGGCGGGCCTCCTGCAGATCCCTGGCCACGATCGCCTCCAGCTGGGGCTGGGCCAGGCGCACGAAATCGGCCGGCAGTTCCTCGGTTCCGATCTCCAGAAGAAAGGTGGCCATACAGGGGAGCGGGCAGGACGCGACTGTATGCAAAGGAGGGAGATCGCCAGGGGCGCCGCCAGGCCGACACGTCCTGTTCGCTAGTTTCGATCAATCAACCCTTCCGCATGCCGATGTCCTCGACGACGGTCGCCGACAGCACGTCGCTCCCATCGGCTTCCCCCGCCAACCCCCCCACCAAACAGGAGGCGCTCAAGGCCGGCAGCGGCCACCTGCATGATCCCCTGGCTGCCGAACTGGGCAACGCGCTGCCCAGCTTCACCGATCCCGCCGTCCAGATCCTCAAGTTCCACGGCAGCTACCAGCAGGACGATCGGGACAACCGTCGCAAGGGGGTTGAGAAGGATTGGCAGATGATGCTGCGGCTGCGCAATCCGGGCGGGCGCATTCCCACGTCCCTCTATCTGGCGCTCGATTCCCTCGCCGATCGGCTCGGCAACGGCACGTTGCGGATCACCACGCGCCAGGCCTTCCAGATGCACGGCGTGCAGAAGACGGACCTCAAGGAGGTGATCGGCGGCATCGTGCGCTCCCTGGGCTCGACGCTCTCGGCCTGTGGCGACATCAACCGCAATGTGATGGCCCCGGCCGCTCCCTTCGAGCGGGATGGCTACCCGGAGGCCCGCCTGCTGGCGGATCGCATCGCCGACCTGCTGGCGCCCCAGGCCGCCGAGGGCTCCTACCTGGACCTCTGGGTGGACGGGGATCTGAGCTACCGCATCAAGCCCCGGGGTCCCGTGAAGAAGGCGCGCCAGCTCCAGGAATCCGGAGCCGTCTTCAGTGGCGATGCCGCCGAGCCCCTGTACGGCTCCACCTACCTGCCCCGCAAGTTCAAGGTCGCCGTCACCGTCCCGGGGGACAACTCGGTCGACCTGCTCACCCAGGACATCGGCCTGGTGCTGTTCAGCGATCCCTCCGGCCGACAGCAGGGTTGCAATGTGTACGTGGGTGGTGGCATGGGGCGGACTCATAACAAGGAGGAGACCTTCGCCCGCACGGCCGATCCCCTCGGCTACGTGGCCGCCGCCCATGTGCTGGAACTGGTGCAGGCGATCGTGGCCCTGCAGCGCGACCACGGCGACAGGGTGCAGCGCCGCCACGCGCGGATGAAATACCTGATCCACGACCGTGGCGTGGACTGGTTCCGGACCGAGCTGGGCCGTTACTTTCCCCATCCGATCAAGGGGCTGCGCCGGGAACCGGCCCCCGTCCTCACCGACTACCTGGGTTGGCACCGCCAGTCGCCGGGCCTGTGGTTCGTGGGTCTGCCCGTGCTCTGCGGACGCCTCCAGGGGGACCTCAAGAACGGCCTGCGCCGGCTGATCGAGACCTACCAGCTGGAGGTGCGGCTCACCCCCAACCAGGACCTGCTGCTGTGCAACATCGGCAGCGCCCAGCGCTCGTCCGTGCGGGAGGGCCTGGCGGCGTTGGGCCTCACCAGTCCAGAAGCCCCGCCCGCCCTGGCCCGTCACGCCCTCGCCTGTCCGGCCCTGCCCCTCTGTGGCCTGGCGGTCACCGAGGCCGAACGGGTCCTCCCCGATGTGCTCGGCCGCCTCGATGCCCTGCTGGCAAAACTGGAGATCTCCAAACCGCTCCTGGTGCGCATGACGGGCTGCCCCAACGGCTGCGCCCGCCCCTACATGGCCGAGATCGGGCTGGTGGGGAGCGCGGTGGACACCTACCAGCTGTGGCTCGGCGGCAGCCATGGCCTGACGCGCCTGGCCAGGCCCTACCTGGAGAAGATGCCCCTTGAGACGCTGGAGGCCACCCTGGAGCCCCTGCTGACGGCCTGGCGCGACGAGGGCGGCGCCCGCAGTCGCTTCGGCGACTTCATCGACAGGATCGGTGACGAGAGGGTCGGGGAACTGCTTTCCCCCGCTTGATTCCTGGCTGATCGGAGCCTTTGAGCGTCCCCGGGTCCCGCCTAACCTGGGATCTTTACGGATCCTGCGCATGCCGAACCGTGCAGCCGCTGCCGTCGAAGGCCTGCTCCACCCCCTGCTCCTCTGGCTGCTGCTGGGGGTGCTGTCCGGGGCAGGCCGGGCCAACGAGGCGGCGGAGCGACCCGGCCAACCACAGGCGCCGGTTCAGTACTTCGATTCAGACCCCCTTGCCTGCAAGCCGGAGGCGATCAGGGCCTCCTACAAAAGCCATCTCCTTCCCTATGCCGACCAGAGCCCTGAGGTGCTGGCCAAGCTGCGCCGCGTTCAGGACGATATGACCCTGGCCAGCCTCAAGCGCTGCGTCCAGAAGGGACTGCTGACCCGTCCCCAGGCCAGCGTGCTGTTCCGGGAACTGGGCCTGACCCTGCCCGGCACGGTGATCCCCGTGGCCGGCAGCACGGCACCCGCCGGCCCTCAGCCATCCCCGGCATCGGCGACGGCGCCATAGAGCGCCTGCGGTTCCTGGCAGCCCCAGGCCCAGAGCTGGTCACCGTAGCTGAAGTGCCACCACTCATTCGGGTGCTGGACGAACCCAGCCGCGCCCATCACGTCGGCCAGCAGGCGGCGCTGGGCGTGCCAGCCGGCACCCTCACTGCCCGGGGCGGCGCCGGCGTAGTGGTCGGGCTCGGAGATCGCCCCGATCGCGTCGATCTCCCCCCCCATCGCCAGGGGCCGGCCCGTGGCATCGGCCAGGGTGAGATCCACCGCGGCGCCGGTGCTGTGGGGGGGCGGGGTGGCCGGATCGGGGCTCGGCGGCGCCCAGAAGCGATCCACCTCCGCGGACGTGGCCGCCTGGGCGGCCCCGCCGGCATCGGGATCGAGGCCCCGCTGCAGGCAGGCCCGACGGAAGGCCTGGCGAACCATGAACGCCTGAACGGCGATGGGGCGCCAGGCGTCGAAGATGGCCAGCCGCCACTGGGGCCGTTGCTGCTGGAGCAGGGCCTGGGCCGTCTCCAGCCGGGTGATCACCGCCCGGCGCAGCCGGAATGGACTGGCGCCACTGCCATAGGGCGCCCCCAGGGCCTGATACGGATGGGGCTCCAGCCGCCACAGCCGCGGCGGCAGGTCGACGAGGGGCTCGCCAGCGTCCTCGATGGGGATCGGACTCCAGGGGCGCAGGGGGGGCATGGGGCGGTGGACCGGGCGCGGCTGATCTGTGGATCAATTCAACTGGGCCGCCTCCACCGAGCGTCGGCGCTGGGCGTCGAGGGCCTCGCGCAGGTCCGGGTGGCGCTCCAGGGCGGGATCCTCCGCCAGGATCCGCCGGGCCGCCAGGCGGGCCTCCTCCAGCACGGCACCGTCGTCGCTGAGGCTGGCCAGGGCCAGGTCCGGGAGCCCCGACTGGCGGGTGCCGAGCACCTGGCCGGGGCCCCGCAGCCGCAGGTCCATCTCGGCGATCTCGAAGCCATCGCTGCTGCGGGCCAGCAGCTCCAGCCGTTGGCGGGCCGAGGCGTTGTCGCCCTCGTGCAGCAGCAGGCAATGGGAGGCGGCCGCACCCCGGCCGACCCGTCCCCGCAGCTGGTGCAGCTGGGCCAGGCCGAAGCGCTCGGCATGCTCGATCACCATCACGCTCGCCTCCGGCACGTCGACCCCCACCTCCACCACGGTGGTGGAGACCAGCACCTGGGAGCGACCCTCCTGGAAAGCGCTGATGGCACGCTGTTTCTCCTCGCCGGTCATGCGCCCGTGCAGCAGTCCCACCGCAAGGGAGGGGAACTCCTCCTCATCGAGGTGGCGGTGCACCTCCACGGCGGAGCGGAGATCCAGCTTCTCCGATTCCTCCACCAGGGGCAGCACCACGTAGGCCCGCTGGCCCTTCGCCACCTCCTGGCGCACGAGCTCCCAGGCGCTGGGCCGCTCCGATCCCCGCAGCAACCGGGTGCGGATCGGGGTACGGCCGGGCGGCAGTTCATCGATCTGGCTGATATCCAGATCGCCATGGATCGAGAGGGCCAGGGTGCGGGGGATCGGGGTGGCGGTCATGGTGAGCAGGTGGGGCTGGAGCCCCTTGGCCAGGAGCCGGTTGCGCTGGCGGACGCCGAAGCGGTGCTGTTCGTCCACCACCACCAGGCCGAGGCGGTCGAACTGCACCGGATCCTCGAGCAGGGCGTGGGTGCCCACCAGCAGGTTCACCTGGCCATTGGCGAGATCCTGCAGCAACTGGCGGCGGCGGCGGGCGGGGGTGGAGCCGGTGAGCAGCTCGAGGCTGACGTTGAGCTGGGGCAGCCACCCGGCCAGCTTGTGAAAGTGCTGGGCGGCCAGCACCTCGGTGGGCGCCATCAGTGCCCCCTGGCAGCCGGCCTGGATGGCCCCGAGCAGGGACGCCAGGGCCACCACCGTCTTGCCACTTCCCACATCGCCCTGGACCAGCCGGGCCATGGGCTGGGGCCGCTCCATGTCGGAGCGGATCTCCGCCAGCACCCGGTTCTGGGCCCCGGTGAGGGGAAAGGGCAGCAGGTCGAGGAAACGGCTCACCAGATCCTCCCCGCCGCTGGGCAGCAGCAACGGAGGAGCCGGTGAGCGGCGCAGGCGCTCGCGCCGCTGGCCCAGGGCCAGCTGCAGCAGCAGGAACTCGTCGAACACCAGGCGCCGGCGACAGCGCTGCAGCTCCTCCCGGTCGGCGGGGCGGTGCAGGCCCTGGAGGGCCTCGCCGCGGCGCACCAGGCCCAGCTCCAGCCGCAGGGGTTCCGGCAGGGGATCGGGCCAGCGGCCCGCCGAGGGCAGCACCAGGGCGATGGACCGAGCGAGGCTCTCGCCGCTGAGGCCCTCGGTGAGGGCATAGACGGGCACGAAGCGTCCGATCTGCTCCGACCGCACCGGCGCCCCGGGGGCCTCCAGCACCTCCAGCAGGGGATCGCCGAAACAGGGGCCATAGGGACTCTCCTTCACCAGGCCGCTCACGGCCACCGTGGCCCCCACCGGGTAGAGACGCTGCTGGGCCTTCAACCAGCCGGGGCTGCTGAAACGGCGGCCCGCGAAGAAGCGGGTCACCTTCAGGCGACCCGTGACGTCCTGGAGATGCAGTTCCAGGATCGCCAGATTGGGGTTGCGGGGACTGCCGAAGGCATGGCAGCGGCGCACCGTGGCCACGATGGTGGCGGTCCGCCCCGGCTCCAGGGCGACAATCCGCACCAGATGGGCGTAATCGAGATAGTCGCGGGGGTAGTGGTGCACCAGGTCGCGCACCACCAGCAGGCCGAGCGCGGCAAGACGGGTGGCGGTCTTCGGCCCGATGCCAGCCACCTCCGCCAGGGGGGTCTGGGCCGTGAGACGGACCGTCCCCCCCCTGGTGTCCGCGCTCGCCGCTGAGGTGGGCGGCACCAGACGCAGGCGGGGGGGAGCCACCGGCAGGACCTCCCTCCGGCGCTGGCGCAGCTCGTGCAGGGTCTGCCGCAACCGGCACACCAGCGACTGGCGGGCCCCCAGGGCAAGGCCGCCGTAGCCACCGAAATCCATCGCCAGGGCGGCCAGCTGCTGGCGCTCGGCGAACTCGAGTCTCTCCACCGCAGCGGCGAGGGTGGCGCCAACGAAGCCGCTGAAGCGGGCCCGCCGTCCCTGGAGATCGCCAAAACCGCCTTCGGCCTCCAGGCGACAGGCCAGTTGCAGGGGGGTGCACCAGGCGTCGACGGCCTCCAGCGCGTTCGCGTCCATCCCGTCCCCGGCGGAGGGCCCGGTCAGTCGCTCGGACTCTGGGTGGGGCGGATGTCCTGCAGCCAAAGCTGTTCAGCCTGATGGATCCGTAACCGCCGTTGCAGGCGACGGAACTGCTGGGCCATTCTGCGAACCTCCTGGCGATGCTGCTGGAGCCGCCGCCGGCATGATCGCAGGCGGGGTTCCTCCAGCTCCAGTTCCACGCCCCGCAGCAACACCGCCATGGTGTGGGGTTGGGTGGAACGGCTGGGACTGAAGGGAAGGGGCAGTCGCATCAGGTTGGCGGGGGCGGCCATGGTCTCCAGCTGCCCGTCCAGGACCGCATCGAGCAGGCTCACCGGCAGCAGGCTGCGGCTCACGCCGCCCCGCAACAACTCCACATTGATGGCATGGGACAGATTGCGGAGCCGCCGGCCCAGGGCCATTTCCATGCCGTCCATCCAGCGGAGCACCTCCTCGGGATCCTCCGGTAGCCGGCCCACCTGCCACAGGGATGCCTCCCCTGTCACGGCCGTCTCGGCAGGGGTCGGCGAGGCTTCGCCCTCTGCCGTCAGAGCCAGAACAAACCGATCGTCTGTCGGTTCATTCTCGTCGTCGTCCTCCTCCTCATGGTCCGTCCCGTCGTCCCCGTCACCCCCATCCGCCCCAGGGGCGCCAGCCTCACGGCCCAGCGCCCCCCAGAGGAAGGAGCCACCGGTCAGGGGCGGGGCCAGGGCGATCTGGACGGACCCGGGCGGAAGGTGATCAGGCTCCGTGGGGCTGCCGGGGGACTCCCCATCCCAGGAGAGGTCCTCCAGGAGCTGCTGTCTCTCGTGACGTTCGCGCCGCTGTCGCTCCTTGGACATCTGGGCGGCAAGGATCACCAGCTGCTCCACCGTGAGCCGGCTGGAGCAACGGTTCACCAGCTCCTCGATCTGAGACAGCAGCAGACGCCGGCGCTCCGCTGGCAGGGCCGCGTAGCGCTGCGGGTGAATCTGGGTGGCGAGATGGAAGCAGGCCTGCTGCACCCGCTGGGGCAACACCTGGCGAAGTACCTGGAGGTAGAGGGCGAAATGGCGATAGAGCTCCGGGTTGGACTGCGCCAGTTGCTGGGTCAGCTCTTGCAGCTGACCCGGCAGATCGATCGCGTCGGACGGTTCGCTCAACGGCTCCGGCTCAGGCCGCCGAGCCCATCGCCGCCACTTCCGCGGCGAAGTCGGACTGCTCCACCTCGATCCCCTCGCCGAGGGTGTAGCGGGTGAAACGGCGCACACGGATGTTCTCGCCGGTCTTGCCGGCGGCCGACTTGACCATTTCACCCACCGTCAGGGTGTTGTCGCGGATGAAGGGCTGGTCCATCAGGGCCATTTCCTTGAGGCGCTTGCCGATGCGCCCGGCCACGATCTTGACCTTCATCTCCTCCTTCTTACCGGTGAGATCATCACGACCCATCTCAATGGACCTTTCCCGCTCCGCCACGTCGGGGGGGATGTCATCGGTGGTGACGTATTCCACGTTGGGGCAGGCCGCGATCTGCATCGCCACATTGCGAACCAACTCCTGGAAGAGCTCGCCCCGGGCGACGAAATCGGTCTCGCAGTTCACCTCCACCAGCACGCCGACACGGGCACCGGTGTGGATGTAGCTGCCGACGGACCCTTCGGCCGCCGTGCGGCCGGCCTTCTTCTCGGCGGTGGCGATGCCCTTCTGGCGCAGCCATTCGGCGGCCTTGGTGGCATCCCCACCGGACTCGGTGAGGGCCTTCTTGCAGTCCATCATGCCCGCGCCGGTCTTGTCGCGCAGTTCCTTGACGAGCTTCGCTGTGATCTCAGCCATGGGTGGGGAGGGAGGGAGGTCGGAAAGGAGGGAAGGGCTCAGGCGTCGTCGTCGCCGCTGCGCTGATCCTGGGCTCCATGGCGGCCTTCGTTGATGGCATCCGCCAGCCGGCCCAGCACCAGTTGCACGGAGCGCACGGCGTCGTCATTGCAGGGAATGGGGACGTCGCAGAGATCAGGATCGCAGTTGGTGTCGAGCATCGACACGAGCGGAATGTCGAGCTTGCGGCACTCGAGCACGGCGTTCGTCTCGCGGCGCTGATCCACCAGCACCACCACATCGGGCAGGCGACGCATGTTCTTCAGGCCGCCGAGATATTTCTGCAGACGGTCGAGTTCCCGGCGCAGGACGGCCGCTTCCTTCTTGGGGCGCATGGCGATGGCGCCGGAGGACTCCATGCGCTCCAGGTCCTTGAGCCGGTCGATGCGGGCGCGCATCGTGCTCCAGTTGGTGAGCATGCCGCCCAACCAGCGCTGGTTGACGTAGGAGGCGCCACAGCGGGCGGCTTCCTGGGCGATCACCTCGGAGGCCTGCTTCTTGGTGCCGACGAACAGGAAGCGCTTGCCGCTGCGGGCGGCACTGCGGGTCCATTTGTAGGCGTTATTCATGCAGACGGCAGTCTGCACGAGATCGATGATGTGGACTCCGTTGCGCGCGCAATAGATGTAGCGCGACATCTTGGGATTCCAGCGACGGGTCTGGTGTCCGAAGTGGGCACCAGCTTCCATCATCTCGGAAAGAGTGACGACAGCCATTTTGGTTGTAGGGGGGTTTCGGGTTGGCCTCCACCTGCCAGGGATGCCGCGCCGTAGGAAAGGCAGCGGATCACCCGAAACATGCAGGTGTGCGGTGTTGGGGTTACGCAATCAACCTACCAAATGGCCCTGCTGCCGGGCTTCGGCATGGAGGGCCCGCACCCCGAAGCGGTTGAGGGGCAGCCGCAGCAGCTCCATCGCCAGGCCCGCCTTGCCATGGCGGATCAGCCAGCGCAGCAGGGGCCGCAGGCTGCGTTCATTGATCAGGCCGCCCAGGGTGAGCAGCTCCCACAGCGCCAGGTGCAGCCAGGTGTACTGGATGATGAAACGGACGCGCCAGGTGGGGTGCTTGCGGAAGAACACCAGGCCCATGCGGGCCCGTTCCCGCTCCACCCGCACCAGATCAGGGATCTGCTCCAGGCTCAGGGGCGGATGCCAGTGGTAACCGACGGCTTCGGGGCAGCGCACCAGCCGCACCCCCATGCGGCGCAGCCGTTCCCCGAGCTCCAGGTCCTCCCAGCCATAGAGTCGGAATCCGGTATCGAACAGACCCGATTGTTCCAGCACCCGGCGGTCGATCGCCACGTTGCCGGTGGCGAAATAGGCCCAGGAGAGGTCGCTGAGCTTGTGGGGCTCCGCGGTGGGAGCATCGAAATTGTGGGTGTTGATCACCGCGCCATAGGTGAAGCAGAGCCGGTCGCCGCTCTCCTTCCAGGCCCGCTCCAGGACCGTGGCGTGGTGCAGCAGGAATGTCTCCGTCACCACCAGGTCACTGTCGATGAAGACGATCACATCGCCGCGGGCCTCGTCCACGCCCCGGTTGCGTCCTTCAGCAGGTCCGCCGTGGTCCTGGCGGATCAACCGCAGGTGGGGGAAGGCCGTGGCATGGGCATCGAGCCAGCGCACCGTGTCGTCGGTGGAGCCGTCATCCACCAGCACCACCTCGTAGGCCTCCAGGGGACCGCCCATCTCCTGCCGCTCCAGGGCCTGCAGGCACTGGCGCAGGATCGGCAGACGGTTGTAGGTGGGGATGACGACGCTGATGAACATCGGGGTTCGGGGCGTTGCGGGAGCGCAGGCAGCAGCCGGAGCAGGGGGCGGAGCTGGTGGCCATGAAAAAGGGGGGATCCCGCTCGAATCCCCCCGGGGCCGCCATGACCGGACAGGCGTGCTCAGTCCGCGGCGCCGCCGTTGTTGGCCGTACCGGTCACGCCGTTGCCGGCCCCTTCACCGCGGCCGTCGTTGCGCAGCTTGCGCTTCTTGAATTTACGGGCGTAGGCCCGGTTGCGCTCCTGCTTTTCCTTCTTGAGATTCCTGCGTTTGGACATAGGGCTTCGGCGCTTCGAAAAGACTGTGAGTTCCCACCCTACTCAACCGACCCGGATCAACCGACCAGGGCATCACTGGCCCAGAGCCGGCCATCCTCCATCCGCACCAGCCGGTCGGCCACATCAAGGATGCGCGGGTCGTGGGTCACCATCAGCACACCGCAGCCTTCGTCCCGGGCCAGCCGCTTGAGCAGGTCGACCACCTCCCTGCCGGTGCGGCTGTCGAGGGCGGCGGTGGGTTCGTCGGCCAGCAGCAGGCGGGGATGGGCCGCCAGGGCCCGGGCGATCGCCACCCGCTGCTTCTGGCCGCCGGAGAGGTCGTGGGGGAGCTTGCTGAGGTGATCGGAGAGCCCCACGGCCCGCAGCCACTCGCGGGAGAGGTCGCGGCGGGCGCGGTAGCCCAGATCCGGCAGCAGGTCGGCCCCCATCTGCACGTTCTGCTCCGCTGTGAGGCAGCGCAGCAGGTTGTGGCCCTGGAAGATCATGCCAACGCTGCGGCGCAGCAGCTGGCGCTCCTGGCGGCTGGACCCCTTCAGCTCGCAGCCCAGCACCCGCACCGATCCCTCCATCACCTGACGCAGGGCCCCCACCAGGGTGAGCAGGGTGGTCTTGCCGCAGCCGGAGGGCCCCGTGAGCAGCACCACCTCGCCGGGGTGGATCTCCAGGTCGATGCCCTGCAGCACCTGGCGCTCCATGGAGCCGGTGCCGTACCAGTGGCTCAGGCCCCGCACCGACACCGTGGCGAGGCCATCCCCCTTGGAGATGGTGGGGGGGGCAGAACCGGGGTGAAGGGTGGTCATCGGCTCGGAATCATCGGATCAGAAAATGTCCGCCGGGTCGGCGTCGCCCAGCTTGCGCATCGCCATCGCCGCCGAGCCCATGCACATCGTCAGGATCATGAGAAAGACGGTGATGGCCCGATCACCGGCCATGGCCACCGGCAGCTTGGTGGCGGCATGGATGAGGGCGTACAGCACCTGACCGGCGGCGTAGGCGGGCAGATAGCCGAAGATCGACAGCAGCAGGCCCTCCCGGGCCACCACACCGAGGAGGGTCAGCAGGCTGTAGCCCATGGCCATGAGGGTGGCGTATTCCGGCAGGTGGTCGCTGACATCGGAATAAAGAATCTGATAGACGATCACGCATCCCACGATGAAGCCCATGGCGGCGCCCAGGGTGAAGATGAAGCCGATGGCGGTGCTGCTGCGCCAGTAGTCCATTTCCAGATCGAGGAAGCCCTGCTTGGTGAGGACGTTGACGTCCTCCGGCAGCAAGCGGCGCAGACGTTGAATCACCGGTGCGGGATCGGCGCCGGGACGCAGGCGGATCAGGCCCAGTTCGATGCTCCCGGGGGGGGTATTGGGCAGCAGGCTGAGAAAGGTTTCCCGGCTCGTGAGGATGTTTCCGTCGGCGCCGAAGGAGGCACCGGCGCTGAACAGACCCGCCACCCTCAGCCGCTTTCCAGCCACCTCGCTCTCCACGGTGCGTCCCTGCCGGAACCACTTGGCCACCGGTCCGAACTCATTCCGGGACTGGTCGTCGAAAAGGACACGACCCTTCTGGGTGAGGCGTGGTGCCAGGGCCGTGACGGCCGGATCGATGAACAGGGGATCGCGGGGCTCGAACCCCAGGGCCAGGATGGACCTGGTCGCCTTGGTCTGGGGGTTGCGCCACAGCAGCAGGTTCCAGTGCACCGGCGTGGTGCCGGTCACGTCGGGATCGGCCATGGCCTGCACCAGCCGTCGCTGGGGGAAGCCACTCATGCTGATGGAACTCTTGGTGCGGGGGCTGAGCAGCACCAGATCGGTGTCGAACAGCTTGTGCACCGTGACGCTGGAGTCGAACAGGGCGTCCCGGAAGCCCAGCTGCATGAACATCAGGATCCCGGCGAAGGTGATCCCGGCCAGGGCCACGGCCAGGCGCATGGGCTGTCGGGTCAGCAGCAGCCAGGCCAGGGGGATCCGGCGTCCCTGCCAGAGGTTCATGGCTGCATGCGGGCGATCACCTTGAGGCCCGTGAGGGAGGCGACCCGGGCCCCATCGCCGGGATCCAGCCGCACCCGCACCTCCACCACCCGGGCGTCGGCATCGCCGGTGGGATCGGTGGAAAGCACCTCCCGCTGGCGGACCTGGGGGCTGATGCGCCGCACGGTGCCTCGGAGCTTGCCATCGAAACCGCCGTTCTCACTGGTGAGAGTCACGGCCTGGCCGAGGCGCACACGGTCGATGTCGCTTTCGTAGACCTCCACCCGGGCCTCCATGCGATCGCTGGCCCCCAGCTCGAGGATGCCCTTGTCGCCGGGGCGTTCGCCGACGCGGGACTGGATACGCAGCACCGTGCCGTCGATCGGAGCCCTCAGTTCGGTGTTGACCAGATCCGTGCTCGCCTTGACCAGGGAGGCCCTGGCCTCCTGCAGCTGCCCCTGGAGTTCCAGGGTGCGCTGCTCGAGCAGATCCAGATCGGCGGCCGCATAGGCCCCGTCGCTGGCCAGCTTGCGGTAGCGCGCCAGGTCGCGGGTCTGAATCGTGAGCCGGCGGCCGAGGTTGGCGATCCGGGTGCGGATCAACGCCAGTTCCGCCCGCTGCAGCGGCTGGTTGTCGAAGCGGGCCAGCAGCTGTCCGGCCTGCACTTTGTCGCCCTCGGCCACCAGCAGTTCGGTGATGCGGGGACTGCCGCCGATGCCGGTGATCGGAGCGGCCAAAACGCGAACATCGCCGTCAGGCTCCAGCTGGCCCAGGGCCGCCACGGCCTCCACGGGCGCCGGTGGCCTGGCGACGGCGGCGGCAGGGACTTTGGGGGCCTGAAGACGTTGATGCAGAACCACTCCGGCCACCACCAATCCCGCCACCCCGGCGACGATCAGGCCATTGCGCCAGGGACCGGTGGGTCGTCGAAGAGCAGGTCTTCGATGTAGCGATCCGCCCACTGGGGGTTGAAGGCCTTCTCCAGGACCCTGCGGGTCTTGTCGTTTTGTTTCTGTTGCTTGCAATACCTCAGCTGCCCTTCCCACCGCGCAACGGTAGCCGGATGGTCATGGGCCTGGGAAGGGCTCACGTTGGCGGCTTCGGCGAGCACGCCGAGGAACGCGGCGACCTCCTCAACGAACCCCTGCTCCTCCGCTTCCGATATTGGCCGGACGAACAGCACGTGGGGGGAAAAGATCGAGCCCCAGGGCGGCAACTCCCGCACCTGCGAGAAGGCGGGACGGCGGCGGTCGGCCAGGGCCCCGGCGATGGCCTGCGGCAGGTCCTCCCCCACCGGAGAGAGGTCGACGATGGCGGCGCTCACCCCGCCCTTGCCGGCCACGATGTCGGCGCCGAACACCGGCAGATCGTGGCGGGGATCAGGAAAGAAGACGCAGTGGAGGATCTGCAGTCCGGCGCCGAGACGCGCCGTCTCCAGATGCAGCTTGCGCATCCCCCTACAGCGGTGCACCTCGTTGCGGATGAAGAGCGCATCCCCCTCCAGGCTGCCGCTGATCGCCTCCAGGTCGGGGTCAATCGCCAGGGGGGCCAGATCCGGCAGATCGTTGCGACAGAGCCGGATCCGCTCGGCCAGACCATCCACCAGCGGGTGGATGCCACCGTCACCGGCCGGAGCGACCTCACCCATGGACACGTCGTCACAGCAGAATGCGGATCCTGCCATGCGTCCGTGAGTGTGTCCCTGGGTTGTTGCGGGTCCTTGCTGCCCGGGCTGGCCGCCCCCATCAGCCACATCCTCGCCAATGGCGTCGAACTGGTGCAGCTGGACCTGAAGGACGCCCCTCTGGTCTGCCTTGACTTCTGGTGCCGGGCCGGCAGCGCCTTCGAGGGCCCCGCGGAGAGCGGCATGGCCCATTTCCTCGAACACATGGTGTTCAAGGGCAGCGAAGGACTGGCGGCCGGGGAGTTCGACCGGCGCATCGAAGCCCTGGGGGGAAGCAGCAATGCCGCCACCGGCTTCGACGATGTCCACTTCCACGCCCTGATGCCGCCGGAAGCGGCCGGAGAGGCCCTGGAACTGCTGATGGATCTGGTGCTGCAGCCTCGGCTGGAGGCTGAAAGCTTCGCCATGGAGCGGCAGGTGGTGCTGGAGGAACTCGCCCAGAGCGAGGATCAGCCCGAGGAGGTGGCCCTGCAGCGGCTGCTGTCCCTGGCCTGTCCGGACCACCCCTATGGCCTGCCGATCCTCGGGCGGCGCGAGGCCCTGGTCGCCCACGACCCCGCCGCCATGGCCGCCTTCCACCACCGTCAGTACGCCGCAGCCCGCTGCGTCCTGGCCCTCACCGGTGCCGTGGCGGATGGCGATCTGATGCGGCGGGCGGCCGCGGGCCCCCTCGCGGCCCTGGCTCCGTCCAGCGCGGTGATGGCTCCGGCGAGGCTCCAGGTCACCCCCGGCGTCCACCGGCTGGCCGTGCCGCGGCTGGAGGCCGCCCGGCTGCTGATGCTGTGGTGGCTGCCACCCGCCAGCGATGTGGAGGACATGGTGGGGGCCGACCTGGGCACCACCGTGCTGGCGGAGGGGCGCCGCAGCCGTCTGGTGGAGCGCCTGCGGGAACAGCTGCAGATCGTGGAGAGCATCGACCTGGATCTGCATGCCATGGAGGGCGGCAGCTTTGCCCTGCTGGAAGCCGTCTGCGACGAGGAGGATCTGAGCGAGGTGCGTGGGGCCATCACCAAGGTGTGGCAGGAACTCCGCCAGGACAGCGTCGGCGAGCAGGAGTGGTGGCGGGCCCGCCGCCTGGTCGCCAACGGCTATCGGTTCTCCCTGGAGTCCCCCGGCGGTGTGGCCTCCCTGATCGGCAGCAGCCGTCTGTGGGGACGGAGTCAGCCCCTCGACCATCCCCTGGCGCTGCTCGATCGCTGGTCGCCCGTACGGCTCCAGGAGCAGATCCTGGCCCTGCTGGATCCGGCCCGGGCCTGCCTGCTGGAAGCGGTGCCGGCATGAGCCTCGCCGCTTCTGTCTCCAACGAGGACAGCCGCGTCCTGGAAGGGGGTCTGCCCCTGCGGATCCTGCACCGGCCAGGACCGGCGATCCTGGCGGCACGCCTGGCCATTCCAGGCGGCAGCGGCCGGGACCCGGTCGGCCGCCGGGGTGCCCACCAGTTATTGGCCGGCAGCATGACCCGGGGCTGCGGCGACCTCGATGCCGAGGCCCTGGCCGATTGCGTCGAGGGGGCAGGCGCCGCCCTGCGGGTGGAGGCCCATGAGGACGGTCTGGTGCTGGCCCTGAAGTGCTCCGCCGACGATGCTCCCGCCCTGGTGCCCCTGCTGCTGGCGATGGCGCGACGGCCGCGGCTGGAGGCCGAGCAGGTGGCAATCGAACGGCAGCTCAACCTGCAGTTGCTGCAGCGCCAGAAGGAGGACCCCTTCCAGTTGGCCCACGACCAGCTGCGCCGCCTGCTCTACGGCGATGGCCCCTACGGCCATGACCCGCTCGGGATCGAGGCGGAACTGGCGGGCCTCGGCCCGGAGGCGTTGCGCCCCCTCGTGGAGGGTCTCGGGGCTGACGGCGCCGTGCTGGTGCTGTGCGGCGACGCCCCGGCGGCGCTGGGGGCCGCCCTGGAGCAGGAACTGGCGGCGGCTCCGTGGAGCACCCATGCCCCTCGGCCCCAAACCTTCGCCGGTCCGCCGCTGGCCAAGGGCCGATTCGCCCGGCAGGTGCAGGACACCGAACAGGTGGTGCTGATGCTGGGGGCCGCGACCGTTCCCCTGGCCCATCCCGACGCCCTGGCTCTGCGCTTGCTGCAGGCTCACCTCGGCCTCGGCATGTCCAGCCGGTTGTTCATCACGATGCGAGAGGAACGCGGCCTGGCCTATGACGTCGGTGTTCACCTGCCGGCCCATGCCGGCGGCTCGCCGTTTGTCATGCACCTCTCCACCTCGGCTGAGCGGGCGGCGGAAGCCACCACCTGTCTGCTGGACGAGTGGCAGCGGCTCCTGGAGGAGCCCCTCGATGGGGGCTCACGGCTGCTGGCCCTGGCCAAGTTCCAGGGGCAGGACGCCATGGGGCGCCAGACCTGCTCCCAGATCGCCGAACGCCTGGCTCTGGTGCTCAGCCATGGCCTGCCCTCCGACCACGTACGCCGGGTGCTGGAGCGGGCCCCTGGACTGGGCTCTGAGGATCTGCGGGCGGCGGCCCGCCGCTGGCTGGCCTCCCCCAGCCTGAGCCTTGTGGGCCCGGCCCCGGCGCTGGAGCAGGCGCACCGGGCCTGGCTCAACCACGGGCTCAGCCGGCAGGGGAGGCCGGCTCCAGGTCGCTGAGGTTGATCAGGAAGGTGCCACGGCGGAAACGGATGGCCCTCAGTTCAAGGGGCCGGATCTCCACGACGCGGCCCACCTCACCCGGGTCCACCAGGTCCGGCGGACGCAGCATGGGCATCGGGTCGGCGGTCTTGAGGTAAGAGAGGGGCTGGCGCAGCCGCACGGCATCCCCCAGGTGGATCGCCACCACCGGAGCTCCCAGCGGCTGCTCCTCCGGTGCCGGGGGATTGGTGGGGGTGGGATCCGACATCGGTACGGCGCTTCAGCGGGCTCCGGGCCCTTCTCAGCCGAACCTAGCTGGAGCAGGATGGGCGCCAGCCACGAACGGTTCTTTGCGAGCCCTTGCCACCTGGAGCGGAGCGATCGCCGGCCTCCTCCTCATCCTTGTCGGCGGTCTGGTGCCGGCGGCCTTCCCGGTCCATGGGGTCGGTGGCTGGGATTTGCGTCCGCTCGGCATCACCCTGCAGGTGCCGGCCCTGCTGTTGACCGCCCTGGTCTGCGGCCCCCGCAGTGCCACCCTAGCCGCCGTGGCCTATCTCAGTGTCGGTCTGTTCCAGTTGCCGGTCTTCCACGAGGGCGGAGGGATCGGCTATCTGCTCGATCCGGGCTTCGGCTACCTGGCAGGCTTCCTGCCGGCCGCCTGGATCACCGGCAAACTGTCACGCCAGCCGGGCATGGACGATCCCCTTGCCCTCGCCGGGGCCGCCGCCATCGGACTGGTGGTGCTGCATCTCTGCGGCCTCACCAACCTGCTGCTGGGCAGCCTGGCCGGCCGCTGGGGGGGTGACACCCTGACGCTGGTGGTCGGGTACAGCCTGGCTCTGCTGCCCCAGTTGCTGCTCTGCTGCGCCGTCGGCGTCATGGGCTGGTTGCTGCGCCGGCTGCTGCTGGTGCCTTCGTGATGGCACGACCGCTCCGCCAGCGGCTGGGGACGCTGTTGGTGACGGCCATCACCCTGATGCTCGATCAGGTGAGCAAGGCCTGGGCCCTCGACCACCTGGCCAGCGACACCATCCGGCCTTTGCTTCCTGGCCTGCTGCAACTGCAGAGGGTCAGCAACACAGGGGCCGCCTTCAGCCTGTTCACCGGGGCGTCGATCCAGCTGGGCCTGGTGAGCGCTCTGACGTGCTTCGGCCTGCTGGTCTGGATCCTGTGGCGCCCTCCCGTCGGCCCCTGGAGCAGCCTTGCCCCGGGACTGCTGCTCGGAGGAGCCCTGGGCAACGGCATCGACCGTTGGCGCTACGGCGCTGTGGTGGACTTCCTGGAGTTCGTCCCGATTCACTTCCCGATCTTCAACCTTGCCGACGTGGCCATCAACCTGGCCGTGGCGTGCTTCCTCATCGATCTGCTGCGACCCCATGCCGACCGCCATCCTTGAGGGCCTGGAGCGGAGGCTGCGCCCCCGACCCCAGACCGCCGGCCCCCAGCTCAGGGTGCTGCGCCCCGGCCTGCCGGAGCTGAGCCAGCCCCTGCACGGCAGCCTCTACCGGATCGGCCGCGCCACCGACAACACCATCGTCATCGACCACACGGCCGTGAGCCGCCACCATGCCCTGCTCGAAAAGCATGGTGAGCACTGGCTGCTGACGGACGCCGGCTCCACCAACGGGCTCTGGTGGAGGGGCCGCAGGGTGCGGGAGCTGGTGCTGCGCCAGGGGGATCAGGTGCGCTTCGGACCCGCCGATCAGGAGGATCTGCCCTCGCTCCTCTTCGAGCGGCAAGGGGTCCTCCGGCGGGCCTGGCTGGGGAGCTGGGGGGCCCTGGGCGCGGCGGCCGTGGTCGGCGCCGGCACCCTGCTGCTGGCCCTGTCCCTGCTGCAGGTGCCCACCCGGGGCAGCCTGGCGACGGTGCGGGGCCCATTGCTCCTCTACGACCGCAGCAACCGGCCGGTGGCGTCCGTGGCCGATCGCAAGCGTCGCGAACTTCCTGATCTGAACGCCTATCCCGCCGTTCTGGTCGATGCGCTGCTGGCCAGCGAAGACAACCGCTTCTGGTGGCATCCCGGCGTGGATCCGATCGGCACTGCCCGTGCCCTGCTCGCCAACCTGCTCGGCGGCCGGGTGCTCGAGGGCGGCAGCACCCTGACCCAGCAGATGGCCCGCAGCCTCTACCCGGAGCAGGTGGGACAGGGGGAGACCCTGGGACGCAAATGGCGCGAGCTGTTGGTGGCCCTGCAGCTGGAGGCGCGTTTCAGCAAGGAGCAATTGCTGCTGAGCTACCTCAACCGGGCGTATCTCGGTGCCGTCTGGGGGTTCGAGGATGCGTCCCGGCGCTTCTTCGGCCGGCCGGCAGCGGCCCTGAAGCTCGAGGAGGCCGCCCTTCTGGTGGGCCTGCTGCCCTCCCCGAACGGCTACGACCCCTGCATCGACCCCTCGGCGGCCCTGGCCTCCCGCAACCAGGTGCTCGACAAGATGGCCGCCGCCAACCGGATCAGCGCCGATCAGGCCCGCCGGGCCCGGCGGCAACCGATCCGACTGGCCCCGGACGCCTGCCGCTCCGCCCAGCAGCGCGGGGCCCCCTTCTACACCGACCAGGTGCGCCGCGATCTGGAGAACCTGGTGGGCAAGGAGGTGGCCGCCGAAGGCAACTTCCTGATCGACACCCACCTCGATCCGCTGCTGCAGGAGCGGATCGAGCAGCTGTTGCGGCAGCGCATCGATGCCAGCCGATCGCTGGGGGTAAGCCAGGGGGCGGTGGTGGTGCTCGACAGCCGCACAGGCGGGATCCGCGCCATCGCGGGCGGTCGGGACTACCTGCAGAGCCAGTTCAACCGGGCCTCGATGGCCCTGCGCCAGCCTGGCAGCACCTTCAAGCTGGTCCCCTACGTCGTCGCCCTGGAGCGGGGGGCCCGTCCCGGTGACCGGATCAGCTGCGCACCGCTGGAGTGGGGGGGCCAGCACTTCGCCAGCGGCTGTGGCGGCACCCTCAGCCTGCGCCAGGCCCTGGCGATCAGCAGCAACACCGCTGCCCTGCGCCTGGCCCGCAAGGGTGGCCTCGACGCCATCGTGAGCAAGGGTCGCGACCTCGGTTTCACCAGCCCGCTGGCCCCGGTGCCGGGCCTGGCCCTGGGCCAGAGCGAGGTGACCCTGCTGGAGCTCACTGCGGCCTATGCCACCGTCGCCGCCGATGGGCTCTGGCGAGCACCCACCACGATCCGGCGGCTCACCGATGCCGAAGCCTGCGCCGCCTCCCAGTCGGGGGGGGAGCGGGGCGGGGCCGATTGCCGGGCCGCCGCCGGCAGCACCCGAACGGTGAACAGCCATGGGCGCCGGGTGATGAGCCCCGCCACCGCGAAGGCGATGCGGATCCTGCTGGAAGGGGTGGTCAGCGGCGGCACCGGCAGCGCCGCCTATGTGGGCGCCGGCAGCTGGGGCAAGACCGGCACCACCAACGAGGGCCGGGATCTGCTGTTCGTGGGCTATGCCCCCAGACATCAGTGGGTGATCGGCATCTGGCTCGGCAACGATGACAACAGTCCCACGGCGGCCAGCAGCGCCCTGGCGGCCTCCCTGTTCGGAGAGATCGTGCGCTCCGCCCCTCCGGGGTCATGAAGCTGCCCCAACGCCTCTGGATCTGGATCCTTCTGGGTCTGCTGGCGCTGGTGGCCCTGGGAATGGTGCTGCAGGCGATCCAGCAGTTGCAGTGGACCCTGAGCACCTGGCTTCCTTACTGGATGGTCGGCCCGCTGATGCTGGTCGTGCTGGTGGCGTTGCTGCTGGCCCTGGCGCAGGTCGGCTGGCCCTGGCTCCAGAGGCTGCGTCGCCCTGGCCCATCGGGGGCAGGCAAGGGCCCCACCGTGGCGGTGCCCTCCAGCCGCAGGGAGGCCGCCCAGCGGAATCTGGGTGCCATCGACCGCACCCTGGAGAAGGTGCGCCATGCGGTGGAGCGGGAGGCCCTGCGCCAGGAACGCCAGCGGATGGAGGCGGAACTGGAGCGGGGCGACCTGGTCATCGTCGTGTTCGGCACCGGCTCGGCGGGCAAGACCTCACTCATCCGTGCCCTGCTGCAGGAGGTGGTGGGGGAGGTGGGCGCCCCGATGGGCTCGACCACCACCGCCACCCGCTACAGGCTGCGACTGCGGGATCTGCCCCGGGCCGTGATCCTGGAGGACACCCCGGGCATCCTTGAGGCGGGCCGCCAGGGCCGCGAGCGGGAGCGGCTGGCCCGGGGACTGGCCGCCCGGGCCGACCTGCTGCTGCTGGTGCTGGATGGCGACCTCCGCGCCAGTGAACTGGAGGTGTTCGACGCCCTCGCTGGGCTGGGCAAGCGGCTGCTGCTGGTGCTCAACAAGTGCGACCTGCGCGGCGAGGAGGAGGAGCGGCGCCTGCTGGCGCTGTTGCGGCAACGCTGCGCCGGGCGGCTCGCTTCCGAGGATGTGATCCCCGCCAGCGCGGCCCCCCAGAGCGTGCCGATGCCCGGTGGCCGGCCGCTGCAGCCGCCGCCGGAGGTGGAGGCCCTGCTGCGCCGTGTCGCCAGCGTTCTGCATGCCGATGGGGAGGAGCTGATCGCCGACAACCTGCTGCTCCAGTGCCGCCGCCTCAGCCAGGCCAGCCAGGACCTGCTGGACCGGCAACGGCAAAGTGATGCCAGCAGCATCGTCGACCGCTACATGTGGATCGGCGCGGGGGTGGTGATGGTGACCCCGCTGCCGGGCATCGACCTGCTCGCCACAGCGGCGGTGAACGCCCAGATGGTGGTGGAGATCGGCCGGGTCTATGGCGTCAGCCTCAGCCGCGACAACGCCCAGGATCTGGCCCTTTCGGTGGGCCGGACCCTGGCGGGGCTGGGGCTGGTCAAGGGAGGGGTGGGTCTGATCACTTCGGCCCTCAGCCTCAACCTGCCCGCCCTGGTGGTCAGCCGGGCCATTCAGGCCGTCAGCGCGGCCTGGCTCACCCGGGTGGCGGGGCGCAGCTTCATCACCTACTTCCGCCAGAACCAGGACTGGGGCGATGGGGGGCTGCAGGAGGTGCTGCAGCGCGAGTACGACCTCAACAAGCGCGAGGGGATGCTGCGCACCTTCCTGGAAACCGCCCTCAACCGGGTGGTGGAGCCTCTGCAGCAACGCCAGAGACGGCGGCTGCCGCCCCGCCCAGGGCCTCGGGGGGGGGCGGCTGGAGGGGGCCGCGGGAATCCAGTACCGTGATCAGCACCAGGTAGGCCACCCCGATCAGGATCGAGAGGGCACCGGTGAGGATCGCCACCCACCTGCCGCGGGGATCCTTCAGCGGGGGCTTCGGTGGGATCGGATCCGCAGTCGGTTCAACCATTGGTGGGCTCCGCCAGGCTTCGCTGCACCACCAGGCTCAGCCGCTCCAGGTGGTGAGGGAGCGTGTGCGGGTTGCCCAGCACGGCCTTGAGATGGTGATGTCCCCGGTAGACGGGGCGCGAAAGCATCAGCTGCTCAGCCAGCAGGGCCGACCGGGTGGCGGCGCTCCAGCGTTCCGCCTCTGGGCCTTCGCAGCCATCGGGGCGGAAGGCGAGCAGGTGCAGGGGGCCACTGCAGAGGGTCAGGCCGCCGACGGCCCGCAGCCGCTGCTCCAGTTGGGTGCGGCGCTGGACAGCCGCTTCGATGAGGGCGGCGACGCCGTCGAGGCCAAGCTGGCGCAGTCCCAGCCAGAGCTTGAGGATCTCCCCTGGCCTGGTGCCCTGCAGCCCCGCCTCCCCCTGGTGGCCGCCGCCCCAGCTGGGTTCCATGTAGGGCAGTCCGGTGGCAAAGGCCCGCTGCAGGTGGAGCGGATCCGCCAGCAGAAGCAGGGAGGAGGTCTTGGTGATGCCGAGCAGCTTCTGGGGGTTGACCGTGATCGAATCGGCCAGCCCCAGACCGGCGAGCCGGGGACGGAATCGTTCGCTGAAGGCGAAGATCGCACCGATCGCCCCATCGACGTGGAGCCAGTGGCCATAGCGCCGACAAAGCGCCGCGATGGGCTCCAGGGGATCCAGGGCACCACGCACTGTCGTTCCGGAGGTGGCCACCACGGCGATCACCGGGGTACCGGCCCGGTCGAGCCGCACCAGCCGCTCCTCGAGGGCCAGGGGTTCGAGGCTGCCGGCGGCGGTCACCGGGAGCTGCACCAGGGCCTCTGCCGGCAGACCCATCACGGCGGTGGCCTTTTTCAGCGACACGTGGGCCTCCTCACTGCACAGCACCACCGCCTCCCCCCGGCAGGCCAGACCCCGGCGATGGCGGGCGGTGACCAGGGCCATCAGGTTGCTGAGGCTGCCGCCGCTGGCGGCCACGCCCCCGGCACCGTCGGGCAGGCCAAGCTGGCCGGCGATCCAGGCGCACAGGGCCCGCTCAAGACGGCTGAGGCTGGGGGAGAGCTCTTCGGCCAGGAGGTTGTTGTTGAGTCCGGCGCAGATCAGGTCGGCCACGATCGAGGCCGACAGGGGCGGCGGATCGAGATGGGCCAGGGCGCCGGGGTGGTTGGGGTTGTAGGCCCCTTCCATCACCAGCTGGAGATCGGCCAGAAGCCTGTCGCTGCTGAGCCCTGCAGCCTCCGGTTCCACCGCCGGCAGCACGCTCAATCCGGGCAGGGGGGTGCCATGGCCGGCCTGGCCCAGCCAGCGGCAGAGCAGAACGGTCGCCTGCTGCAAGACGTCCTCCAGGCCAGGGTCCACCTGAAAGGGATCCGGGAAGGACCCGAAGTCCCGGGGGGACGGCGATGGCCGGTGGGCGGGGGGGACGCTGGCCAACGGCGACTGTGGGGGTCTCGGCATTCTGCCGGTTGCCATGGCGGAGGGATGGCTAGAAGCAGGATATGGTGAGTGACGCTGTCAGCCTGCTGTGGATGGACCGGCTCCTGCGGCTGTCCGAGCTGGCCGGGGCCCGGGGGGAGATTCCCGTGGCGGCGGCGTTACTGGATGAGGCGGGTCGCTGCGTGGGCTGGGGCAGCAACCGGCGCCACCGGCGGGCGGACCCCCTGGGGCACGCCGAACTGCTCGCCCTGCGCCAGGCCGCGGCAGCACGGGGCGACTGGCGCTTCAACGGCTGCACCCTGCTGGTGACCCTCGAGCCCTGTCCCATGTGCGCCGGTGCCCTGATCCAGGCGCGGGTGGGCACGGTGATCTACGCCGCCCCTGATCCCAAGCGCGGCGCCCTCGGCGGCAGCCTGAATCTCGCCAGCCACGCGAGCGCCCACCACCACATGGTGGTGAAGGGTGGGGTGCGGGGCGAGCGGGCCGGGGAGCAACTGGAGGATTGGTTCCGACTCCGGCGCCTGGCCCGCCAGGGGAACGGCGCAACGGAAGCCTGAATCAGGCGATGGCAGCGGCCACGGCCGCAGGGGGCCGGAAGGCGGGCAGTTCGCGCTCGAAGATGTCGAGCAGTCGATCGACATTCTCCGGGGTGCTGTTGTAACCCATCAGGCCGATGCGCCACACCTTGCCGGCCAGATCCCCGAGCCCACCACCCACCTCGATGCCGAAACGATCGAGCAGGTGAAGGCTGAAGGCCTTGCCGTCCACCCCCTCGGGGATGCGAACGGTGGTGAGGGTGGGCAGACGCAGGGGCTCGCTGACGTGAAGGTCCAGGCCCAGCCGCTCCAGGCCGGCCCAGAGCCGCTCGGCATTGCGGCGATGGCGGGCCCAGGCAGCCTCCAGTCCCTCCTCGGCCAGGAGCCGCAGGGCTTCGCGCATCCCGAAGTTCATATTCACCGGTGCGGTGTGGTGGTACACCCGGTCGCTGCCCCAGTACTTATTGAGCAGGGACACATCGAGGTACCAGTTGGGCACCTTGCCACTGCGGGCCGCCAGCTTGGCCTCGGCCCTCGGACCCATGGTGAAGGGGCCCAGACCGGGGGGGCAGCTGAGCCCCTTCTGGCTGCAGCTGTAGGACAGGTCCACCTGCCAGGCATCAATGTGCAACGGCACCGCCCCCAGGGAGGTGACCGTGTCAAGCAGCAGCAGGCAGTCGTGCCGCCTGCAGAGTTCGCCGATTCCCTCCATCGGCTGACACACGCCGGTGGAGGTTTCGGCATGCACCATCGCCAGGATGGCGGGCTTGTGGGCGATCAGGGCGGCCTCGAGTTGGGCAAGATCGAAGGCCTCTCCCCAGGGCCGTTCGATGCTGACGACGTCGGCCCGGTACCGGCCGGCCATGTCCACCAGCCGCTGGCCGAAATAGCCCATCACCGCCACCAGCACCTTGTCGCCGGGCTCGATGGTGTTGGCCAGGGTCGCTTCCATGGCGGCGCTGCCGGTGCCGCTCATCGGAATGGTCAGCCGGTTGTCGGTCTGCCAGGCGTAGCGCAGCAGCTCCTGCACCTCACCCATCAGTTCGATGTAGAGGGGATCCAGGTGGCCGATCGGCATCCGGGCCAGGGCCTGGAGCACCGTGGGGTGGGCATTGGAAGGGCCAGGACCCAGCAGCAGCCGTTCAGGGGTGGCGATGGGATCCAGAGCGAGCCTGTGGGTGCTGCTGACGGATGGAGGCACTGGGAGAAGAGGCAAGACCTGGCGGAGCGGCAGAAGTGTTCTGAGATTAGGGAACCGCCGCCTCAGCGGGCGCGGACGTTGCTGGAGGAGAGGCCGCGGCAGAGGTGCTCGAAGGGGGCCCGCACGAGGCCGGTGTCCACCAGGCCAGCATCGGCCAGCATCTCGGCGATCACCTCCCCGAGCAGGGCGATGCTGCGGACGGTGGGTCCTGTGGGAACCCCCAGGCTCTTGTAGGTGTCGTCCAGGCCGTTGAGGACGCGCTCGTCGAGGATCGTGAAATCATCGGCCACCAGGGCGTAGCTGGCGTAGCGCAGGAAGTAATCCATGTCCCGCAGGCAGGCCGCCAGACGCCTGGTCGTGTAAGCGTTGCCTCCGGGAAGGAGCAGCTCGGGGTCTTCAAGCCAGAGGCGCTGGGCGGCCTCGCGCACGATGACAGCCGCTTCCCGATTGATCAGTTCGACGGCGGCGAGTCGCAACTCCGCCTGGCCGTAATAGGCATCAATCCGATCGATCGCGGAGCGATCGAAATAGCGGCCCAGCTGGTCGTAGCGACCGATCAGACCGGTGATGGCATCTCGCATGGACGAAACGGATCGACGCACCTGCAGCGGAACGTAGCACTCGCTATCCGCCAGATTCCTGTGCTGCGGCTGGTTCTGGGGAATCTGACAGAAACGGTTACGCGGCCACCGGCGCGCGGGGGGGCACCATCGTGGCGGCAGCCTTCCCACCAGCCCCCCGCCATGACCACCTCCGCCCAGGACGTCCTGCGTCGACTCACGGAGGACGGCATCGAGCGCATCGACCTCAAGGTGAGTGACCTGGAGGGGCGCTGGCATTCGATCGGCCTGGGCGCGCACCAGTTCGGCGATGGGGCCTTTGAGGGGGGCCTTCACCTCGACCGGCTCGACACCGAGCCATGGGGAACGGTGCCCTGGGGAACAGCGACACCCCCCGGAGGCCTGATCCTCCATCCGGACCCCACGACCGCCTGGATCGACCCATTCCTCACCCCCAGAAGCCTCAGCCTGATCGCCGCGTTCCAGGCGCCGGCGGAGGCCGGAGCGAGGTTCCGCCATTGCCCCCGCTCCCTGGCCGCCCGCGCCCTGGGCCAGCTGGCCAGCAGCGGTCTGGCGGATGGCGCCCGTTTCGGAGCCCAGCAAGACGTCTTCCTGTTTGAAGAACTGGTCGCCCACTCCGATGCCCAGGGCTGTGGCTGCCGGGTCGGGATCGGCGCGGAGGTTCCGGAAGCGCTCCAGGACGAGCTGCTGCTCACCCTGGCGGCCCTCGGTCTCCGGGCCCGCCTGTCCCAGCCGGCGCCGCCGGGACCCCTGCACCATCTGACCCTCGGGAACAGCGATCCGCTGCGGGCCGCCGACGCCCTGATGGTCAGCCGCTACGTGGTGCGAAATGTGGCCCGGCGCCACGGCTGGCGTGCCAGCGTCCTGCCCAGGCCCACCCTGGAGCGCACCTGCGCCGGCCTGGCGGTGCACCAGAGCCTCTGGAGGGCCGGCCAGCCCCTGTTCTGTGGGGAAGGCACCTACGGCGACCTGTCCCAGACCGCCCGCTGGTACCTGGGGGGATTGCTGCGGCACGGCCCCTCCCTGGCCGCCTTCACCAACCCGGGCACCAACAGCTACCGGCGCCTGAGGAGCGGCCCCGAGGCCCCGACCCGCCTCACCTACGCCAGGAACGATCCCTCCACAGTGATCGGTATTCCCGCCGGCGGCAGCGACCCCGGCAAGCGGCGGCTGGTGCTGCGTCAGGCGGATGGGCTGGCCAATCCCTACCTGGCCTTTGCGGGCATGCTGATGGCCGGCCTCGATGGCCTGCGGCGCCAGAGCGATCCCGGATCCCCCAGCGATCAGGAGCCCACCCCCGCAGGTTGCGGCGGGTCCCATGGCGCCACCCTGCCCACCGACCTGGGCGGATCCCTGGCGGCCCTGGCCAACGACCATGACTACCTCCTGGCCGGTGGCGTCTTCAGCCAGGAACTGGTTGATGATTGGATCGCCCTGAAACGCCACGAGGTGGAGGAGCTGGAGCACAGGCCCCATCCCCACGAGTTCGGCAGCGACCCCATGGCCTGAATCAGGGACGCAGCAGCCAGGCCAGCAGCAGCCCCAGTCCCCCCCAACGCAGGACCGACCAGAACCGATCGCCGTGCCGGGTGCTCGGCAGCAGGGCTTCGGGAAGGGGATCCAGCAGCCGCTGGGCCAGCTCCAGCTTCTGCCGCCGCCGCCGCAGGGTCACGCCACTGGGGGAGACGCTCCCCGGGCGGCCGGCCAGGCTGAGCACCGCCGCCAGCTGGTGCAGCAGTCCCGGTGACGGGGAGCGACGGGGGCGCTGGAGAGGGCTCATGGAGACGCGAGCGACAGGACGAAGCCTGAAACGACAGGATGGGACCACTCCGGCCCGATCGTCCAGTGGAAGCCACCAACGTGCCAACCGAAACGGCTTCCCCGTCCAGCACTTCAGTGGCGTCGCATCGATCGTGGCCCGCCGAGGCCTTGCCCCTGGCCGAACGCCTGCATCGCCAGCTCAGCATCGGCGACCGGGACTGGCATGCCCTCAAGCGCCAGCGCTCCCGGCGGGCCGCCGAACAGGTGGCGGCGGCCCTGGTGCAACTTCTCGCCGCCGATGATCCGGCCGCCAGTGCGACCACCGAGGGTCGGCGGAGCGCCATCGCCCTGCTGGAAAATGCCCAGGCCTGGCTGCGGGCCGAGATCAGCGATCCGGGCTGTCCTGCCCACGGCCGCTGACCACCGACCTCCGTGCCGCCAGCTGCAGTCGGTTGCCCCGACCACTCCAGCGCACGTCATCAAAACAGTGATGGATGAGAAACAGGCCCCTGCCGGAAGGGGCATCCTCCTGGCAGGGCAGGCTGCTCTGGCGCGCATGGGGCGGCAGTCCGGGGCCTTCGTCCTGCACCTGCCAGACCACCCAGCGGGGGGTGACGATCCGGCGCACCCTCAGGCACTTGCCGGGATCGCAACCATTGCCGTGACGCACGGCATTGACCAGGGCCTCCTGCAGACCCAGTTGCAGCTCCGCCTGGCGGAGGGCGCAGCCGATGGGTTCGAGCAGCAACTCCACCAGCGGAGCCAGCTGCAGGGTGGAGGGGGTGATGTAGTCGGCCCAGCGGAGCTGCATGAAGCAGGAGTTCCCATTCGCCTTGATTGAACCTAACGCGCGCGCCCTGCCGGCGCCTCCCCCAGACGCGCCTGGATGGCGGGATGTTGCAGAAGCGCGTCCATCAACCGCACACCCCGCAGCTGGTTGACCAGGGGCATGTGGCCCTCGGGCGCGTCGAGCGTCCACTGGAAGGAGCCCGGGTAGCGGGTCCAGGTGCCTTCACTTTTCCACGCGAGCCTGGGCCAGAGCCGATCCCACTGCCCCTGACACACCTGCAGCAGGCGGGCCTGGACAGAAAAGCCGAAGCGCCCCTGGGAATAGCAGCACCAGAGGCGGTCAAGGCTGGTGAGGTCGATGCCAGGGATGGACGCGGCCTCGCTGTAATAGACGTAGCCCCGCCGCACGGCCGGCTCTCCCGCCAGCTGGCGCAGGTGCTCGCTGGTGAGGCGATCGGCCTCCTCGAAGGCCTGCCGCATCAGGTGGCGCTGCAGCGGGGCGTAGTCGAGTCCGGCGACGCTGCCGACGGCGAGCCAGCCAACGGGATGGCGTGCCAGCCAGGCCTCCTGCCGAGCAGCGTCACCGCAGGCCAGCAGCAGCTGGATCAGATGGCCGGCGGCCCAGTCGTCCCCGGTGGCATCCAGCTGGTCGAGCCGGTCCGGGATGCGATCCAACAGGCCGGGGCCGGCCTGCTCAAGAGTGCCCAGGAGACTGCGGCGCTGACGGGCCGAGCCGGCGAGGAAACGATCCAGCAGCTGTTCGGCATCGACGGTGCTGGAAACCGGAGGACCGGAGAGCATGGGCAGACGACCAGCCGGAAAGGCAGCATGGTGGGTCCCACTATGTCAGGGCCGATCGGCACTGGTTGAAGGGGGATCGGGGACAGGGTCTGCCTAAAGTCCCATTTTCAGCGAGTGCCATGGCCGCCGCCATTCAGTTCTTCCGCGGGGTGGACGAGACGGTCGTGCCCGACATCCGCCTGACCCGATCACGGGATGGTCGAACCGGCCAGGCCACCTTCGTGTTCGAGGAGCCCGAGGCCCTGGCCCCCCAGGCGGTGGGTGACATCACCGGCATGTTCATGCTCGACGAAGAGGGCGAGATGGTCACCCGCGAGGTGAAGGCCCGCTTCGTGAATGGCAAGGCCAGCGCCCTGGAAGCGACCTACACCTGGAAGAGCACCGCCGATTTCGAGCGCTTCATGCGCTTCGCCCAGCGCTATGCCGACGGCCACGGCCTCGGATTTGCCGGCCAGGGCGATGAGCCGGCCGAGGAGGGCCAGGAGGAGGTTTGAGATTCGGCCAGTGGCTGGGCCTGCTCGCCCTGCTGGCGGCGCTCGTTCTGCTCTGGAGCCTGCGTGACGCCCTGATTCTCCTGTTCGCCGCCGTGGTGCTCGCCATGGCCCTCTGCACCCTGGTGGGCGCCATCCGGGAACGGATCGGTGTGGCCAGGCCCATCGCCCTGCTGCTGGCCCTGCTGCTGGTGACGCTGCTGGTGTTGATCATCGCCACGGTCGTGATCCCCCCCTTCATCGCGGAGTTCCGCGAACTGGTCCTGCAGGTGCCGCGGGCCTGGGAGGAGCTGCTGAAGCTCCTGCGCCATTCCCTCGAGGGTGCGTCACAGATGCTTTACGGCCGCAGGGACGGCAACCTCGACTGGCTGAAATCCACCCTCTCGATTCCCGCCACCCTGCCCCCTGACCTGCTGGGTCGGCTCGGCGGTGGGGCGATCGGCCTGGTAGGCGTGGCCGGGAATCTCGGCGCCGGCCTGCTCCAGATCCTCTTCGTGCTGGCCGTCAGCCTGATGGTGGCGGCCCAGCCCACCGGATACCGGGAGGCCCTGCTGCTGCTGGCACCCTCCTTCTACCGGCGGCGGCTGCGCCAGGTGCTGGTGGCCTGCGGCACAGCGCTCAGCAGCTGGATGGTGGGGGTGCTGATCAGTTCGGTCTGCGTGGGCCTGCTGGCGGCCATCGGCCTGTCCCTGCTGGGCGTGAAGCTGGTGGCGGCCAACGCCCTGCTGGCCGGCCTGCTCAACATCATCCCCAATGTGGGACCGACGCTGAGCACGATCTTCCCGATGTCGGTGGCGCTCCTGGATGCCCCCTGGAAGGCCCTCGCCGTGCTGCTGGTGTACGTCCTGATCCAGAATCTCGAGAGCTACGTCATCACCCCGTCGGTGATGCACCATCAGCTGCGGCTGCTGCCGGGCCTGACCCTCACCGCCCAGCTCCTGTTCACCCTGCTGTTCGGCCCGCTCGGCCTGTTGCTGGCCCTGCCCCTGGCCGTGTGTCTGCAGGTGCTGCTGCGGGATCTGCTGATCCATGACATCCTCGATCCCTGGAAGCGGGAGCGTCGGCAGACATGAAGGCACGCACCCTGCTCGGGGCCATGGCCCTGGTGGCGCTGTTCCTGCTGCTGTGGGAGCTGCGCTGGGTGCTGCTGATCCTCTTCGGCGCCGTGGTGCTGGCGGTGGCGCTCGATGTGCCCACCAGCCTGCTGCGGCGCCTCACCCGCCTGAACCGGGGGGCCGCCCTGTCGCTGGTGTTGCTGGCGCTGCTCGTCATCGGCTGGCTGCTGGGCAACCTGCTGCTGCCGGAACTGATCGACCAAATCCGCCAGTTCAGCCAGCTGGTCCCCGAGTTGATCAAGCGGCTCGGCGACATCGCGCCCAAGATCCCCCTGGTGCGTGACCTGGAGCGACAGCTGGCCGATGGATCCCTCTTGGATCGACTCCAGCCCCTGGGCAGCCAGCTGCTCGGCGTGGCGGGTGGCGCCGCCAACAGCACCATCCAGCTGCTGCTGATGCTGCTGCTGGCGATCCTGATGGCGCTCGATCCGGTCAGCCATCAACGCCTGGTGATCGCCGCCACGCCGCGGTTCTACCGGCGGCGCATGGAAGAATTGCTGCGGGAATGCCGCCAGGCCCTGGGGGGCTGGCTGGCGGGCATGACCATCTCCGGCACGGTGGTCTTCGTCACCACCTGGGCGGGCCTGGCGGTGCTGCAGGTGCCCCTGGCGCTGCTGAGCGGCCTGGTCTGTGGTCTGCTCACCTTCGTTCCCACCATCGGCCCGACCGCCGCCACCCTGCTGCCGTTGGCCGTCGCCCTGCTGATCTCACCGGCGAAGGTGGTCCAGGTGCTGATGCTGCGACTGCTGCTGCAGAACGGTGAAGCGTTCCTGCTCACCCCCCTGCTGCTGAGCCGCACCGTCAACCTGCTGCCCACCGTCGCCCTGATGGCCCAGCTGAGTCTGGGGGCCCTGCTGGGATTGCCTGGGCTTCTGCTCGCCCTCCCCCTGGTGGTGGTGCTGCAGGTGGCCTGTGAAGAGGTGCTCGTCCGTGACGTGATGGACCGCTGGGATCTGGCCTGATCGAGCGGCCGGCCCATCGGCCAGGTTGCATCAGCCGCGGGAGCGGCGGTAGTGACTCCAGAGGGAAGGCTGGCTGAGCAGCACCGCCACGGCCAGCAGATGGGAGTGCACCGCAGCGATGACAGACGTCAGAGTGAGGTGATCCCAGAGCAGGATCAGTTCCACCCTCAGATCGATCAGGGCCAGCACCAGCAGCACCACCGGCAGCATGGGCAAGCCACGCATGGCCCCCTCGACACGATCAGGGTCTCTCATCGTTTCGAGAGCACGGGCAGAAGGGTGGGAGCCACACCGATGCTCGACCAGCTGCCGACGGCAATGCCCACCGTGAGCGCCACGGCGAACCAGAACAGGGTGCTGCCTCCGAAGAAGATCAGAGCCACCAGGGGCAGCAGGGTGGTGAAGGAGGTGTAGAGCGAGCGGGTGAGGGTGGCGTCCACCGCCACGTCCACCTGATCCACCAGGGAAAGTTCACCCAGGGTGCGTCGCTGCTCGCGGATCCGGTCGTAGACCACCACGGTGTCGGTGACCGAGTAACCGGCGACGGTGATCAGGGAAACGGCGAAGAGAGAGTCTACTTCGATGCCCTGGAGCAGCCCCAGCCAGGCGAACAGGCCACAGGTGATCAGAACGTCGTGGGCCAGGCAGAGCAAGGCCAGAAAAGCGAAGACGCCGCTGTAGCTGAAGGAGATATAGACGGCGATTCCCGCAAAGCTGACCAGCAGGGAGATGAGGCTGCCCTGCAGGAGTCGGGAGCCAAGGGTGGGGCCGATCGTGTTCACCGAGGTGCCACTGGCACGCAGCGGGCCGAACTGAGCGGCGAGCGCATCGACCAGGACCTTGCTCTGCTCGGCCTCAAGGGCCGGCAGCCGCAGGACCAGGGACCGGCCGCCGTCGAGAACCTGAACCGAGGCACTGCCCAGATTGGGGACGCTCTCCCCTGCGGGGGATGGCAGGTCGACGCGGCCCAGGGCCTGGCGAATCTCGAGGGCGGTGATGGGCTTGCAGGGGGCACAGTCCCGCTCCACCTGGACCTGGGTGCCGCCGGTGAAGTCAAGGCCTGGCCGCAGCGGTGCGCCGATCGACGGGTTCAGCCAGCAGAGCGCCAGGCCCAGGAGGCTCAGGCCACAGGCCAACAACGAACCCACCCAGGCCAGACGCCGGTGGCGGCTGATGCGGAAGCGGGGGGAGGGGACAGGGGTCATGGCAGTCATTCAGGCCAGACCCGGTTGGGCCGCGGTGGCTTTGGCGGGGGGAAGTTGGCGGGCGGAGAGGAAATAAGTGGGGCGGCGCAGGGCCGGATAGCTCATCAGCAGGCGCAGCAGGGTGCGGGTGCAGGTGAGGGCCGTGAAAAGGCTCAGCAACAGACCGATCGCCAGGGTGACGGCGAAGCCCCTGACCAGGCCGGTGCCGAGGAAGAAGAGGGCGGCACAGCTGATCAGACCGGTGACGTGGCCATCGATGATCGAAGACAGGGCCAGGGAGAAGCCCGTGTCGATGGAGCGGATCAAGGTGTTGCCGGCCCGCAGCTCCTCCTTGATCCGCTCAAAGATGAGCACGTTGGCATCCACGGCCATCCCCACCGAGAGAATGAAGCCGGCGATGCCCGGCAGGCTGAGGGTGACGGGGATGAGGGCGTAGATCGCCAGGTTGAAGAGGGAATAGAGGCTCAGGGCCACCACCGCAACGATCCCGGGAAGGCGGTAGACCGACACCATGAACACCGCCACCAGGACCAGGCCTGACAGGCCTGCCACCAGGCTCGAGCGGATGTTTTCGGCCCCGAGGGATGGCCCGACGGTGCGCACTTCCACGATCTTCACCGGCAGGGGCAGGGAACCACCCCGCAGCTGCACTTCCAGGTCGCGGGCCTCTTCGGCGCTGAAATTGCCCGTGATCGAGGCGGATCCTCCGGTGATGCCGGCCAGCTTGAACTGCTCGCCTACGCTGGCCTCACTGATCGAGCGACCATCAAGGACGATGCCGAGCACCCGACCGGTGCCCGCGATCGACTGGGTGAGGGCCGCGAACTTCTCACCCCCTTCGCGGTTGAAGCCCAGGGTCACATCCCAGCCGGTTCCGGTGGCCTGCTGCTGGCGACCGGCGCTGGTGAGGTCCTTGCCGGTGATCAGCGGAGGCCCGTAGAGGCTGAGGATCCGGCGATTGGTCTCCTTGAGCAGCAGCTCGATCTGATCAGCCTCACTGCTGCCGGCGGGAACCTGGATCCCGAGGGAGGTGAGCGCCTTGGACAGGTCCTGGGGCGACAGCGAGGGGGGCTCGGGCGGCGCCGGCACTGTGGGGTCTTTGGTTGCTGTGGGGGGGCGCTTGGCCCGCAGCACCGACTCGGCCTGGCGTTTGAGGGCCAGAAGTCCGCGCATCTCCTCCTCCGTGCCGGGCTTCTGGGCGCGGAATTCCAGCAGGGCCGTGCTGCCGAGCACCCGGGCCGCCTGGCTGGGATCCTGCTCGCCGGGGAGCTGCAGCACCAGCTGGTCGCTGCCCACGGCCTGGAGGGTGGATTCGGCCACGCCAAGGCCATTGATGCGCCGCTCCAGCACGTCCTTGACGGCCTCCAGCTGCTCGGTGTCCACCCGGGTGATGGCGCCGGCGGGCATCACCTGGAGGGTGAGCTGGCTGCCGCCGCGGAGGTCCAGACCCAGCTGCAGTCCGTAGTTGGCCAACAGGGCGCCGGAGGCGATGGTGAGGGCGAGGATGAGGGCGAACCAGCCCTGTTGGCGTCCCATCTCAGCGACGACCGGCTTTCAGGTCGAGCGCCGCGGCGACGATCTGGTGGGGCTGGATGATGGTGAGATTCTCCAGATTGCCGTTGTATGGCGTGGGGATGTCCTGGGACGAGAGGCGCAGGGGCCGGGCATCGAGATCGTCGAAGCAGTGCTCTGTGATCAGGGCGATCAGTTCGGCGCCGATGCCGCCGGTTTTCATGCACTCCTCCACCACCACCACCTTGTGGGTCTTGCGGATCGAGCGGGCGATGGTCTCCATGTCGAAGGGCTTGAGGCTGATCAGATCGATCAGCTCGACATCGACACCCTCCTCCACCAGCTGCTCCACCGCCTTGAGGCAGTGGTGGCGCATGCGCGAATAGGTGAGGATCGTGACATCGGTGCCCTCGCGCACCACTTCGGCCTGGTCGAGGGCGCAGATGTAGTCGCCTTCAGGGATCTCTTCGCTGAGGTTGTAGAGCAGAACGTGCTCGAAGAAGAGCACGGGATTGTTATCCCGGATCGCCGCCTTCAGCAGGCCCTTGGCATTGGTGGGGGTGCTCACCGCCACGATCTTGATGCCCGGCACGGCGTGGAAGTAGGCCTCCAGGCGCTGGCTGTGCTCGGCACCGAGCTGACGACCGACGCCCCCGGGCCCGCGCACCACGGCCGGGATGGTGTAGTTGCCGCCACTGGTGTAACGCAGCATCCCCATGTTGTTGGAGATCTGGTTGAAGGCGAGCAGCAGAAAGCCCATGTTCATGCCTTCCACGATCGGCCTCAGGCCGGTCATGGCCGCGCCCACGGCCATGCCGGTGAAGCTGTTCTCAGCGATGGGGGTGTCCAGCACCCGGAATTCGCCGTACTTCTCGCAGAGGTCCTTGGTGACCTTGTAGGAGCCGCCGTAATGGCCCACGTCCTCACCCATGACACAGACATGGGGGTCGCGCGCCATCTCCTCGTCGATGGCTTCACGCAGGGCGTTGAACAGGAGAGTTTCAGCCACGGAGCGGAGGCCTTTGCGCGGCCAACCTATCTCAGCCGCCGGCGGCGAAGGTGCTGAGCAGCAGGACCGACAGGAGCATGCCGGGCAGCAGCAGGACCACCAGCAGACCCAGGTCGTGGGGAGTCATCGGGGGGAAGAGCGACGGCGGTGGCAGCTTAGGAAGGGGATTCCGCTTCGGCCGGCAACAGGCTGCGGATGAACACCAGGAACAGCCCCAGCCCGATGAAGGCGAAGCTGAAGGTGGCCAGGAAGCACATCCCCACCATCAGGGTCTTCATCGCCGTGGCGATGCTCTGGGCGAAGGGTGAATCGAAGTGCGGCGGATGGGTCACGTACCAGCCCACCACCCGTTGGCTCACCCCCAGGCTCAGCCAGGCGAGCAGGCCGCTGGTGAGGGCGCCGGAAAGAAAGCTGAGCGGGCCCTTGCGGGGGGGCTTGGCGGGGCTCTCTTCGGTCATGGCGGGGATCCATCCGTCACCAGGCTGACACCCGATCCGCCACAGCGGCAGCACCAGGACTGGAAGCCAAGGGCCTCCAGCGTCCCCACCAGGGCCGTCCCGGCCGCCTCGGCTGCCGCCAGGTCCGGGTAGAGCGCGTAGAGGCTGGGTCCGGATCCGCTCATGGCGACGGCCAGCGCCCCCGGCTGGCAGCGCAGCAGCTCGAGGCCCGTGCGCACGCTCTCCACCTCCGGTTCCACCACTGCCTGCAGATCGTTGCGCAGCTGTGGCAGCGGGCCCGCACAGGCCAGCGACGCCAGCAAGGGGCTGTTGCGCAGGGCCTGGCGCCGCTGTTCGAAGTCGTTCTCGTCGTCGAGATAGAAATCACCGCGCAGCTCCCGGCAACGGCGGTAGGCCCAGGGCGTGGACACGCTGGCCTCGGGGTGCTTGAGCAGAAGCACCGCCCGCTCCACCACCCGCTCGGCAGGGACGGGCTCGAGCCGTTCCCCGCGGCCGAAGCAGAGCTGGGTGCCGCCCTCCAGGCAGAAGGGCATGTCGGAACCCAGCTCGGCCGCCAGGCCGTGCAGCCTCTCGCTCCCCAGACCCAGACCCCAGAGGGCATCGAGCCCCACCAGGGCGGCGGCCCCATCGCTTGAACCACCCGCCAGGCCGGCGCCGATGGGGATGCGCTTGTGCAGCGTGACCTCGACCCCCAGTTCCGGCAGGCCGACCCGGGAGCGCAGCAGTTCCGCCGCCTTGACGATCAGGTTGGTGCCGTCCACGGGCAGCTCCTGGCTGTCGCTGTGCAGGCGGATCGTGGCGTCGGCTGTGGGGCGCAGCACCAGGGTGTCGCTCAGGTCGATGCTCTGCATCACCATCGCCAACTCGTGGTAGCCGTCCTGCCGCAGGCCCAGCACCTCCAGGTGCAGGTTGATCTTGGCGGGGGCCGAAACGATCAGATCGGGCATGGGGCAGGGCGGACGTCCCTGCAGGAACGCTGAGCGCAGGCCTGATTCAAGCGGAGCACCCGGCAGGCGCTGGGAGGCCTTCGACCATGGCCTGAGCCCGACCTGGGCACCCAGAATGGTCGAAACGTCGAGGTGCACTGATGAAATCAACCCATCGAAACCCCTTGCGTGCACCCTTCATCGTTGGCATGTAGTTCAGCCTGCTGTTGCAGGCCTCTGCAGCCCTCGGGCCGACCCGATGTCGGGGCGAACCGTGGACATCCTCTGGAGAGCACCGGGTCGCCAATCCATCGCCATCCAGAAGGAACTGGCCTTCGATGGCAGCGTGACGCCGGAGGGCACCTCCCAACCCGACGTCCGCTCTCAGGCACTGATCTACGTCCTCGTGGGGATCGTGAGTATCGATCTGCTGGTGAAGACCTTGATGAGTGCCTATAAGGAAGTGCGCTACGGCGGGATCGTCGTTCGTCGTGGGTCCGACGGCAGATTGCAGATCCAGAACGACAAGCGCCTGGCGGGAAGAACGATTCTCGTCGATCAGGGGAAGGCGAAGGAGGTGAGGATTTTCCGAGCCGGTGACAAGCCCGGTTCCGGGGAGCTGCTCAAGGCGATCACGCCCCTGCTGCGATGACGACAAGGCGCATCCAGGTCCTCGTCCAGCTGGCCTCTGTCGTTTGGCTTGGATGGGGGTGCGTCGCCAGCTCATCAGCTCAGGAAGGATTGCAGGTCACTGACACCAGGGGCACGCTTCTGTTCAGCTACGGGGGCAGCCATGCCCTTGTCATCTGGGCAGGAGACTATAAAAATCCTTTCTGGAAAAAAACTTAACAATCTCCAACATGAAGCTGCGGATTTCGTCTCAGCACTGAATTGCCAGGGATTTCAGGTTGATGTCGTTGCCAATCCAGGATCTTTGAGATTGAAGCAGTCCATTGAAGATTTCGTGAAGCGATTTGGTTACAATCCCGACAATCGGTTAGTGATTTACTTCGCTGGCCACGGCTGGACCCGCAACAATGATCTCGGCTATCTTGTTCCGGTGGATGCTCCTGCCGTCGCTCGCGCAGACAGTGATCTTGAGTTTGCGAAGTCTGCCCTCAGCATGGAGCAGATCATGTCATGGGCAAAGCAGATGGAAGCCAAGCACGTTCTATTCATATTCGACAGCTGTTTCTCCGGAGCCATCTTCAAAGTGCGCTCAGCCTCACCTCTGCCCACCTACCTGCAACGGAAGATGAATATGCCTGTCAGGCAATTTCTTACCGCTGGCGATGTCAATGAGGTGGTGCCAGCCACAACTCTATTCACACCCCTGCTCATCCGGGCCCTGGATGGAGCGGCCGATTTCAACCACGATGGCTACGTCACAGGTTCTGAGCTGGGCGAGTATCTGCCCCAGCAGATAGCCAACTACAGCTCTGCTCAGAATCCCCAGTACGGCAAGATTCGAGATCCGCGTCTCGATGAAGGTGACATCGTCTTCCGGGTCGTCCGGGCCTCTGCCGGTGGCGTCCCGACCATCCCCCAGGGTTCGGCGCCTTTGGAAGTACCGCCTCCGCAGGCGAAGGCTTCGCCTGGGGGAGGTCGGATCGAAGTGCTGCCCATGCCCCGGCCGCCGGAGTCTCCGCTGTCCCCGCCTCCACGGTCCATCCTTCCAGGAAAGCCCAGCCTGATCAGCACCGAATCGATCCGCAATCGTGGCGATGCCCTCCGGTTGGCGATGGATCAGGTGCCCCAAGGCGCGACGGTGACGGACAGCCGATGCACCGAACTCTCCGTGGCCGGCAATGCCCGCTACCGCTGCAGCGTCTGGTTCACCTCCCCCTCTCCCTGAGCGACCCCGCCCACGAGCATCAGGGAGCGGGCCAGGGCCATCCAGCGATCGGGGCCGAGCTCCTGGGGCCGCTGCTGCAGGTCCACGCCAGCGGCGGCAGCCAGCTCCAGAAGGGCCGGCGCCGGCAGCAGGCCCGCCAGGCTGGTGCGCAGCATCTTGCGCCGTCCGGCGAAACAGCGCCTCAGCAGGCCCTCCACCGCCAGGGCCTGCTCCAGCGGTGGCAGGGCCGTCGCCGCCACAGGTTCGATCACGATCACCTCCGAGGTGACCTTCGGCGGTGGCGAGAAGCAGCGGGGCGGCACCGTGCAGACGCTGCTGCAACGGGCCAGCAACTGCATCCGCACGCTGAGGGCCGAGAAGGCGCTGCTGCCCGGCCGGGCCCGGATGCGCTGGCCCACCTCCTGCTGCACCAGCAGCACCAGCCGCTCGAAGCGGCAGGGGGCCGGCCGGCCAAGACGGCCCACCAGCACCTCCAGCAACGGGCCTGTGATGTTGTACGGGATGTTGGCGACCACCTTTGTGGGAAGCGGCCGCTCGGAGCAGGGCAAGGCCAGCTCGAGCACGTCACCCTCGATCAGGGTGAAGCGCCCATCGCCGCCGAACCGCTGCCGCAGGCCCACCACCAGATCCCGGTCCAGTTCCACCGCCAGCAGTGACGCCGCCTGGGACGCCAGCAAGCGCTCGGTCAGGGCGCCCCGCCCCGGGCCCACCTCCAGCACATGGTCGGCGCCGTGCAGGTCGGCGGCCGCCACGATCCGATCGAGGATCAGGGGATCCGTGAGCCAGTGCTGCCCGAAGCGTTTGCGGGCCCGGTGGCCGCTGAAGGTCATGGAGGCGCCGGCAGGTCTCCCCAGATTGCAGGGCCGTCAGGCCTGGCTAGAGGTGGAGCAGCGTTCCCCCTCCGCCATGGCCCCTGGTTTTCGGCTGACCGACCCCCGGCTGACCGGTGCCCTGCTGGCAGCCACCCTCACCCTGCTGACCGGCCCCGCCCGCGCCGGCAGTGCCACCGCCGAATCGATCTTCGACCGTCAGGCCACCCGCCAGCAGGCCAGGAGCCAGGTGCCCAAGGGCGCCACCGTGACCCGCACGGTCTGCGAGGACCTGGAGGTGGGCATGGACAACACCCGCTACCGCTGCACCGTCTTCTACACAACAGCCCCGGCCACGAAGGGCCCAGCCACGGCAACCCCAGCCGCTCCCGCCTCCGGCCAGCCCTGAGCCGGGCGCTCGGAACCGGTCAATCACCCAGCCGGATCCATCGCACCGGCGCCTGGGAGGGCGGCAGGGGCACCAGGGCCGCCACCTGCTCCACCGGCGTTCGCTCCCAGCATGGGTGGGCCGCCAGCCAGCAGTTCCAGGCCCTCTCCAGGCGCTGGCGCTTCGGCCAGCGCAGCGCCGCGGTGCCCGCGCCATCGAGACCAGAACGCCGGCGCCCCTTCACCTCCACCAGCAGCAGGCGTCCCGGCTTGTGAAGCACCAGATCGAGCTCCCCCCAGGGGCAGCGCCAGTTGCGCACCAGCAACTGCCAGCCCTGGAGCCGTAACAACCGCAGCACCCTCTGCTCCGCCCAGGCTCCCTGACGCTGGGCGGGGCTGGGGGGCATGGGGAGGAGCCTCATCTGCTCCAGGGTTCCCCGCCGCTGTCACGCCCACTGGCAGCGGGCCGGGGGCCGGGGGGGCTCAGTAATACCGGCGGGGGTTCTGGCTGATGGCCAGCTGCACCTCCAGCAGGAACAGCACCAGGCCCACGATCATGGCCCCCATGGCCGCCACGAACAGGGGCACCACGATGGCGGTCACGTCCAGGGCCGCCACCGCGCTGATGAAGAGCACCGCCACCACGGCGGCCACCATCAGGGCCGTGACGGTGACCGCCAGGATCGCCCGGTTGATCAGGAAGGTGCGACGCCGCTGGACCACCAGCACCTGCTCCAGCCGCTCCCCGTCCTCCACGTCGGCCTCCTCCTTGGCCCGGCTCTTGGCCAGGGCCTCCTGAATGACGCGGGTGCGATCGATGATCCTGGCCAGCCGGGAGCAGAACAGGCTCAGCAGCCCGGTGACGCCGGTGAACAGGAACACCGGGGCCACCGACAGCTGGATCGCCTTGGAGAGGCCGGCCACGGAGCGCCCATCCCCCACATCCACGGACAGCAGCAGCGGGACAATCAAGGGCATCCTGCCGGGACGGCTCAGGCCTCTGGAGTGATCTGGCTCTGGAGCAGGGCCTCCAGCTCCAGATCAGAAAGGGGTGCCGACAGCTGGTAGCCCTGGCCGTGGCGGCAACCGAGGGTGAGCAGCATCTGCCGCTGCCGGGAGCGTTCCACCCCCTCCACCACCACCATGATTCCGGTGGCGTCGCTGAGCCGGATCACGGCACTGAGCATGGCCTGCTGCAACTGGTCGTAGTCGATGGCGGAGATCAGGCTCCTGTCGATCTTCACTTCGCTGAAGGGCAGCTCGGTGAGCCGCTGCAAGCCGGAGTAGCCGGTGCCGAAATCATCCATGGCCAGCTCGAACCCCTGCCGCCTGAGGTCCCGCAGCTGGTTGGCGACGTGGTTCGACATCTCCAGGATGCTGCCCTCGGTGAGCTCAAGGACGATGCGATCGGGGGTCAGCTGGTGCCGTTCCAGTGCCAGCAGCAGGTCGCTGCTCCAGGTGGGATCCTGCACCTGAAGGGGTGAGACGTTGACGCAGATCTTGCCCAGCTGCAGCCCGGCCACGTCCCAGCGATGCAGGGCCTCAAACGCCCGCTCCATCACCCAGCGCCCCAAAGACGAGATCTGTGCCGTGGCTTCGGCCACGTCGATGAAGTCGGCGGGGGACTGGCGGCCGAGCACCGGATCATCCCAGCGGCAGAGCACCTCGGCGGCGACCACACGGCCGGATTCCAGCTCGATGATCGGCAGATAGGCCAGCTCCAACTGCTCCTGCTCGATCGCCAGGGCCAGCGGACGGGCCAGCAGTTCCTGCAGCTGGACGGAGCGCTCCACCGGCGAAGCGATGCTGCAGCTGGGGAACGGCTGGCGATGGGTTTCCTCCAGGGCCCGGGTGGCGGCCTCCAGAAGCACCGCGAACTCGTTGCCGTCGTTCGGAGCGCGGCTGATGCCGACGTTCAGCGACGGCTCGATGACGTGCTCCAGCACCGTGGTGGGTGTCTCCAGGCAGCCGAGCAGGGCGCCGGCCATGTCCCGCACCGCATCGATGCCCATCGCGCCAGGCAGCAGGGCCAGCAGGCGGTCGCCCCCCTGGCGGGAGAAGAAGCCCCCGGCCGGAAGCGCCGCCTCCAGCCGATGGGCGATCTCCTCGATCAGGGCCTCGCAGGCGGCGATGCCCAGCCGGCCACGCACCAGGTCGAGCTGCAGCACCTGCAGATGCAGCAGCACGGCGCCGTCCGCGTAGCGGGCCGTCACCAGGTCGTCCAGGTCCTCCAGGGTCACCCGCTGGTCGAGCAGCTCCAGCAGGCACCAGACCGGCTCCGTCCCGTTGCTGGCCGGCAGGCCGGTGAGGGACAGGGGAATCACCCCATCGGCCTGCGGGGAGCCGACCAGTTCACTGCTCAGGGTCGCCACGGCACCTTGCAGCAGCGGCGCCACGTCGGCGGCGCAGAGCTCCTGCAGGCCCCGCTGGCGCAACGCCGCCAGTTCCAGCCCCGAACGGCTGCAGAACGCCCCATTAGCCGCCACGATCGCCCCCTGGCTATCGGCCAGGGCCGCAGGCCTGTCGATCCTCTCCAGCAGGCTCCCGATCGCTGCGGCCCCTGGCCTCTCCCCTGCGTCGCCGGCGATGCCCTCGGTCATGGTTGCCTGGTCCGGAACCACCTACCGGCCCCTGATCGCTGCAAGTCCCTGAGTTGGAAGTCCCTGAGTTGGAAGTCCTGGGCCATCCACGGATTCGGAGATCGAACGGACCGGAGAACCGGACCCTTCTCACGCTAGTCGCCCTGTCCCACTCCGCACCCCTCCCCGGGCCGTGGAGGGGTGAGGATCCCTTTCCTAGGCTGTTCTCCTTCGCTCCATCCCCGATGGCGAGCCCCCTCTCCCCGCCCCGGTTCCTGAGCCTCCTGCTGTCCCTGTTTCTGGGCGGACTGCTGCTGCTGGCCCGTCCCGTCCCGGTGGCGGCGGCGATGGACTACGCCAAGCAGGTGCTGATCGGGGCCGATTTCCACGGCGCCGATCTGCGCGGCGTCACGTTCAACCTCACCAACCTGCGCGACGCCGATCTCTCTGGTGCCGACCTCCGCGGCGCCAGCCTGTTCGGCGCCAAGCTCCAGGACGCCGACCTGAGCGGCAGTGATCTGCGGGACGCCACCCTGGATTCGGCTGTGTTCGAGGGCACCGACCTGCGCAACGCCCGCCTCGACGACGCCTTCGCCTTCAACACCAAGTTCCGTGGGGTGCGCATCGATGGCGCCGACTTCACCAATGTGCCCCTCCGCGGCGACGCCCTCACCAGCCTCTGCGCCGCCGCCAGCGGCACCAATCCCGTCAGCGGTCGTCTCACACGCGACACACTGAACTGCAGCTGAGCCCGCCCCGATGAGCTTCGATGCCCGTAGCCGCGAACGGCTGGAGGCCCTCGGCCGCCAGCTGCCCAGCAAGCTTCCCGTTCCGCCTCCGCCCACCCCGATGGCCGGCGATCCGGCCCCCGGCGGCCGGGCGGTGGACCGCCGCCATCCCGTGGAAACTGAACAGGACCCCCAGAAGCTGTTCCGTGGGCTGATGGACGTCAGCGCCGACGGCAGCGTGCCCCCCCACCTGCTGGAACGGCTGCGGCAACTGGAGGTGCCTTCACCAACGACGGCCCCCACCAGCAGCCCCGCCAGCCCCGGCCGCCGGCGGACCCAGACCCCCCGGACCGGCGGCAGCCCCCGCCCCTCGGCCGACGATCCCGAGCAGGACCTCTACACCGCCTTTCAGCAGCTGCTGCTGGAGGACGACGACTGACCAGTACGTCCGTACTACAGTGAGGACTCTTGCCCGGGCCGGGATGGGGGTCGACCTCAACGAACAGCTGAACCTCCACCCCGGCCGCACCCTGCTGCTGCGCGTCTGCGGCGACTCCATGCTCGGTGCCGGCATCCGCCACGGCGATCTGCTCGTCGTGGATCGGGGGGCTGCCCCCCGGTCCGGCCGCATCGTGGTGGCCCTGCTGGAGGGGGGATTCACCGTCAAGCGCCTGGTGCGGCGGGGGGCGCTCTGGTGGCTGGAGCCGGCCAACCCCGCCTACCCGCCCCTGGCCCTCGGCGGCAGCGACGACGACCGCCTCTGGGGCGTGGCCCTGCACGTGATCCGTTCGCTGCCGGGGGGCCGATGAGCCAGGCCACCGTCCTGGTCGACGGCAACAACTTCTACGCCTCCTGCGAAGCGGCCCTTGACCCCTCCGTGATCGGGAAGCCCCTGGTGGTGCTCTCCAACAACGATGGTTGCATCGTCTCCCGCAGCGCCGAGGCCCGCGCCATGGGCATTCCCATGGGCACCCCCTGGTTCCAGGTGCGCCACGACCTGGAACGCCGCGGCGTGATCGTGCGCAGTTCCAACTACGGCCTCTACGCCGACATGAGCCAGCGGCTGATGGCCAGCCTCGAAGCCTGGGTGGAGGAACTGGAGATCTATTCCATCGACGAGGCCTTCGGTCGCCTGCACCGCCCGCCCGGCGACGGCGACCTCACCGCCTGGGGCAAAGACCTGCGCCAGCAGGTGCGCCGCCAGCTGGGCCTGCCGGTGGCGGTGGGAATCGCCCCCACCAAGGTGCTGGCCAAGATCGCCAACCGCATCGCCAAGCGCGACCCCTCCCATGGCGGCGTGTTCGACCTGGGCCAGGTGGGTGATCCGGGCCCCTGGCTGGAGGCCATCGCCATCGAGGACGTCTGGGGCATCGGCCGCAAGCTGTCCCGCTGGTGCCGGTTGCGGGGCATCGGCCACGCCCGGGCCCTGCGGGACATGCCGAGCGGCGAACTGCGGCATCGCTGTGGCGTCGTGGGGGTGCGCCTGCAGCAGGAACTGCGCGGCCACAGCTGCCTGCCCCTGGTGGCCGTGCCGCCGGCGAAGCAGGAAACCTGCGTCAGCCGGAGCTTCAGCGAACCGGTCAGCAGCCTCGAGGACCTGCGGCAGGCGATCGCCACCTACCTCAGCCGGGCCTGCGAGAAGCTGCGCCGCCAGGGCCAGCGGGCGGGCAGCGTCACGGTGTTCGTGCGCAGCAGCCCCTTCAACGGCACCCGCTTCTACGCCAACGCCGCCACCGTGGCTCTGCCGCTGCCCAGCAACGACACCGCCGTGCTGCTCGCCGCCGCCCTGCCCCTGGCCGAGCGGCTGTTCCGGCCCCACAAGCCGCTGCAGAAGGCGGGCGTGCTGCTGCAGGATCTGAAGCCGATCGCGCTGCTGCAGCACCATCTGCTGGCCCCACTACCGCCGGAGCAGCAGCAGCGGCGCGAGGCCCTGATGGCCACCGTCGACGGTCTCAACCGCCGCTACGGCAGCGGCACCGTGCAGTGGGCCGCCTGCGGCCTGCGGCCCCGCTGGACGATGCGCCGCTCGCGCCTGTCCCGGGCCGCCACCACCCGGCTGAGCGATGTGCCGGTGGTGCGGGCCTGAGGGCCGCTCTCAGGCCCCTTCGTAGAGGCTGGCGATCTGGTTGCGACCATTGCCCTTGGCCAGCTCAAGGGCCCGTTCGGCCCGCTGGAACAGGTCGGTGAACTGGCGATCGGCGGGGGCCAGGACGGTGAGGCCGCCGCTGATGTGCAGACGGAAGTCGGAATGGGTGTGGACACCGGGCATGTGAGCGACGGCGGTGCGCAGGGCATCGGCCAGGGCCATGGCCTGATCGCCCTCGACTCCCACCAGCAGCAGGGCGAACTCGCCATTCCCCAGGCGGGCAGCGAAGTCCGGTTCCTGGAGGAAAGTGCGCGCCAGCTGGACCAGATCGGTGAGCACCTGATCGCCGGCGGCATGGCCCCAGCGGTTATTGATCAGACGCAGATTGTCGACATCGAAGAGGAGCAGCGACAGGGGGTGGTGATCGCGGCGGGCACGGTCGAACTCCCGCGCGCCGATGCTGAGGAAGGTGTGACGGGTGGGCAGGCCGGTGACCGGGCAGAGGTGGGCCAGGCGCCGCAACTCCAGCTCACGCATGGCCAGCTGGGCCAGACGATGCAACAGCTCGCGATGCTCCGCGGTGAGGTGACGGGGCTCCCGGTCGATGACGCAGAGGGTGCCGAGGTTGTGGCCCTCAGGGGTCTGCAGGGGCGCCCCGGCATAGAAGCGGATGTGGGGATCGGCGAAGACCAGGGGGTTGGTGCGGAAGCGCTCATCGGCGCGGGCATCGGGCACCACCATCACCTCGTCATGGACGATGGCGTGGGCACAGAAGGCCATCTCACGGGGGGTTTCGCGCACCTCAAGTCCCCGTTTGGCCAGAAACCACTGGCGATCGGCCTCCACCAGGGAAATGGCCACGATGGGGGTCTGGAAGATGGCCGCCGTCAGATCCAGGATGCGATCGAAATGCTCGTCGCTGTCGGCTTCGAGGATGCCGTAACGCTCCAGGTCGCGAAGACGCTGTTCCTCATCCGCAGGGACCGGATAGGCCGGATAAGGAGCCATGGCAGACCTGCATCCACAACAAATCTAGGCAGAACGGGCGGTGGCAAGCGGGTCTGCGCAGGCGGGCGGCCGACCCGATTCGAACGCCGGGCGGGGGTCCTGGCCTCAGGCCGCCGGCACCGCCAGGGTCTCCTCATAGCCGGCCCGGCGGCCGTCATCGAGCTGATTCAGGTAGCGACGCTCGGCGTAGTAAGCCTCCTGGAAACGCAGGGCGTCGCCGTTGAGCGCGTCGAAGAGGTCATGGATGCGGGTCTCCATGTCGAGGCCGGCACCGGGCGCCGGGAGGGCCGCACCTGACGGCGGCGCATCGCGCTCCTCCTCCAGCAGCCGGGCGATGCAGTGCTCGAGGGTCTGCAGGCGCTGGCTCGACCAGGCATCGAGCAGGTGACGGCAGCGCCGCAGCACCCGCTGGCGCTCCAGCGACGCCGTGGCCCCGCGCAGCTGCAGGGGGGGATGGGCCAGGGCGAGCCGCTGCACCTCGCTGGGCTCCAGCAGGGGGGTGAGCCGGCCGAGCAGGGCGCTCTGCTCCACCAGCAGCCGGTCGCCCAGCAGGCGCGACAGATCCAGATCGGCCAGGTCCAGCCCCGGATCGGTGCCCCGGTTGATGGCCTCCAGGCGACCGGCACCAAGGTTGTCCTCCTCCAGCTCCCCAATCGCGGCCCAGAGCTGGCGGTGGTGCTGGAGGGCGAAGTCATCGAGCTCCCGGCGCCGCAGCTCGGCGCGGATCACCCCGCGCCAGGGGGCGCAATGGAGGTAGAGGCGCAGGATCTCCGCCTCGGCCCGCTCCCGATGGCCCACTTCTCCGGGTTGCTCCCACTTGGCCGAGCGGCCGTGCCAGCGCTGGCCCTTGACCTGCTGGCGCAGGTCCTCCTCCAGCTGGATGGCCAGGCGGGCCTGGCCGCCCGAGAGGCGCTCGGCCACCTGCTGCAGGTAGTGGCTGCGCACGGCCGACTGGGGCAGCTTGCCCAGCAGCTGCACCAGAGCGGAGACAGCCTGCTGGAACTGATCGGCACGGGCCAGATCCTTGCCCTCGAACACCTGCTCGATCTGCCAGTCGAGCCAGAGCGGGGCCTGATCGAGCAGGGAGCGGTACTCCCCCGCTCCGTGGTGCTGCAGAAACTCATCAGGGTCCTTGCCGGCGGGCAGGTGCAGCACCCGCAGCTCCAGCTGGCCCTGCAGCGCCAGCTGCTCCACCTCGCCGATGGCCCGCTGGGCGGCGCGGATCCCGGCGCCGTCACTGTCGAAGTTGAGGATCAGCCGCCGACCGTCGCAGCAGCGGCAGAGCTGGGTGATCTGGCTGGAGCTCAAGGCCGTACCGAGCGCCGCCACCGCATTGGTGATGCCGGCGGCGTGCAGGGCGATCACATCGAAGTAGCCCTCCACCACCACGGCCCGGTCGTCGCGGCGGATGGCGTCGGCAGCCCGATCCAGCCCGAACAGGTGCTTGCCCTTCTCGAACACCTCCGTTTCGGGGGAATTGAGATACTTCGGTTCGGCCCCGTCCAGCCCCCGTCCACCGAAGCCGATCACCCGGCCCTGGCGGTCTCGGATCGGCACCATCACCCGGTCGCGGAAGCGGTCGTAGAAGCCACCGCCCCCCTTGCGGGCCACCACCAGGCCGGCCGCCTCCAGCAGGTCGGCATCAAGGCCCTCCACCTGCTGCAGGTGCTGCAGCAGGCCATCCCAGCCGGCCGAGGCGTAGCCCAGCTGGAAGGCCTCCAGGGTGGTTTCGCTGAGGCCCCGCTTCTGGCGCAGGTAGGCCAGGGCCGCTGCCCCCTCGGGAGCGCGAAGCTGGCCCTGGAACCAGCCCGCCGCCAGGGCCAGCACCCGGTGGAGCCGGTCGCGGCGGGAGAGCTGCTGGCGCAGCCGCTCCTGCTGGGGGCCGTCGAGGGTCTCGACCGGCAATTGGTAGCGACGCGCCAGATCCAGCACCACCTCGCTGAAGCTGGTGCGCTGCAGTTCCATCAGGAACTTGATGGCGTTACCGCCTGCCCCGCAGGAAAAGCAGTAATAGAACTGCTTGGCGGGTGACACCGTCATCGACGGCGACTTGTCGTCGTGGAAGGGGCAGATCCCCACGAATTCACGGCCCTTCTTCTTGAGCACCACGTGCTCCCCCACCACATCGACGATGTCGGCCCGTTCCTTGACGGCCTCGATCGTGCGGGGGTGAAGGCGGGGCAAGCTCAAGGCAGGACGGGTGAGGCTGGTGGAACGTGGAGCTGGTGGGGAGTGGCTGGCTGGGGAGTGGCTGGCTGGAAACGGTCGCCCCCCATTGGTGGTGGTCCCACTGACCCCATTCTGGGGCCTGACACCACCGATGGAGATCGCAGGGTGAACCGAACGCCCCATCCCGACATCGGCGCCACCCTCCCGGCTGGGGGCTGGATGGTGCTCAGCGCCCTCTCCTTCAGCCTGATGGTGGTGGGGGTCAAGCAGGTGGGCGACCGCCTTCCCATCGCCGAGGTGGTGCTGGCCCGGGCCCTGGTGAGCCTGGCCCTGAGCTACTGGATGGCCCGCCGGATCGGTGTGGATCCCTGGGGCCGGCGCCGGGGGCTGCTGGTGCTGCGGGGCCTGGTGGGCAGTGCCGCCCTCTTCTGCGTGTACGCCGCCGTCGTGCATCTGCCCCTGGCCGCAGCCACGGTGCTGCAGTACCTGTACCCCACCTTCACGGCGCTGCTGGCCTGGCTGTTCCTGGGCGAACGGCTGGGACGGCGCGTTCTTCTGGCCATGGGGCTGGGCTGGCTGGGGGTGCTGCTGGTGGCCCAGCCCACAGCCAGCTCCGCCCTGCCGACGCCCTGGGTGCTGGTGGCGGTGGCCGGCGCCCTGCTCACGGCCGTGGCCTATGTGAGCGTGCGGCGCCTGGCGGAGAGCGAGCCTGCGGCGGTGATCATCTTTTACTTTCCTCTCGTGGCCGTTCCCATGAGCCTGCCGCTGTTGCTGATCGATCCGGTGCTGCCCACGCCGATCGAACTGCTTTGGCTGGTGGGGGTGGGAGTGTTCACCCAGGTGGGCCAGGTGGGACTCACCCAGGCCCTCACCCAGCTGCCGGCGGCCCGGGCCACGGCGATCAGCTATGTGCAGGTGGGATTCGCCGCCCTCTGGGGCTGGTGGATCTTCGGGGAATCCGTCGATCTGCCGACAGCGATCGGGGCGGCTTTGATCCTGGTTGCCACATTGATCTGTCTGGGCCAGCGTCCGGGAGTGGCCAAAGCAGGGGAATCCACCCAGCAAACACTTCTACGATGACGCCGCCAGGTTGGGTTCCCCTGCTGTCGATCCCACTGCCTGGTGCGTTCCATTCCTGGCTGGCCACGCTGGTGGCTGGGCTCAGCCATGGCGCGGAGACCACCCTGATCAGGCCGCCGCTGCCTCCCGGTGTCGTCCCCCTGCCGCTGATGATGGTGACCATCGGCGGCATCTTTCTCGGCACCCTGGCCATCAGTCGCTTCTCCCTGAAGATCGGGGTTCCGGCGATTCTTGGCGTGCTGCTGTTCGGCCTGTTCATCAATCCCTCCGTCACCCTGTTCAGCCATGAGACGATCCTACGGCTGCAGGTTCTGAGCCTGTCAATCCTGTTGTTCAACGCCGGACTGGAAACGGACATCCGCTCGATTCGCGGCTTCCTCGAATACGGCATCATCCTGGCGGTGGGAGGCGTCATCATCTCCAGCCTGATACTGGGACTGATCGTCTGGTTTGCTGCCTCCCCCGATGCCGGCGGCATCGAGCTCGGCTTCGGGCAGATCCCGATAGCGGTGGCGATGCTGATTGCCGCCTGTCTGGGGTCGACGGACGCGGGGGCCACGATGAACGTGCTGCAGTTGGTGGAGCGCGCGATTCCACGCCGGCTTTCTGCGCTGGTGCAGTTCGAATCCTCTGTCAACGATCCCACCGGCATCCTGTTTCTGGGCCTGGTGATCGGCCTGACGACGCTGCAAGGGGTCAGCAGCGAGCATCAGGTGGTGGTCGAACAGCTGCAGACGTTCCTGCAGAAGATCGGGTCGGGGCTGTTGATCGGGGTGTGCGTGAGCTATCTGGGGCGATTCAGCCTCAATCGGCTGGTGCGTGATGAGAGCCAGTTGCTGATCCTGGGCATCGCCATCGGCCTGATCTCCTATGGAGTGGCAGAGCTGATGGGGGGTTCTGGTTTCATCAGCGCCTACGTGGCGGGCCTGATGCTGAGCAACCACAGTTACAGCAACGAGTCGATCACACCGAAGGCCCTGCAGCAGACCCTGCTGCCGTTTAACAACATGACCGAAATCACGGTCTTCCTGATCTTCGGTCTGAGCGTCCATCCACTCGAACTCGTGCCCGCGTTGCCGGAAGGCATCGTCATCGCCATCGCCATGATGCTGCTGGCCAGGCCGGCGAGCGTTCTGCTGCTGCAACACTTCTCCCCTTTCAGTCTGCGGGATTCACTGCTGGTGTCCTGGTGCGGTCTGCGGGGCGCCGTGCCCCTGGCCCTGAGTTTCGAGATGGTCGACGCCATCCCCAGGGTGCGCGGCATCGACCCGGCCACGGTGCCGGCCCTGGTGCAGAACGCCGGGGGGATCGTCTTCTGCGTGGTGGTGATCAACCTGCTGGTACAGGGGCTCACCCTTCCCCACGTGGCCCGCTGGCTCAGGCTCTCCGAGGAAGCGGCAGGGGATCGGTGATCCAGTCCTGGCTGCTGCCGTCGCTGCTGCCGCTGGGGCGCGCCAGACGCCAGCTCTCCCCCCTGGCACCGCGCTGCAGGTAGAGCTCGAACGGGCTGTCGACCTGAATGGCATCCCCCGGCAGCCGCCAGTCGAAGCGACCGCTGAGGTGCAGACCCCGGGCCTCGCCGATGGCGACGGCGTCCTGCTGCTCGATCCGCACCCGGCTCACCTCGGGCAGGCCGCCGGCCTCCAGATCGAGGGCTCGGGCAATCGCCCCCTGGGTGAGCTGGATCTGCAGGGACAGGGCGTCGAGCAGCACGCTGCGGGGGGGCTGGGCGCCCCTGGTGCAGCCCCCCAGCAGGAGCAGCAGGGCCAGCAGCGGTGCCAGCACCAGGGTCGCCGGCGACAGGGAGCGGCCCAGGGGGCTTGGCAGGAGGGGCAGCATGGGGGCTGACGCACATCTCACCATGATCGGCTGGCTGCAGGGGCGACTGGCCGAACCATGGCAGCAGGCGAACCGTTGCGGGGCCCTGCTGATCTGCCAGGGGGTGGGCTACGAGGTGCAGCTCACCCTGAGGCAGTGGCAGCGCCTCCCCGAAGTGGGCAGCGATCTGGGCCTGCATGTGCACCACAGCATCCGCGACGACGGCTGGACCCTCTATGGCTTCCTCGCCCGCCAGGAGCGGGATCTTTTCCGCGAACTGGTGGCAGTGAGCGGGGTGGGGCCCCAGATGGCCCTGGGCCTGCTCGGGGCCCTGGAGGTGCCGGACCTCGTGCGGGCCATCGTCCATGCCGACCTGCGCAGCCTCTGCCTGGCCCCTGGGGTGGGCAAGCGCACGGCCGAACGCCTTTCGGTGGAGCTGCGGCAGCGTCTTCAGGAGCGCTTCGCCGGCCTGGTTGATCCCCTCGAAGAGGAGGAGGTCGCCGGCGCCGAAGCCCCCTGCCGTGAGGAGGTGCAGATCACCCTGGTGGCGCTCGGTTACGAGCCCCTGGAAATCCACCGGGCCCTGCGGGCCGTCGCCGCCGCGGGGATCGAGGGGTCCGCCTCCGCCGACGACTGGATCCGCGAAAGCCTGCGCTGGTTGTCCCGCGCCGTGGCCTGAAGGGGCTGACCCGCAGGAAAGGCCAACGGGCAGCGCGTTAAGGTGTTGGTTTGCACCGTCCGGGCCCAGATCCGCCCATGCCGCTCACTACCACCCAGAAACAGGAACTGATCAATTCCCATCAGGCCCACGGCACCGACACCGGCTCGGTGGAAGTGCAGGTCGCGATGTTGAGCGAGCGGATCCAGCAACTCAGTGGCCATCTGCAGAAGAACATCCACGACTTCTCCTCCCGCCAGGGGCTGCTCAAGATGATCGGCCGCCGCAAGCGTCTGCTCGGCTACCTCCGCGCCCAGAGCGAATCCCGCTACGCCGAGCTGATCAAGAAACTCGGCATCCGCGGCTGAGGCTGGTTTCATGGCCCGTCGGCCGAAGCCGAAATCCTTCGCGACGCCCGCTGCCGGTGGCCCCCCAGCCAAGGCCAAGGCTCCCCGTCAGCAGGTGATTCCCGATGCGGTGGCCAACCGCATGGTGCGTCGCATCGCCATCGCCACGGGAACACCCACGGTCCTGGGCATGGGGGTGTTCGTGGCCAGCTACCTGCTGGTGAGCAGGGGCCTGCTCGACATCCCCCCCGGCCTCACCCTGGTGGGATCCGGGGCCTTCTTCCTGCTGGGGCTGCTGGGCCTCAGCTACGGGGTGCTCTCCGCCAGCTGGGAGGACGCCCCCGGCAGCCTGCTGGGGATCGAGCAGATCGGCGTCAACATCAGCCGAATGCGTTCCTCGGTGCGGGCCATGCGCCAGGGCGCCTCGGGCTCCGGCTCAGACAGCCCCCAGGGGTGAACGCAACCAGGCCCTGAAATCAGCCGAGGCCAGGGTCTGCACGGCCGCCGGAGCGTCGGCAACGCAGAACTGGCCCCCCAGGCGCACGAAACGGGTTTCGTTCTCCTGCTTCACCAGGGCCACCACCGGCACCCGCACACCGGCCTCCTCCTGGCCAGGACGGTGACGGGTCAGGCATTCGCGCAGACGGTGCTGAACAGCGATGTCGCCGGCCTGCTCGGGCGCCAGCTCCACCATCACCAGCTGCAGATCCTCGATGCTGCGGCAGTCGTCAACAAGAAGTTGCACCCGATCGTCGCGGCGGTCGACACCGGCCCAGAGCAACAGGCGGGCATCCACCATCAGGTGGTCGGCCAGGCGGGCGTAGCTCTTGGGGAACACCACCGCTTCGCAGGCGCCGGTGAGGTCCTCCAGCTGCAGCACGGCCATGCGGTCCCCCTTGCGGGTGGTCACCTGGCGGATCTCGCTCACCATCACCACCACGCTCACCTTGGCCTTGTCGGCCATCTCCTCGAGATTGGCCAGGCCGATCGGGGTGAGCAGCCGCACCTGGGAGGCCAGCTGGCGCAGGGGGTGGTCGGAGATGTAGAAGCCGAGCAGCTCCTTCTCCAGCTTCAGTTTCTCGGTGGGGGGGTAGTCGGCCACCGCAGCGGCCCGCGGTGGCGCGGGAGCCTCCACAGGAGCGGAGCCCCCGGCAGGCCCAGTGGAACCGCCGCCGAACAGGTCGAACAGGTTGCCCTGGCCACTGGCCCGGTCGCGGGCGCGGGAACTGGCCCAATCGAGCACGAGATCGAGATCGGCCATCAACTGGGCCCGGTTGGCCTTCGGCTCGAGGCCATCGAGGGCACCGCAGTGGATCAGGGACTCGATCGCCCGGCGGTTGAGCTGCTGGCCGGAGATCCGGTCGCAGAGATCGGCGAGATGCAGGAAGGGGCCTCCGCTGGAGCGGGCCTCGATCAACTGGCGGATGGCGCCGTCGCCGAGGTTCCGGATGGCCGAAAGACCGAAGAGGATCTTCTTGCCCACGGGCGTGAAGTCGATGCCGGAGGCATTCACATCCGGTGGCATCACCTCAATGGCCATCGCCTGGCAGTTGGCGATATAGCGCTGCACCTTGTCAGAGGTGCCGGCATTCACCGTGAGCAGGGCCGCCATGTAGGCCACCGGATGGTGGGCCTTGAGGTAGGCGGTCTGGTAGGTGACGGCGCCGTAGGCCGTGGAATGGCTCTTGTTGAAGCAGTACTCGGCGAACAGCACCATCTGATCGAAAAGCGCCTCGGCGATGGAGGCTTCCACGCCACGCTCGCTGGCCCCTCCCACGAACTGTTGGCGATGCTTCTGCATCTCCGACACCTTCTTCTTGCCCATGGCGCGCCGTAGAAGATCGGCTTCACCGAGGGAATAGCCCGCCAGATCCTGGGCGATCCGCATGATCTGCTCCTGGTAGACCATGATCCCGTAGGTCTCCTTGAGGATCGGCTCCAGCTTGGCGTGGGCCACATCGATGACCTCGCGACCGTGCTTGCGGTTGATGAACTTGGGGATCAGGCCGGCGTCCAGCGGGCCCGGCCGGTAGAGGGCCAGGATCGAGGAGATGTCTTCCAGCGAAGAGGGTTTGAGATCGCGGACGATCTGGCGCATGCCGCTGGATTCGAGCTGAAAGATGCCCTCCAGATCGCCCCGGGCCAGCAGGGCGTAGGTCTGGGGATCGTTGGCGGGCAGGGCATCCGGATCGATCCTCTGGCCGACACTCTGCTCGACCAGATCCAGCGTCTTCTCGATCATGGTGAGGTTCTTGAGGCCCAGGAAGTCCATCTTCAGCAGGCCCATCGCCTCCACATCTTCCATGAAGTACTGGGTGATCACCTGGCCGTCGTTGTTGCGCTGCAGGGGCACCAGTTCGTCGAGGGGTTCGGCGGCGATCACCACCCCGGCGGCATGGACGCCGAAGGTCTTGTTGGTGCCTTCGATGCGGCGGGCCAGGTCGATCCAGTGGCGCACCTTGGGATCGTTCTCGTACTTCTCGCGGAACTCCGGGACGGGGGACTCGGGGCCGACCATCTCGGCGAGCTTGGCCGGCTTGCCACGGGCCACGGGGATCAGTTTGGCCAGGCGGTCGGCCTCGCCGTAGGGGATGTCGAGCACGCGAGCCACGTCCTTGAGCACCGCCTTGGAGGTCATGCGGTTGAAGGTGATGATCTGGGCCACCTTGTCCTCGCCGTAGCGGCGGGTGACGTAGTCGATCACCTCACCACGGCGCTCGATGCAGAAGTCGGTGTCGATGTCAGGCATCGATTGGCGTTCCGGGTTGAGGAAGCGCTCGAACAGCAGGCCGTGCTCCACCGGATCGATGTTGGTGATGCCCAGGGAGTAGGCCACCAGCGAACCGGCGGCCGACCCACGCCCCGGGCCCACCGGGATGCCCTGCTCCCGGGCGAAGCGGATGTAGTCCCAGACCACCAGGAAGTAGGTGGGGAAGCCCATCTGCTCCATCACCTGCAGCTCGAAGGCCAGCCGCTCGCCATAGCCGGGATCGATCGGAGCGTCCTCCGCCAGCGACAGGCGACAGCGGAGTCCCTGGTGGCTCACCTCACTGAGATAGCTCACCGGGGTGTGGCCCTCGGGGATCGGGAAGCGGGGCATCTGTTGGCGCCCCAGGATGTCGTAGTCCTCCACCTTCTCGGCCACCCGGGCGGTGGTGGCGATGGCGGCGGCGATCACCTCCGGCTCGAGATGGTCGGCGAAGAGCTGCGCCATCTCCGCCTCGCTCTTGATGTACTCGGTGCCCGTGTAGCGCAGGCGCTTCTCGTCGCTGATCAGCTTGCCGGTGAGCACGCACAGCAGGGCGTCGTGGGCCTCCACGTCGTGGCTGGTGAGGTAGTGGGCGTCGTTGGTGGCGATCAGGGGGATGGCCAGCTCAGCGCTGATCCGGGCCATCTCCACGTTGACGAGACGGTCCTCAAGGCCGCCGTGATCCTGGATCTCCAGATAGAAGTCGTCGGAGAACACCTCCCGGTACCAGGCGGCCACCTCGCGGGCCACGTCGGGACGCCCCCGCAGGATCGCCTGGGGGATTTCGCCGCCCAGGCAGGCGGTGGCCACCATCAGGCCCTCGCTGTACTGCCGCAGCAGCTGCTTGTCGATGCAGGCCCGGGCGAAAATGCCCCGGCCACGCATGCCGCGCAGGTGGCTGATGCTGGTGAGCTTGACCAGATTGCGGTAGCCGACGGCGTTGCGGGCCAGCACCACCAGGTGGTAGCGGCGCTCCTTCTTCGGCTGCGGATCCTCGATCGAGCCGTTGATCACGTACATCTCGTTGCCGATGATCGGCTTGATGCCCGCCTTGGTGCAGAGCTTCAGCAGTTCGATGGCGCCGTACATGACACCGTGGTCGGTGAGGGCCAGAGCCGGCATGCCCAGCTCCACGGCTCGCTCCACCATGGCCGGCAGCTGGGAGGCCCCGTCCAGGAGGCTGTAGTCGCTGTGGTTGTGGAGGGGGACGAAGGCCACGGCGTCGGAGGGCATGGCCACCACAGGATGGGGCAAGCTTACCGGGCACCACCAGATCTGGTGGTTCAGGCCATCGCCGTGATGGCGCTGCGGAAGCGGGCGTGGGCCACACCGAAGAACACCGTGCCGATCAGCGCCAGGGCCAGGAACTGGGGCCAGACCACCGCGAGGTTGGCGCCGCGGAAGAGGATGCCCTGGGCCAGCATCACGAAATGGGTGTTCGGAGCCGCCAGCATCACGGTGCTCACCAGCGCGGGCATGCTTTCACGCGGGGTGACACCGCCGGAGAGCATCTGCAGCGGCAGCAGCACCATCATCAGCAGCAGGCCGAACTGGGCCATCGACCGCGCGAAGGTGCCCAAAAAGATGCCCAGGGAAGTGGCGGCGAACAGGTAGAGCGCCGCGCCGGCCGCGAACAGCGGCAGCGAACCCGCCAGGGGCACCGCCAGCACGCCCCGCACCACCAGCACCAGGGAGAGCAGTCCGGCGACAAGCACCACCAGCCCCATCGACCACACCTTGCTGGCCATGATCTCGAACGGCGTCACCGGCATCACCAGCAGGTGCTCGATCGTGCCCCGTTCGCGCTCCCGGATCAGGGCGGCGCCGGTGAGCACGATCGAGAGCAGGGTGATGTTGTCGATCACCTTGTTCACGGCACCGAACCAGGTTTTGGTGAGCTCGGGGTTGAAGCGCATCCGCACCACCAGCTCCACCGGCGGCAGGGGGCTGGGCTGGTCGTGCTGCACGAAGGTCTGCACCTCAGCGGTGATGATCGCCTGCACATAGCCACTGCCGGTGAGAGCCTGGCTGACACGGGTGGCATCGACATTGAGCTGCACGGCCGGAGATCGGCCCGCCAGCACATCGCGCTGGAAGGCGGAGGGAATCACCACCGCGAAGGTGTCGAGCCCCGCATCCATGCGCCCATCCATCCGGGCCTGCGCGATCAGCTTCGGCGGCAGGAAGTAGGGCGGCTCGAAGGCGGCGATGATCCGCTGCGAGAGCGGCGAGCGGTCTTCATCGACGATCGCGATCGGAGCCGTGTGCAGCGTTTCGGGCAGCACCGTGGCACCGGAGTAGACCGACACCGTGAACACGAAGACGATCAGCAGCAACATGATCGGATCGCGGGCCAGGCTCCACAGCTCCTTGAGGCCCAGATGGAGCACATTGGCGGCGCGCATGGCTCAGGTCTCCTGCTTCCTGAGGAACAGCACCGACAGGCCCAACAGCACCGGCACCGCCAGCAGCAGGGCAGCGAAGGGGCCGAGCAGATCCCCGAAGCCCAGTTCCTTGGAGAAGGTGCCGGTGGAGATGGTGAGGTAGTGGGCTGTGGGGTAGATCGCCCCGATCACCGCTCCTGCCCCCTGCAGGGAGGACACCGGATCGAGCAGACCGCAGAAGGAGGTGGCCGGCAGGATCGTCAGCACGGCGGTGCCGAACAGCGCAGCGATCTGGGTGCGCACCAGGGTCGAGATCAGCAGCCCCAGGGACGTGGCACAGATCACGTAGAGGAGGGCGCCGGTGGCCTGGGCGGCGACGCTGCCGGTGAGGGGCACCCTGAACAGGGTCACCGCCAGCAGGGTGAGCAGCCAGTAGTTCACCATCGCCAGGGCCACGTAGGGCAGCTGCTTGCCCAGCAGGAATTCCAGCCGGGTGACGGGGGTGGCGTAGAAGTTGACGATCGTGCCCAGTTCCTTTTCGCGCACCACCGAGAGCGCCGCCAGGATCGCCGGAATCAGCAGCAGCAGGATCGGGATCATCGCCGGCACCATCGCCACCAGGCTGAGGACGTCGGGGTTGTAGCGGAAGCGCGTTTCGATGCTGGCGGGCGGGGGCGGACCGGGTCCGCCCTGCGCGAGACCCGCACGGACGGCCAGCCACTGGGCCTGCAGGCCCTCCACGTAGGCCCGCACCGTCTCGGCCCGCATCGGCATCGAGCCGTCGATCCAGGCGCCGATGGCCGCCGGATCACCGCGATCGAGATCACGCCCCAAACCTGGAGGCAGTTCGATCGCCACGCTCAGCTCCCCAGAGCGCATGCGCCGATCGAGGGCGCCGTAACCGTCGAGCGGCGGCTGTTCGATGAAGTAGCGCGAGCCGGCCAGGTTGAGGGCATAGTCCCGGCTCGTGGTTGTGCCGTCACGGTCGAGCACCGCGTAGGGAAGGTTCTCCACATCCATGCTCATGCCGAAGGCCATCACCACCATCAGAAACAGGCTGCCCAGCACGGCCGTGGTGATGCGGATCGGGTCGCGACTCAGCTCCAGCGCCTCGCGGCGGCTGTAGCTCCCCAGCCGTTGCAGGCTGAACCCCTCCCCCACCCCAGAGGATCGCTGCTTGGCTGCCGGTGCGGCGGGAGCTGCGATCGGGCCAGCAGGGTGGGCGGATTCGTTGGCTCCGCTGGCCTCCTCCAGGTAACCGATGAACGCCGCCTCGAGCGTGGTCGTCCCGCGGCGCACCATCAGGCCGGCAGGGGTGTCGCTGACCAGCACGCGGCCGGCATGCATCAGGGAGAGGCGGTCGCAGCGCTGGGCCTCGTTGATGAAGTGGGTGGAAAGGAAAATCGTCACCCGGTCGTGGCGCGAGAGATCGATCAGCTGCTGCCAGAAGCTGTCACGGGCGATCGGATCGACGCCCGAGGTGGGCTCATCGAGGATCAGCAGCTCGGGCCGGTGCACCAGCGCCACCGCCAGCGACAGCCGCTGCCGCACCCCCAGGGGCAGGGCATCGGGCAGGGCGTTGCCGAGATCCTGCAGGCCGAACTGCCCCATCAGGGTGGCGGCACGCCCGGCGATCTCCGCCTCCGGCACCTGGAACAGGCGGGCGTGCAGCACCAGGTTCTGGCGCACCGTCAGCTCGCTGTACAGCGAAAACGACTGCGACATGTAGCCCACCCGCCGCCGGGTGGTGAGGTCTCCGGCGTTCAGCGGGCGATGGAAGAGGCGCACCTGGCCGGAGCTGGCCGGCAGCAGGCCCGCCAGCACCTTCATGGTGGTCGACTTGCCGCAACCGTTGGAGCCGAGGAAGCCGAAGATCTCGCCGCGCTCGATGCGCACGTTGACACGATCGACCGCCAGGAAGGCGCCGAAGCGCTTGCACAGATCGATGGCCTCGATCGCCACCTGGCCATCCCCCGGAGGGCGTGGCGGGATCGTCACCGGGTGGTGCTCCCGCCGCCTGGCCGCCGGTAGCAGGGCGATGAAGGCGTCTTCCGGCGTGGCGGCGCCGGTGCGCCGCAACAGCTCCGACGGGGTGCCGGTGCTGAGCACGCGGCCGCCGTCCATCGCCACCAGCGCATCGAAGCTGGCGGCCTCGTCCATCGAAGCGGTGGCCACCAGCACGCTCATGCCGGGGTTGTCGGCGCGGATGCTGGCGATCAGATCCCAGAACTGGCGGCGCGAGAGGGGATCGACGCCGGTGGTGGGTTCATCGAGGATGAGCAGATCCGGGTCGTGGATCAGGGCGCAGCAGAGGCCGAGCTTCTGCTTCATCCCCCCGGAGAGCTGGCCGGCAGCGCGAGCGCCGAAGGCCCCGAGGCCGGTGCGCTCCAGCAGGGCCCCGATGCGGCAGCGGCGCTCGGAGCGGTCCTGAGCGAACAGGCGCGCGAAGAAATCGACGTTCTCCACCACCGTCAGCGTGGGCGAGAGGTTGTTGCCCAGGCCCTGGGGCATGTAGGCGATGCGGGGGCAGACATCGCGGCGGTGGCGAGGGTCGGCCATGTCGCCTCCCAGCACGAGCACCCGGCCCTGCTGCACGGCACGGGTACCGGCCACCAGCGAGAGCAGGCTGGATTTGCCCACCCCGTCGGGGCCCACCAGGCCAGTGAGGCCGCCGCTGGCCAGCTCAAGGCTGACACCTGCCAGGGCGCAGTTGGTGCCGAACCGCAGGCGCACACCTGAGAGCTGGACGACCGGTGGCATCAATCCGGCACCTTCAGCGCCAACCCCGCCGGCCAGGCAGCCCGGGGGTCGAGGCGGACGTAGGCCATGCCCGGCAAGCCCGTTTTGACGCGGCGGATATGGCGCTTGAGCAGGGCGGGATCAATGCGGGCCTTGATCCGGAACATCAACTTCTGACGCTCCACGGCCGTTTCGACGGTTTTGGGGGTGAACTGGGCGACATCGGCCACGAAGGTCACCCGCGCCGGGATCACCAGCTGGGGGGCGGCATCGAGTACCAGGTGAACATCGGCCCCCAGCCGCACCCGCCCGGCCTGGTCGGTGGGCAGAAAGAACGTCATCGAAACGTCGGAGAGATCGACCAGATTCAGCACCTTGCCTCCCGCGGCCAACACTTCGCCGGGCTGGGCGACGCGGTACTGCACACGCCCATCTCTGGGGGCCTTGAGCTGGCTGTCGGCGATGTCCGCCCTGATCCCCTCGATCCGGGCCTGGGCAGCCACCACCGAAGACTCCGCTTCGATCACCTGGGAGCCGGCGGTGGTGATGGCGGCGCGGCTGGCCGCCACCGTCGCCTTGGCCGCGGCGACGACCGCATCGGCGCCGTAGAACGTCGCGCGGGCATCGTCGAGATCCTCGGCCGAAACGGCCCCCTTGACGAACAGTTGCTCCTGGCGGCGGCGGTGCTGCCGGGCGTCCTTGCGCTGGGCGATGCGTTGCACCACCACGGCTTCGGCGGCCGAGCGTTCACTGCGACGCTGCGCCACGGTGCTCTGGGCCGTTTCCACCGCATTGGTGGCCTTGCGCAGATCCGCCTGCGCTTCGCTCAGCTGGGCGTTGAGATCGTCGGTGTCCATCCGGGCCAGCAGCTGGCCGTGCACGACGAAGTCGCCCTCATCGCCCAGCACCTGCATGAGCCGGCCCGCCGTCTTGGCGGCCACATCGATCTCCACGGCCTCGATGCGGCCGTTGCTGCTGGCGAAGCCCGCGGCCAGCGGCTTTGGCCGCAACGTCTGCCAGAGGGCGATCGCTCCCCCACCGGCCAGCGCGATGGCCAGGATCAGGAGAAGCCAGCGTCGCCGGGTCATGCTTGGGATCTGCTGACCGATCGCAGCAGCGTCGGCTGGCTAACTGGCCGCCTGGAGATTGGGGCAGGGCACCTTCCACAGGCTCTGCAGCTTCAGGGCCTGATCGGCGTCGCCCTTGGCGCCCAGCTGGTTCACCGTCAACTGAATCCGTTCACAGTCGACCTGCTTCTCGAGCTTGGCTCGCTGGGTCCGCAGCTCCTGAAGGTCCCCTTCCGCCTGCTGGCGCCTGGCCTGCTGCTGGCCATCGGCCGCCAGGAGCCGGCTAGCCCCTGCGTCCATTTCCTTGAGCTGCAACTGGAGGGCGGCCTCACGCTGGGAGGCAGATTCCAGGTCGTTCTTGAGGGCCATTTCGCCCTGCACCCGCTCCATCACCTCCCGGTTGGCCTGATCCTGGGAAGCCTGAACCCTGGCCTCGGCCTGAAGCCGCTGCTGATGCTGATGCTGATGCTGATGCTGGTTATTGAGGATGGCGAAACCTGCCACCACCAACACAACCGCAGAAACCAAGGCCAGCCAGGTCCTGTTCTGCCGATTTGAGAGGTTTTCCATACTCCTCTCTACTCAGCCATCAGGGCGACGTTGGCGGATCTGTGCGGCGAATCCGTGGCCGATGAGATGCAGCCGCATTAACGGGGCCGCCGCCCAGGTGCACCCGATCGGCAGCGAAAGCATCGGGATCATCCACAAACTGGAAGATCCTGCCATCCTTGCGGATGTCATGGAAGTCATCGAAAACTGCACCTGGACTGGTATAGACATAGCGTCCTGCCACTCCCCTTGTAGTCACCTCAACCCATTGTATTTCCAGCTCAGATGGCCTGCCTATGCACCCTTCTCAACTCGTTCAGCTTCAACACTCTCAAGGGGATGGGCCGCGACGACCACGAGCAGCAGGAGGCCAAGGCGTCGCTTCCTCTGTATCGCCATCCGGGAACGTCCCCCGCACTGAAGAACGCCGAAGCCCTGATCGACGTCATCTCCAGCCTTGAGCGAGAGCTCCTGCTGCCAGGGGCCGGGCCCATGCGGGAGGGCGAAGGTGCTGCTCAGGCCACCAGCGCCGCCACCGGCCGCTGCTCCATCACCGCCGCCGCCCGTTCGTACTGGTGGGCCACCTGCAGCAGCTTCGACTCCTCGAGGACGCCTGTGATCAGCTGCAGTCCGATCGGCAGGCCCTGGGCGTCGAAGCCGCAGGGCACGCTGATGGCCGGCAGGCCGGCCAGGTTGGCGGGGATGGTGAGCAGGTCGGCCAGGTACATGGCCAGGGGATCGCCCGCATGGGCGCCGCTGGGGAAGGCGGTGGTGGGAGAGGTGGGGGTCAGCAGCACGTCGACGGTCTCGAAGGCGCGGTCGAAATCGCGGCGGATGAGGGTGCGCACCTGCTGGGCCTTGCGGTAATAGGCGTCCACGTAGCCGGCGGAGAGGGCATAGGTGCCGATGAGGATGCGCCGCTGCACCTCCTCGCCGAAACCGCTGGCCCGGCTGCGGGCGGTCATCGCCGCCAGGCCGTCGCTGCCGGCTTCGGTGGCAGGCGCCCGGAAGCCGTACTTGACGCCGTCATAGCGGGCCAGGTTGGCGGAGGCCTCCGAGGGGGCGATCACGTAGTACGTGGCGATGCCGTCGTTGAAGCGGGGGCAGCTCACGTCCACCAGCTCACAGCCCAGGGCCTCCAGCTGGGCGGCGGCCGCCAGCACCGAGGCCTTCACCTCGGGATCCAGACCCTCCTGGTCGAAGCATTCCCGGATCAGCCCGACCCGCAGCCCGGTGATGGGTTTCTCCAGGTCCGCGCCGTAATCGGGCACCGGCGCCCGCAGACAGGTGGCATCGCGGGGATCCTCCCCGGCGATCACCTGCAGCAGCTCGGCGGCATCGGCCACGCTGCTGCTGAACGGACCCACCTGGTCGAGGGAGGAGGCGAAGGCCACCAGACCCCAGCGGCTCACCCGGCCGTAGGTGGGCTTGAGACCCACCACACCGCAGAAGCTGGCGGGCTGGCGGATCGAGCCGCCGGTGTCGGAGCCGAGCGAACCGATGCATTCACCGGCGGCCACGGCGGCCGCACTGCCGCCGGAACTGCCACCCGGCACCCGATCCGGGTTCCAGGGGTTGCGGCTGGCGCCGAAGGCGGAGGTCTCGGTGGAGCTGCCCATGGCGAACTCGTCGAGATTGGTCTTGCCCAGCAGGACGGCACCGGCCCGCCAGAGCCGTTCGGTCACCGTGGATTCGTAGGGGGGAACGAAGTTCTCCAGCATGCGGCTGGAGCAGGTCGTACGGATCCCCTTGGTGCAGAGATTGTCCTTGATGGCCAGGGGGATGCCGGCCAGGGGGGGCAGGGGCTCACCGGCCGCCCGGGCCGCGTCGATGCGGTCCGCATCGGCCCGCGCCCGCTCACTGGTGACCTCCAGGAAGGCATGCACCGTGGGATCCACAGCCGCGATGCGCGCCAGGTGGCGATCCGTGAGCTCCCGGGCCGACACCTCACCCCGCCGAAGCTGCTCCCGCCATTCGGCGATGCCCATCCAACCGCTAGCCAGCTGCGATGGACGCTATCAGTCGGCCAGGTCGGGGAATTCGGTGAACGGCTCGCTGCGACCGGTGCGCAGGCACTGGTGCTCCAGGGACGCCGGTGACTCCGCCCGCAGGTCGTCGAGGAACGCCGGCAGCGCCCGCTCCAGGGTCTGCCGCCGCACGAAGGGGCCGAACCAGTACACCGCTTCGGGGGAGCGGGTTTCCACCCGCGCCCACCAGGCCAGGCCCAACCCATTGGCGATGCCGCGCATGGGCCAGAGCAGTGGGTTCATGGAGGAGGGGATGGGAGAAGGCCATTCTGGGGGGCGGTCGGGGCCACCCCCCCGCTGGTTTCAGAGGCGAATGTCGCCCTCGAAGCCCGGGGCCGAGGCGGGCGGGTAGGGCAGCGTCTCCAGGGGGGGCTCCGGGGGAGAGTCCTGGGGAGCCCCATCGAGTGGCCCGCTGGCGGCTGGCTCGCTCTCACCAGGCATTTCCTGGTGCTGCCAATCGGGTGGTTCGGCGGGGGGGTCGATCGCGGCAGCTTCACACGCCACCGGCTGGAGATCACCGGACTCGAGCGGCAGATCGTCGGTGGTGACCTCTCGAGTGGCGGCAACGGACTCCGCCTGGGTCGCGGCCTCCTCAAAGAGCTCATCATCAGGATCGGGCGGCACCGGCATCGAGGGGCGCACGATCCTGGGGGCGGGCGCGGTGCCCGTCAGGCCACGCATCCAGCCGCGACGGGCCACTTCGTAGAGCAGCAGCGCCGTGGCCACAGAGGCGTTCAGGCTCGGGGTGGCGCCCCGCAGGGGAATCCGCACCAGCTGGTCGCAGGAACGGCGCGTCAGCAGCGACAGGCCATCCCCTTCCGACCCGGTGACCACCACCAGGGGACCCTCCAGGTCCACCTCCTCCAGGCTGACCGTGCCCTCCTCCGCCAGCCCGACCACCCGATACCCCTCCTGCTTGAGGGTGTCGAGGGAGCGGTTGAGGTTGACCACCCGGGCCACCGGCAGGTGCTCCAGGGCGCCGGCGGCCACCTTGGCCACCGAGCCCGTGAGGCCGGCGTTGCGGCGCTGGGGCAGCACCATGCCGTGGGCGCCGAGGGCCTCGGCGCTGCGGACGATGGCCCCGAGGTTCTGGGGATCGGTGAGGCCATCCACCGCGATCAGCAGGGGGGCCTCCCCGATCGTGCGGCAGCCTTCGATCAGGCTGGTCAGGTCGAGGGTCTCGGCGGCGGCGGGCTGCAGCACGATGCCCTGGTGCACGGCGCCCCCGGTGAGCTGGCCCAGGCGGGCCCAGGTCACCTCCTCCACCAGCACGCCGGAGGCCTTCGCCTCCCGCAGCAGCTGCAGGAAACGCGGGTTGAAGCGCATCTCGGGCGTGCACCACACCCGGTGAATCGGCCGGCCGCTCTCCAGGGTGGCCTGGGTCGTGTGGCGGCCCCAGATGAGGTCGGTGGGGGCAGCGGCGGCAAAGGCCTCGGCCGCCCCACGGAAATCGACATCGGAGCCGTCGGATTCAGGCCGCTCAGGACCACTGCGTCCCTGGAAGGTCCGCGGAGCACGGTCCGCGTCCCGGAACAGGGCCGGGCCGCGGCGGGCAGGACCGGTCCGCGACGGGATGGGACGGCCGGTGGTCGGGCGTCCGGACCCACCCCTGCCGGGGAGGGGGCGGCCGAAGGAAGGGCGGGCGGGGATGAAGCGGTCACCACCGCGCCGCTCACGGGTCGGCCGGCCGGCGCCGCCGCGGGAGTCGTCGGGGCGATCGGCGCCGGGCCGACCTTCGAAGGGACGGCGGCCGTAGGGGTTGCCGGCCGCCCGGTCAGGGCCAGCCGGCCGCTCCCCACCGCGCTCCCCTCCCCGCTCCCGCTCGAAAGGAGGCTTGTCACGGCCATAGGCCTCCCCGGGACGCCGGGGGCGGGCGGAGCCGAGACGGCGGGGGGTCCGGTCAGCACCGGAATCAGGACGCCGGTCGGGACGGCGGTCGGAACGGCGGTCGCCGCGGCGGTCAGGGGAGGGACTCATGGGCTGGCGGAGGGGGGACAGGGTTCGGTCTTCTCGAGATGGTCCAGCAGCTCAGCCAGCCGTCTGGGGTCCTGCAGAAAAAGCCATCCCAGCATCGTCTCAAATCCCGTGGCCTGCCCATAGGCACCGGGGGTGCCGCGGCGGGGACCCCGTCCCGCCTGGTTGCGGCCCCGCAGGACGAGGCGGCGCTCCGCCTCGCTCAGCAGGGGATCAAGACGCCGCAGGGCTTCCGCCTGGGCTTCGGCCTGCACCTCCGCCACCACGGCCAGGTGAAGGTCAGCCGCCCGGGCCGGCTGCCGGCAGTGCCGCAAGCGCTGGTGCAGTTCCCAGACCGCATCCCCCAACCAGGCCAGCTGGCCCGTGGCCAGGGGTGTGGTCGGTGCCTGGGCGGGTATGGAGGCCACCCAGTGGCCGGGCCCCTCAGGCGGGGGCGAGGCTGCCAAGGGCGGACTCCAGATCGGGTTGCAGGTGCAGGAAGGCCTCCAGGCGCACCAGCTTCACGGTCTGGACGACACGGGCGTTGCCGACCAGGAGGAACTGGCGGGAGCTTTCGTTGAACAGCTTGGCCAACTGCACCAGGGCGCCGAGGCCGGAGGAGTCGATGAAATCGATGCGGCTGAGGTCAATGACCACCGGAAGGGTTTCCCCCTTTTGCCGATCCGTGATGAACGCGGTGAACTGCTTGTCGGAATAGGCGTCCAGCTGGCCCGTGAAACTGAACAGCAGGCACTCTTCCCGCCGTTCGCTGCCCCCTCTCAGGGAGACGGTCAGTCGCTGCAGGTCGGTGATGGCCCCAGTCCTCAAGATGTTGAACGCGCCGAACTGTAGAGACCCTGATCCCGAATCAGGAAACCGCAACGAAACGTGCCGATTCAACGGCGTTCCGCCATCAGCGCCACGAACCGGGCGAAGTGGTGGTCGGCATCGTGGGGTCCGGGACTGGCCTCCGGGTGGTACTGGACGCCGAACACCGGCTGGCGGCGCAGGGCCAGGGCAGCCACCGTGCCGTCGTTGAGGTTGAGGTGGGTGATCCGCACCCGTTCGGCCGGCAGGGAGGCCGCATCGAGGGCGAAGCCGTGGTTCTGGCTCGTGATCTCCACCGATCCGGGGGAGCCGCAGGGGTGGTTGAGGCCACGGTGGCCGTAGCCCAGCTTGAAGCTGCGACCACCCAGAGCCAGCCCGAGGATCTGGTGGCCGAGGCAGATGCCGAAGACCGGCAGCTGCGGTTGCTGCAGCAGGTCGGTGGCCAGGGCGATGCCTTCGCGCACCGCGGCCGGGTCGCCAGGGCCGTTCGAGAGGAACACCCCCTCCGGCTGCAGCGCCAGCACCTGGTCCAGGGTGGTGTCGGCCGGCAGCACGGTGACCGCGCAGCCGTGGGCCACCAGACGCTCGAGGATGGCCCGCTTGATGCCGAAATCAATCGCCACCACCCGATAGGGACGGTCGGGACCGGGCTGGAGCCTGGCGTCGAAGGGGGCCGCACAGGGACGGCTCCAGACGTAGGGCTCCGGGGTGCTCACCAGCGCCGCCAGGTTGAGGCCATCCATGGCCGGGGTGGCCAGCACCTGCTGGAGCAGGGTGGCCGGGTCGGTGCCGTCGCTGGCGATGGCGCCGTTGATGGCGCCACCCTCGCGCAGGTGCCGCACCAGGGCACGGGTGTCGACCCCCCGGATGCCCACCACCCCCTGGCGGCTCAGCCAGTGGTCGAGGGTCTCCTGGCAACGCCAGTTGCTGGGCTGGGGGGCCAGCTGACGGACGATGCAGCCGCGGGCATGGGCGTGGTCCGCCTCCATGTCCTCACCGTTGACGCCGGTGTTGCCGAGCTCCGGATAGGTGAAGGTGATCAGCTGGCCGGCGTAGCTCGGATCGGTGAGCACCTCCTGGTAGCCGGTCATGCCGGTGTTGAAGACCACCTCGCCGCAGACGCTGCCACGGGCCCCGCAGGCCAGGCCCCGCAGCACGGTGCCATCGGCAAGGACCAGCACAGCCGGAGCCTCGTCTGGGGCGGTGCTGGGCGCAGCAGGAGCCTCCTGTCGGGTGTCCAGGGTGGCGGCGGCAGGAACCCTGATCATCCTTCAGACCCCGACAGCGCGGCCCGGAGCGCTTCCAGTCTGGCCCAGGCGCTGCCGTCATCAAGGGCCTGGCGGGCCCGGGCCAGGGCCGCGGCGATGGACGGCTCCAGCCCGGCCGCCTTGAGCACCAGGGCGGCATTGAGGGCCACCACATCAGCCTGGGCCTGGGTGCCCCGTCCCTGCAGAACCGCCTCCAGGATCAGACGATTGGCGGCCACATCCCCGCCCCTGAGGGCGTCCAGATCCGCTGGTGCGAGCCCCAGGGCAGCGGGATCGAGCCACTCGCTGCGCACCACACCGTCCTCCAGCAGACGCAGCTCACTGGGGCCCGAGAGAGTGGCCTCGTCCAGACCGCCATGGCCATGGACGACGATGGCGCGCCGCTGGCCGAGGCGGCGCAGGGCCTCCGCCATCGGATCGAGCAGGTCGGGCCGGGCCACACCCAGCACCTGGGCCTCGGGCGTGAGGGGATTGACGAGCGGTCCAAGCAGATTGAAGACGGTGCGCACACCGAGGGTGCGCCGCAGGGGGGCCATCCCCACCAGCGCGGGGTGCCAGCCCGGGGCGAACAGGAAGGTCACCCCGGTACGCGGCAGGGCCTCCACCACCGTCGCCAGCGGTGCCCTCAGCTGCAGGCCCAGGGCCTCGAGCACATCGGCCGATCCGACGCGGCCGCTGGCGCTGCGGTTGCCGTGCTTGGCCACATGGGCCCCGCAGGCGGCGGCCGTGAAAGCCACGGCCGTGGAAATGTTGAAGCTGTCGGCACCGGCTCCTCCGGTGCCGCAGGTATCGATCAGCTCCAGCTGGGGCCGCTCTCCCGGCAGGGGGCAGGCCTGCCGCAGGACGGCGGCCATGGCCGCCAGTTCCTCGCCGCTGGTGCCCTTGGCCCGCAGGGCCGCCAGCAGGGCTCCGGTCAGCACGGGGTCGATGGCGCCGGCCAGCCAGCCCCGCATCAGGGCCTCGGCCTGGTCGGCCTGGAGGTCCTCGCCCCTCAGGAGCTGCTCCAGCAGCTGGGGCCAGGCGGGGGAGGCAGGCATGGCCGGAAGCTGAACCGTCAGCGGCAACTTAAGGGAACCCAGCCACCTGCCACCTCGGCTCCTGTTGGCCAAGGCCTGCGCAGGCCGCCTGCTCAGGCCGGAAATCTTTCAAAAAAATAGCCCGGGTGCAGAGCACGCCGGGCCGGGTGATGGGGACGCTTCCACTATCGCCCGAGGAGAGCCATTCTGACCAAAAGGGTGAAAACCGGCACGTCCCCGCTCAGCCGGCGTCGTCGGAGGCGGTATCGAACCCGGAACCCACCGCTTCGGCCACCGGAGCGGCACCCGGCCGGAACCCGGCCGCCCAGATGGCCCGGGTGCGGCCGTGGAGCGCCTCGTCGTCCAGACCCCAGAGCCGCAGGATCCGCTCCAGGTCGTCGCGGATGTCGGCGGCCCCGGGAAAGCCCCGATAGCGCATCTGCAGTCGGGCCGCATCCACCAGATGCCCGTCCTGGGGACGCTCCACCGCCAGGAGGCGATCGACGGTCTCCCGGTCGCTGGCATGGAGGGGATGGTTCTGGTCGTCCATGGCCCGGGCGGCCCGAGGGCCCTGGGGAGCGATGCCTAGGTTAAGGGGAACCATTGACCCGTCTTTCCTGCATGAGTGCCCTGCGGCTGGATCTGATCGGGCGGTACCTCCGGCCGCACAGGCGCACCGTCCTGGTGGGGGCCGGTGCCCTGGTGGTGGTGAATCTGCTGGGGGTGGCCATCCCGCTGGTGGTGCGGCAGACGATCAACGCGCTCAAGCCGGGCTTCGTGATGGCGGATGTGCTCGGCGTGGCGGGGCTGATCATCGTGATGGCCACCGTGATGGGGGCCACCCGCCTCTACTCCCGGATGCTGGTGTTCGGGGTGGGCCGTCAGGTGGAGGCGAGCCTGAAGGAGCAGATCTTCGCCCATGTGCTCACCCAGGACCCCGGCTGGGTGCAGACCACCGGCAGCGGCGAGGTGATCAGCCGGGCCACCAGCGACGTGGAGAACATCCGCAGGCTGCTGGGCTTCGCCCTGCTCAGTCTCACCAACACGGTTCTGGCCTATGCCCTCACCCTGCCGGCGATGCTGGCGATCAACCCCCTGCTGAGCCTGGCGGCGGTGTCCCTCTACCCCGGCATGCTGATGGTGGTGCGCCTGTTCGGCGGCCGCATGATGAAACAGCAGCGCCGGCAGCAGGAGGTGCTGGCCAACCTCAGCGACCTGGTGCAGGAGGACCTCAGCGGCATCGGCGCCATCAAGATCTACGGCCAGGAGGCTACCGAGGAGAAGGCCTTCGCCGATCTGAACAAGGTCTACCTGGACGCCCAGCTCTCCCTGGCCCGCACCCGCAGCACCCTCTTTCCCCTCCTGGAGGGGATCGCCTCCCTCAGCCTGCTGCTGCTGCTGGCCCTGGGCAGCGGTCAGCTGGAAAGCGGTCGGCTCAGCATCGGCGATCTGGTGGCCCTGATCCTGTTCGTGGAGCGCCTGGTCTTCCCGACCGCCCTGCTGGGCTTCACGCTGAACACCTTCCAGACCGGTCAGGTGAGCCTGGAGCGGGTGGAAGCCCTCCTCAGCCATCCCCCCGCCATCGTCTCGCCCGCTGATCCGCTGCCCCCCGGGAGGCCGGCGCTCGGAGCCGTCCTGGCCAGGGGACTCACGGTCCGTTATCCAGGGGCGGAGCGGGCAGCCCTGGAGGATCTCAGCTTCGAGATCCACCCCGGTGAGCTGGTGGCTGTGGTGGGGCCGGTGGGTTGCGGCAAGACCACCCTGGCCCGGGCCCTGGGACGGATGGTGGAGGTGCCCTCTGGCCAGCTCTACCTCGACGGAGTCGACGTGACGCGGTTGCTGCTGAGCGATCTGCGCCGCCAGGTGGCCCTGGTGCCCCAGGAGGGCTACCTGTTCACCGCCAGCCTGGCCGACAACCTGCGCTACGGCGATCCGGAAGCGGGTATGGAACGGGTGGAGGAGGCAGCCCGTCAGGCCCGACTGGAGGGGGACATCAAGGGGTTCCCCGATGGGTACCGCACCCTGGTGGGAGAACGGGGGATCACCCTGAGTGGCGGCCAGCGCCAGCGCACGGCGCTGGGACGGGCCCTGCTGGTGGAGGCCCCCCTGCTGGTGCTCGACGACGCCCTGGCCAGCGTCGACAACACCACCGCCGCTGGCATCCTGCGCTCGGTGCGCGCGGAGCAGCAACGCACGGTGGTGATGATCAGCCACCAGCTCTCGGCCGCGGCGGCCTGCGACAGGATCCTGGTGCTCGAAGCGGGCCACCTTGTCCAGGAGGGTCACCACACCGACCTGCTGGAGCAGCAGGGCACCTACCGCCGGCTCTGGGACAGGGAGGAGGCCGTCCGTCAGCTGCAGGCCGCCTGAGCCGAGCGGGCTGGCCCGGAATGTGTGCGTGGTGGATGGTCAGGGCGGGGTTTCTAACAGTTGTTGAGTTGCACCCCCCGGGGGCAGTGGCTGGGCTTACCTGGATGGGCCGTGGTTCCCTCACCGCCTGCCACGCCGTTCCCATGGCTCCCACCCCATCACCCTTCAGCCAGCCGCTCAACGTTCGCTGCACCCTGACCTTCGGTGACATCTACGCCCAGGTCCTGATCTGGATGGCCGTGATCTTCGTGAGCCTGGCGGCGGGTCTGGCCCTGATGGGGGCGAGCCGGCCCCTGTTCGCCCTGGTTGGGGTTGGCCTGATCCTCGTGCTGTCGCTGCCTTTTCTTCTGTTCGCGTTCATCACCACCCTGCTGAACCACATCGCCCTGGTGCCGCAACAGGAGCAGCAGAGCGCTTCCTAGTCTGGGATCTCTGATCCCCAATGCCTTGTTCGGCCTCTTCAACAGCCCTTCGGGTGGCAGCAGCCAGTCTTCGCCAGAGGTGAAAGGCAGCGCCGCAGGCCTCCACGCCGTTCTCGGCACCCCCCTGGCGGCCCCGCCGGTGCCTGGCCAGGCCGAGGCCCAGTTTGGCTGCGGCTGCTTCTGGGGGGCGGAGAAGGGCTTCTGGCGCCTCCCCGGGGTGGTCACCACCGCGGTGGGCTACGCCGGCGGCCAGCTGGCCTCCCCCAGCTACGAGCAGGTCTGCAGCGGCCGCAGCGGTCATGCGGAGGTGGTGCGGGTGGTGTGGGACACCACCCGGGTCTCCTTCGCCGATCTGCTCAAACTCTTCTGGGAGTGCCACGACCCCACCCAGGGCAATCGCCAGGGCAACGACCGGGGAAGCCAGTACCGGTCGGCGATCTTTGTCGACGACCCCGCCCTGCTGGCCCTCGCCGAAGCCAGTCGCCAGGCTTACCAGGAGGCCCTCGATGACGGGGGCGGCGGCAGGATCACCACCGAGATCGGCTCCGGCAGGACATTCCACATCGCTGAGCCTTACCACCAGCAGTACCTGGCCAAGCCCGGAAGTCGGCCTTACTGCTCCGCCCAGCCCACGGGGATCACCCTCGGCGCCTTCCCAGGCGGCACCTTTCTCCTTCCCGCCGCCGTGTGGGAAAGCTATGACTGGGCCATCCCCCATTGCGTCCTGCGCGGCGACAATGCGCCGATCGCCCTCGTCTGACGGTTCACCCATGGCCGCCCCCCCGCTGCTTGCGCTCGGACTCCTGCCCCTGCTGGCCATGCAGTCCCCCTGGTGGGAGAACTACGACTTGCGCGAACGCTTCGTCTGTAGTGACCGCCTCTCGGTGGTGCTGGAGCGCAACGCCTCCCAGGCCTCCCTGATCGCCGGCCAGTCCCGGTCCACCCTCTTCCGGGAACAATCCGAAGCCCCGGGCCTTCGTTACCAGAACGAGACCCTGCGGTTGATCCTGCGGGGCGATGAGCTCACTCTCGAACAGCTGCCCAGCCGACGGGTCTGCGTGCGCAGCGAAGAGGTATGAAACCCCTCTCCGATCGGGTCGTGATCGTGGCCCTGATCGCCGCCGTCGGGATCTGTTTTGCCCTCGCCTTCTGGACGGTGCGGCTACACCCTTCCGGGGAGCCGCCCCTGCAGTGGCGCCAGGGGCCCAGCGCCATGGCGCCGAACGTCCTCTCGTGAGAGACCCCGCTGAGGAGCAGGACCAACCGCGGCGCCAGCTGCATCCGCTGCCGAAGGGGCTGGTGGAGCTCTACGGCCTGCTGGCGGTGTTGTTCGTGCTGGTGCCGGAGTGGATGGCCGGCAGCGCCCTGAAGGGCTTCAGGGATGGACGGGAGGGCTCCGAGCTTCCCCTGCCATCGATGGCCTGGCAGCGCCTGCCGGAACTTCAACTGGCCACGATGGGACTGGCGGAGCTGCGGCTGATGGCGCGCCGCGAGCGCCTCTGGGGCTACACGGTCATGGGGCGTCAACGGCTCACGAACCGCCTGATGCGGCGCCTGTCCAGGCGCCGCCAACCCCCCAGGACGCTGTGATAACTTCGTTTCGCCGGGGCGTAGCGCAGCTTGGTAGCGCACCACTTTGGGGTAGTGGGGGTCGTGGGTTCGAATCCCGCCGCTCCGATTCAGCCGGTCCGCCGAACGTTCCGAACGTTCGCTTGTTGGTTGTTTTCGTTCTCGTCAGCTGATCCCATCAGCTGATTTTTTTTGCCCCTGCCTGGTTCCTCAGGGCCGGTGACGCCTCAGTGCAGCCGCGTCTCGACGTTGAAACGCACGAGCCAGAGGTTGACGCGCCGACGCAGCCGTGGCGGCACCTCCTGCACCAGCTGGAACAGCTCCTGGGAGGCCAGGCGGCGCAAGGCCCGGACGTCGACGCGCCAGAGGGCCTCCGCTTCCCGGATCAGCCGCGCCCAGGTGCGAGCCGTCTGCCAGCGGCGCACCCGGTGCTGCGCGGGCTCAGCGCCATCACCGGAGCTGGTTGGCAGCCGGGTGACCATCAACGCGGCGCTGGAAGGACACTCCAAGGGTGGGGAGGCCGCGCTGAATCGCCCCGTATCCCCGGTTCTGCTTCAACCATCGAAACAAAAACGGAAGATCCGATGCCGGCCTCAGGCGCTGTGGGCCAGGCCTTCCGAGAGAATCGGCTCCGGTACCAACTGGACCGGGAAGGGAAGCGCTTCCACTTCCCGCCGGCTCAGGCGGCGGCTCCAGGCCCGCGGCACCGATTCGTTCCAGCGGAAGCCGGCCTCCCGGGCGCGGTGACGCTCGGCGTAGGGAAGTTCCGCCCGGTAGAGGCTGCGGGGCTCCAGGGCAGCCTGCAGCAGTGCCTCCAGGTCGGTGCAACGCTCGAACACCTGGGCCAGGTAGATGCAGTCGGTCAGGGCCCGATGGGCCGCCCAGACCGGCACCCCATAGGCCAGGGCCAGATCGCGAACCGAAGGGGTGCTGCGGAGCTGGCGCTCGGCCGGCCAGCGGATGTCTTCCATCGAGCAGATCCAGGGTCGATCCAGCACCGGCAGGGGCCCCAGGCCGAACCACTGACGATCGAAGGCGACGTTGTGGGCCACAAGCGCGTCGCAGGCGCCCACCATGGCCCGGAAGCATCCCAGGGCGTCCTGCCAGGGCTGCTCCAGGCGCGTCACCTCGGCGGGGATGCCGTTGATGCCCTCGGCGGCGTTACCGGCGCAGGGCATCAGGAAGGACACCTGCGTGAGCACGGCCCTGTGGGGCACATGGAACAGGATCGCCCCCACCTCGATGCACTGGCCCTGAAGCGTGGACAGCCCGGTGGTCTCCGTGTCAAGGATCAGCAGGGTCTCGGGAATCCGGGGCAGGGCCCGTGGTGGACGCCCTGCGCACGTGGGCAGGGAAAGGGGGGCCGGCCGGGGAAGTTCGGCGGAGGCCGGGGTCGAAAGCCGTGCTGGGGCAGGGGCTGGGGGCACTGGCACGGCCGCTCCCAGCAGATCGTTCTGTTGCCAGAGACCGGGTTGATCCTGCATCGGGCGCTGTCCGCACGCTTCCCCATCGTCGCAACCCGGGCAAGGCCTCGCCGGGTTCGAGCTTCCTAGGCTGGGTTTCTTCCTCTGCCTCCCCGCGTTTCGTGGCTCCAGCCCTCGCCCCCGGCGACACCGCCCCCCTGTTCGCCCTCCCCGACCAGGACGGCATGGAACGGCGCAGCGACCAGCTGGACGGCAAAGCCCTGGTGCTGTTTTTCTATCCCAAGGACGACACCCCCGGCTGCACCATGGAGGCCTGCGCCTTCCGAGACAGCTACAGCGATCTGCAAGGGCTCGGGGCTGAGGTTTGGGGTGTCAGCGGCGACGATGCCAGCAGCCACCGGCGCTTCGCCAACCGCCACCGGCTGCCGTTCCCGTTGCTGGTGGATGCCGGCAACCGGGTGCGCAAGGCCTTCGGCGTGCCCAGCGTGCTGGGCCTGCTGCCCGGCAGGGTCACCTACGTCATCGACGGCCAGGGGGTGGTCCGCCATGTCTTCAACAACCTGCTCGACGGCCCGGCCCACCGGCGCGAGGCCCTCGAGGCCCTGCGTGGCCTCCAGGCGTCCTGAGCCGCGCCGCGATCCGTAAGGGGGGACAAGGCCGATGACGCTGTGGCGACAGAAGGGGGAACTCTGGACGCTGGAGCCGTCGGGCCGGCCCCGGGGGCTGATCGAGTTCATCGGCGGCAGCTATCTGGCCGCCACGCCCCAGCTGAGCTACCGGCGCTTTCTCGAGGCCCTGTCCGGCCGGGGCTGGCGGATCCATGCCTGGAGTTATGTGCCGGGATTCGACCACCAGGCCCAGGCCAACGCCGCCTGGCGCCTCTTCCGCCAGTTTCGGGAGCAGCAGGTCGGGCCGGCCGAAGCCACGCTGCTGCGGATGGGGCACAGCCTGGGCTGCAAGCTGCACCTGCTGGCCCCCGATGGCGGCCGCCGCTGCGATGGCCTGGCGTCCCTGAGTTTCAACAACTTCTCGGCCGAGCGATCGATCCCCTTCCTGGCGGAGCTGGGCCAGCAGTTCCGCTTCCGCAGCGAGTTCAGCCCCTCCCCGGAGGAGACCCTGCTCCAGATCGGCAGCAGCTACCGCCAGCCCCGCAACCTGCTGGTGCGCTTCAGCCGCGACACGATCGACCAGAGCGGCCGGCTGATCGACGTGCTGCAGGCCAGGGCCGGCGATGCCTCCACGCTGCTGGAACTGCCCGGGGATCACCTCACCCCCGCCAGCGGCGGCCTGCGCAAACAGTTCCTGGGGGAATGGGCCGATGATCCGGCCCGCCAGCGGGGCATGGAGCGGCTGGCCGAGCAGATCAGCGCCTGGTCCGGGGTGGCGTAACGGCACCCGGACAGGCGAGGGTCTCATACCCGCAGCTGGTCAAGCACCGAACGGTCCTCCAGGGTGGAAGTGTCACCGCTCACCTCCTGGCCCGCCGCCAGGGAGCGCAGGATCCGGCGCATGATCTTGCCGCTGCGGGTCTTGGGCAGGGAGTCGGTGAAGCGGATGATGTCCGGCCGGGCGATCGGGCCGATCTCCAGACCCACATGGCGGCGCAGTTCCGCCTCCAGGGCCGCATCGCCTTCCACACCCACATCCAGGGTGACGAAGGCCACGATCCCTTCCCCCTTGAGGTCGTCCGGCCGGCCCACTACCGCAGCCTCCGCCACCGACGGGTGGCTCACCAGGGCCGACTCGATCTCCATCGTGCCCAGCCGGTGGCCGGAGACGTTGATGACGTCATCGACCCGGCCCATCACCCAGAAATAGCCATCCGCGTCGCGTCGGGCGCCATCACCGGCGAAGTAGAGCCAGCTGCCATCGGCGGGCCGGATGTGCTCCCAGTAGCTGCGGCGGAAGCGCTCCGGGTCCCCGTGCACGGTGCGCATCATTCCGGGCCAGGGCCGCCTGACCGCCAGATAGCCCCCCTGACCGGTGGGCACGCTGTTGCCCTCCAGGTCGACCACGTCGGCGACGATGCCCGGCAGGGGCAGGGTGGCCGAGCCGGGCTTGGTGGGGGTGGCCCCGGGCAGGGGGCTGATCATCACGCCACCGGTCTCGGTCTGCCACCAGGTGTCCACCACGGGGCAGCGGTCACCGCCGATCACATCGCGGTACCACATCCAGGCCTCTGGGTTGATCGGCTCTCCGACGGTGCCGAGGATCCGCAGGCTGGACATGTCGTAGCGGTCGGGCACCTCGCGGCCGCTCTTCATGAAGGCGCGGATGGCGGTGGGGGCGGTGTAGAAGATCGTCACCCGGTGCTTCTCGATCACCTCCCAGAACGCCCCGGGCTTGGCGGGCCTCGGTGCCCCCTCGTACATGAGCGTGGTGGCGCCGGCCGAAAGCGGCCCGTAGACGATGTAGCTGTGGCCGGTGATCCAGCCCACATCGGCGGTGCACCAGTGGATGTCGTCCTCGCGGATGTCGAAGATCCACTGGAAGGTGAGGTGGGCCCAGAGGTTGTAGCCGGCGGTGGTGTGCACCACCCCCTTGGGTTTGCCCGTGGAGCCTGAGGTGTAGAGCACGAAAAGGCGGTCTTCGCTGGCCATCGGCTCGGCTGGGCAATCGGCGCTCTGGCCATCCACCAGCTCGTGCCACCAGAGGTCGCGACCGGCCTCGAAGGCGGTGGCTTCACCGGTGCGGCGCACCACCAGCACATGCTCCACGCTGGGGCAGCCCTCGGCCAGGGCCTGATCCACCGCCGGCTTGAGGGCCACGGCCTTGTCCTTGCGGAAGCCGCCGTCGGCGGTGATCACGAGCTTCGCCTGCCCATCGATCAGCCGGTCGCGCAGGGCCTCGGCGGAGAAACCGCCGAACACCACCGAGTGGGGGGCACCAATGCGGGCGCAGGCCAGCATGGCGATGGCCGCCTCCGGCACCATCGGCATGTAAAGGGCCACCAGATCCCCCTTGCCGACGCCAAGGGCTTTGAGGGCGTTGGCCCCGCGGCAGACCTCGGCGTGGAGCTCGCGGTAGGTGAAGGTGCGGACGTCGCCCGGTTCCCCTTCCCAGATCAGGGCCGTCTTGTCGGCACGGGGGCCTGCCAGGTGGCGATCGAGGCAGTTGTAAGCGAGGTTGGTGGTGCCCCCCTCGAACCAGCGGGCGAAGGGCGGATTGCTCCAGTCGAGCACCGTGTCGAAGGGCTCGAACCAGTGCAGTTCGCGCCGGGCCGCCTCCCCCCAGAAGCCATCGGGGTCGGTCTGGGCGCGCGCCGCCAGTTCTTCGTAGGCGGCCATCGAACCGATGCGGGCCTCGGCGGCCAGCTGGGGTGGCGGATCGAACTGCCGCTGTTCCTGGAGCACCGACTCGATCGTGGGCGAGGAGTCCTGGGTCATGGCAAAGCCTGCCGGGTGGGCTGGGGCATGGTGCATTCAACCGCAGAGAGGCCACGCTGGAGGGACACGGCTCCCACCCCATGCCCGCCTGGCTGACGATCCTGCTGGTGATGGGCCTGGTGATCGCCGTTCTGACCCCGAGCCGCCAGCAGTTCGCCTGGTTCCTGCGGCTCCGGCGACCCCGCTGGCTCACCTTCGAGGGCTGGATCCCACTGATCTGGTCGGTCGTCTACCTCTGCTTCTACGCCTCGTCCCTGCTGCGCTGGCAGGCCGGTGGGGTGACGGCGCCGTTGGCCATGGTGGGCTACCTGGTGCTGCTCGTGCTGGTGCAGAGCTACACCCTGCTGATCTGCCGCACCCGACGGCTCGCCTGGGGAACGGCGGCGGGCCTGGCCGGCTGGCTCTGGGGCCTGGGCCTGGCGCTGGCGCTGCTGGCCGTCTCGCGTCCCGCCAGCCTTCTGCTGGTGCCCTTCCTGCTCTGGAGCCCGATCGGCACGTTCGTGACCTGGCGGATGCAGAGGCTGAACCGCTGAGGCCCAGCCCTGGTGAAACGCCCGCTGGGCCGATCAGGGCTGCTCATCCCTGCTTGGCAAGATCGCCCGGCGGCGTTAGCCAGGGAGCGAACCCAAGGGAATGGAGCGGAAGGCCATGGAGGAGCAGCCCATCACGCCCCATGCCGGCCCGACACGGGACGCCGAGGGCAACCTCACCTATGTGGGAGACGACGGTCGCCGCTATGTGGTGGGCCTGCCGCCGGACATCGATGAGGACAACGTTGAAAAGGTGATGACCCTGCTGCGGGGCGGCACCGGGCTGTTCCAGCAGATCGAGGCCCTCTGCCACCGCTGGATCGACGAGGTGAGCGGCAGCGAACTCGATGAGCGGGCCGCCCTGGTGCTGCTGCTCACCACCATGGAAACGGCCCTGGAGGATCGTTACCCCGAGAACGATCCGTCCTGATGCAGGCTGGGGAGATGCCCCAGCGACCCGCCGCCTGCCTGTTCGATCTCGACGGTCTGCTGCTGGACACCGAGCCCGCCCATGCAAGGGCCTGGCAGGCCGCGGCCAGCCACTTCGGCCGCCCCCTGGATGGGGCCGAGCTCCTCAGCCTGCGGGGCCGAAGGCGCCTCGACTGCGCCAGAGAGGTGCTCCAGTGGATCGCCGCCGCCGGGGGGCCGCCGCTGAGCGAGCAGGAGCTGCTGGCCGTGCGCCAGCCCATCGCCGAGGCCCTGCTCGCCAACGCCCCGGCCATGCCCGGTGCCGAGGCCCTGGTGCGGCGCTGCCTGGCCCTGGAGATTCCCATGGCCCTGGCCACCAGCAGCGCGCGCACCGCGGTGGAGGTGAAGGTGGCGCCCCACCCCTGGATGACCCTGATCAGCGAACGGGTCTACGGCGATGACCCGGAACTGGGCGACGGCAAACCCGCCCCGGATCCCTTCCTGCTCGCGGCCAGGCGCCTTGGGGTGGAACCAACGGCATGCTGGGCCTTTGAGGATTCCGGCGCCGGGGTGGCCGCCGCCCTGGGCGCCGGATGCCTGGTGCACGTGCTCCTGCCGCCGGGGGTGGGCTGCCAGGCCTATCCGGCGGAGGTGGTCTGCCTGAACTCCCTGGAGGAGGTGACGCTGGGTCAGTAGAGGCGACTGAGGACGAACTCCGGCAGGGCGCGCAGGGCGCTGCGGGGCTCCGAGGGGGGCAACCACTCGATCGCTTCCTGGGCCTCGCGGGCAAATCCCTCGGCCAGGGCCCTGGCACGGCCGATCGCCTCACAGCCACGCACCATGGCCAGGGCCTGATCCAGGTCGCCGGCCTCACAGAATTCCCGTTCGATCAGCCCGGCCAGCGCTGGCCGTTCCTCGAGGGCATAGAGCACCGGTGCGGTGAGGTACCCCGAGGCCAGGTCACTGGCGGCAGGCTTGCCGAGCTGCTGGTCGCTGGCGGTGAAATCAAGGATGTCGTCGACCACCTGGAAGGCCAGGCCGAGCTGGCGGCCGAACCGGTAGAGGGCATCGAGACGGGGTTCGCCCAGACCGGTGAGCACCCCGGCGGCCCGGGCACTGTTGGCGATCAGGGAGGCGGTCTTGCAGTAGCTCTTTTCGAGGTAGGTCTCGAAGCTCTGGCCCGTGTCGTAGCGGAACAGGCCCTGGCGCACCTCACCATCCGCCAGATCCATGATCACGCGGGAGAGCAGCTTCACCACCTGGAGATCATCGAGGTTGGCGAGGTGCCAGCTGGCCTGGGCGAAGAGGAAATCACCGGCCAGCACCGCGACGCGGTGGTTGAAGCGACTGTGAACCGTGGCCACGCCACGGCGGGTGGCGGCCTCGTCGACCACGTCGTCGTGGACGAGGGAGGCGGTGTGGATCATCTCGGTGATCTCAGCCAGCCGCCGGTGGCGGGAACTGAGGCCGCCATCGGGGGCGATGGCCCGCGACAGCAGCAGCACGATGCCCGGCCGCAACCGCTTGCCGCCGGCTGCGAACAGGTGCTCAGCGGCGGCCTGAAGAATTGGATGGCCGGCGCCGATCAGGCTGCGCAGGTCGGCCAGCAGGGCATCGAGGTCGGACTCCACCGGCTGGAGCAACTCTGCAACCGTCGCCACGTCACCTCCACGATCCATCGATCCTAGGGGCCGTGCCTCAATAGGCGCGGGTGGGCGACTGAAGGCTGACGCTGCGCACCGACGGCCGGCTTCCCAGCCAGGCGGCGGCGGCGGTGGCGAAGGCGTCGGCGGGGCCGGTGACACAGAAACGGGTGCGTTCCAGGGGCGGACGCACGGACTCCACCGCCTGGTCGACCTCGGGGGAATCGCCGAGGCTGGCCAGCAAGGGCCCGAGGCGCTGGGCGGCCGCCAGGGCGGGGTCCACCAGTTGCACGTCCGGGGGGAGCAGCTCGGCCAGCAGGGCCCGCAGCAGCGGGTAGTGGGTACAGCCCAGCACGATGGTGTCGACCTCCGCCGCCAGCAACGGGGCCAGATAGTCAGCGGCGGCCGCACGCAGCTCGGGGGCCTGAAGGTCGCCGGCTTCGATCAGGGGCACGAAGGCGGGACAACCCACCTCCAGCACCTTGGCCGAGGGGCGGCAGGCCTGGATCGAACGCCGGTAGGCCCCACTGGTGGCCGTGGCCGGGGTGGACAGCACCCCGACGTGGTCGCTGGTGAGATCGCTGGCCAGGCTGTCGATCAGCCCCACCACAGGCACCCCCGCCTCGGCCACGGCCACATCCAGGGCCAGGGCATTGGACGTGTTGCAGGCCATCACCAGCAACCCCACCCCCTGCAGCTTCAGCCAGTGCACCACCTCCGAGGCGATCGCCCGGATCTCCTCCTTCGACCGCTGGCCGTAGGGGACCCGGGCCGTGTCCCCCAGGTAGAGGCAAGGGGAGTGGGGATAGAGGGCATGGACCTGACGCAGCACCGTGAGGCCGCCGAGGCCGCTGTCGAAAAGCCCCACGAGCAGACTCAAGAGGCCCCCTGCAGAAAACTGAGGATGCCGGTGGACACCGCCACGGCCAGGCGGCGCCGGAAGTTGGGATCGGCCAGCCGGGGCGAATCGAGGCTGCCGGTGACGAAGCCCATCTCGGTGAGCACCGCCGGCATCACTGTCCGGCGAATCACGAAAAACCTGCCCGGCCGGGCGCCGCGATCGGGCGTGCTCGGCGAGATCGCCATGATCTGGGCCTGGATCTCCTGGGCCAGCCGCAGGGAGCTCCCCGACTGGAAGTAGAAGGTCTCGACGCCGTTCACATCCGGGCGGTCCATGCTCAGGGCGTTGGCATGGATGCTCACGAAGACATCGGCGTTGCTGCTGTTGGCCAGGGACACCCGTGGCGGCAGGTCGACGTCCACTTCTGAGGTGCGCGTCATCAGCACCTGCACCCCCCGGGCCTGGAGCAACTGGGCCACCTGCAGGCCCACATCCAGCACGATGTCGGTTTCCCGCAGTCCGCCGATGCCCACGGCCCCGGGATCGGGGCCACCATGGCCGGGATCGATCACCACCCGGAAGCGCCCCCTGGGCACCGCCGGTAGGCCGTCGGTGGAGAGCGGCCGTCCCGAGGTGGCCCTTCCCCTGCTGCTGAAGTCGCTGGGGCGGGCGGCGGTCCAGGTCGAAGGGGCGGCGTCCATGTCGCCCTCACCGACATTGCTGATGAAGCCACTGAGGGGAAGACCGGTGAGGGTGAGCCGCCAGCGATCACGGGCGGTTCCCACCAGACGCAGCTGGCGCGGATCGAGGCGGGTGCCAGGCCTGAATTCGAGCACAAGCCGGGTGGTGCCGGAATCGGGCCGGCCGATGCGCACTTCCCGCACCAGGCCGCCGACGGGCACCGAGCGGCTGCGCAGGGGGGCCCCCGGCAGGTCGACCCAGACCCGGGGCCCCGTGACGCCGGAGCCCTCCTCGTAGAAAGCCTGCAGCCTCACCCCTGGGGAGGTGCGCAGCTCCAGCACCCCCTCACGGCTGAGGCTCCAGGCCGAAAGGGCGCTGGCCGCATGGGCTGGAAGCGCCCCGAGCAGGAGGGGAAGGGCCAGCAACCAGGTGAATCGCGCCGCACGCACTCCCATGAACACTCAGAAAAGGGCCGGATGACGGTGCTGCAGACTCGGCATCTGGGCGCGAACCCTGGCCTCATGGGCCATGTCGACCGGGGCCATCGCCAGGCCCGGCTCCACCCCCGCATCGGCCATCACGGTGCCCCAGGGGTCGATCACCAGGGCATGGCCATGGGTCTGGCGGCGGCCGTAGTGGAGTCCCGTCTGGGCGGGGGCCAGGACATAGGCGGTGTTCTCGATCGCCCGGGCCTGGAGCAGCACCTGCCAGTGATCCTTGCCGGTGTAGGCCGTGAAGGCGGCCGGAATCATCAGCAGCTGGGCCCCAGCGCCGGCCAGCTGGCGGTAGAGCTCGGGGAAGCGCACGTCGTAACAGATGGAAAGGCCGATGCGGCAGAGGCCCGGCACGTCGACGACGGGGGGCAGGTCGTGGCCGGGTTGCACCGTGGCGGATTCCCGGTAGGTGATGCCGTCGGGCAGGTCCACATCGAAGAGGTGGATCTTGTCGTAGCGGGCCAGGAGCTGGCCCTCCCGGCCCACCAGCTCGGCCCGGTTGAAGGTCTGGCCCTCGCCGGCCGGCACCGGGAACCCGCCTCCGAGCAGGGTCACCTGGTAACGGCGGGCCATGGTGACAAGAAAGCGGCTGCAGCGCTCGGCCAGGATCGGCGCCAGCTCCAGCCGGCGGGCGTCATCGCCCATAAAGGCGAAGTTCTCGGGCAGACCGACCAGGTCGGCGCCGCGGCGGGCCGCCAGTTCGATCAGCTCCTCGGCCGCCAAAAAATTGGCCTCCGGATCCGGGGTGCTGGTGAGTTGCAGCGCTGCTGCCAGAAAACTGCTCACCGCCGGACCGCTCCAAGACCGGCGAATCGTAAGGGAGCCGCCAAGGGGGGCAAGGCGCCCCTCAACTGGCCCGCAGCACCCCGGGTTCGGCCTGGATCGGCACGATCTCCAGGCTGTCCACGGCGGCGCAGCAGGCGAAGTCGGCGTCGTGGTTGCCGAGGCCGATCAGGCGCTGGCCATGGCTGGCGCTGCGCAGACAGGTCTCGGTGTCGTGCCGCCACTGCTGCCAGAGGGCGAGGGCCGCCAGCATCTCGTCGTTGGCGCAGCGGACCCCCATGTGGGGCGCCACCGCCAGCTCGATCGCGGCTGAGGCCACGGCCCCCGCCGCCAGGCTGTCCTCGAGGGAGTAATCCCCCTCCCAGCCACTGCCCACGATCCACACCCGCAGGGCCTGGCGCTCGATCAGTCGCCGCGCCACGGCGGTGCGGTTGGGCAGGCAGGCGGTGAGCAACAGGGGCACCGCCTGAACCCGGTCGAGGGAGCGGGTGCCGTTCGTGGTGCTCAGGAAGATGCGCTTGCTCTGCACCCGCTCCGGGGTGACCGCCAGGGGGGAGTTGCCCAGGTCGTAGCCCTCCAGCCGTTTGCCGCCGCGCTCTCCGGCACGCAGCCGGCGGACGGACGGCCAGTCGGCGGCGGCGGCTTCGAGGCTGCCCAGGTCGGCGAAGGCCTGGATCGCCTCGGCGCCGTTCTGCAGCGCCCAGGCGATGGTGGTCGTGGCCCGCAGCACGTCGATCACCACGGCCGCATCGGGACCGTCCTCCTCGGGGGAACGCACCGGGGGAACCGCTTCAGAGGTGTGGAAGTAGGAGAGCAGCACGGGACACGATCGCTACGGGGGTGCGTCACAGTAGGCAGCAGCTCGACGGCACAGGACGACGGTGGCGAGGGTGGTGGCGGAAGGCATCGGAACCGGCAAAGCTCTCGGGCGCCAGCGCAATCTGCGCGACTTCCTGACCCTGCTTGAGCAGCGCGGCCAGCTGCGCCGCATCACGGCACCGGTAGACCCGGATCTGGAACTGGCGGCCATCGCCGACCGGGTGCTGGCCATGGGTGGCCCGGCCCTCCTGTTCGAGAACGTTCTCGGCTCCCCCATGCGCGTGGCCGTGAACCTGATGGGCACCGTGGAACGGGTGCTGTGGAGCATGGGCATGGAACGGCCCGAAGAGCTCGAGGCCCTGGGCGAGCGCCTGGCCCTGCTGCAGCAGCCCCGGCCGCCGAAAGGGCTCAAGGAGCTGATCAGGTTCGGGGGAGTGTTCTGGGATCTGGTGCGGGCCCGGCCCGACCGCGATCTCACCCCCCCCTGCCACCAGCAGGTGCTGCGGGGGGAGGAGGTGAACCTGGAGCGCCTGCCGCTGCTGCGCCCCTGGCCGGGGGATGCTGGCGGGGTGATCACCCTGGGGCTGGTGATCACCAAGGACCCCGAAACCGGTGTCCCCAACGTCGGTGTCTACCGGCTGCAGCGCCAGTCCATCAACAGCGCCACCGTGCACTGGCTGAGCGTGCGGGGCGGCGCCCGGCACCTGCGCAAGGCGGCGGCGATGGGCCGCAAGCTCGAGGTGGCGGTGGCCATCGGCGTGCACCCGCTGCTGGTGATGGCGGCAGCCACGCCGATCCCGGTGCAGCTGAGCGAATGGCTGTTCGCCGGCCTCTATGCCGGTGAGGGCGTGCGGCTGGCCCGCTGCAAGACGCTGGATCTGGAGGTGCCCTCCCACAGCGAGGTGGTGCTCGAAGGAACGATCACCCCAGGCGAATGCCTGCCCGACGGCCCCTGCGGCGACCACATGGGCTTCTACGGCGGCGAGGAGGACTCGCCCCTGGTGCGCTTCCACTGCGTCACCCAGCGCCGGGACCCGATCTTCCTGACCACCTTCAGCGGCCGCCCCCCCAAGGAGGAAGCCATGCTGGCGATCGCCCTCAACCGGATCTATACGCCGATCCTGCGCCAGCAGATCCCGGAGATTGTGGATTTCTTCCTGCCCATGGAAGGGCTGAGCTACAAGCTGGCGGTGATCGCCATCGACAAGGCCTATCCGGGCCAGGCCAAGCGGGCGGCCATGGCCTTCTGGAGCGCCCTGCCCCAGTTCACCTACACCAAGTTCGTGGTGGTGGTCGACAAATCGATCAGCATCCGCGACCCTCGCCAGGTGATCTGGGCGATCAGCGCCCAGGTGGATCCGCAGCGGGACCTGTTCGTGCTGGAGGACACCCCCTTCGACTCGCTCGATTTCGCCAGCGAGCGCCTCGGGCTCGGGGGACGGCTGGCGATCGATGCCACCACCAAGATCGGCCCGGAGAAGCGCCATGAGTGGGGCCAGGCCCTGGGCCGGGATGCCGCCCTGGAGGCCCGGGTGGATGGTCGCTGGAGCGAACTGGGCCTTGACGATCTGGGCCGCGGCGAGCCGGACCCCGCCCTGTTCGGCTATACTCTGGAGCACGTGCTGGAGCGCCTCGCCGCAGCCCGCTGATGCTGCGCCGCAGCGGCATCTACGCCCTCAAGGCCCTGCTGGAGCTGGCCCTTGATCCGCCGCGCTGGCAATCGGTGAACGCTCTGGCCCTGGCCCAGGACCTGCCCGCCCCGATGCTGGAGCAGCTGATGCTGAAACTCCGCCGGGCCGCCCTGGTGGAGTCCCGTCGGGGCCGGCAGGGGGGCTATCGGTTGCGGCGCCTGCCCGCCGACCTGCCCCTGGCGGCGATCCTGGCGGCCGTGGACGCCCCGGCCGCCAGCCTGATCCCCCCCCCGGAGCCCGGGGAAGAGCCCCAGCCCAGCGACCGGGTGACCAGGGTGCTCAACCGGCGCCTGCTGCAGGCCCTCGAACGGGAACTGGACCGTCTCACCCTGGAGGACCTGCTCTTCGATCTGCGCAGCGCCCGGGCGGCCTTCAGCGAATCCGGGGGCCTGCTGCTGGGCTGAGGCGCCCACCGCCGCCGCAGGACTGGTGATCCGCACCGGGACAGCCCTGGAGGGGATTCCTACCCTTGACCCATGGTTCCCGCCCCTTCCCAGCCCGATCCCACCGGCCCGCTACTGGAGGAAATCCTGGTGCCGCTGCTGAACGACTACGCCGAGTCGTTCGATCGCGGTCTGCTGCTGCTCGATCACTGCCCGGAGACCGTGATGGCCGCCGCTGAACAGGCCGACCTGCGCGAGCGGCTCGATGAGGCGCGCCGGTCGCTGGGGGCGGCGAGGGCCCTGCGGGCCGCCGCCCCCAAGCCGATGGGCCTGGCCATGGAGACGATCACCCCCTGGCACCGACTGGTGGTGGAGGTCTGGAGCCTCTCGGCCCGGCTGCGGGCGATCGGCATTCGACCCTGAACAGGGGGCCGGAGCCGGTCGCTCCATAGGATCGCTCCAGTTGGCGCCACAGCTCTTGTCCTCCTGCGCGGGTGTCGATGTGAGCGTGGCCGTGCTGCCGGCCGGCGGCAGCCTGCGGGGGTGCGTGACGGTGCCCGGAGACAAATCGATCTCCCACCGCTCGCTCCTGTTCGGGGCCATCGCCGAGGGCACCACCCGCATCGAGGGGCTCCTGCCCGCCGAAGACCCGCTCAGCACCGCCGCCAGCCTGCGGGCCATGGGCGTCACGGTCTCGCCGATCGCCGCCGGCCAGGTGGTGACCGTGGAGGGCGTCGGCCTCGATGGCCTGCTGGAACCCGCCGACGTGCTCGACTGCGGCAATTCCGGCACCACCATGCGGTTGATGCTGGGGCTGCTGGCCGGCCGGGCGGGGCGCCACTTCGTGCTCACCGGTGATGCCTCCCTGCGTTCCCGGCCCATGGGCCGGGTGGGCATTCCCCTGGCCCAGATGGGGGCCCGCATCCAGGGGCGCGACAACGGCAACCTGGCCCCCCTGGCCGTGCAGGGACAGACCCTCCACGGCGGCGTGATCGGTACTCCGGTGGCCTCGGCCCAGGTGAAGAGCGCCCTGCTGCTGGCCGCCCTCACGGCAAGCGGGCCCACCACCGTCATCGAACCGGCCCCCACCCGTGACCACAGTGAGCGGATGCTGCGGGCCTTCGGTGCCGACCTGGAGGTGGGCGGCGACCAGGGACGGTTCATCACCCTGCGGCCCGGGCACGTCCTAAGGGGCCAGACGGTGGTGGTGCCCGGCGACATCAGCTCCGCCGCGTTCTGGCTGGTGGCGGCGGCGATCACCCCGGGGGCCGATCTCACCGTTGAGAACGTGGGGCTCAACGCCAGCCGCACCGGCATCCTCGAGGTGCTGACGGCCATGGGCGCCCGCATCGCCGTGCTCAACGCCCGCGACGTGGCCGGCGAACCGGTGGGGGATCTGCGCGTGCAGCACGGCCCCTTGAGAGCCTTCCTCATCGAGGAGCCGATGATCCCCCGCCTGGTGGATGAGATCCCCGTGCTGGCGGTGGCGGCCTGCTGCGCCAAGGGGGTGAGCCGCATCAGTGGCGCCGCCGAGCTGCGGGTGAAGGAGACCGACCGACTGGCGGTGATGGCCCGCCAGCTGGCGGCGATGGGGGCCAGGCTCGAGGAGCACGCCGATGGCCTCAGCATCGAAGGCCCCACCCCGTTGCGGGGGGCCGAGGTGGACAGCGAGACCGATCACCGGGTGGCGATGAGCCTGGCGGTGGCCTCGCTGGTGGCCCAGGGCGACACCCGCCTGGGGCGGCCGGAGGCGGCCGCCGTCTCCTACCCCGGTTTCTGGGATGACCTGGCCCGCCTGCGCCACTGAACCCGCAAGGACGCCTCCGGGGCCGGAACTGCTTCCCCGGGTAGGCCGCGATGGCAGCTTCAGCCTTTACAGCCTTGGCGTCCACGAAGGCTTCCACAGTGCCACCGGTGCCCTGCGCGAGGCCCATGAAAAGTTTGTGTTGCCGGCGGCGCTGGAGCGCTTCGCTCCAGGACGGCGGCTGGTGGTGGCGGAGGTGGCCGTCGGCACAGGCACCAACACCGCCGCCATGCTCGCGGCGGGGGCGGCCGCAGGGCTGGAGCTCGACTGGTGGGGCCTGGAGCTGGACCGCCGGCCCCTGGCCCTGGCCCTGGCGGACGCCGGCTTCCGGGCCCAGTGGCCGGTCGCCGTGATCCGCCAGCTGGAGGAGCTCACCAGCGGCCCACGCCTGCGGTTCGGGGATGGCCGCCACCGGCTGCCGGAGCTGCTGGGGTTTCTGGGGGGCCGCTGCGACCTGGTGCTGCTGGATGCCTTCTCTCCGCCCCGCTGCCCCCAGCTGTGGAGCCTGGAGTTCCTGGAACGGCTGGTACGGCTGCTGCGGCCCGATGGCCGCCTGCTCACCTACAGCTCCGCGGCGGCGGTGCGGCGCTGCCTGCTGGATCTGGGTCTGGACGTGCGGGCAATCCGTCCGGCCGAGGGCGGATCCGGGCGCTGGAGCGCAGGCACCGTCGCCGGCTTCGCCCCCCTGGCGCCCCATCCGGCCCTGCGGCCCCTGGAGCCCTTCGAACGACAGCACCTCGCCAGCCGCGCCGGCCTGCCCTACCGCGACCCCACGGGCAACGCCACGGCCGCCGAGATCCTGGAGCGGCGGCGAAGGGAGCAGGAGCACAGCCCCGCCCCACCGGGGCGGCTGCGGCCACCGGGGGGCCCCAGCGGACTGGGCCGCTCCTGAAGGCACCGGTAGATTCCGGCGCAGACACCCCGCCGCCGCCGATGCTCGCCGTTGCCGTCCTGGCCGCCGGGAAAGGGACCCGCATGAAGAGTGCCCTGCCGAAGGTGCTCCAGCCCCTGGCCGGCGCCACCCTGGTGGAGCGGGTGCTGGGCAGCTGCCACCGGCTCGCCCCCGACCGCCAGCTGCTGGTGGTGGGGCACCAGGCCGAGCGGGTGGAGCGCACCCTTGCTGGTGTGGAGGGCCTGGAATTCGTGCTGCAGGAGCCCCAGAACGGCACCGGCCATGCGGTGCAGCAACTGCTCCAGCCCCTGGCGGGCTTCGAGGGGGAGCTGCTGGTGCTCAACGGTGATGTGCCCCTGCTGCGGCCCCAGACCCTGGAGCAACTGCTGGGCACCCATCGCGCCAGTGGCGCGGCGGTGACCCTGCTCACCGCCCGGCTGGCCGACCCCAGCGGCTACGGCCGCGTCTTCGCCGATGGGGCAGGCCAGGTGAGCGGGATCGTGGAGCACCGCGACTGCGATGCCGATCAGCTCCGCAACACCCTCACCAATGCCGGCATCTATTGCTTCGACTGGGCCCGCCTTGCCGCCGTGCTGCCCCACCTGAGCAGCGACAACGACCAGGGTGAGCTCTACCTCACCGATACCGTGGCCCTGCTGCGGCCGGCCACGCACCTGGCGGTGGACGACCCGGACGAGGTGGCCGGCATCAACGACAGGGAGCAGCTGGCCCACGGCGAGGCGGTGCTGCAGGACCGGCTGCGCCGCCACTGGATGGCGGAGGGGGTGAGCTTCACCGATCCGGCCAGCTGCACCCTCAGTGAGCACACCCACTTCGGCCGCGACGTGCTGGTGGAGCCCCAGTGCCACTTCCGCGGGGTCACCAGCATCGGCGACGGCTGCCGCATCGGCCCGGGCTGCCTGATCGAGAACAGCCAGTTGGCCGCCGAGGTGGAGGTGATCCATTCGGTGTTGCGGGACAGCTATGTGGAACGCGGCTGCGTCATCGGGCCGTTTGCCCAGCTGCGGGCCGGCACCCACCTGGCCACCGGCTGCCGCATCGGAAATTTCGTGGAAGTGAAGAACAGCCGGCTGGGGGAGGGCTGCAAGGCCAACCACCTCAGCTACCTGGGCGATGCTGACCTGGGCGCTGATGTGAACATCGGGGCCGGCACGGTGACCGCCAACTTCGATGGGGTGCGCAAACACCGCACCGTGATCGGCGACGGCAGCAAGACCGGTGCCAATTCGGTGCTGGTGGCGCCGATCACCCTCGGGGCCGGGGTGACGGTGGGGGCCGGCTCCACCCTCACCAAGGACGTGCCCGCCGGCGCCCTGGCCCTGGGCCGGGCCCGCCAGCTGGTGAAGGAGAACTGGAGCGGCGCCAGCCCCCGCCAGCAGCAGGGGGTGGCGGGTTGAATCCCCGATTCCTGCCCTAATCTCAGGTCTGGACTTCACCGGACCCATGGCCGTCAACCCCGTCATCTGGTTCGAGCTCTACGTCAACGACATGACGCGGGCCAGGGCCTTCTACGAGAGCGTTTTCGAGCTGACGCTGGAGCCCATGTCCGATGCGGGCATGGAGTATTACGCCTTCCCGATGCAGAACGACCAGGTGGGGGCCGGAGGCGCCCTGGCGAAGATGGAGGGCATGGCCCCGGGGGGGGGCGGCACCCTGATCTATTTCCACTGTGACGATTGCGCCGTCGAGGAAAGCCGGGTGGAGGGCGCCGGCGGCACGGTGATCAAACCCAAGCTGTCGATCGGCGCCTACGGCTTCATGAGCCTCGTCCTCGACACCGAAGGCAACACGATCGGGCTCCACTCCCAGGCGTGACGTCCACGGCCCCGGCACCGCGCTTCCGCTGGTGGCACGGCGCCGCCATCCTCGCGGCCGCCAATGCCATCAGCTTCTGGCCGGCGGGGGCGCTGGGCGACGCCGCCTTCTACACCGGCTTCCGCCTGCCCCCCTTCGCCCCTCCGGACTGGCTGTTCGCCCCCCTGTGGCTGCTGCTGAACATCACCTCCCTGGTGGCCCTGGCCCGGGTGGTCAACCTGGAGATCGCGCCAAGCCGGCGACGGCAACTGGTGCTGGTCTCGGAAGCGGTGGGCTGGCTGCTGTTCGCGGTGTTCACCACGCTTTTCTTCTGGCTGCACAGCCCGGTGCTGGCGGCTGCGGACACGCTGGCGGGGCTGCTGGTGGCACTGGTGAGCGTGGTCGCCGCCGCCGGAGTGGATCGGCCGGCGGCGGGACTGATCAGCCTGCGGCTGCTGTGGTTGTTGCTGGCCAGTGCGGTGGCGGTGAGCATCGCCCTGCACAACGCCGATCCCTTCCTTTCAGCCGCCCCGGCGCCAGGTGTGAAACCGATCCAGTAGGGCCAGGGTGCGCTGGGGGGCATGGGCTTTCTTCCAGGCCCCGGCGGCGTACTTGTTGGCTTCCGCCAGGGTGGGATAGGTGTGGATCGCCCCCATCACCTTGCCCAGGCCCAGGTTCCATTGCATCGCCAGCACGAATTCAGCCAGCATCTCCCCGGCCTGCTCCGCCACGATCGTGACGCCCAGGATCCTGTCCTTACCCGGCACGGTGAGCACCTTCACGAAACCGGTCTCGGCCGATTCGACGATGGCCCGATCCAGCTCGGCGAGGGCAAAACGGGTGACCTCGAAGGCCACCCCCTGCTCAATGGCCTCGGCTTCGCTCAGCCCCGCCCGGGCCACCTCCGGATCGGTGAAGGTGGTGCGCGGGATGACGCGGCCATCCACGGCGAAGCGCAGCGGATCGAACAGCCCGTTCACCGCCGCATACCAGGCCTGATGGGCCGCCGTGTGGGTGAACTGCCAGGGGCCGGCCGCATCCCCGGCGGCATAGATGTTGGGGTAGAGGGTCTGCAGATGGGGGCTCGTGTCGATGGTGCGCCCGGTGGGGATGCCGAGTTCCTCGAGCCCGAATCCCTCCAGCCGGGCCTGGCGCCCGACGGCGCAGAGCAGCTCGTCGGCCTCAATGCAAACGGCAGCGCCGCCGACCTTGGCATGCACCTGCACGCCGCCCGCGGCGGCGGGCCCCACGCGCTCCACCTGGCAACCGGTGTGGACAAGCACGCCATCACGCTCCAGCACCTCGCGCACCAGCACCCCCACCTCGGGATCTTCCCGGGGCAGAAGCCGGGCGTTGCGCTGCAGCAGGGTCACTGATAGACCCAGCTGGGCCAGGGCCTGGGCCAGTTCACAGCCGATCGGCCCGCCGCCCAGCACCAGCAGACTGGGCCGGGGGGAGTGGTGCTCAGCCAGGGCGTCCCACAGGGTTTCACTGGTGAGCACCCGCACCGAAGTGATACCGGGCACCGCAGGGATCCCCGGGGCGGCGCCGGTGGCCAGCACGATGGCGCGGGCCGACAGCACCGTCTCAGTCCCATCGGCGGCGGTGATCGCCACCTCCCAGGGGCTGAGCAGGCGGGCCTGGCCGAGGCGCACATCCACCCCCAGGGCGGTGTACCGCTCGACGCTGTCATGGGGGGTGATGGCCGCCACCTTCTGCCGCACCCTCTCCAGCACCCGACGCAGATCCACCCGGGGCTCCAGGGGGCTGAGGCCGTAGCGGTCGGCATGGCGCAGGCGCGCGGCGAGGCGCGCGGAGCTGATCAGGGCCTTGCTGGGAACACAGCCGGTGTTCAGGCAGTCACCCCCCATGCGGTGCCGCTCGACCAGGGTCACCTTCGCCCGCACGGTGGCGCCGATATAGGCGGTGACCAGGCCAGCCGCTCCGGCGCCGATGACGATCAGGTTGCGATCGAAGTGGCGGGGGCGGTTCCAGGGGCGGTAGAGCCGCCAGAGTCGCCAGCGGGCCAGCAGCAGCTTCACGATCCAGGGCAGCAGGCCGAGCAGGGCGAAGGAACCCAGCAGGCCCGGCGAGACGAGGCCCGTCAGGCTGGTGAGCTGGGCCAGTTGGGTGCCGGCGTTCACATAGACGAGGGTGGCCGGCAACATGCCCAGTTGGGAGACGAAGGCGAAGGGCAGCAGGGGCATGGGAGTGAGCCCCATCAACAGGTTCACCAGAAAGAAAGGGACCACCGGCACCAGCCGCAGACTGAGCAGATAGGCGGCACCGTCGCGCCGAACGCCCGCCTCGATCGGCCCCAGGCGGTGGCCGAAGCGGCGCCGCACCGGCTCCCGCAACAGGGTGCGGGCCAGCAGGCAGGCCGCCGTGGCGCCGAGGGTGGAGCCCAGCGACACCAGCACCGTGCCCTGCAGCAGGCCGAAGACGGCGCCGCCCGCCAGGGTGAGAACGGTGGCACCGGGCAGGGAGAGGGCCGTCACCAGCACGTACACCAGCAGATACCCTGCAGCGGTGGCCAGCGGGGCCGCCTGACGCCAGGCCACGAGCTGGGCGCGGGAGGCCTGCAGGGCGGCGAGATCCAGCTGGCGATACCAGCCCTGGCTGATGAACAGGATCACCCCAGCCAGCAGCAGGGCGATCGCCAGCAGGCGACCCACGGGGGCGCCTGGGGGTGCCTCCTGGGGTGGGGAGCTCATGGCTGGCCCCCCTGGGACTGGACCGGTGGTGGGCGCTGGATCACCGGAGCGGCGGCGGCGAGGATCTCGGCACGGTCGCCGGTCAGGGGCGGGTAGATGCGCTCGCCGTTGATCAGCCGCTTGGTGCGTTTGGCCGTCTCCCCGGCGGCGACGACCTGCCGGTCCCAGCCTTCGGTGTAGAGGGCCCCCCAGGGACCCAGATCGAGGATGGTGGTGTACCAGTCGATCCGCAGCGGCAACAGCGGCAGACCCAGCAGATCGCAGACCGCGTTGTGCCCGGCGAACCGGCCCATGGGCCGGCCGTGCTGACAGGACATGACCGAGATGTGGCCGTCGTCCAACTCCAGGCAGGCACTGTCGCCGGCGGCGAACACATCGCCCAGCCCCTCGACCCGCAGAACGGCATCGACCGGCAGCCGGCCGAGGGCATCGGTGGCCACCCCACAGGCGGCCGTGAGCGGGCTGGCCCGCATGCCGGCGCACCAGAGCACCGTTTCTGCGGGAATGACCTCGCCGCCATCGAAGCGGATCGACGCGCCATCGAGGCCGGCCACCCGCACCCCAAGGCGCAGCTCCACACCAATGGACGCCAGGGCCGTCTCGATCACCGGCCGGGCCGAGGCCCCCATGTCGGAGCCCACCTCGGGGTTGTGATCCACCAGCACGACCCGCAGCGGCTGGGACAGGCCGGCCCGCGCCTGGACGGACCGCAGCCGTGCCGGCAGTTCACAGGCGGCTTCGATCCCGGTCAGGCCCGCTCCCACCACCACGGCCGTGAACCGACCGGGGCCCTCGGGGCGCCCCGCCAGTGTCTCCAGGTGCTGCTCCAGCCGGGAGGCGGCGGGATAGGTGTCCACATCGAAGCCATGCTCAGCCAGGCCCGGAACCGGAGGCCGCAGCAGCTGGCTGCCGAGGGCGAAGATGAGCCGGTCGTAGGAAAGGATCCGGGGGCCAGCCTCGGTCAGCACGCTGACGGTGCGGGCGGCCAGGTCGATGGGGCCGACTTCCCCCACCAGCCAGCGCACACCAGCTGGAGCGAGCACCTCCTCCAGGGGAACCCTCAGCGGAGCGAGGTCGGGCTCGTAATTGCGCACGCGGATGGCATGGAAGGCGTCACGGTTGACGAGCAACACTTCCATGGCCTCGGGGCCGAGGCCCAGCTGGTCGAGCTGGCGGGCTGCGGCGAGGGCACTCCAGAGCCCGGCAAAGCCACCACCCAGCACCAGGATTCGCTGGGCTCCCATCTCGTGTCTCAGGCAAGGGGAGGCGGGATCACCGGGTAGGGATGAATCCCGGTTCAGGCTATCGAGGCAACGGCCACCCACGCAGGCGAACGGCGCCCTCCCAGCCCTCAGCCGCCAGCAGCGGCCGCCAGCCCGGAGTGCCGGATCAGAGCCTCCGCGCTGGGGGCCCGGCCCCGGAAGGTCTCGAACACCTCTCCGGGGTGGCGGCTGCCGCCGAGGCTGAGCACCGTCTCGCGGAAGCGGCGGCCGGTGGCCTGGATCGCTGCCTCGTTCTCCAGCCCCACCTCCTCGAAGGCGCTGAAGGCATCGGCGCTGAGCACCTCGGCCCACTTGTAGGAGTAGTAGCCGGCGGAGTAGCCACCGGCGAAGATGTGGCCGAAGGAGCACAGGAAGGCGTCCTCCTCGATCGGCTCCAGCACCGTGGTGGTGACGGCGATCTCCCTGCGCAGCTCCTCCGGCGTCCTGCCACACTCCGGCGTCCACTGGCTGTGGAGCCGCAGGTCGGTGAGGGCGAAATGCACCTGCCGCAGGGTGGCGGCGCCGCCCATGAAGGTGCGGGCGGCCTTGAGCTTGGCAAACTCCGCCTCGGGCAGCGGTTCGCCGCTCTGCCAGTGGCGAGCCATGCCCATCAAGGTGGCGTGGTCGTAGCACCAGTTCTCCATGAACTGGCTGGGGAGCTCCACCGCATCCCATTCGACGTTGTTGATCCCGGCCGCCTGGGGACGCTCCACGGTGGTGAGCATGTGCTGGAGGCCATGGCCGAATTCGTGGAACAGGGTCTCCACCTCCTCGAAGGTCATCAGGCTGGGGGTGTCGCCCACTGGCGGGCTCTGGTTGCACACCAGATAAGCCACGGACAGCACGGGATCACCGGCCGCGTCGACCGAGCGCACCAGGCACTCATCCATCCAGGCGCCACCGCGCTTGCTGCCCGGCCGGCTGTAGGGATCCAGATAGAAGGCCGCCAACGGCTCGCCACTGCCGGCGTCATCGACGCGGAAGAAACGCACATCCGGATGCCAGACGGGCGCCTCGCCATCGGCGGGGCGGATGTGGATGCCGAACAGGCGGTCACAGAGGCCGAACAGACCATCCAGCACCCGGGGCAGGGGGAACCAGGGCCGCAGGGCCTCGCTGTCCAGATCGAACGCCTCCTGGCGCCGCACCTCGGCCCAGAAACTCACATCCCAGGGCTTGAGGTCCTCCGCCTCGGCCGCCCCCTCCCGGGCGGCGCAGGCGCGCAGCTCCTCCAGTTCCTGCACGGCCACCGGGTGGGCAGCGGCACGCAGGTCCTCCAGCAGGGCCTCCACCTCTGCCACCGAGCCGGCCATCTTCGAGGCCAGGCTCACTTCGGCCCAGCACCCATGGCCGAGCCGTTGGGCCTGCTCCCGCCGCAGGGTGAGAATCCGCTCGATCACGGGCCAGTTGCCATCGGTTTCCCCCGAGGCCCGGCTCACGTGGGCCTTGTAGGCGATCTCCCGCAGGTCGCGGCGGCGGCTGTACTTCAGGAACGGACCGAAGCGGGGCATGTCGAGCCCCAGCAGCCAGGGACCCTGCTCCGCTGTGGCCTGGTCATCCCCGGCCTGGCGGGCAGCCTGGGCCAGCTGCTCCTTGAGGCTCTCGGGCAGACCCTCCACCTCGGCGGGGTCTGAGAGTTTGAGGGTCCAGCCGTTGGTGGCATCCAGCACCCGGTTGCCGAAAGCGGTGGCCAACTCCGCCAGCTCCTGGCTGGCGGCGTTGAAGGCGTCCTGGACCGGGCCCTCCAGTCCCACGCCCCGCAGCTCCATGTCCCGGAGCTCCGCGGTGAGGATCCGCTCCTGGGTGGCATCGAGTCCCCCCTGGCTCTGGAGCGTGCGCAGGGCCTCGAACAGCACCCGGCTCTGGCCGGCACGGTTGCCGAAGGCCACCACCGCCGCCTGCTGGCTGGCGTGGGCCTCCCGCAGCTCCTGGCTGTTGCAGACCCCGTTGAGGTGGCTCACCACCCCCCAGCTCCAGCGCAACCGTTCCCCCAGCCGGTGCAGGGGATCCATCACCTCGGCCCAGCTGAGGGGTGGTGCGGCGGCAGCCGCCGCCACCAGATCGGCCTCCACCCGATCGAGCTCCGCCTGCAGGCGGTTCAGGAGCTCAGGGATGTGGGCGTTCACCTGGTCAGGGGTGATGGCCTCGAAGCGGGGCAGCCCCTCTCCGGCCAACAGGGCGGGAGGGCTCTGGAGGGTGCTGGTCATCGCCGGGCTGCCGCTTCGATGGGAGCCCCTATTTCAGCCCACCCGGTTGCCGGGTTGTGACTCAGCCGAGGGCGGCCAACCGTCCCATGGCCACGGCCCCCTGGTTGGCCAGCTCGGCGGCGAGGCCGTTGGTGCTGGCCTCATAAAGGTCGATGGCCACCCGCGGCCAGAAGCCGATCACCAGGGTGGGCACCAGCAGGGTGAGGCCGATCAGCAGCTCCCGGGGCTTCATGTCCCCCACCACCGCCAGGGCCGGGATGCGGGGACCGAAGAAGACGCGCCGGCACAGGGACAACAGGTAGACGGGGGTGAGCACCAGACCGATGGCGGCGAGGACGATGGCGATCACGCGGAAGCCGATCGTGAAGCCCTCGTAGGAGGTGACCCCCAGGAAGACGGTGATCTCGCTGATGAAGCCGCTCATCCCCGGCAGGGCCAGGGAGGCCAGGGAGCTGGCCAGGAAGAAGGCGAAGGTGATCGGCAGCACCTTGGCCAGTCCACCCATGTTGGGGATCGAGAGGGTCTCTGTGCGTTCGTAGAACACGCCGGTGACGAAGAACATCGAAGCGGCGATCAGCCCGTGGCTGATCATCTGGAGCATGGCGCCGCTCATGCCGAGGGCATCGATGGCGCCGATCCCCAGCAGCACGAAGCCCATGTGGCTCACCGAACTGCAGGCGATCCGCCGCTTGACGTTGTCCTGGGCGAAGGCGTTGAGGGCGCCGTAGATGATGTTGATGATCCCGAGCACGATCAGGGCTGGAGCCAGCCGCATGTGCACCTCGGGCAGCATCTGGACGTTGAAGCGCAGCAGGGCGTAGCCCCCCATCTTGAGCAGCACCCCCGCCAGCAGCATCGACACCGGCGCATTGGCCTCGCCATGGGCATCGGGCAACCAGGTGTGCAAGGGGAACATCGGCAACTTCACGCCGAAGCCCACCAGGAAGCCCAGGTAACAGAGCAGGCCGAAGGTGCCCCCGGGGGAACGGGCCGCCAGTTCGCTGAGGTTGAGGGTGAAGGTATCGCCGGAAAGGGCCAGGGCCAGGCCGCTGATCAGGATCAGCAGGGAGGCCGTGGCCGTGTAGAGGATGAACTTGGTGGCGGCGTACTGGCGCTGCTTGCCACCCCAGATGGCGATCAGCAGATACACGGGCACCAGTTCCAGCTCCCAGGCCAGGAAGAACAGCAGGAAATCCTGGGAGAGGAACACCAGGCTCTGGGCAGTGGCCTGGACGAGGAGCAGGCCGAAATAGAGGCGTGTCTTGAGGCGGATGTTCCAGCTCGCCGCCACCGAAAGCAGGGTGACCAGACCACTCAGCACCACCAGGGGAGCCGAGAGTCCATCGGCGGCCAGGGACCATTCCAGGCCGAGGGCCTGCACCCAGGGCACCCGTTCCACCAGCTGCAGCTCACCCAGACCGCCATCGAAATGGCGGGCGAACACCCAGAGGATCAGGGCGAGATCCACCCCGAGAACCCCCAGGGCAAGGGTGCGAGGAAGGCGGGGATCGCTGCCGTCACCGGGCAGCAGGGGCATCACCAGGGCGGCGGTGGCCGGCAGCAGCACGATCAGGCTGAGCCAGGGAAATCCCGCACCATCGGTGAGTCCGGCGGGCAACGAAGAGGACGCGAGCGAGAGAGGCAGGCTGGCGTCCATCACTGTTGGGGGTGCTCGAGGCGGGAAGTATGGCGGGAGACGCGGTCTCGAAGGAAGGCTGTCCCCGAGGGGCAGAGCCTATCAGCTGAGTAGATCTACTCAGCGGGGCTGTTCGAGTCGCCAACGATGGCCTGCGGGCGGCTCCCCTCCACCAGGGGTGCCCAGGTGCTGCCGCCTTCCTGGATTCCGAGCACGGCGCTGTGGCTGCTCACACCCTCCCCCTGCCAGGCACGGGTCATGGCCTCTGCCACCGCCTCGGCACAGCCGGCCGGGGTCAGGGCCAGCAGGCTGGGGCCTGCGCCGCTGATCACGCAACCCCAGCCCCCGGCCTGCAGGGCCGCCTCCCGCACGGCTCGCCCCCCCTGGATCAGTCCCCAGCGGTAGGGCTCATGGATGCGGTCGTGCATGCCATCGGCGATCAGATCGCCATTGCCCGTGCGCAGTCCCTGCAGCAGCAGGGTGAGGGCCCCCAGATTCATCACCGCATCGCTGATGGGGATGCTGCGCGGCATGGCCCGGCGCGCCTCGCTGGTGCTCAGCCGGATCGTGGGAATCGCCACCACCGGCTTCACGAGCGGGTTCCATTCACAGCGCACCACCCGCCAGCGGTGGGAGGCGGCCCGCGCCGTCAGGCAGAGCCCACCGAGCAGGGAAGGGACGACATTGTCGGGATGGCCTTCGATGTCGATGGCTAGCTCCAGCAGCTTTTCCCGGCTGAGCGGTTCCCCCACCAGCGCATTGGCACCGATCAGCCCGGCCACGATGGCGGTGGCGCTGCTGCCCAGACCCCTAGCGGGCGGCACGGCCAGCTGCACCCGGGCCTCCAGGGCCACCGCCTCCAGCCCCACCTCGCGCCAGACCCGCTGGGCGGAGCGGTAGACGAGGTTGTCGGGGCCGCCGCGCAGGTGGGCCCCCTCCGGGCCCTCGATGATCAGCTCGAAACGTTCACCGCCCCCCTCGATCACGCGCAGTTCGAAGCGGTTGCCGAGCGCAAGGGCGGCGCCGAGGCAGTCGAATCCCGGGCCGATGTTGGCGGTGGTGGCCGGAACCTCCACCACCACCCCCTGGCCGATCTGGGGCCGGACCATAAATGATCTGTCGTTGGGCTCAGTGTTGCAGGCGACCCTTTGGTGTGCTGGCCTCAGCCCAGCAGCATCCGGGCGCGGCAGGCGGCGCTGAAGCTACCCACCCCCGGATCCACCACAGCGGTGATGGGCACGGGCTCCAGGGTGGAGCGCAGCCGTCCCTTGTTCAGAAAGGGCTCCAGGAAAGTGCTCGAGCGCAGGCCATCGAGCAGCTTGGCGGCCGTGCCCCCCGCCAGCCAGAGCCCGCCCCGACTCAGGGCGGCCAGGGCCAGATCGCCGCAGACGCTGCCGTAGGCCCCTAGCCACAGGGCCAGGGCGTCGGCCGCCAGGCGGTCGCCGGCGGCGGCGGCCACCGCCACCTCGGCAGGCAGGTCGGCCCGGACGGGCCCATCACCGGCCCCGCTCCAGAGCCTGGCGCGCGCGCTGAGGGGATGGTCGCCGTCGGGGTGGCGGCAGGAAAGAAGCCAGCGGGCCACATGGCCCAGGCCGGTGCCGCTCACCACCCGCTCGATTGACACCCGCTCGATCGCCAGATCGGCCCTGAGCCACTGCTTCAGCTCCCATTCCTGCTGGCAACGGGCGGCGAACTCCCCGTGGGCCGCCTCACTGGGGATCGCCCGCAGGCCAGCGGCGGTGGGCAGGCCCATCGCCACCCCCAGGCCGGTGCCGGCCCCCAGGACCAGCAGTGGCGCCAGTGGCTCGCGTTGGCCCTGACGCACGGGCGCCACCTGGCCGGGCTCGAGATGGGGCAGGCCGTAGATCAGCACGGCGAAATCGTTGACCAGCTCCAGCTTCGGCAGGCCGCAGCTGCTGGCCAGGCGGCCGGTGTCGAGCCGCCAGGGGAGGTTGGTGAGCTGCGCCTGCCCGCCCTCCACCGGTCCGGCCACGGCGAAGCAGGCGGCCGCAGGGGGCGTTCCGGACGCCTCACCGGCGCCGGCCAGGAAGTGGCGCACCATCGGGGCCAGATCGTCCCAGGCGGCCGAGACGAAACGTTCCTCGAGCAGCAGCTCGGGCCGCTCCCCACCGGGCCGCCAGAGGCTCAGCAGGGTCTTGGTGCCGCCGATGTCGCCCGCCAGCAGGAGGCTCATGCCAGGGCCAGGGTGGCCTGCCGGCCCGCGTTGGCCGCCGCAGCGGCGCTCACCAGGGCGTCAGCCTCCACACTGCCCAGATCCCCCTGGCGGCGACTGCGCAGGCTGACGCTGCGGGTTTCGGCCTCACGGGCACCGAGAACCCCCAGCACGGGAATCTTCATCTGCTCGCCGTTGCGGATCAGCTTGCCCAGCCGATCGCCGCTGTGGTCGATGCCGGCGCGGATGCCGGCGGCCACCAGCTGGCCCCTGAGCTCCTCGGCCCAGGGGAGGGCGTCGTCGGTGACCGGCAGCAGCCGCACCTGCTCGGGGGCGAGCCAGAAGGGGAAATCACCGGCGTAGTTCTCCACCATCACGCCGAAGAAGCGCTCCAGGGAGCCGAAGATGGCGCGGTGGATCATGATCGGCCTTGAGCGGCTGCCGTCGGCCGCCACGTAGTGGAGATCGAAGCGTTCCGGCAGGTTGAAGTCGAGCTGGATGGTCGAGCACTGCCACATCCGGCCGATCGCATCCTCGATCTTGAGATCGATCTTGGGGCCATAGAAGGCACCGCCCCCCTCGTCCACCTTGTAGGCCCAGCCCTTGCGCTCCAGGGCCTCCACCAGGCCGGCGGTGGCCAGATCCCAGACGGCATCGTCGCCGATCGACTTCTCCGGACGGGTGGAGAGATGGATCTCGTAGCTGCGGAAGTCGAAGGTGGAGAGGATGCGCTCGGTGAGGTTCAGCACCCGAAGGATTTCATCGGAGATCTGCTCCGGCAGGCAGAACACGTGGGCGTCGTCCTGGGTGAAGCCCCGCACCCGCATCAACCCGTGCATCACCCCGGGCCGTTCATAGCGGTACACCGTGCCGAGTTCGGCCCAGCGGATCGGCAGCTCCCGGTAGGAGCGCAGCCGGCTGGCGTAGGTGAGCACGTGGAAGGGGCAGTTCATCGGCTTGAGCTGGTACTGCCGTTCGTCCACCGCCATCGGCCCGAACATGCTCTCGCTGTAGAAGTCGAGGTGCCCCGAGGTCTTCCACAGGCTGAGGTCCGCCACGTGGGGGGTGTACAGGAGCTCGTAGCCGTCCTCGAAGTGGGCCGCTCGCCAGAAGTCCTCGATCAGCAGCCGCATGCGGGCGCCGCGGGGATGCCAGAACACCAGGCCGGCGCCTGCCGCCTCCTCGATGGAATAGAGGTCGAGGTCGGTGCCGAGGCGCCGATGGTCGCGGCGCAGGGCCTCCTCCTTGCGCCGCTGGTATTCGGCCAGCTGCTCCGGCGTTTCCCAGGCGGTGCCGTAGATCCGCTGCAGCTGGGCCCGCTTCTCGTCGCCGCGCCAGTAGGCCCCGGCGACGCTCTCGAGGGCGAAGGCCTTGGGGTGGAGTTCGCCGGTGTGGGCCACGTGGGGGCCGGCGCAGAGATCCCACCATTGGTCGCCCAGGGTGTACAGCGTGATCGGTTCGGTGAGTCCCGCCAGGATCTCCAGCTTGTAGGGCTCGTTCTGGGCCCGGATGCGGCGTTCGGCCTCCTCCCTGCTCACCACGATGCGCTCCAGGGGCAGCTTGCGGGCGATGATCTTTCCCATCTCCTTCTGGATCGCCTTCAGGTCGGCCTCGGTGAAGGGATCCGGGTTGTCGAAGTCGTAGTAGAAGCCGCTCTCGGTCCAGGGACCGATGGTGACCTGGGCCCGGGGGAAGAGCTTCTGCACCGCCATGGCCAGCACATGGCTCATCGAATGGCGGATCCGCAGCAGCTGGGGGCTTTCACTTGTTTTCGGCAGCACGATGGCGACGCCATCGGAAGGAGAGCCACCGGAGGTGGCGGGGCTGGAGGCCGGTGGCACCGGTGAAGGGGGCGCGGACGTCATGGAGGGCACCTGTTGAAGGCATGGTATCGAGGCCCACCGATGGCCCCTCCCCCGCTCCTCTGCCGGGGGCCGTAGACGCGCGGCAGCCGACCTAAGTTAGAGGGGCTGAGCACTCTGATGGCTGCCCGACCCACGCCAGGACCCGTCCAGAGCCCAGATCAGCGGCCAGCCCCCAGCCGCCTCGCGGGGTTGACGTTCAACCGCGCGGCCGAGCGGCGCAGCGTGGCCCTCAGCTACCTGCTGTGGTGCACCTGCCTGGTGGGTCTGTGCGGCCTGCCGCGTTTCTACAACCGCAAACCCCTCAGCGGCATTCTCTGGCTGCTCACCTTCGGGCTCTGCGGCATCGGCCAGCTGCTGGATCTGGTGCTGGTGCCCGACATGGTGCGGCAGGCCAACCAGTCCCTGCTGCTGGAGGAGGCCTTGGCGGGCAGCGAAACGGCGACCTTTCCCCCGATCGAACGGCAGGTGCTGCAGCTCGCTCGACGTGCCGGCAAGGCCGGCTTCACCCTCAACGACGCGCTGCTGGAGCTCCAGCTTCCTCCCCAGGCCAACAGCAGCGTGGTCAGCGCTGAGATCGAGCGGCTGCTGTTCAACCACCTGCTTGATGTGGGCAACGACGAACGGGGCCGCGTGGTGTATCGGGAGCCCTGAGCAGGCTCAGGCGCTGGTGAGCCGGCGCAGCCGTTCCAGTTCCCGCTGGTAGAAGTGCTGCAGCTCGCTGCGGGCTTTCACGGGCTGGCCGTAGTGGCTGACCCCCTCAAGCGTCGGCAGCGAGGCCCATTCCGGTGCCAGCCGCGCCAGCACCTCGGCCGTGAGGCCCTGGCGATCGAAGGACTGCAGCGCCCCCCGCTCCTGCACCAGATGCAGGGCCGCCTGATCCTGGCTGGCGGGTCGGAAATCCCTGAGCTGGAGCTCCTCGGCGGCCTTGTCCCAGGTCGTGGGCAGAAACTGATAGGCCCCGGCGGCGGCGCTGGCATGGCGACGCCGTACCACCATGTCCGGGTGCCGGCTGAGATCGTCGAAGCGATCACCGCCGTAGAGCACCCGGTATCCCTCCTGGCTGCCGCCGATCCAGGTGCCTTCAGCGAAGCGGATCGTGTTGAGCAGGGCCCGTCTCTCGGGGGTGATCCCGTAGGGACCGGTGGCCTCCGCCACCGCCACCGGAATGGCCGGCTGGGCGATGGGCCTTGCCGCCGCTCGGGCCGCTGGCTGGGGCACCGGTGCGACCGGCCGTTGCACCATCGGCAGCAGCAGCAGCAGCACCAGGGCAAGCGGGCCACGCTGATGGGACTTCGGCGGCGGCGGGAAACGGAAACGCAACAGCAAGGGGTCGTCAGGGGACCCTGACCTTGCTCAGAGCCAGCCCCCGAAGGCCAGACCCCTGCGCCCGTACTGGACAGAACAGGCCCCAACGTGCATGGCCCACCCATCCTGGGGGCTGGCATTCAGGAAATCTTCAGTCAGGCCAGGGAGATGTCCAGCAGCTCCCTGGGCTCCACCCGCCATGGCAGGGCACCAGGGAACAGGTAGTTCACCCACGGCGAACGATCAGTTGTCGTGATCAATACATAACGTTTGATTCACACATTCCGACTGCGCCTTGCCAGCAGGGCCACCCCTTGCTTCAGTTCAATGCCAGAAATCCAAGGGCACGGCGCACCCGCTGCAGCGTCACCCCGGCAACGGCCGAAGCGCGCTCCCGCCCGTCCCTCAGAACGGCCTCGAGGGTGGCCGGATCGCTGCGCAGTTCCCCGTAGCGCTGCTGCAGGGGCCTGAGGGCTTCCACCGTGGCCTCCGCCAGCAGGGGCTTGAAGGCTCCCCAGCCCATGGAGGCGCACGCCGCCGCCGCCTGCTCGCGGCCGAGGCCGGACACCAGGGCATAGAGCCCGAGCAGGTTGTCGGCTTCCGGCCGCTCCGGGTTGCCGAACTCCAGGCCCATGACCGGATCGGTCTTGGCCCGTTTGATCTTGCGGGTGATGACCTCGGGGGGATCCAGCAGGGTGATGCGGGAGCCCTCGTTGGGGTCGCTCTTGCTCATCTTGGCGCTGCCGTCGATCAGGCTCATCACCCTCGCCCCCTCCCGGAGGATCAGGGGCTCGGGCACCTTGAGGATGGGGTGCTCCGGGTCTGGCGCGTAGCGGGCGTTGACCCGCTGCTGGGCGATGTCCCGGGCCAGTTCGAGATGCTGTTTCTGGTCTTCGCCCACCGGCACCAGGTCGGCGTCATAGAGAAGGATGTCCGCGGCCATCAGCACCGGGTAATCCAGCAGGCCGACGGAGACGTTGTCGCCCTGCTTGAGCGCCTTCTCCTTGAACTGGATCATCCGCTCCAGCCAGTTGAGCGGGGTGACGCAATTGAGCAACCAGCAGAGCTCGCTGTGGGCACTCACCTGGCTCTGCGCGAACACGGTGGCGCGCTGCGGGTCGATGCCGCAGGCCAGATACAGGGCCGCCGTGGTGAGGGTGTCCTCCGCCAGACGCTTCGGATCGTGGGGCACCGTGATCGCATGCAGGTCGACCACGCAGAAGAAGGTCTCGTGGCTGTCCTGCAGATCCACCCAGTTGCGAATCGCCCCGAGCCAGTTGCCCAGGTGCAGGGCCCCGGTGGGTTGCACACCGGACAGCACCCGGGGCCGTGCCGGCGCGGTGCTGGGCTGGATCACGCGTCCGGGGTGGCGTCGGCCTCGGATTCGGAGGCGGCGATCGGCGCTTCGCCAGGCTCGTCAAGGGAATCCGGGGCCGCTTCGACGGAATCTTGGGCCGCATCTGCGAAATCTGGGGTCACCTCGGCGGAATCTGGGGCCACCTGCTCGGCAGGTGCTTCGGGTTCGCTCACCTCAACCGGAAGCGGAGGCTTGCTGGGCCGGGCAAAGGGATCAATCCGGGCGCCGCCGTGGCCGCCACGGCCCCCGGAGCGGGGTTGGCCGTCGCCCACGACACGACGGGGCTCACCCCCCCGGGGGGCAGGAGCGCGGGTGCCCGCCTGGGCCCGGTTCTCGGCGACCAGGGCCTCAAGTTGCCCCTTTTCCAGCTGGTCGGCAAGGGTGCGCAGGGCAAAGCCCAGCACCGCCACCGTGGAGCGCAGGCCGAAGGCGTCCTGGAGGGCGCGGGCCGCCTGCAACTCGTTATCACTCAGGCGGATGCGGAAGCCGCCCGGTTCCCTGTTCGGCCCCGAACGCCCCCCCCGCTCGGGGGAGTCCCCACGGCTGGAGCCCACAGGATGAGGAGTGTTGGTGTCGTCGCCCATGGCCGCAGCCTGCAATCAGGGGCAAGTGTCGCGCATCGACGGCCGGCCCTCGGCCGCATCAGGCCCCAACCACAGCAGCCGATGCCTGCCGCGACGCTCGGGGCCTTCCCGCCGGGCCAGGACCAGCAGCGGCACAGGCCGTGGGCCCTCCTGGGCGAAGCGCTGGCGGTACTGCTGCAGCAGATCCAGATAGGTCTCCAGGGTCCAGCCCTGGGTCCCCCGTTCCTGGGCGGCCCAGAACTTGCGCAGGGCTTCCCGGCAGGCCTCCGCCCCGAAGTCCTCCCAGCAGAGCCGTTCGGCTTCCCAGGGCGAGCGACCTGTCGCCACCAGCTCCCGGTAACGGCACAGCTCGGGGGCCTCCTGGCTGCAGTCCGGAGGCAGCCGCTGGGCGAGACGCTCCACCGGGACGCGGCTGAGGCGCAGCCAGCAGCGCTCCAGCAGCAGCACCGGCAGGCCGCCGTGCCAGCGGTCGCAGCCGCGCAGCTCCACCAGGGCACGGCGCAGCTCCTGAAGGTGGTCTTCCAGCAGGAACAGGCCGTCCACCGTCGCAGCCTGGCCGGCACGGGCATCGGAAGACGGCACGGAACGGACCCCGACGACTACAGGAATCATGCTGCGTCCCGCCGGGCTCTGCAGGGGCCATGGCTTCAGGGAGGTGGTCGGGGGTGTGAGCCCCGTCACTTCTGAGCTAGAGAGGCATCGCCGCCGGTAGCCACCCGTGACGCCCCAGGATCCCCTGCGCCCAGCCGCCCTGTCCTCGCTGTCGCGCACCCTGCTGTCTGCCGGCTGGGGCAGGCAGGCCCTGATGCTCGCCGGGGGGATGCTGGGGGGAGAGCTGCTCCTGCGGTCGCTGCCCGGTGAAGGATTGGGCCTGATGGGGTTGGCGGGGATCGCCGCGGGCTGGTGGTGGCTGGGCCGGGGGCCCACCCGGCTGGCGGCGCCACAGCTGCCGAGCACCTTCGAGGCCTGGCTGCGGCGCTGCGACGACCTTCTGCTCCAGTTCGAGCGGCTGGAAGGCGAGCCCGGCGAAGGCCAGGCGCGGCGCCGGTCAAGACTGGCCGCCCTGCGCGACGAAGGGGCACGATCCGGACTGCAGCTGGCCCTGGTGGGCTCCGTCGCCCCCGACGCCTCCTGGGCGCCCCAGCTCCAGCAGGCCCTGCGTGGCCGGCTGGCCCTCAGCCTTCGGTGGGGCGAAGCCCTGCCGGCGGTGAGCCGGGAACGCCGCTGGCCGGACGGGTTCGCCGCCGCCGATGTGGTGGTGTTCCACCTGGTGACCCCCCTGCGGGCCGCCGATCTCCGCTGGCTCGAAGCGGTGCCGGCGGGCCAGCCCGTCTGGCTGCTGGTGCAACCGGAGGCTCCCTGCGATCTCCTCTCCCTGGCAGCCGAGCTGGTGTCCCAGTGGCCCGCCGTCGCCCCGGAGCGGGTCCTGCCCTGGGACGGCCACCCCGAAGGGCTGACGGCCAGCCTGCAGCCCCTGGCCCGCTGGCTGGTGCGTGAGGCTGCCGCCCTGCGCCGGGCCACACCGCTGCGGCGCAGCGAAGATCTGCACCGCCATTGGCAGGCAGAGCTGGAGCGCCTGCGGCGGCAGCGGCTTGTGCAGCTGCAGCAGCGCACCCAGTGGTTGGCGGCGGCGGGGGTGTTCGCCGCCCCCCTGCCCTCGGTGGATCTGGTGGTGCTGGCGGCGGCCAACGGACTGATGCTCCAGGAGATGGCCCGTCTCTGGGACTGCCCCTGGAGCGTGGAGCAGCTCAAGGCTGCCGCCGTCGAGCTGGCCAAGGCCTCGCTGTTGCTGGGGGTGGTGGAGTGGAGCAGCCAGGCCCTGGCGGCGGCCGTGCGTCTCCATGGAGCCACCTGGCTGGTGGGCGGGGCACTCCAGGCCATGAGCGCGGCCTATCTCACCCGGGTGGTGTGCCATGCCATGGCCGATGTGTTGGCCCTCTCTGCTGGCGTGGAGGCTCCTGACCTGGAGCGGATCAAGCGGGAAGCGCCCCTGCTGGTGGCGCGGGCGGCCGAAGCGGAGAAGCTGGACTGGGCGAGGTTCCTGCAGCAGGGGCGCGGCTGGATCGGCCAGCAGCTGGCCTCCCCCGGGGCCGGCCCCCTGGCAGCGGCTCCATAAAGAATGTTCATGAAGACAACTTCATGAACATTCTTTATGGAGCCGCACGATTGGCTGAAGGATCATTGCGCTCCGGGCCGATCCAGACTGGAGTTACTTAATGTGAATGGACCTCCCTTGTGGAGGTATCTCTGCCTTTTCCTACCGTCTTACTTCCATGACCACTGCCATCCGCAGCGGCCGCGCCGGAAGCTGGGAAAGCTTCTGTTCGTGGGTCACCTCCACCAACAACCGCATCTACGTCGGTTGGTTCGGTGTGCTGATGATCCCCTGCCTGCTGACCGCCACCATCTGCTTCATCGTCGCTTTCATCGCGGCACCCTCCGTCGACATCGACGGCATCCGTGAGCCCGTCGCTGGCTCCCTGATCTACGGCAACAACATCATCTCCGGCGCCGTTGTTCCTTCGAGCAACGCCATCGGCCTGCACATCTACCCCATCTGGGAAGCCGCCAGCCTCGATGAGTGGCTGTACAACGGTGGCCCCTACCAGCTGGTGGTCTTCCACTTCCTGATCGGCATTTCCGCCTACATGGGCCGCCAGTGGGAGCTTTCCTACCGCCTCGGCATGCGCCCCTGGATCTGCGTCGCCTACTCCGCCCCCCTCTCGGCGGCCTTCGCGGTGTTCCTGATCTATCCCTTCGGTCAGGGGTCTTTTTCGGACGGCATGCCCCTCGGCATCAGCGGCACCTTCAACTTCATGCTGGTGTTCCAGGCTGAGCACAACATCCTGATGCATCCCTTCCACATGCTGGGTGTGGCGGGTGTGTTCGGTGGCTCCCTGTTCTCCGCCATGCACGGTTCGCTCGTCACCAGCTCCCTGGTGCGTGAAACCACCGAGAGCGAGTCGCAGAACTACGGCTACAAGTTCGGCCAGGAAGAGGAGACCTACAACATCGTGGCTGCCCACGGTTACTTCGGTCGCCTGATCTTCCAGTACGCCTCG